>NZ_BEWV01000201.1 GCF_002933775.1 Prevotella sp. MGM1
AGGATATCGAGCAGTGGCGCAAACTCTGAGCGGATTACGGTAGAACCGGTCAAGCCGGTGGATACACTCCATCGGCTTGACCGATATTCCAAATGAGTTATTATACTCACAAACCAATCCGACAGGCGGAGGATTCTTGTGTCCTCAAAGACACAGCAAGATATATTTTCAGTTACCCGAATAATTCTAAGTAACTGAAAACACCTTCACTGCCGTGGGCTGAATTATCCTCCGCAGTCGGATAATTTCGGGGTTCATTAATCAAAGATTAAAAAATAAACAAGCCATAAAATTAAAAGAATAAGAAGTATGAAAAAGAAGAGCAAGTACGGGAGAAATCCCAAGTTGAACCCGAAGACGCACTGCGTGATGGTACGCTTCGATGATGTGGAATGGAACAGGTTCCTAACGATGTACGAGGAATCTAACGTGTATGCGAAAGCCGTCTTTCTCAAGGCGCACTTCTTCGGTCAGAAGTTCAAGGTACTGAAGGTGGACAAGACGATGCTGGACTACTACACCAAGCTGTCGGATTTCCACGCCCAGTTCCGAGCCATAGGCACGAACTACAATCAGGTTGTCAAGGAGCTACGCATTCACTTCTCGGAGAAGAAGGCGATGGCATTGCTCTACAAGCTGGAGAAGTGCACCATTGACCTTGTGAAACTGAGCCGTGAGATTGTGGAGCTTTCAAGGGAGATGGAGGCTAAATGGCAACAAAGACGGGATGATTCTATGGTATAGCGGGTTGTTCCTTTGGTTCGCAGTCCGGCAAGTGAACGAAATCCTATGGGCAACTTCATTGCTGACCATGTCATGGTCGGACGTCTGTTAAGAATAAGAACTAACTGAAAAGAATGAAAATATAGTAGAATCAAGTATCTGGCTTTCTAAACTGATAAATAGAAATCCAGATACTTGATTTACAAACTAAATATAATTGATACTCTTTTTTCAAGATAGTCTACCTATCAATCCATTCTTTAAGCCTCTGTGCCTTTTCCTTACTCACTTGTATTTCCGTTTTCGGATAACCTTTCAAACGGACAATCAACTTTCCTCCAAAATAATTACCGAGGAACAAAACGTGCTCTACATTGATAATATATTGGCGGTTTGCCCGGAAGAAATAGTCAGGATTCAGTTGGTGTTCAAGTTCGTCCATTGATACATTAACCACTTCGGAAGTGCCGTTGTTGAGACGGAGATATACCGTCTTGTTTTCTGTTTCGATGTGGTTGATGTCCGAAACTCGCACGGTTTTATATCCGTCACGGTAAGGAAGTAGGAAACGCTCCCGATAACGGAACTTGTTCTTCTGTAAGGCGTCAAAAAGTTGTTGCAGGTTTTCGTCAGTATAATTTTTACCAGCTTTGGTCGCCTTGTCGATGGCCGTTTCAAGTTCATCCGGGTCCAATGGTTTCAAGAGATAGTCGAAACTGTTGAACTTGAATGCCTGTACCGCATATTCATCGTATGCGGTAGTAAATATGATGGGTACGGTTGCCGGAGCATATTTGAGAGCCTCGAAACTCAAACCGTCAGTCAGACGGATATCCGCAAGGATGAGGTCTGTGGTTTTGCCGGATTGAAAGAATTCGACTGTCTCTTTGATGCTGGCAAGAGGGCCTTCGACAATAAATGTTCTGTCAATGTCGCTCAGCAGCCTTATGAGGCGCTTGGCATTGCGTGGCTCGTCTTCAAGAATCAGAATGTTCATAGGGGATGGTGCTTTTTATGATGGGCAGACTTACCGAATAAAAGTTTTCGGCATTCTCTATCTTGACCTTTTTGTCACAAAGCAGGACGTATCGTTCTGTGATATTTTTAAGTCCTAAACCGGTTGATTCGATTGGGGATATCAAAGGCGACCTAAGGTTGCAGACAGTTATGTAATCATCGGACAGCTTTATGTCGATGACCAGCGGATGTTCAGATGAAAAGCTGTTGTGCTTTATTGCGTTTTCCACAAGAAGCTGCAATACAGCCGGAGGAAGAAAACCGTTGCATTGTCTGACGCCCGGACTTACTTTTGCAATGACACCTTCGTCGTGGCGCACTTTCATCAAGTACAAATATGAATCAAGAAACTTGATTTCGTCCGCGACAGGTATCAGATTCCTGTCCAGATTGGTGATGATGCATCTATACACTTTCGACAGATGGCTTAGGAATTTTCCGGCAAGTCCGGTATCTTCTTCAATCAGTTCCAGCAGGTTGTTGAAGTTGTTGAACATGAAATGCGGATTGATTTGCAGTTTCAGGGAATTGAGCTGTGACTGCAAGGCTATCTCCTTTTCTTTCATCAGTGCCATTTCAAGTGTCTGTTTCTCATCGCGTGCCTTGATGTAAGACTGAAGATAGAACGTGTTGGCATAGACGCTTGACAAGAATGTGGAAATCATGGCAAAAGTATATGCGCCTTTCATATTGAGGAGTTCGTCAAGAAGCCCGTTTCCGTTTTCACCCCATAAGAAGTTGAACAAAGAAATCATGCCGAATGCAACAATGTTGTTCAGGGTAAAAAGGCAGGATGCATAGACAATCACCCACACGTAGGATGTCCTGAATGGCAATATCCTAAAGACCAAAAAGGAAAATCCTAAAGAGATGTAGGTAAATAGCATACACCACAGATAATCGATGATATAATCGGCTATTGCCATCTCTGGCAATTGGCCGGCGGTTTCATCATCAAGTATAAACCACAGAATGAGGTAGAGCATATAGGAAACGGTCGATAACAACAGACCGTTCTTCCAATTCATTATTTTCATTTTCTCTTGGGTCATAGCGGATGCGAAGTTACTTTATATTCCGCAAAAATAGTGCTTTGCATCTTTTGCTAATAGATAAAACCGACTGAAACGGATAAAATTGCTCTTGAAACGATAATAATTATAGTTGAAATGCACATTGTGTTTGTTAAAGGGAATTTATACTTGGAAAACCATCCTTTTTAGGTCTTAACTGCCCATTTTGGACGGTTCGGGCGTTAATTTATCCGTTTCGATACTCATTGAATTGCAAGAACCTTTATCGGGAGATAATTTTGCACCCTAAAAAAAGTATGAACATTGAAACAGAACGCATTGTAATCAGAAAATTTCAGAAAAAAGACGCAGCCGGACTTTTGGAATATCTTTCTAATCCTCGTGTGAATTGCTTTGCCGGAGACCGCCTTTGTTCCGAAGAGGCGGCATGGGCATATATGCAGGATTCCCAAAAAGATATACAACGCTATGCCGTGAGCCTGAAAAAAGATGACTTTATTATCGGTGACGTGTTCGCTTTATGTGAGAATGAAGACACTTATAATGTGGGGTGGCATTTCAACAAACGTTTTGAAGGCAAAGGATTCGCTTATGAAGCGGCTACCGGATTGTTGGATTATCTTTTTCGGAAGGCGGATGCACGGCGTATCTATGGATTTGTGGAAGATGACAATATCCGCTCCAAACGCTTATGCGAACGCCTTGGTATGCGCCGCGAAGGATGTTTCAAGGAGTTTGTGACATTCGTAAACAATCCTGACGGCTCCCCAAAATATGAAGATACCTGTGTTTATGCCATTCTCGAAAAAGAGTGGAATACCATCCGTCAGTGGTGACACACCAAACCTATTATGAATTAATACAAAACAAGAAGAAAATATGAACAAGCTATTCATTATCACGAATTTCGCCGCATTTGCCCTCATGCTGTTCCTGCCGACCGGATGCAGGCAGGAGGACGGCAAGCAGGATGCGGTGCAGAGTTATCAGGTTATAAAGGTCTCATCGAGTCCGGTGGAAATATCCGAATCCTATTCCGCCGCCATACACGGACGGCAGGATGTGGACATTATGCCTCAAATATCAGGGCGCATCATCCGGCTGTGCGTGAAAGAGGGTGAACGGGTGAAAACCGGACAAGTATTGGCAGTAATCGACCAAGTTCCCTATCTGGCTGCATTGCGCACGGCATCGGCAAATGTCAGCGCAACACAGGCAAAAGCGGAAACGGCACGAATCGAGTTGCAGGGCAAGCAGGCGTTGTTTGACGAGAAGGTCATATCCGACTACGAGCTTTCTCTCGCCTGGAACCAACTGGCTGTGTCGCTTGCCGAACTCGAACAGGCAAAGGCACAAGAAGCGGATGCACGCAACAACCTCTCCTATACGGAAATCAAAAGTCCAAGCAACGGAGTGGTAGGCACATTGCCCTATCGTATCGGTGCACTTGTTGGTCCCAATATGGCGCAGCCTTTCACGGTCGTGTCCGACAATGCGGAGATATATGCCTATTTCTCCATTTCGGAGAATATGCTACGGCGATATTCGGCTCACTATGGTTCAATTGACAGCATGATAGTCGGGACGCCGGAAGTGCGCCTGCAACTCAACGATGGCAGCCTGTACAAGGCGAAAGGACGTATTGAAACCGTAAGCGGCGTGGTGGACCCGGTTACCGGAACGGTACAGATCAAAGCCCTGTTCCCCAATCCCGACCGCGAACTGTTGAGCGGCAGCATCGGCAATGTCATTCTTCAAAACCCGAAAACGGATGCCGTAACCATCCCCATGACCGCTACCGTGGAACTGCAAGACAAGATTATCGCTTACCGTCTGAAAAACGGACAGGCGGAAGCCGCTTATCTCACGGTGGACCGCCTGAACGACGGCAACCGGTTTATCGTAAAAGAAGGACTCTCGGTCGGTGACACCATTATCGCCGAAGGCGTGGGACTGATGAAAGAAGGTATGAGCATAACCCCTAAAAACGAAGTAAAATGAACCTGCGATTTTTTATAGACCGCCCGGTGTTTTCGGGCGTTATCTCGGTGGTAATCGTACTGTTGGGTATGATTTCCATGTTTTCCCTGCCGGTGGAACAATACCCCGACATCGCACCTCCGACCATCAACGTATTTGCAACCTATCCGGGTGCAAACGCCGAAACCGTGCAAAAGGCAGTGATAACCCCTTTGGAAGAAGCCATCAACGGTGTGGAAGACATGACCTATATGACTTCCACGGCATCGAATACGGGGGATGCTTCCATCAACATCTATTTCAAACAAGGTGCTAACGCGGACATGGCAGCGGTAAACGTGCAGAACCGCGTGAACGGCGCACTGAGCCAGCTTCCGGCAGAAGCCACCAAAACCGGTGTCACCACCGAAAAACAGCAGAACGCCGAACTGATGACTTTCGTGCTCTATTCGCCCGATGACCGCTTCGACCAGACCTTCCTGAACAATTACGTGAAAATCAATGTCGAGCCGAGGCTGAAACGTATCAGCGGCGTGGGAAAGGTGCAATTGTTCGGTTCCAACTACAGCATGCGACTTTGGCTGAAACCCGACAAGATGGCGCAATACGGACTTATCCCCGATGACATATCCGCCGTACTCGCACGGCAGAACATCGAGGCCGCCACCGGCTCTTTCGGTGCCAATCATCCTACTGCCAATGAATACACGATGAAATATCGCGGACGTTTGTCCGGTGCGGAAGAGTTCGGTGAGTTGGTCATCAAGTCACTTCCAGGTGGCAATGTGCTACGGTTAAAAGAGGTTGCCGATGTGGAACTGGGCGATGAATACTACAATTACTCCTCCGAGGTGAACGGGCATCCGGCAGCCATGATGCTCATCAACCAGAAAGCCGGGTCCAATGCTTCGAGCACCATCAAGGAGATTCACGAAGTGCTTGACGACCTTAGCCGGGACTTGCCCGAAGGGACGGAATTCGTGGTGCTTACCGATACCAACAAGTTCCTGTATGCCTCCATTCACTCGGTCCTCCGTACCTTGCTGGAAGCGATACTTTTGGTTATCGTAGTGGTGTATGTGTTCTTGCAGGATATCAAGTCAACGCTTATCCCTACCATATCCATCTTCGTTTCCATCATCGGCACGTTCGCTGTGATGTCCATGATTGGATTCTCCATCAATCTGCTTACCCTGTTCGCGCTTGTGCTTGCCATCGGAACCGTGGTCGATGATGCCATTGTGGTGGTGGAAGCGGTGCAGGCGAAGTTTGATGAGGGCTATCAATCAGCAGTTCTCGCGGCTGATGATGCCATGAAAGGCGTTTCGTCAGCTATCCTGACCTCTACCATCATCTTTATGGCAGTGTTTTTCCCCGTAGCCATGATGGGCGGGACTTCGGGAGCGTTCTACGCGCAGTTCGGTATCACGATGGCTGTTGCCGTGGGAATCTCGGCAGTCAATGCCTTCACACTCTCACCGGCACTCTGTGCGCTGCTGCTGAAACCCTATATCGATGAGCAGGGCAACACCAAGAACAATTTTGCAGCCCGTTTCCGAAAAGCGTTCAATGCTGTTTTTGACCGTCTGAGCCGACGCTATGTACGTGGGGTGATGTTCATTATCCACCGTCGGTGGCTGTTGTGGAGCATTATAGGCGTCTCTTTCGGGTTGCTGGTGCTACTGGTCAATGTCACAAAGACGGGACTTATTCCTGAAGAGGATACCGGGACGGTCATGGTGAGCATGAACACGAAGCCCGGCACGTCCATGGCTCAGACAAGTAAGGTGATGGAGCGTATCAACAGCCGTCTCGACAGTATCAATGAGATTGAATACAGCGGTGCGGTCGCCGGTTTCTCTTTCAGCGGTTCCGGTCCCTCGCAGGCGATGTATTTCGTGACACTAAAAGATTGGGATCTGCGCAAGGGAGAGGGGCAGTCGGTCAATGACGTTATCGGAAAGATTTATGCCGCCACCTCAGACATTCCCGATGCCACAGTGTTCGCCATGTCGCCTCCGATGATTGCCGGGTACGGCATGGGAAACGGCTTTGAACTCTACTTGCAGGACAAGGCGGGTGGAGACATCACCGCTTTTAAGGAAGAGGCGGACAAGTTTGTCGAAGCCTTATCGCAACGACCCGAAATCGGCGAAGTCTATTCCTCCTTTGCCACGGACTATCCGCAATACTGGGTGGATATTGATGCCGCGAAATGCGAACAGTCGGGAGTGTCGCCCGCAGATGTGCTTTCCACATTGTCGGGCTATTATACCGGACAATATGTTTCCGACTTCAACCGGTTCTCCAAGCTCTACCATGTGACTATGCAGGCTCCGGCGGAATACCGCGTGAATGCGGAATCCCTTCACCACATGTATGTGCGAACTTCCGATGGCGGTATGTCGCCATTGAGCCAGTTCGTGCGCCTGACCAAGACCAACGGTCCGTCAGACCTCACCCGCTTCAACCTGTTCAATGCCATCTCGATTAGCGGTTCCCCGGCTCAGGGGTACAGTTCGGGGCAGGTGCTCGAAGCCATCGGTGAGACGGCACGCGAAGTGCTTCCGGCCAATTACACTTACGAGTTCGGCGGTATCTCGCGCGAGGAAAGCAAGACAACCAATAATGCCACGCTTATATTTCTGCTTTGCATGGTTCTGGTCTATCTGATTCTGTGCGCCTTGTACGAAAGCGTGTTCATCCCCTTCGCAGTGCTGTTATCTGTGCCTTGCGGACTGATGGGCAGTTTCCTGTTTGCGTGGCTCTTCGGTCTGGAGAACAACATCTACATGCAGACCGGACTGATCATGATTATCGGTCTGCTTGCCAAGACCGCCATCCTGCTTACCGAATACGCCGGCAAGCGGCGGTCGGAAGGCATGACACTGGCACAGTCGGCGTACAGTGCGGCTAAAGTCCGTTTGCGCCCCATACTGATGACCGTGTTGTCTATGGTGTTCGGTCTTATCCCGCTGATGCTGGCTCACGGCGTGGGTGCCAACGGCAGCCGTTCGCTTGCCACAGGTGTAATCGGCGGAATGATTGTCGGTACTTTGGCTCTGTTGTTCCTTGTGCCGTCATTATTTATTGTATTCCAATATATCCAAGAACGTGTTAAGCATAATTAAATGAAGAAGACAGTAATATATATCATACTGTCGGGATGGATGTTTGCCGGTTGTGGCACATACAGCCGGTATCATCGTCCTGACCTCTCAATGGAGAATCTGTATCGGGACGTACCAGTGGACATTGATACAACAACCATCGCGTCCCTGTCGTGGCGGGAAATGTTTACCGACCCGAAACTCCAGTCCTTGATTGAAACGGGGCTTGAACGGAACACAGACCTCAATGTGGCACGGTTGCGCGTGGAAGCGGCAGAAGCCGCCCTGCTTACAGCCAAACTCTCATATCTTCCATCATTGGGACTGAATGCCGAAGGTAATGCCAACAAACATGACGGGGTAACGGCAAAGACATATAATGTGGGAGCATCAGCAAGCTGGGAACTGGACATCTTCGGCAAACTTACGGCGGCAAAGCGTGGCGCAGCCGCCGCATTACAAGGAAGCCGTGCCTACCGGCAAGCCGTACAGACACAGCTTGTCGCCACTATTTCCGACAGTTACTACACACTTGCCATGCTTGACGCTCAAATGGCAATAAGCAACCAAACTTTGGAGAACTGGCGGACTACCGTACGCACTCTTGAAGCGTTGAAAAAAGTGGGGAAATCAAACGAAGCCGGCGTATTGCAGGCAAAGGCAAACATGATGCAACTCGAAGCATCCCTGCTATCCATTCGCAAGAGTATCTCCGAAACTGAAAACGCCCTGTCTGCAATACTTGCCATGCCGTCACACTCGATTGAACGAAGTAATCTGGCTGAGGCGGCTTTCCCTGATACAGTCTCTATCGGAGTCCCTTTGCAGTTGCTTTCCAACCGCCCCGATGTGCGTCAGGCTGAAATGGAACTGACGCAGGCGTTCTACGCCACCAATGCGGCCCGTGCCGCTTTCTATCCCAATATAACCCTTTCGGGGGCTCTTGGGTGGACAAATAACGGTGGTGGTGTTATCGTAAATCCCGGACAATGGTTGCTCAATGCCATTGGCTCCCTGACACAGCCATTATTCAACCGGGGCGCAAACATCGCTAATTTGAAGATTGCCAAAACCCGTCAAGAGGAAGCGAAGTTACTGTTCCAACAATCTTTGTTGAACGCAGGAAAAGAAGTGAACGATGCTTTGGCCGCATGGCAGACTGCGAAATCGCAAATAGAAATCAATGCTCGACAGGTTGAAACATTATGCGACGCTGTGCGAAAAACTGAATCGCTGATGCGTCATTCCAATACCACCTATTTGGAAGTATTGACCGCCCAACAGTCTCTTCTCGAAGCGGAAGTGCAACAGCTACAAACTCTTTTTGAACGCATACAAAGTGTAATCAAACTTTATCATGCGTTGGGAGGAGGAAGAATTTAATTCGTAAGAGAATAGATGGAATTTGTACGTAAGGCAATAACATTAAGCCACACTTTCATAATCCTAATAGTAGTGGGCATTGCATTTACTTGTCATAATGAATGGCAGGAAGTGGAAGCATTGGAGGTTGACAATCGACGTATAGATGAATTCAGAAAGGAGGTAAACCGTATTCATATCCAACTGATAGAGTTTTCGCTATTAGGAGAAACTGTATTGGATTGGGATGAAACAGATTTGGAGAATTACCATGCCCAACGCATCACATTGGACAGAACATTGTACCTTTTCAATAAAATTCATGCAATTGGACGTATCGACAGTGTGCGTAGTCTTTTGGAAGATAAGGAACGACAGATGTTCCAAATAGTTCGGTTAATGGATAAACAACAATCCATCAACAAGAAGATAGTCAGCCAAGTACCTGTTATTGTGCAAACAAGTGTGCGGGAACAGCCTAAGAAACAGAAGCGTAAAGGTTTCTTGGGCATATTCGGCAAAAAAGAGGAAACGAAACCAACGGCAACCACTTCTATGCTTCATTCGCTCAATAGAACTGTAATCAGCGAACAGAAAGCGCAAAGCCGTCGATTGGGTTTACAAGCCGACAGTCTTGCGGCTCGTAATGCAGAACTCAACAGACAACTGCAAGGATTGATTTGCCAAATAGAAGATAAGGTACAATCCGACCTGCAAAAACGTGAAGACGAAATAGCAGCTATGAGGGAACAGTCGTTTATGCAGATAGGCGGCTTGATGGGATTTGTCCTTTTGCTGTTGGTCATTTCCTAATATCATTATACACAATGACGTTAAACGGATTAAACGATATAAGCGGAAAACGACAGATCTGATTTCACAACTGATGAAATCGGTCGAACGGAACGAGGCGCTGATTGTTTCCCGTAAGAAAGCGGTGCATACCATCACCCACGAACTGCGCACACCGCTGACGGCAATAACAGGTTATACCGAGCTGTTGCAGAAAGAGTGCAGCAAGGGGAACAATGTGCATTTTCTTCAAAGCATACAGCAATCTTCCACCCGTATGCGGGAGATGCTCAACACCCTGCTTGACTTCTTCCGTTTGGACAACGGCAAGGAACAGCCTAAACTGCTACCTTGCCGCATTTCAGCAATCACACATACCCTTGAGACGGAGTTTATGCCAATAGCCATGAACAAAGGGCTGTCGCTAACAGTGAATAACGTAAGCGATACCGTGGTACTGACCGACAAAGAGCGAATAATCCAAATCGGGAACAACCTGCTGTCAAACGCCATCAAGTTCACGGAGGAAGGCGGTGTATCACTTACAACAGACTACAATAACGGAATTTTGACCCTTGTTGTTGAGGATACGGGTACAGGCATGACCAAAGAGGAACAGCAACAAGTGTTCGGTGCGTTTGAACGCCTCTCAAATGCCGCCGCAAAAGACGGTTTCGGACTTGGACTTGCCATTGTGAAGAATATAGTGACGATGTTTAGCGGCAAAATCCGTTTGGAAAGTGAGAAAGGGAAAGGAAGTCGTTTCACGGTGGAGATACCTATGCAAAAAGCCGAAGAAGTGCCGGAGAAAGAGTTACAAACCTATGTCCGCCAAAAGGATAGAAACCTCAATGTTGTCGCCATTGACAATGACGAGGTGTTGCTCCTGATGTTGAAAGAGATGTACGCCCAAGAAGGAATACAATGCGACACCTGTACCGATGCATCGGAACTGATGGAAATGATACGTCGGAAAGAATACAGTCTGCTACTGACAGACCTGAATATGCCCGGTATAAACGGCTTTGAGCTGTTGGAATTGCTGCGCTCATCCAACGTGGGTAATTCACAAACAATCCCTGTGGTCGTGGCAACCGCTTCGGGCAGTTGCGATGCGGCGGAACTTTTGGAACGAGGCTTTGCCGGATGTCTTTTCAAGCCGTTCTCCATATCTGAACTGATGGGAGTTTCTGACGAGTACGCCATTAAAGCGACACAGGACAGCAAACCGGACTTTTCAGCCTTGTTGTCCTACGGCAATGAAACTGTCATGTTAGAAAAGCTGATAACGGAAACCGCGAAGGAAATGCAGGCTATACGGGATGCGGCAACGCGAAACGACCTGCAAGAACTTGATGCCCTGACACATCACCTGCGCAGTTCATGGGAGATACTCTGTGCCGACCAACCGCTGAAGGTTCTCTATGGTGTGCTTCACAATGTAGCAACGCCCGATGATAGCACCATTCAACAAGCGGTTAATTCTGTGCTTGATAAGGGAGCGGAGATTATACATTTGGCAAAAGAGGAAAGGAGAAAATACGAAAATGGATAAGACAAGAATAATCGTGGTGGAAGATAATATCGTGTATTGCGAGTATATCTGCAACCTGCTGGCACGGGAGGGATATAGTACCGTGAAGGCTTACCACCTATCGACAGCGAAAAAACATCTGCAACAGACGACGGATGATGATATAGTCGTGTCAGACCTGCGCCTAAACGATGGCAATGGAATAGACCTGCTGCGCTGGATGCGCAAGGAGGGAAAGATGCAGCCGTTCATCATCATGACCGACTATGCCGAAGTGCATACCGCTGTGGAAAGCATGAAACTCGGTTCGCTTGACTATATTCCAAAGAAACTTATAGAGGACAAACTCGTCCCCCTTATCCGCTCCATACAGAAAGAGCGTCAGTCGGGACACAGCCGGATGCCCGTGTTCGCCCGTGAAGGTTCCGCCTTTCAGAAAATCATGCACAGGATAAAGTTGGTAGCTGCAACCGATATGAGCGTAATGATATTCGGAGAGAACGGCACGGGCAAGGAGCATATCGCCCACCACCTGCACGACAAGAGCAAACGGGCAGGCAAGCCTTTTGTGGCTGTGGACTGCGGTTCACTCTCCAGAGAACTTGCGCCGTCGGCATTCTTCGGACACGTCAAAGGCGCGTTCACGGGTGCGGACAGCACCAAGAGAGGATATTTCCATGAGGCGGAAGGCGGCACGTTGTTTTTGGATGAGGTGGGCAACCTTGCGTTGGAAACCCAGCAGATGTTGCTCCGTGCCATACAGGAGAGGCGTTATCGCCCGGTCGGTGACAAATCGGACAGAAGTTTCAATGTCCGCATCATCGCCGCCACCAATGAGGATCTGGAGGCGGCAGTGAGCGAAAAGCGTTTCCGACAGGATTTACTCTACCGTCTGCGCGACTTCGAGATAACTGTTCCGCCGTTGCGTGACTGTCAGGAGGACATCATGCCGCTTGCGGAGTTCTTCCGTGAGATAGCCAACAAGGAACTTGAGTGCAATGTGAGCGGTTTCAGTTCCGAAGCCCGAAAAGCGTTGCTGACCCACGCATGGCCGGGCAACGTGCGCGAGCTTCGGCAGAAAATCATGGGAGCCGTGTTGCAGGCACAAGAAGGAACTGTCACGAAAGAACATCTTGAACTTGCCGTGCCGAAACCGACCTCACCCGTCAGCTTCGCACTGCGCAATGACGCGGAGGATAAGGAGCGGATAATGCGTGCGTTGAAACAGACAAACGGCAACCGATGTGCCGCCGCCGAACTGTTGGGAATAAGCAGAGCTACACTATACAGTAAACTTGAAGAGTATGGACTTAAATATAAATTCAGGCAACCATAGCCGATTTTGTTGAATTTGACTATCTGCAAAGGTTTGTTATTCAAAAAAATAATATTACCTTTGCATTTAGGAAAAGCGTTCTTTTGAATTACTGCAAAACGAGGTGAAATACAGAATTTCGCTGGTTTCTAAATCGTTACCTATTAAGCTGCGAAAATTTGCAAGTGCTTGAATTTTAGCAAGAAAGAAAAATCGCTGTGACTTGCGACGTGGAACGTGATCCGGCGGTTGATTCCAGCCTCCTTTATCCACGCCCGGAGAGGGTAGTTTATCATTGAGCGTTTGAGAGTCTTGAACACAAGTCCCTCTTCTCGTTCACCGCAAAAGGCGAGGGCTTCCTCGCTGATTGGGAGAGTGGCTTCCTCATCGGTCTTTTCCGTGCGGATTCGCATAACATACCCGTCTTCGGTCTTGACGATATGTTCCCACCGGAGTTGCTGAATGTCGCTGATGCGGAGCCCGGTCATGCAAGAGAACAGCGACGCACGACGCAGCACCTCATGTTTGCATGGAGTCGCGGCGAGTTTCTTAACCTCGTCGAGCGAGAGAAACTCAATTTTGGTATCCTTCCACTCAATCTTTTCGAGGAAGTCATTTATGTTCTCTCGGAGGAGTTTCTCCTGATACGCCTCTTTGAGCAGAGTGCGGAATGTTGACCAGTAACCGGCGATTGAGTTATGGGCGAGCTTACTCTTGCGACCATCACGACGGCCACCTTTAAGAAGGTATGCCTGAAACTTCTTGCAGAAGTCCTCGTTGATTTCTCCGACGGTACATTTACCCTCGCAAAAATCATGGAAGTGCTGATAGACAATCTTCCACTTCTGGTATTTCTTGAAACACTTCTTGCGGAAGTATTCCAGAAAGTCGATGCGGAGTTTCTCTTTGTCGAGGAAGCCGAACTGCTCGTTGAGCAACTGCTCGAAGCGACGGCAACGGATAGCCTCCGCCTTTTCCATCATGGAGGCGTTGAACTCTCGTTCACGGGCATTTGCCGGATGCCCGTAGAGATATATTCCCAGACTCTCACGGCGGCTGAGCCTGTTGGTGTGAGGATTTCGGATTGGGGGATAGAAGTCGAGGTAGAGCGATATGCGGTCGCCCGATATTTCCTTTTTACGAAGGAAAACTTTAGTGCAGGTATTCATTGTATCTTGAAAGAGTTAAAAGTTTGACGCAAAGTTCGGTTGTGTTTGCATGGTGGAATCAGCCACCATCGCGCCACCATAGCCGGTTTCGGCTAAATCGTAGGTGGCGCAAGCAAATCATCCAGTTCTTTGCGGGAGAGATAGGTAAACTTGCCTCTCTTGGTACGGGTTATCTTATAGGTCTTGACATAGTGATAGAGCTGGTCTCTGGTCATGCCAAACTTTACCATAGCCTCTGCTATCGTGTATTCAGCCGGAGGTTCAGGTTCTGCCACACCTTTAGCCACATCAAAATGATTCTTTGAATAGCGTACTTCTTTACCGACTTTAGTTTTCGGAATTCCTTCCTTGGAAGCAAGGTTGTATATGGCTGATAATGTCATCCCGAATTTCTCTTGGATTTCAGCAACAGTGTACCACTCTGTGATTCCCTCCGGAGTTGGTTTCTTTGCAAATGCCCGGTCAACATGGGCTTTGCTCCACATGTTTTTCCCACGATACACGGTCTTGGGGATTTTCTTTTCTTTACAGACTTTCCAAAACCAGCCGTTAGATACCTGATATTTGTCAAGAACTTCCTGTGTAGTGTAAAACTCAGAAATTGGAGTTTCCTCTCGTGCAATGGTTGTCCGTTCCGTCGCAGCGAATAGAGTGTCAATATCGCTTCGCTTGACAAGGGTCTTTCGGTTGAGTTTCCATGCCTTGATTACACCTTTATTGATATAGATGTAAAAGGTCTTATAGCAAAGACCAAGATACTGAGCTGCCTGACGGGGAGTGAGAAATTCTTTCTCGTCAATTTCTTTCATCCCGGTCTGAACTCGACGCACCTCTTCTTTGCACCGTTCCATTTTCTCTTTGCGCTTTCTATCCTTATAGGCATGTTCAGCGCATCGTTTGGAACAGTACGCAGTCTGAGTAGTCCGGGCAATGAAGTTTTTTCCGCACCACTGACAGACTTTTTCAATTTGAATGTTACTGCTCATACTGGCTTTATATAAGTGGTTATTTCGCCAATTATTTCGCCAAAAGCGTGTATGGGCGTGTATCGACGTGTACTAACGTGTAAATCCTCCATCACTTATCTCGCGCTTTCGGTCCCGGTCGATGACGAAATACAACCGGGATACAAAAATGGGCGAAAAAGGGGTCAGAATCCGTTAGAATCCATCAGTAAGGGCATGAAAAAGCGTGCCGTAAAGCACGCTGTACTAATGGATTGTGACGGATTGTGACGGATTGTGACAATTACGTCATTTGCCGATGCAGAAATTTCTAAATATTGATTCTAATGTATCCTCTGTTTTTATTGTTCCACCGATTATTTCGCCAAGGTTATATATGCATTGACGTAATTCTTCACTTAATAATTCATTACCCATATTTTGTTTAATTCCGTTTATCAAAGTTTTTATATTCTGATGAGAGGAATATAAGGCCTCGTAATGGCGTATATTTGTGATAATGATATCATTTTCTTTTATTTCAGGAATATTTGCTACATCATATATTATACTCTCTAATACAGATATATTTGTTCCTTGTTTTGCACTAAGTTCAATAATGGATGAGTCTGTTATAGAATGCTTGTTTATTATTTGTTTTAACGATTCTATTTCTGTTTTTATATTATCTATACAATCAGATTTATTGAATGCAATTATTATTTTCTTTCCATCTAATTTGGGGACAATACTAATAATCTCATTGTCCGTAGGTATTTTATCTATTACCCATATAATAATTGAGGCTTCATCTATTTTTTTGAATGTCCGTTCTATTCCAATATTTTCTATTGTATTTGTTGTTTTTCTTATACCTGCCGTATCAATGAAGCGAAATGATACTCCATTAATTTCTATTGTATCTTCTATTACATCTCGTGTCGTTCCATGTATATTACTCACAATAGCTTTATCATCGCCTAATAATTGGTTTAATAAAGTACTTTTGCCTACATTAGTTTTACCAATAATAGCAACAGGAATTCCTTGTTTCATAGCTCTTCCTGTTTTGAATGATTTTAATAAAGAAGAAATCTTGCTTTCTATTTTGTTCGCAAGGTATAGTAAATCCTCATTATTTGCAAATTCAAGTTCTTCGTGATCACTGAAATCAAGTCCGAGTTCTATTAGCGATGTCATGTGCAATAGTTGTTCTCTTAAAGAGTGCAATTCAGACGAGAACTTTCCGCGCAGCTGGTTCATGGCCATTATATGTGTTGCACGATTGGTTGACGCAATTAAATCAGCAACAGCCTCAGCTTGGCTTAAATCCATTTTCCCATTTATGAAAGCGCGCTGTGTATATTCTCCCGGTGAGGCTTGTCGGCATCCATATTGGATTAGAAGTTTTAATATTCTATCTGCAATATACTGTGAGTTATGAAATGAAATCTCAATACAATTTTCACCAGTATAAGAGTGAGGAGCATGAAAAATGCTAATTAGGACTTCGTCTATTATTTCTTTGTTATTGCAAATTTTTCCATAAGCCAATGTATATGGTTTACGTTCCTTTAATGGGGTTTTGTCTTTGGGAATAAAAATTTCATCTGCAATATTGATAGCCTCTTTACCTGAAATTCTTATTATTCCTATAGCTCCACCTTGTGATGTGGCTATTGCGCAGATAGTTTTTTCTGTATCCATTCCTGTTTCTTTTATCATTAACTATAAATATTTTTCCACTAAATAATTTGTAAGAAACATTTTGTTTGCTTTTCGCTTTTGTTCTTTAACTATAATATATCTGTTCTTTTGGAAAAAATTAATAGCTGTTATGCTTACTTCTGATGTAAGTTTCTTTATTCTTCTTGTACGCGCATATAGTTCCATTTCGTTGAGTAAAGTTTTAGCGATGCCAATGCGTTGGAAGTCTTTATGAACAAACATAGAATTAATATATCCATCTCTACTGATAGAAGAGAAGCCAATAATTTGTTTTTTATATGTTTCTGCGACTATAAAATAATGACTGGTAATTAATTCTTTCCAACGTTTAATGTTATTTCCGCATGATGCCCAATCTTTTGCTTCATTAATAGAATAGTCATTGATGTTTATGCTTAGGATTGTATCTTTGAATATCTTTTGTAAAACTTCAATATCTTTACTTTCTGCATTCCTTATATAAAAATCGGTTCTTTTCATTTCTAATATAGGAAAGTTGTTCCCTTGGGAGTCTTTTGCATTTCTATTATATATAACAAATCCCATTTTATGATAAAAAGTACTGGCATTAGGATTTTCTTCATTCACATCAACATATTGAGTCTTAAATTTTTCTATTCCTATTGTCATTAATCTCCTGCCAATACCTTTACCAAAATAGCTCGGGCTAACAAATAGCATTTCTGTTTTTTACATTCAATACCAATAAATCCTATTATTTCGTTTTTATAATATGCTGTGATGAGTGTTTCAATATTCTTTAATCCTTTTTGTAATATATCTTGGTGAGTGAGAAATGAATGCGATACTTTTACAGATAATTCCCATAATGAAACTAATTTTGATATCAATACGTCTGTTCGTTTCTCATTTATTCTAATGTCTTCGATATTCATTGATAAATTATATACGATCCAAAACTATTTTAATTAGATTGTCGATGCTGTTTTTATATGTAGAATTAGCTTCTTTGGCTCTTCTGTTGGCAATAACCATGCAACATGTCATGGCTTTATGTCCCATTAGGCGGGCCAATCCGGCCAAGGCAGAACTTTCCATCTCAAAGTTTGTTATACGGTAACCGTTGTATTCGAAATTTTCTACTTTTTTATTCTGATTTGGATCTGCGAGTGGAATGCGTAATTCACGTCCTTGCGGACCAAAAAAACCTCCACATGCAATGGTTACACCTCGCACCATATCATCTGATGCAATTCGTTCTATCAGTTCCTTATCACCATCAATTACATAAGGTGCGCCAAGTTGTGGGTTCCAATTCATGTGTTTCTTGAAATGTTCCTCAAAATCAATGTCACAAACTTCATTTCTGCCTGCGTAGAAATTTAATAGTCCATCAAAGCCAATGCTTTTTTCAGTAGCAATGAAAGTACCTATAGGTGTGTCAGGTTGTAGGCCGCCACAGGTTCCGATACGAACAAGAGATAGTTCACGGTGTATATCTTTTTCTGTGCGTGTATTGAAGTTGATATTTGCTAAAGCATCAATTTCGTTAATCACAATATCAATATTATCACATCCAATACCAGTACTCTGTACTGTAATTCGTTTACCATTGTATATTCCGGTTATGGTACGAAACTCTCTGTTTTCAATTTCACATTCTTTTATTCCAAAATGTGAAGCTACCAATTCTACACGTCCGGGATCACCAACCAATATAATTTTGTCGGCAAGTTGCTCTGGTTTTAAATGTAAATGGAATATGCTTCCGTCATTGTTGATTATCAACTCTGATTCTTCAAAATATTTTTTCATAATCTGTTCTGGTTTAAAAGGTTATTTTCTGAATTTCTAATTTCTTTTTCTATTTTACTGATAGTTATTTCAAGAACTTCATATTGTTGCTCGCTTTTTAATATTTCATTCTTTAATACCTTTCTTTCCTGAGAATTTGCTGTTATATAATAGATGCGTGCCTTTTCGATTGTTTGGTCAAGTGCAGACAATTGTTCTTTCTTTGTTTTCAATAGTCTATATAAGGTTATATTATTCTTTGAACGAAAATCAGATATTTTATCATATAAAATATTGTCATTTATGACAAACGAGAAATGTTCTTTGTTTTGTTCCATTTTTGGCTGAATAGTTGATAAACGATTTAATGCATTCTTTCTTTCTATGCCATCTTTCCAAGTTTTTGATATTTTAGAGATACGGGCAAATTCTTTTATTTCCTCCATTGAATATTTATCTGTGGAATAAGTTTGTCGTGTCTCAGAAGGAATAAATATGTATATGCACACTTTTCCTTCCGTTTGGTTTCTGTCTGTTACGAACCATCCGATGTTATTCAACTCATCTATTGCGAACATGTAATCGTTTGCTTCAGAATTAAATGGCATACCGATATTTTCCGGTTCAAGAAATCTACCTTCATCTGCATCAAATCTTGTGGCAAAGATATCCAACCCACCTATGCTTTCTTCCCCTGTTGCGGCAAAATATAATGTGACTCCATCGGGCATCATAAAAGGGTAATTAAACTGTGACAATGCTTTGTCATTATATAAACCTTCTACAATGACAGGTTCTGTCCAGTTCCCATTAAGTTTGTCACTAGTGTATAGTTTTGCATTACCTTGTGCATCTTCAATTGGGAAATAGCATTTGTCTCCAATTTCATTTACGTATATAAAAGAATTGGACTGCAAATCTGAATGATTAAAGAAATCATTATATTTGTATATATTTCCTGCCTCAGAACCGAGATTGTATTTACTAAGAAATTTATCTTTATCAACAACTATACTGTCGATAAAGATAATATCTTGTGTTGCGGTAATCATGCGTTCAATTGGGGAATCATTTTTTTGTTCCGCTTTTGACGCTGATTTAGAGCGCTTTGAGATGTTCTGTGCTGATAAATAAAATGGTATTACACAGAGTATGGTGATTAAGATTAATAATTTCCTCATATCTTTGTTTTTTATTAAACAAAGATACGTAAAAGTTCTTTATGTTATATATGGCATTAACAATATTTAGAATGTTACTCAATTAATTTGTTGTCAATTTCCAGCGCATTCCAAATTGAATACCTTATTTCTGGATTTATTGCTTCAAATTCTTTGAATATATGTTTAGCGTTATTTCGTTCTGTTTCTGTTTCATAAGGGCATTTTTTTAGTTGTTTCTTATAGCCTGTTAGTTCTGCATATTTATGTATGTCAGACTCACTGATTAAGCACATTGGCCGGATAATAGTCAGTGGCATTTTGGACATTTTTAATTTAATGGGCATAGTTGAAAAATGCCCATTAAATGATAAATTCATCAATGCTGTGTGTATTATATCATCCATGTGGTGTCCCAATGCAATTTTATTGCATCCGATATTTTGTGCCAGATTAAACAATTGTTTTCGTCTGTACCATGAACATAAGAAGCAGGGAGATTTTTTGCACTCTGGTTTATATTCAAAACTTGTCGTAACCACATGCAATGGTACACCTAATTTTTTTGCAAAATAATATAAGTAAGCTGTATCGGATTCATAGTGTATGTTTTCCATTTTCACATGTACGGCTTCAACCGAAAACGTCGGTTTTTGTATTTTGGCTCTTTTGGCCAATAATTCCATTAAGCACAAGGAATCTTTACCACCGGATAAACCTATCAGAATTTTATCTCCATCGTCAATGAGTTTGTATTGGTAAAGTGCCTTTTGAAACTTTCTGATAATTTTATGTTCCAGTCTTTGAATTTCTGTATATTGTGGCATGTAGAATGATTGTTATTTCATGAACACAAGATATACCGCACATATGATAAAGAAAAAGGCTAATATATGATTCCAATGAAGTGTTTGGCCTTGAAACATAATATTTGCTATAACAGCAAAGACACCTAAACTTATACATTCTTGTATAACTTTGAGTTGGACAAGTGTATATGGGCCGCCGTTATCTTGAAATCCGATGCGGTTTGCTGGAACTTGACAACAATATTCAAAAAAAGCTATTATCCAAGAGAAAACAATTATTCCCAGTAGAGGCCAGTTGTTTGTTGTTCCTGTTTGTTGCAGTTTCAAATGCCCATACCATGCAAGTGTCATGAAGACATTGCTTAGTATGAGTAATATGATAGTATATAATCCGTTCACTTGGTTATTGGTTGTTCTCTTTTAACTGTTTATCCATATTTTCAGCGGCTTTTCTACCATCTCCCATAGCCAAGATGACAGTTGCCCCACCTCTTACAATATCACCACCGGCGTATAAGCCTTTGCGTGAACTTTGCATGTGTTCATCCACCACAATGGTATTTTTATATCCGAGTTCCAGACCTTCTACAGATTGTGGAACGAGTGGGTTGGGGGAAACTCCAATGGCAACGATGACCTGATCAACATCTATTGTCTTTGTCTTTCCGGTCGGTTCGGGACGGCGCCTGCCACTTGCGTCAGGTTCTCCCAGTCGCATAATTTCTAATATAGCTTGTTTTACAGCACCGCTTTCATCTGCAATGTACTTTGTGGGGTTATGTAATGTCAGGAATTGTATTCCTTCTTCTTTCGCATGCTTGATTTCTTCCAAGCGTGCCGGCATTTCATCTTCCGAACGGCGGTAAACAATCATAACATTTGCTCCAAGGCGCTTTGCGGTGCGGCAAGAATCCATTGCAGTATTTCCACCACCAACAACCATTACGTTTTTACCTAAGTTTATAGGAGTATCTGTCGTTGGGTCAGCTGCGTTCATCAAGTTTACTCGTGTAAGATATTCATTTGATGACATTATATTAATCAGGTTCTCGCCAGGAATGCCCATGAAATTAGGCAGGCCGGCACCAGAGCCTATGAAAATACCTTTAAAGCCATCACTTTCAAGTTCGCTTATTGATATTGTTTTGCCTATAATACAATCGGTATGGAAGTTTACTCCCATTTTCCTAAGATTGTCTATTTCAACATCAACTATGTGATTTGGCAGCCGGAATTCGGGGATACCATATTTTAACACGCCGCCGATTTCGTGTAATGCTTCAAATACATGCACTTCATATCCCTTTTTCGCCATTTCTCCAGAGAAACTCAGTCCTGCTGGCCCGGAACCGACAACAGCAATCTTGATACCGTTTGCCGGAGCAGTATCAGGTAGCGATATTTTGCCACTGTCATGTTCATAATCGGCAGCAAATCGTTCCAGATAGCCAATAGCCACAGCCGACTCATTCATTTTAAGATGTATACATTTACTTTCGCATTGTTTCTCTTGCGGACATACTCGTCCACAAACGGCGGGTAGGGTAGAGGTGTTTTTTAGAACTTTTGCGGCAGCATGAAAATTTCCACGTTCGATGTTTTTTATGAATGACGGGATATTTATCTTTACCGGACATCCTTCTACGCATGTCGGTTTGGCGCAGTCAAGACATCTTTGGGCTTCAACAATAGCCATGTCGGCCGTTAAACCAGTATTGACTTCCTCCCAAAGTGTAGTCGAACGATATTCAGGTTCAAGTTCAGGCATTACAACCCGCTTAATGGCTGTACGTTCTTTTGGTTTCATTGCACTTCGTAAGTCTTTTCTCCACTGTGCGTTACGATCTGTCAACAGTTCACTGCATGTGACATGCTCATCGAAGTGTTCCAATTCTTCCTGTTCTGCACGTTTAAATGTTCCCATACGTTTGAACATTTCGTCCCAATCGACCAAGGCTCCGTCAAATTCCGGTCCGTCGATGCATACGAATTTAGTTTTTCCGCCAATTGTAAGTCTGCATGCGCCACACATTCCAGTGCCATCTACCATGATGGTATTTAGTGACACATCTGTTGGAATGTTGTACTTTTGTGTTAACAAACAGCAAAACTTCATCATTATGGGAGGACCTATTGCAAACACCTTATCTATGTGTTCTTGGTTGATGAGGCGCTCAATACCGACAGTAACGACACCTTTTGCTCCATACGAACCGTCATCGGTCATTATTATAACCTCATCACTGCTATTACGAACTTCTTTTTCTAAGATAATCAAATCTTTATTGCGTCCGGCAAGGACAGACAGAACACGATTGCCAGCGGCTTTGAGTGCTCTTATGATGGGTAACATAGGTGCTACTCCGACACCACCACCAGCACAAATGACAGTTCCGAATTTTTCTATGTGTGTAGGATTTCCCAATGGGCCTACAACATCGGCGATATAGTCTCCCTCGTTTAGGTTGCAGAGTTTTATCGATGATAGCCCCACTTGCTGAACGACCAGTGTAATGGAACCTTTGGCTATGTCGGCATCTGCTATTGTCAATGGCATTCTTTCTCCATTTTTATCAACACGTACAATAACGAAATTGCCGGCTTTTCTACTTTTGGCAATGAGTGGTGCTTCTATTTCAAAAAGGAATACTTTTTCGGAAAATTGCTCCTTACGAATAATTCTGTTCATGTTCTTACCTGATAAAAATAAATGAATATTAGGAACAAAACCATGATATATGTTCCTAATTTTCATCTGTTATATTAAAAGTTTTTATCGTCCAGCATTTCGAAGCCGCAATAAGGTACCAAACATTTCGGAACTCTTATGCCGTCCGGTGTTTGGTTGTTTTCAATTATTGTAGCCACGATACGCGGTAGTGCCAGTGCCGAGCCGTTCAATGTATGGCACAATTCGATTTTTTTATCTTCAGTCTTGCGATAGCGGCATTTAAGACGATTGGCCTGATAGCTTTCAAAGTTTGAAACAGAAGATACCTCGAGCCAACGTTCTTGTGCGGCACTCCATACTTCAAAATCATAGCAGATGGCAGAGGTGAAACTCATGTCTCCACCACACAATCGTAATATTCTATAAGGAAGTTCCAACTTTTTGATAAGACTTTCCACATGTGTCAGCATTTCTCTCAAACTTTCATAAGAATGCTCTGGAGTATCTATACGTACAATCTCCACCTTGTCGAATTGATGCAAGCGATTGAGACCTCGCACGTCTTTTCCGTAAGACCCGGCCTCCCTTCGGAAACAAGCTGAATATGCCGTGCGCTTTATTGGGAGATCTTTCTCGTCAAGAATTACATCCCGGAAAATATTAGTGACGGGAACTTCCGCTGTCGGTATAAGGTATAGGTTGTCAAGGTTGCAATGATACATTTGGCCCTCTTTGTCTGGAAGTTGGCCGGTTCCGTATCCAGAGGCTTCGTTTACTACGTATGGCGGCTGGATTTCCAAGTATCCGCTTTTGCGTGCCTCATCAAGGAAAAAAGCTTCAAGTGCCCGTTGTAAACGAGCCATTTTGCCTATATATATAGGGAAACCGGCTCCTGTTATTTTTACTCCCATGTCAAAGTCAATGAGATTGTATTTCTTACACAAATCCCAATGGCACATGGCATCAGTTGATAGGCAAGGTTTTTGGCCACCTTCTGTTACAATAACATTGTCTGCAGCGTCCTTACCTTCTGGTACGTCTTTATTCGGAATGTTTGGAATGGTACAAAGCAGGTTAGTGAGTTCTTGTTCAGCAGCGGCCATTTCATCTTGCATTACTTTGTCAGTATGTTTCAATGTGGCAACTTTTGCTTTAACGCTTTCTGCCTCGTCTTTCTTGCCTTGTTTCATTAGCGAGCCAATCTCGGCAGATAAGAGTTTTATTTCCTGTTTGGCTTTGTCTGCTTTTTGTTGTGCCTCACGACGGCGTTTGTCTATGGCAAGCACATTAGCTACGGTTTCTTTAGCATTTTTAAAATGCTTCTTTTCCAAACCACAAATGACACGTTCAGTTTCCTCACTGATGAGTTTGAGTGTAAGCATAAATATTTTGTTTTAAAAACTTAATCAATATTATTTTCTGCAAAGTTAATATAATTCGGTGGAATAAACGAAATGTAGCATAAAAAACAATTTAATATTATTTTCGATTTTCTGATATTTAAGCCTATAAAAAGGCAGAAATCCCAAATCTCCTTGGAGAAGTGGGATTTCCGTTGTTTGTTTGGAATAAATTATTTTAAATTTTGTTAGGCTTCTGCTCCCGGAATTACGGAAACAACGCTCTTGTTGTTGCGGCCTTTTTTGAAATTGACAACTCCGTCGACCAAAGCATAGAGTGTATCATCCTTACCGATACCAACATTGTTGCCAGGATTATGTTTTGTGCCACGCTGACGAACAATGATGTTGCCTGCTATTACTTTTTGGCCACCCCAAATCTTAACGCCTAATCTCTGTGAAGCTGATTCGCGGCCGTTCTTAGAACTACCAACACCTTTTTTATGTGCCATTTCTTACTTCCTCCTAAAATTTTAAGCGATTACTTGTTTTATTACAATCTCTGTGAATTGTGCGCGATGACCGTTCTTCTTTCGATAGTCTTTTCTGCGCTTCATCTTGAAAACGATGACTTTATCACCTTTTACAAGAGGGTTTACAACTTCACATACAACCTTGGCTCCTTCTACTGTAGGAGCACCGACCTCTACACTGCCATCTTTGTCAATAAGCAGTACTTTCTCAAACTCAACAGCCTGACCTTCTTTTGCATCTCTGATGTGATGAACAAAAAGTTTTTTGCCTTGTTCGGCTTTAAACTGTTGACCGTTAATCTCTACAATTGCGTACATTATTTATTAATAAACGGTTTTTCCGTAAGGCGGATGAACATCGTGTTCTCGCTTGTTTAAGCCTCCACGGACTAAATCGGCCGCAAAGTTACTGATTTTTGATGAATTAGTAGGAATTTTATGGGAAGAAATCCTTTTGGGTTAACAATTATTAATCTTTAAAAAGGTGGGTATAAAATAAAGCGATGGCTTTCACAGGCAACCGCTTTATATCTTCAATAGGTATTAGTTTGTAAGGTAAAAAGATTGTTTTCAGGATAACACTGCAAAGATAATGTATTTTTATTTGATTTCGCAAACTTTTTCTGAATAATTTTGATAAAATTTATTGTGTGGGCACACAATGAAAGGTATTTGATAAGTATGTGGTATTATTTATCTTAAAAAGCAGGCTTTATGCATTTCATGTGTAGTAATCCGAATCTGATATTTATGAAGAATAGATTTTAACTTACTTGTTATTGTAAATAAAATTATCTTTATCTTATAATTCAATGACGATATTATCACATATAACATAATAAGATGTATCAAAAAGATAAATAAGCATGAAAATGATATATTAATGTGGCTGAATTGAATTTGTTTTTGGGGATATGTGTTATTTCGTTTTTGCAATCCTGTTGTATCGCATTGCTTATCGGTTGATTTCTGTTTTTTTTCTTGTTATATGGCCAAAGACTCTATATATTATGTATATAGAAAACCTATCTATAGTTAAATTATATATGCCGGATGTTATCCTATGTAGCAAATGTAAATTTGCATGGTGTGTCTTAAGTTAATTATGTCTGAGGTTGGGCCTATTTGTGCTTGGACATGTAAATTGTTGTTGTAAACATATGTGTATCTTGATTTGTTATTATTCTTTTTGAGGTGACTGACAATATGTGCTTCTTTCTTTAGATGGATTATATTTGTAAAAATATATCAAGATTATTTGTTGTCTTGATATATTTAATTGGTGTGCAAAGTTAATAGCAGGCGGTAAAAACAAAACATTCTTGTGCTACATTTGGCGATACTTCTGTTTATGGAAAAGTGTTGGTTTGATATGTGCATTTTGTTGTTGGCGAGTAGGATTTATTTTTATAATTCATGCATTTTGGCTACTGTTTTAACAATTATGTCGTTGTATTTTTATTTTTAATATTTTTGTTATGATTATTTTAGAAATAATACAGGAAAAACAACGACAAAACAAATAAAAATATCGTATATTTGCAACGAAAACAAATTATAAACTCAATAGGTTATGGCAAAGTATAATATTACAGAAAGAAAAGAAAAGGAGGCTATATACAGAAGTATGATTAGTCCTCAGTTGATGGACGAGATGAAGGAAAAGATCTTGAACATCATAGTAATGCAGAAGAGGTATAAAGATAAGAATTACTCAGCAAAAAAACTTGCGGAGGATTTGAAAACCAATACACGTTATATCTCGGCTGTGGTGAATGTAAGGTTTCACATGAATTACACTTCTTTTGTCAATAAATTCCGGATAGAAGAGGCAATGGCGATACTCGTTGACAAGAGGTATATGAATCTTAACATGGAGGAAGTCAGCGATATGGTTGGTTTCTCAAACCGCCAGTCTTTTTATGCATCTTTTTATAAATTGATGAAAATGACTCCAAGAGAGTATCGTTTGTTGCATAGTGCAGATGCTGTTACGCCGAAAAGAAGCAAAAAAACTGGAGGAAAGCAAGAAGTAAAAGATGCGGAAGAATAAGTAAATGGAAAAATGTATATTTCAGGATTTAATTATTCCGACGAGAGATTCGCGGATATTCAGTTGCTCAGATACCGTCTAGACGGTTTTGAGCAACTTGCTATATGTCAGAAGATTTTTATTTACTATCTCGCTCAGGCAACATTATATGGTCGGGATATTGTTTTCGACCAATTTGGAAAATATAATCTGCGGGTAAGAAAAACTTTGGAAACAATATATCAGGATCGAACCATATCCCATGATACTGATGAGTTTAAAGCTTTGGAAGTATATTTGAAACGGGTCTGGTTCTCAAATGGTATATATCATCATTATGGTTGTGAGAAGTTTGTACCAGGATTTTCCAAAGAGTATTTGCGTTGCGTTATGCATGAGGTTGAGGCAACCCGTTTGCCGTTGAACTCAGGGCAGACCGTAGATGGACTTTGCGATGAATTGATTTCAATCATGTTTGATGAAAGCTTTATGTCAAAGCGAGTGAATAAAGCTAATGGTTATGACCTGGTTACATCTTCGGCATGTAATTATTATGATGGTGTGACACAAAAAGAAGTGGAAGATTATTATGGTGCTTTAAAGGAAAGGGCAGGCGATAATTCCCCATCTTTCGGGTTGAATTCCAAATTAGTTAAAAAAGATGGACAGATTTTTGAGCAGGTTTGGAGTGAAAAAGGATTGTATGCGAAGGCAATCAGCCATATTATATATTGGTTGTCAAAAGCGAAAAATGTTGCAGAGAATGATAAGCAACGTTGTGTCATCCAAAAGCTTATAGAATATTACAAGACAGGCGATTTACGCAAATTTGATGAATATTCGATTGAATGGGTTGATTCGGTTGATGGAAGAGTTGATTTTGTCAATGGCTTTATTGAAGTTTACGGTGATCCACTTGGTATTAAAGGTTCATGGGAGGGAATTGTTGAATATATTGATTTGGAAGCTACCAAGCGTACAAAGACAATAAGTGACAATGCTCAATGGTTTGAAGATAATTCCCCCGTAGATTACCGGTTTAAGAAGAAACAAGTTAAAGGTATTTCAGCCAAAGTTGTTTGTGCCGCAATGTTGGGCGGTGATGAATATCCGTCCACAGCGATAGGAATAAATCTTCCAAATGCGGACTGGATTCGTACTGAATATGGAAGTAAAAGTGTAACGATCGGTAACTTGACGCATGCTTATAGCGAAGCTTCAAAGGGCAATGGATTTAAAGATGAATTTGTCACGGATGAGCACATAAAGTCACTAATGGACAGATATGGCAATGTGTGCGATGACTTGCATACCGATTTACATGAATGTCTCGGCCATGGAAGTGGACGATTATTGCCTGGGGTAGATCCCGATGCACTTAAAGCTTATGGGAATACAATAGAAGAAGCGAGGGCAGATTTGTTTGCTCTTTATTATTTGGCAGATCCGTATATGCTCAAGCTTGGTCTTTTGGATGAATCGGAGGCATATAAGTCACAGTATTACACATATATATTGAATGGCATGTTGACTCAAATAGTGAGGATCTCACCCGGAAATCAGATTGAGGAGGCTCACATGCGGAATCGTGCTCTTATTGCGAGATGGTGTTATGATAATGGTGATGCCATTCATTTATATAAAAAAGGGGAGAAGACTTATATAGAGATAACCGATTATGAAAAGTTGAGAGGGCTTTTTGCCAAATTGTTGGTTGAAGTGCAGCGTATAAAGAGCGAAGGTGATTTTGAGGCAGCACGTAAACTTGTGGAAAAGTATGGGGTAAATGTCGATCCGGTTTTGCATGAAGAGATATTACAGCGTTATAACCGATTGAACATTGCCCCTTATAAGGGATTCATAAATCCAATGATGATACCAGTGACAGATGCTTGCGGTAACATAACGGATATAAAGATTGATTATTCGGAAACATACGAACACCAAATGTTAAGGTACAGCTCTGAATATGCCACATTGATATAAGATTGAATTGATATTATGAATGAGGATATAAGCGAAAGGCTGAAAGCCGTTAAATGTTCGTTCCGTTTAATGATGGATGGCGTTGCAGCTCAGTCAATGAGGGAGAAAGGAATAGAATATCATATAAATTGGGGAGCACCGTTTCCCATGCTGAAAGACAAAGCGGCAGAAATCGGTAAGGATTATGATTTGGCCATAGCTCTTTGGAAGGAGAATGTGAGAGAGTGTAAAATACTGGCCACTCTTATTATGCCAGTGGAAAAGATTATGCCGGAAATAGTTGATATATGGATGGAGCAGACAGATTCGGTTGAAATAGCGGAAATGGCATCTTTTAATCTTTACCAGTACCTTCCTTTTGCAGCGGAGATAGCGTATCGATGGATGGCATCAGAGAAAATGATATACCAGCTTTGTGGGTTTCATGTACTTTCCCGGTTGTTTATGAAAGGGAGGGAACCAGATGAGCGTGAAATAAACGAATATATAGATCAGTTGACTGTCGCATTGCAAGGAGACAATACTGTAGTGAAGAAAGCTGCAATGTCAAGCGCTTTGCGTTTTTCATTATTGGGGGATACTCATGAAAGAATTGTATTGAATGCCTTACATAAATTGGGTATTGAACTTTTTTAACCGATAATGAGCCTATTCTGAATAAATAATAGTAACTTTGTGCGGTTTATGATGATTAGGGAAGATGAAAGATAACGTGAAAGAATCCGTGAAGAGTATTCTGACCAATTATTTGGAATTAAGTAACCACCGGAAGACTCCGGAGCGGTTTGCCATACTTGATGCTGTATATAGCATTGACGGACATTTTACGTTAGAGGAATTAGGAGAAAGACTTCGTGAAGACTACCATTTCCCGGTCAGCCGTGCTACATTGTATAACACACTAAGGCTTTTCATGGAGTTACGGTTGGTTATTCGTCATAGATTTCAAGGATGTACGAAGTATGAAGCTTGTTATGATAACAGTAGTCATTGTCATCAAATATGTACTACTTGCGGAAAAATAACGGAGTTTAAGTCATTGGAAATAGAAAAAGTTATAAGCGGCATGCGTTTGGAAAGATTTCGTAAAGATGGCTTCTCTTTATATATATATGGGATATGTAGTTCATGTCAGGCTAAGTTGGCGAGGCAAAGGAATAATAGGCAGAAAGTGAAATCACAAAAAAACATATAAAATGAACAAAGGCAAAGTTGATGTCCTGCTGGGGCTTCAGTGGGGTGATGAAGGAAAAGGTAAAGTAGTTGATGTACTTACACCGAAGTATGATGTTATAGCTCGATTTCAGGGCGGCCCGAATGCCGGTCATACGTTGGAATTTGAGGGTCAGAAATATGTATTGCGCAGTGTTCCTTCAGGCATATTCCAAGGTGGTAAAGTCAATATAATAGGAAATGGTGTAGTGCTCGCTCCTGATCTTTTCATGGATGAGGCCAAAGCGTTGGAGGCAAGTGGGCACGAACTGATATCACGGCTTTACATATCTAAAAAAGCCCATTTGATTATGCCTACACACCGAGTGCTTGATGCAGCTTATGAGGCGGCTAAAGGTAAAAGCAAAGTCGGCACTACGGGAAAGGGTATCGGTCCTACATATACGGACAAGGTGTCACGTAACGGATTGCGCGTTGGTGATATTTTCGAAGGTTTTGAGCGTAAATATGCAGAGTGCAAGGCACGTCATGAGAGTATTTTGGCTTCAATGGACTATGAATATGATATTACTGAGGTTGAGAAGAATTGGCTTGAGGGAATAGAGTATCTTCGTCGCTTTAAGATAGTGGATTCTGAGCATGAAATAAATAATCTTCTTAAAAGCGGTAAAAGTATTCTTTGCGAAGGTGCTCAGGGTACGATGCTCGATGTGGATTTCGGTTCATATCCGTTTGTTACATCCTCTAATACGATTTGTGCCGGAGCATGTACTGGACTGGGAATAGGTCCTAATAAGATTGGGGATGTTTATGGTATAATGAAAGCTTATTGCACGAGGGTCGGTGCCGGTCCTTTCCCGACTGAGCTTTTTGATGAGACAGGAGATAATATCCGTGCTTTGGGGCACGAATACGGAGCGGTGACGGGACGTGAACGTCGTTGTGGTTGGATTGATCTTGTTGCTTTGAAATATGCTATTATGGTTAATGGTGTTACAAAATTAATTATGATGAAAAGCGATGTTCTTGACGGATTTGAGAAGATCAAAGCTTGTGTGGCATATAAAAAGAACGGAGAGGAGATAGACTATTTCCCTTATGATATAGAGGAAGGTATAGAACCTGTCTACGAAGAACTGCCGGGATGGAAGACGGATATGACAAAATTTACTTCGGAAGAACAATTCCCGCAAGCATTTAAAGACTATATCGCATTCCTTGAAGCAGAATTAGAGACACCGATAACTATAATTTCAATAGGTCCGGATAGGGATCAGACTATTATTTTGAAGTAATGGCACAGAAACCAAGTATACCGAAAGGAACTCGTGACTTCTCTCCCATAGAGATGGCGAAGCGTAATTATATTTTTAATACAATTCGTTCCGTATATGCATTATATGGTTTTGAGCAGATTGAGACCCCCTCAATAGAAACTCTTCAAACTCTGATGGGGAAGTATGGAGAGGAGGGTGACAAACTGCTTTTCAAAATATTGAACAGTGGCGACTATTTAAGCGGTGTTACATCAGAAGAACTTGAAGAACGTAACTCATTGCGTTTGGCTTCGCGTATATGTGAGAAAGGACTTCGCTATGATCTTACTGTGCCTTTTGCCAGATATGTCGTGATGCATCGTAATGACTTGCAACTACCTTTCAAGCGTTATCAAATACAGCCTGTATGGCGTGCGGATCGTCCGCAAAAGGGGCGTTATCGTGAGTTTTATCAATGTGACGCTGATGTTGTTGGTAGCGATTCGCTACTTAATGAAGTAGAATTGATGCAGATTGTTGATACCGTTTTCACCCGTTTTGGAATACGGGTACAAATCAAGATCAACAATAGGAAAATCCTCACAGGTATAGCGGAAACCATCGGAGCGGCAGACAAGATTGTTGATATAACCGTTGCCATAGACAAACTAGATAAGATTGGTATAGATAATGTTAACGAGGAGTTGCGGGCATCAGGTTTGTCAGATGATTCAATAATGAAGTTGCAACCGATATTATCACTTGATGGTGCGAATGATGACAAATTGTCTGTTATCAGTGGAGTTCTCAGAGATAGCGAAATAGGTCAGAAAGGCATAGAAGAATGTCGTTTTATACTTGATACATTAAAGACCGTTGGGTTGAGAAATGAAATACAACTCGATTTGTCTTTGGCACGCGGACTGAACTATTATACCGGTGCGATCTTTGAGGTAAAAGCGCTTGATACTCCAATTGGAAGTATAACTGGCGGTGGTCGTTATGACAATCTTACCGGAATATTCGGAATGCCGGGAATAAGCGGTGTAGGGATCTCTTTCGGAGCAGATCGAATTTATGATGTACTGAATAGTTTAAATTTATATCCTACCGATGCCGTATCATCCACCCAGGTTCTTTTTATAAATTTCGGTGAGAAAGAGGCTGTTTATAGTCTTACTTTGATAAACCGACTCAGAGAAGCCGGTATACGTGTGGAGATATATCCCGATTCTGCCAAAATGAAGAAACAGATGAGTTATGCAAATAATAAAAGCATACCGTTTGTAGCTTTGATTGGAGAGAATGAGATAAAAGAGAGTAAGATAACATTGAAGAACATGTCTACCGGAGAGCAGAATTTGATTACGATTGAAGAGATGATCGATATCGTCGCAAATTCAACGGAATGACAGGTTATATGGTTTCCGGTAGATATTGGAGGATGATTGTTTTATAAATCAGATAAATTTTATGAGAAAGCTTAAAAACATAATCTATTTATTGATTGTCGTTATAACCTTATCCGCCTTTAAGCGAGATAATACAATAACAATATTTATGATTGGTGATTCGACGATGGCCAACAAACCAATTAAAAACGGTAATCTTGAAAGAGGGTGGGGAATGGCTCTGCAATGTTATTTTGATGAAGGAATAATAGTTGATAACCATGCCGTAAACGGTCGTTCATCCAAGAGTTTTATAGATGAGGGACGTTGGAAAGTTGTTGTGGACAAAATAAAGCCTGGTGATTATGTATTTATACAGTTCGGCCATAATGATGAAAAGCCTAAGGCTGACAGGCATACAGACCCAGGGTCGACATTTGATGACAATCTTCGTAAATTCATTCGTGAAACTCGTGAGAAAGGTGGCATTCCCGTTTTGTTCAATAGTGTTGTACGCCGTAACTTCTTGAAGTCGGCTCCTGACAATGACGATGATGAGGCTTTACGTAATACCACGGGTCCTACCAAAATACAGTCAAACGAGGAAGGTGACATATTGGTAGACACTCATGGAGATTATGTTGTGGCACCGCGTAATGTTGCGAAAGAAATGGATGTTCCTTTTGTAGATGCCAATAAGATAACCCATGACCTTGAACAGGGACTCGGAAAGGAGAAATCCAAGAAATTGCACATGTGGTTTTTACCAGGCGAGGAGCCATCGGTTCCCAAAGGGCGTCAGGACAATACACATTATAATGTATATGGAGCACATGTTGTTGCCCGCTTGCTTACGGATGCTATCGCCAAGGAAGTTCCGGCCTTGAGAAAGCACACACTGAACTATGATATCTCAGTGGCATCAGATGGTGTCGGTGATTATTTTGATGTACAGAGAGCGGTGGACAATGCTCCCGTTGGAAAGAAAACGACTATACAGCTTTTTGCCGGCGAATGGAATAAGCCGGTAGTCAATAAAGACAAAAAAATAAAGTTTATATTGAGAGAAGGAGCAAAGTGGAAGAAGTAGAATTAATTGAATAAATCAATTGATAAATTTGTTCAAGTGTATGATATTTCGTATTTTTGCAAAGAAATATATTTAGATTTACAACAATTATGAAGAAGAAGTTTATTTGCTCTGTATGTGGTTACATATATGAGGGTGATGCGGCACCGGAATCGTGCCCGATTTGTAAGGCTCCCGCCTCTAAGTTTACCGAAATGGTATCTGATGATGAGATGACATTCGCGACAGTACATACTCTCGGCGCAGCGAAGAATGAGGGCGCTAACGAGGAGATGATAGCCGATCTTAACGCACATTTCAACGGAGAGTGTGGTGAGGTTGGAATGTATCTTGCCATGAGCCGTCAGGCTGACCGTGAGGGTTATCCGGAGATTGCCGAGGCTTATAAGCGTTACGCATTTGAAGAAGCGGAGCATGCGGCTAAATTTGCAGAGTTGTTGGGTGACGTACTTGGAGATACGAAGAGTAATCTTGAAGCACGTATAGCAGCAGAGAAAGGTGCTTGCGAAGACAAATTCCGTATAGCGAAGAATGCCAAGGCAGCCGGAATGGACGCTACACATGATACTGTTCATGAGATGGCAAAAGATGAAGCTCGCCATTGTGCGGGTTTCATGGGATTATACAAGCGTTATTTCGGAGATGAGAAATAATAGGCACAATAAAATATGAGAATAGTCGTTTTATCATTAAGATGAAACGACTATTTTTTTTTATGACAATATTGTCGGTAACGTTTTTCTCGGCTTGTACAGACGATGATTCTTTCGGTACAAACCGTTCGGATATACTGACATTTTCCACGGATACGGTAAATATGGATACTCTTTTCAGTACTGTTCCTACTTCAACATACAATTTTTGGGTATATAATAATAGTGGTGATGGTATCCGTGTGCGTAAGGTCAGGCTCCAACGGGGAAACCAAACCGGTTTTCGTGTGAATGTTGACGGAGAGTATCTGGATAATGCCCTCGGGAGTCAAGTCAGCGATATTGAAATACGTAAAGGAGACAGTATAAGGGTTTTCGTAGAATTGACATCGGCCATGAATAATTCGGATACGCCTCAGCTTGTAGAGGACAATCTTCTTTTTAATCTTGAAAGTGGTGTGGAGCAGAGCGTATGCCTGCGAGCATATTCGTGGGATGCATTACTGTGTGATACCGTTGTGATAAAAAAAGACAGTGTCATATCCGGAAACAAGCCTATTGTCATCCGCCGTGGGCTTTCGGTCGATAGTGGCGTTACACTTACTATAAATGCTCCGGCATGTCTTTATTTTCATGACGGAGCCGGAATAGATGTATATGGCAGGCTTATTGTAAACAAGGGTAATGTCGGTAACGATGTAGTTTTCAGGGGAGATCGCACAGACCGAATGTTTGATTATCTGCCGTACGACCGTGTGAGCGGACAGTGGCGTGGCATACGTATACATTCTTCCTCGTCTGGCAACTACATTTCAAATGCGGATATTCACAGTGCCGAATATGGTGTGGTATGCGATTCCGCGGCTTATGACCCGCTTACTTCCAGGCTTACGCTGGAAAATGTTATTATACATAATTGCAAAGGGACGGGGGTGGAAACCAACAACTCGAATGTGTCCATTGTAAATAGTCAGATAACCAATACTCTCGGAGATTGTGTCGCAATACATGGAGGAAGTGCATTGATTGTATATTGTACCATAGCCCAATTCTATCCGTTCAGTGCGGATAGGGGGGCGGCGTTACGCTTTACTAATTTCAAAGGGGAGTATGATTATCCTCTTCATGCTCTTGAATGCTATAATACATTGGTAACGGGGTACGCCGGCGATGTCGTATATGGAGAGACGAAAGATACGACAGTGGCTTTCAGCTATTATTTTGCCAATTCCATATTGCGTACGGAAAAGCCTGACAGTAACATGATCAATAGCGGAGCTTACAGTAATATAATTTGGGAGACACCTAAAGACACATTGCAAGGTAAAGGCCACTTCATTCTTATTGATGAGGAAAACATGTATTACAACTTCAAGTTGGATTCCATGTCTACCGCAAGAGGAAATGCCATGCCTATAGGACAATACCTCACAGACCGCATAGGTAAAGACCGTGGCGATATACCTGATATCGGTTGCTATCAGTATGTGGATCCGAAACGTCTTATAGTTTTTCCTCGTTAAAGGAAAGTGGCATCAAGTTTTTTATGCCGTCCATTACATATATATGTTTGGTACCGTAAAGCAATATACGGACTTCTCTGCCAAACCTTTGCTCGGTCTCGATAAGTGCCTGCCTGCAAGTGCCGCATGGGGTTATCGGGTCTGCCAATAGTCCTTCACGGTTTCTTGCGGCAATGGCAATTTTGACTACGGCATTATCAGGGAATTGTGCTCCTGCGGTAAACAGGGCAGTACGTTCCGCACAGATTGTGACTGAGAATGCGGCATTTTCCTGATTGCATCCTGTTATTTCCTCTCCGTTGTCAAGTTGCAACGCCGCTCCCACACTGAAATGCGAGTACTTGGAGTATGAGTTTTGTGTGGCTTCGATGGCCTTGTTCACCAATCTTTGCTCATCGCAAGGCAACTCTTCCTGTTTGCATATCGTAAATATCGATTTTACCGTTCTTTCTTCCATAATATATCTTTTGGTGCAAATTTAGCAAATTATCTGTGATAAGTAGATTATTTTCACTACTTTTGTATTATAAAAACGATACTTATAATGACGCGATATATATTGACAACATGTTTATGTCTGTTTGCTGCCTTAGCGCAAGCGCAGATGCGGTGGAATCAAGCATATCAACAATACATAAACCAATATAAGGACCTGGCCATAGAGCAGATGCTGAAATACAATATTCCGGCAAGTATAACACTTGCTCAGGGGCTGTTTGAGTCTCGTGCCGGATTGAGTGTATTGGCTACAAAAGGGAATAATCATTTCGGAATAAAATGCCATGGGTGGCAGGGACGTGCCGTATATCATGATGATGACGCAAGGAATGAGTGTTTCAGAGCCTATCGTAATGCTTATGAAAGTTATGAAGACCATTCCCGTTTTTTGGCCGGAGGGCAGAGATACCGCAAGTTGTTCAGTCTTAAAGTCACTGATTATAAAGGATGGGCGCATGGATTGAGAGCAGCCGGTTATGCTACCAATCCCCAGTATGCAAAGAAACTTATAGAGATAATTCAACTTTACAGACTGCATGAGTTTGACAAGGCAAGGAAATATGATAAGTTCTTTGCGCGCAGAAGCAAAGACATTGCCGGCAAAGGCGGGGTTCTACACCAAGTGTTTGAATTTAATAACAATTATTATGTGAAAGCACGGCACGGTGATACATTTCGGACTATTGCTGCCGAGGTTGGTATTTCATATCGTTCATTGGCAAAGTATAATGAACGGAATCGCAAGGATATACTTGAAGAAGGCGAAATTATATATCTCAAAAAAAAGCGTACGAAAGCTCCTAAGAGTTATAAAGGAAGGTTGCACTATGTGAAACCCGGTGAGTCGATGTACAGCATAGCACAATTATACGGAATACGGTTGGCCAATTTATATAAGATGAATGGTCTTTCACCGGACTACCAGATAAGGGTGGGAGACGGTTTGCGCCTGAGATAATCACTAAATTCGTTTTTGTCAAAAAAGTGAACAGATGCTTTCATATATTTGGCTTATTTTCAAAAAAAAATTTTTTATTTAGAAGTATCCGAATTTTGAGCGAATTTGTAATATTCTGATAATTAGCTGTTTGAATATTTATTACATTTGTTCGTATTCATTTAGCCCCTCGTTGTGTTGCAATAAGCATCCCGTTACCTTGCAATAGCATGCCCGTTGCATCGCAACGGGATACTTATTGCAAGGCGATAAGCCGCTAAATGCAGTCCAACAAGTACCTTATTGCAAGACGAAGGTGTTTTTTTCTTGTTTTAATATTGATTTTAAGATAAAAACAATGATGTCCAAATTCTATTTGCTTTCATTTTCAATGCCAAAAAATCATATAGTTTTCTTTACAAATTAGAGTGAAGAATATACTTTTGTCACTTTTTGTTGGAAACATGTTTAAAAACATATTGTCAAATTTGTAAAATAGTAAAAAGATGTTTATCTTTGCTTTCGTTATCCTGAATACAATCTTTTTACCTTAAAAGGGCTAATACCTATTGAGGAAAATGCCTCTCACTGTGAAGCGAGAGGCATTTTTGTTTTTATTATTTTATTCCCCGTTCATTGAGGGCTTTGCTGTATTTTGCCGCGTTTCGCAGGTGTTCTTCGTAAGTAATGGCAAAATTGTGGGTTCCGGAAAAATCCTCTTTCGCACACATATAAATATAGTCATGTACTGCATGGTTAAGTACGGCATCTATACCTGCTATAGAGGCCACTTTTATGGGGCCGGGTGGTAGTCCGGTGTTTTTATATGTGTTATAAGGGCTGTCAACGCGCAACAATTTATTATAAATCCGGCGCAATCCGAAGTTTTTCAATGCGAATTTAATTGTCGGATCGGCTTGAAGGGGCATATCTGTTTTCAGGCGGTTGTAGTACATGCCCGCCACCATAGGTTTCTCTGCCGTGTTGGCTGTTTCTTCGTCTATGATGCTTGCAAGAGTTGCCACTTGTACAGGCGTCATGTTCATGGCTTTTGCTTTTTCTGTGCGCTCTTTGTTCCAGAACTTGGCGTGTTCTTTCTCCATTCTTTCCATGAACTTGTCAATACTCGTATTCCAATATATGTCATAGGTGTTTGGCACGAACATGGCAACAATAGATGCCGTGTCGTACCCGTAAGCGGCACATGTGGTCGAGTCGGTAAGCGTTTTTATTATGGTAGTGCTGTCTATCATAAGTTTTTTTGATAACGCTCCGGCAAGTTTTTCCATTGTACGCGCTTCCGGGATAGTGAGACTTATGGATGTCTGTTGGCCGTTTTTGATGCGGCGGAAAACCTTCATCACCCCTTCGCCAGGGTTTATAACATATCTTCCGGTACGTATATTTTCTTCATAGCCGGTATGTCTTGCCAGTGTCTTAAATCCGGCTATGGTGTGGTTTGCCCCAATTGCTCCGAGTTTTGTGTATACGGAATCGGCCGTGTCATCATTGTCAATATAAACGTAACTGATATCGCTTTTGATGGAAAAGGCGGAGAAGAAATAATAGTGAAATAAGAAAATTATCAATAGCAGACATCCGCCTGCAATATAAAGATAAAGTTTTGATTTTATAAGTTTCATTTATCGTCTATTAAAAAACATTACAAAGGTACTGCATTTTCCAATAATAGAGAAATGTTTTATTTGTTTTTTACTACCTTTGCAAGTATGCATTTGGTATGAACATGTGAGACATGAGACTATGAAATTAAGATTCAGCATTGACTATAATACAGCGTGGGGCGAAAGCCTGCATGTTGTCATTGACTATCTGGGTAAGGACGGAATGGTGAAGAGCCATAACATGCGGATGTCTACCGGTGACGGACGGTTATGGATGCTTGAAACAGTGGCCGTAGAGTCGAGGAGTCATCCTGTGGCGTCGTTCAGATACAGGTATCAGGTGGAGGATGATGACGGGCATGTTTTAAGAAGCGAATGGGATTTGGTGCCACGCATTCTTGAATTTGACTCCATGAGAGATTATATCATTCCTGATGAGTGGCGTGAAATACCTTTGCAGTATCATCTGTATACCAATGCCTGTATAACGGCACACCTTGGCAGGCAGGATGATACAGTGCAACCGTTGCGGTTGCCGATATACCGTCGTACCATATTATTTCGTGTCTCGGCCCCTCAGTTAAAACCGGGACAGGTGTTGGCACTTTGCGGAAATCATCCTGCTATAGGCGGATGGAATGTTTCCCGATATCTGAAGATGCAGTATGCCGGGATGATGGAGTGGATGTTGTCTGTAAATGTGATGGGCATAATGGTGCCAGTTGAATACAAGTATGTGATTGTGGATGAAAAGACCGGCGAACTGATAGCATGGGAAGAAGGAGGGAACCGATCTGCAAACGGTATTGAAGTGTCAGACGGACAAGTGCTGGTACTTGACGGCGGCATAATCAGAGTCAGAGAAGATATATGGAGAGTGGCCGGAGTTGTTGTTCCTGTGTTTTCATTGCGTAGTTCGCAGTCTTATGGAGTCGGTGATTTTGGCGATTTGCGTCGTATGGTCGATTGGGCTGTTGCTACTGGAATGAAGGTGATACAGACCCTTCCTCTTAACGATACGACATTGACACACGGGTGGAGAGATTCTTGCCCTTATACGGCTATATCCATATATGCCCTGCATCCGCATTATGTAGATCTTGAAGCCGCAGGACGGTTGAGGAGCACTGATGACATGATGACTTTCAATCGTCGGCGTCGTGAGTTGAACGCTATCGGCTACAGTGACTATGAAGCAGTGGGGCGTGTCAAGTCTGAATATTTGAGACTGTTGTATGTCGAGCAGGGGCAGTGTGTCGTCGGCTCTGCCGGTTATAAGGATTTTGTGGCAAAGAACGTCAGATGGCTCATGCCGTATGCCGTGTTTTGCTTGTTGCGTGACAGGTATTCGACAGCCGTTTTTTCCGAATGGGGAGAGTATAGTGTCTATGATGAGAAGAAGGTAAAAGCCTGTTGTGATGAGCATAAGGATGAGATAACGTATATATACTATATTCAATATCTGTTACATAAACAGTTGAAAGAGGTGGGCGATTATGCTCGTGCCCATGGAGTGGTGCTTAAAGGAGATATTCCAATAGGAATACGCCGTGACAGTGTCGAAGCATGGGTACAACCGGAATATTTCAATTTGGATTTCCAGACAGGCGCACCACCAGACAATTTTTCATATAACGGTCAGAACTGGTTACTTCCTACATATAATTGGGATGTAATGATGAAAGATGGATGCCGCTGGTGGCGTGATCGCCTGGCTCACATGGAACAGTATTTCGGTGCATTCCGCATAGATCATGCTCTTGGCTTTTTTAGGATATGGGAGATACCACAGAATGCCGTGCATGGACTGCTCGGCCACTTTTATCCGGCTTTGCCTCTCACCGGCAGCGAAATAGAGTATTTCGGTTTGAAGTTTCGCAAGGAGTTGTTTACGCGTCCGTTTATAAACGATCGTGTTATAAGCAAGTTGTTCGGCATTCATGCAGACTATGTGAGAGACAATTTTCTGATAAATAAAGCATATGGCATGTATGAACTTAAATCAGAATGTGACACGCAACGTAAAGTTCAGTTCCTGTTTGAGGGGAAACGAGACGAGAACAGTCTGTGGATTCGTGACGGACTGTATCGTTTGATAAGCAATGTGCTGTTTGTTGAGGATCCGAGACAGCATGAGATGTATCATCCTCGTATCGGTGCATATAACGATTTGGTGTTTGACGCATTAAACGCGGAAGACAAAGATGCTTTCATGCGGCTGTATAATAATTATTTTTATCAGCGTCATGACATGTTTTGGGGAGAGCGTGCGGCAGTAAAACTGCAAATGTTGTTGCGTGGAACGAGAATGCTTCCGTGTGCGGAAGATTTGGGTATGCTGCCGCAATGTGTCAGTCATGTTTTGGATTCATTACGGGTACTGACTCTTGAAATTCAGTCGATGCCCAAGCAGAATGGTTATGAGTTTGCTCATCTTGAAGCAAATCCGTATCGAAGTGTAGCGACAATATCCACCCATGACATGCCGTCTCTGCGCCTTTGGTGGGAAGAAAACCCGGAGCATGCCCAGAGATATTACGTGACGATGCTTCAAAAGGAAGGGCACGCACCGGAGCATTTGCCGGCGCATATAGCGGAAGAGATAATAGCCCGTCATCTGTATTGTCCGTCGATGATGTGTCTTTTGTCTTTGCAGGATTGGCTTGCAATGGATTCGGAACTGCGTTCGAAAGACATTCGTGGCGAAAGGATAAATATTCCAAGTGACAATGATAACCGTTGGAAATATCGTATGCATATTACAATTGAAGAACTCCTTAAAGCTGATAAATATAATCAGAAGATAAAAACAATGATAAAACGAAGTAAACGATGAAAGACTATAATACATATATATTCGATCTCGATGGCACGTTGCTCAGCACGCTAACCGATTTGGTGGCATCGACAAACTATGCGCTTCGCCGTTACGGAATGCCGGAACATACATACGAGGATATTAGATTATTTGTGGGTAATGGCGTGAGAAAACTTATAGAACGGGCTGTACCCGAAGGAATCGGGAATAGTGATTTCAATAATGTGTATATGACATTTCGTGAGCATTATATGGAACACTCGCTTGATACCACCGATCCTTATCCGGGTATAATGGAACTACTTGCGGAACTGAAAAAGCGGGGCAAGCGGATGGCTGTGGTAAGCAATAAGTTTTATGCGGCAACCGAGGAACTGTGCCGTTATTTTTTTGGCGGATATATAGATGTGGCTATCGGGGAGCGGGATGGTATACGTAAAAAACCAGCACCGGATGCGGTTTTTGAGGCAATGCGCAGACTTGGGGCAGACAAGGATGGTACTGTTTATATAGGTGACAGTGATGTTGATATCGAAACAGCCCGCAACAGTGGTCTGCCGTGTATAAGTGTTTTATGGGGATTTCGTGATAGAGAATTTCTTATAGAACACGGCGCGACGACATTTATCATGAAACCGGAGGAGTTGTTGGCATGATTTGTACTCTTATATAGCTTATGAGAAAAGAAAATACTTTTCAGCTTAATGTATGTTTGTCAAAGTAAGCCATGATGTTGTCTTTATAGCTATCGGATATAGGTATGTGTTTATTGCCAAAGACAATTCGTAAACGGTCTAAAACGGTTATTTTGTCCATATGAACTATATATGAACGATGGGTACGCATGAACTCCGGTTCCGGGAGATGTTGTTCCAGGGTCTTTAAGTTTATCAGTGACATTATTTTCTCTCCATTATTCATATATATGCGGATATAATCTTTTTGGCCTTCGATATATAGAATATCGTCAAGTGATATGCGTATGAGTTTATAATCGCTTTTTATCATTATAAATCTGTTTCCGTCGTCGTTGGTTTTGTTTTTCAAGGAACTGAACCACTCTAATGCTTTATCTGCAGACATAATGAAGTCGTTGTAGCTGATGGGTTTTAGTAAATAGTCTATCGCATTAACTTTATATCCATGTAGAGCATATTGGTCGAATGCTGTCGTGAAGATGATTTTAGTTTCTTTCGGAATGATTCTGGCAAACTCGATTCCGCTTAATTCCGGCATTTGTATATCAAGAAAAATCAAATCAACGGGAGTGTTCCGAATGTCTTTCATTGCACTTATGGCGCTGTTGTATGTGCCTCTTAGTGTGATGAAAGGTGTTTTACGGGCATAACTGGCTAACAGTTCGCATGCTAACGGTTCGTCATCGATTATTATACAGTTTAGTGTCATATATTTTTATTGTTGATTTATATACAGTCTTGGTCTCATTGATATTCCTTGTCCATTCATAGGCATTTGGATATATAAGTTGAAGGCGCTTGGCAACCTGTTTCAATCCTATGCCGTGTCCGCTTCTGTCTTTCTCATTTTTAGGGAAATAACTGTTTTCAATGGAGAATGTTATACACGAATTGTCTGCGTGAAGATCAATGTATATAAAACCGTCTTGGGTTGCGCTGACTCCGTGTTTAAACGCATTCTCAATCAAGGATATGAATATAAGCGGAGCAATATGAATGCAATTGTTTTCCGGGATTTTTATATTCATTTGCACATCGGTATTTGCCGTAAGTCTGATTTGCATCAGATTGACGTAGTTTTTAAGAAATCTTGCTTCTTTATCAATATCTACATATTGTTCCTGATTATCGTAAAGAACGTGGTGTAGCAGTTTGCTTAATTCCATTATTGCATCTTGTGCCTTTTGAGTATCAAAAGCAGTGAGTGCATAAATGTTGTTCAATGTGTTAAGCAGAAAATGCGGATTTATTTGTATACGCAAGTTTTTGAGTTCTGCTTTGCTGCGTGCGGCTTCCGCTTCCTTATGCGCCATTTCCAATGATTGCCATCTCATGGCCAGTCGTATGCATGTGGCTATGATTGCGGTAATGGTAAGGTTAAAACAGTCTCGTAATATAAAGAGCGAAGAAATATTATGTCTTTTAACCGGCATAACGTGCGGTTCACTTCCAAATAAAGAGCAGCTGTATTCTATCCAGTAATGAACAGCCGTACCCATAACCACTATAATGATGATGTTTGTAAAATAATAATACTTTTTCTCTTTTTCGGTAAATAGTTTTGGAGCAAGCCAAAGGTAATTTGTATAGAACAGGATGAATTGTGATAAAGGTATAACGCTGAAAATAAGAAATATATCCAAGTTCATGCTGTCACCTTGATTTATGAAAATTAACGGTGACATGAATATTGCAATCCATATCGCAGCGTGAATAATATATGTCAATTTGTTTTTGGTCATAATTATCAAACCTATACGCTTATTCGTATCTCAGAGCCTCAATAGGGTCAAGATTTGCCGCTTTTTTAGCCGGATACCATCCGAAAAATATTCCCGTGAACGTACATACCGCAAAGCTCATGACTATAGTCCATAATTGAATGGCTATCGGCCAGTGGACGAATGTTTGTATTGCGTAAGAGGCACTGACCCCTATTATTACCCCAATGACTCCACCTGTGACGCTTAACAGTACTGCTTCTATCAGGAATTGGTTAAGAATGTCTATCCCGCGTGCTCCCACGCTCATGCGAAGACCTATTTCTCTTGTACGTTCCGTAACGCTCACATACATGATGTTCATGATTCCTATGCCACCGACAATGAGTGAGATGCCGGCGACACATCCCAATAGGATGGTCAGCATGTTTGTGGTATTATTCATCATTGACGCCAGTTCCTCTTGAGAACGAATGTTGAAATCATCTTCATCAGCGTCCGTTTTGGGGCTCTTGTCTTTTAATCTGTGTGTACGTCTCAATATCTCCCTTATTTCGCTTGTCGCATATTCGGTAGCTTCTTCTGTGATGGCAGAGCATTGTATACCGCTGAGATATGTCTGGGCCAGTATTCTTTTCATTACCGATGTATATGGAGCTAATACCAAATCGTCTTGATCCATACCCATTGAGTTGTATCCTTTCTTTTTAAGTATTCCGATTACCCTGAACGGGATGGAGTTAAATCTCACGATTTTTCCGATAGGTTCGCTGCCATCCGGAAAAAGATTATCGACTACCGTTTGGCCCAGCACACATACTTTGGCGCTCGTTTTTATATCTCCGTCATCAAACATTTCTCCATCCGAAATACTAATCTGCCTTATATCGAGATAATCCTGATTGACACCGTATATGGAAGAGGGCGTGTTTTCGTTGCCGTATATAAATTGTCCACCGCTGCTTACCATCGGACTGATTGCTTTTATATATTTGCATTCATCTTTTATCGCTTGATAATCATCCAGTTTTAGAGTCTCCATGGAAGACGCATCTTGTTTTACTCCACCTCTTCGATCTGCTCCTGGGTGTATCATAATCATATTTGAGCCCATTTCCGATATACTTGCCTGGATGCTCAACTTTGTTCCCTGGCCGACAGCAAGCATGGTTATCACCGATGCTATACCTATGATTATTCCCAAGGCGGTAAGGAAAGAACGCATCTTGTTGGCGGCGATGGCTTTCAACGCAATCTTAAATAGGTTTATATAGTTCATGATTAATCTTCTGTATTTGTGGGTAATGCGGCAAGGCCCTCTGCTGCCGACAATATGTTATTATTGTATTCATCAGTTATGACCTTACCGTCCCGAAGCATAATATTGCGACTGGAATAATTGGCTATATCCGGGTTGTGAGTGACAAATATGATAGTGCGGCCTTCCTCATGCAGTTTTTGAAATAAAACAAGTATTTCAAACGAAGTCCTTGTATCAAGGTTGCCGGTAGCTTCGTCTGCAAGGATGACAGCCGGGTTGTTGACCAAAGCCCTCGCTATTGCTACTCGTTGCATCTGTCCGCCTGACATTTGATTTGATTTGTGGTAAAGCCGGTTGCCGAGTCCCACTGCATTCAGTGAGTCGATAGCCCGATTATTGCGTTCTGTCGCACTTATTTCACTGTTGTACATGAGTGGCAACTCGACATTTTCCACGCTTGTGGTTTTAGGTAGAAGGTTATAGTTTTGGAATATAAATCCTATTTTGCGGTTACGGAGAACGGCTCTTTGCGCTTTTGACATGCTTCTAACCGAAATGCCATCTAGCAGATACTCTCCACTTGACGGTGTATCAAGACAACCGAGTTGGTTAAGCAGTGTGGATTTTCCAGAACCAGACTTTCCCATTATCGTGACAAATTCGCCTTCGTATATTTTGAAGGAAACACCGCGCAGGGCATATACGATCTCGTCACCGACTACAAATTTGCGTTTGACGTTTTGTAGTTCTATGACTGCTTTTTTGTTTTTATCTACCATTTGTCATTGCTTTTTGTTGTTTCGCTTTGGTGGTCCAGGTGCAAAGGGAGAGCGTACATCTTCCTCTGAGTTTATTTCGTCGTCCTCGGGTTCTTTTATACCTGTGATAATAGTTGTTCCTTGTTTTATTCCTCTTAAAATCTCAGTATTAATGCCATCTGACATTCCTGTTTGTACATTGTGGGCTTGTAGGTTTTTTCCTTCTAATGTCCACACTTTGCTTTTTCCTTTTATGTCATTTATTTTATAGTCGCCGACAATATCCTTATCAGGTGAAAATTTCAAAGCTTTATTCTGAACACTCAGTACATTAGGTTTTTCGGCAGTGTATATTGTAACATTGGCGGTGAGTCCGGGTTTCAACTTTAAATCTGCATTTGGCGCACTTATGACGACTTCATAAGTAACGACATTATTGGTTGTAGTCGCTTCCTGTCGCACTTGGGTTACGCTTCCTTTAAAAATGTCATTAGGATATGCGTCAACGGTAAAAGTTACGCGCTTACCTTCTTTCACTTCACCAATATCCGCTTCATCAACATCGGCTACCACTCTCATATCGGTCAGGTCTTTTGCTATTTTAAACAGTTCCGGAGTATTGAAACTTGCTGCGACAGTCTGACCCTCTTCCACGGATTTTGATAATACGATTCCGTCGATAGGTGAGGTAATAGTGGCATATCCCAGGTTTGTTTGTGCTTTCTGCACCGTTTCTTTTGATGCGGCAACATTCTCCTTCGCTTTTAGATAGCTGAGTTTTGCGTTTTCATAATCTTCCGCGCTTATAAGTCCTTTTTTATATAATGTGTTGTATCTATTGAAATTTGAAGTCTCATAATTCAATGTACTTTGTGCGCTTGCCAAATTAGCTTTGGATGTATTTAATTCGCTGATTAGGTTTGTTTTATCCAACTCGGCTATTATTTGTCCTTTTTTGACAACACTGTTATAATCGACATGTAATTTGCTTACAATACCGGAAACCTGTGTTCCTACCGTGACAGATGTTACCGGTTCGATAGTACCTGTTGCGGTTATGCTGTTTCTAATTGTTGTTGACGATACAGTTGAAGTTTCAAAGGAGACCTGTGTCTTTTTATTGTTGCCTGATAACAGCCATGCTGTTGTTACGATTATGATTATGCCTCCTATTCCGAGCCATATTTTACTTATCCTTTTCATATTATTTATTTTAAATATCAATTTTATCACCTTTATAGAAGTTTAGAAGCTGAATATTTAGAATTGCCATGTATTTGCTTTGTAGCTTGTTGTATCGGGCATTTATCAAGTTTGTCTTTCCACTCATCAGTTCTATTATATTCTTCATGCCAAGTTCAAATTGTTCGCTTAGCAGTTCATAGCTAGCCTCCTCACTCCTCACATCGTCGATAGCAGCGATAAACTTCTGTTGGTTTGTTGTCGCATCCAACCAATACGAGTCTATGGTATAATAAATCTGTTTTTTCTTGTCTTCTAAATCTAGCATACTCTCTGCTTGTTCTATCTTGGCTTTACTTATGGCGGTCTTTGTCTTGCGATTATCCGATATAGGGATACTTATTGTTGCTCCTACCGATGCGTCGAAGTTTGTTTTCAATTGCGTGCCCCAGTTCTTTGATGTCATGGAAGTACTGCTTGTACCACCTCCACCTGTAATGCTTATCGTTGGCATATATCCGGCTTTGGCTATTGAAAGATTAGTATTGCCAGCCTCTATGGACAATATGCTTTTTCTTATTTCCGGTCTTAGGACTAATGCCGATTCATATATAGATTGCAATTGGGGAATGTCTGTCAATGCGTCTTCATCAGATATTTCAGGGGTGTGGATGTCGAAGTCATCGTTTCCCGTCAGTTCCAGCAACTGTTTCAATTGTAATTTATAGTTGGCCAAGTTGCTTTCCGCGTTTACTAAAGTATATTTGTCTGATGCGCGTTGAGCGGTTAGTTGTGCCAAGTCTGCTTTAGACATCTTGCCGACTTCCACTAATTCCCTGCCTCGTTCCTCATTTTTCACGCTTACAGCATAACTTTGATTAGCAACGGTAATTGCTTCTTTCATATATAGTATTTGTATGTATAGCTTAGCTATTTCCTCCTGTATGATGTTGGAATTTGTTTCAGTGTCCAACTCGGCTTGTTCTTCTGTTATTCTGTTCAGTTTGATATTGTTTATATTCCGGTTCCCATTCCATACAGTCCAATTAAGGTTAAGTCCATAACTTCCATTATAGTATGTTTTCTTTACACTTGTGGCTACCGTTCCGTTTGTGACAGTGCTTATTCCCATATCAGTCCATGGTCTATATCCCACAGATTGGTTTGTAGACAGGCTGATATTTGGTAATAAATCAGCCTTTGCTTGCTTAAGTCCTTCTGTAGCCGATTGTTTGGCGAGTTTTGATTTTTTCAGCGTTATGTTGTTTTCCAAGGCATATTGTATACATTCATTCAATGTCCATTGCCTTGATGGCTGAGATTTGATACCGATTGAAATCAGTATTAATGCCGTTAGAATAAATCCTTTTTTCATTAGCTGCATATTATTAATATATTTTCTGTGACAAAGTTATCAATAATATATCAAATGTAAAAATAAAATATATCAATACTGTGAATTAATAGAATAAAGGCATCGAATATCCGATTATATTCGATGCCTTTAACATTTGTCTACATATAATTAAAATTGCTGTAATCGTGCGATGTATTTACCTATAATGTCAAATTCCAGATTAACGGTTGTTCCTACTTGGATGTCGCAAAAGTTGGTATGCTCAAATGTATATGGGATTATTGCAACTCTGAAAGAATTTAACGTGGAGTCACATACGGTTAGTGAAACTCCGTTGACGGTTATGCTGCCTTTTTCAACAGTGAGATATCCCTGACGTACCATTTCTTTATTCTCTTTATATTCAAAAGTGAAATATTTGCTACCATTGGCATCTTCAATTGCCGTACAGACTGCAGTCTCGTCAACATGACCTTGCACAATGTGGCCGTCCAGCCTGCCGTTCATCATCATTGAGCGTTCCACATTCACCTTATCACCGACAGTTAACAATCCCAAATTGCTGCGTTCGAGTGTCTCTTTCATGGCCGTAACAGTATACGTATCATCGACAATGTTGACAACCGTAAGACAAACTCCGTTATGCGCTACGCTTTGGTCTATTTTCAATTCTTTTGTGAATGAGCATTTCAGAGTGAAATCGATATTCTCCCTATCTCTGTTAATCTCTACTACGGTGGCAAACTCTTCTATAATTCCGGAAAACATTCTGATAATATGATTATTGGGTTTAAATAAAAAAGGACGTATCGATGATGTGATGAAAACTCCTGTAAAATAAGGTTTGAGAACTCTCACTGACTTTGTAATCCACCGGCATCATACAATGCAACTCCGTTTATAATATAAGAGATGTGGCCCGCCATTGACAGGAGTATATTCTCGGTTTTCAATTTAATTGATGAGTATCCCAATCTAATCGATACGTCCTGTTCTTTCTCCTTTTCGTCATGCAAAGGTACTTATTAAATTTTATATGGCAAAGTGTTTAACTCTTTTTTATTTATATTCAAATTGCCGATGAATTCTACAACTAGGAATAAAAAGAATGGCAGTAAACTAAGAATTAATAAAGATATTCCGTTATTTATAGGAAAAGTTGTACTTTTGCAGTTGTTTTTATAACATCTATTGTTTTATGTTTGGAAAGAAGAAAAGATGGCATATAATCCGTGAACATGGCATCACTGAAATGGATAAAAAAGTGATGTATTGGGAGAATAAAGGGAAATTGGTGCCTACGCGTGAATTAATAAAAACTCCGGAACAGATAGAGGGTATTCGTAAGAGTGGCGTTATCAATACAGGTGTATTGGATGAGGTCGCAAAGCATATTCATGCAGGAATGACCACTCTTGAAATAGATAAGATATGCCATGACTACTGTATTTCTCATGGTGGAACGCCTGCATGTCTTGATTATGAGGGATTTCCCAGAAGTGTATGCACCAGCATAAACGAGGTCGTGTGTCATGGTATTCCGAAAGAGGAAGATGTATTGCAGGAAGGGGATATTGTGAATGTTGATTTCACGACTATACTCGACGGATATTATGCAGATGCATCACGTATGTTCATAATAGGTAAGACAACTCCTGAAAAAGAACAACTTGTAAGGGTGGCAAAAGAATGTCTCGAGATTGGAGCAGAGGCTGCCAAACCATATTGTTTTGTCGGAGACATTGGGCATGCGATACAAAAGCATGCCGACAAGTATAATTATGGAGTTGTACGTGATCTTTGCGGTCATGGGGTGGGGCTTTCATTTCATGAAGAACCGGAAGTGTCTCATTATGGATATCGTGGAACCGGCATGCTTTTGGTTCCAGGAATGGTATTTACCATTGAACCTATGATAAACATGGGGACATGGAAGGTATATATAGACGCTGATGATAAGTATGGATGGGAAGTGATTACAGGAGACGAAAAGCCAAGTGCACAATGGGAACATACATTCCTGATGACGGAACATGGTGTTGAGATTTTGACCAGATAAACTATGGCTGAGAATAAAAGTATATATATATTAGGTATAGAGAGCAGTTGTGACGACACCTCGGCGGCAGTGTTACGTGATGGAGTGTTATTGAGCAATATCACTGCAAGTCAGGATGTTCATCGTGCCTATGGAGGGGTGGTGCCGGAACTGGCATCAAGGGCACATCAGCAGAATGTGGTTCCAGTGGTTGACCAGGCTATCAGGCGTGCCGGAATAACGAAAGAACAGTTGTCGGCTATTGCTTTTACGCGCGGCCCAGGTTTGATGGGCTCTCTGCTTGTAGGTGTGAGTTTTGCAAAGGGGTTGGCAAGGTCTCTTGGTATTCCCATGATAGACGTAAATCACCTTCAAGGTCACGTCATGGCCCATTTCATTAAAGAAACGGATGATGACAAATCGGCTCCCCCAATGCCATTTCTTTGTTTATTGGTGAGTGGGGGCAATTCTCAGATAGTCAAGATTTCAGCATATAATGAAATGGAGGTTCTAGGACAGACCATAGATGACGCGGCTGGTGAGGCGATAGACAAATGTTCGAAAGTGATGGGACTCGGGTATCCTGGCGGTCCTATAATAGATAAGCTTGCCCGTCAAGGTAATCCATATGCCTATAAGTTTGCAGAGCCGCAGATACCTGGGTTGGATTATAGTTTCAGTGGATTGAAGACATCTTTTCTTTATTCTCTTCGCGATTGGGTGACCGACGAGCCGGATTTTATCGAGAAGCATAAAGAGGATATAGCAGCAAGTCTGGAATATACCATTGTGGATATTCTGATGAAAAAAATACGTAAAGCCGTGAAACAAACGGGAATAAAACATGTTGCCGTGGCGGGAGGAGTAAGTGCGAATAACGGTTTGAGGGCGGCTTTCCGTGAGCATGCCGATAAGTATGGATGGACTATTTACATACCGAAATTCAGTTATACAACAGACAATGCGGCTATGATTGGAATTACAGGCTATTTTAAGTATAAAGACGGAGACTTCTGCTCGATAGATAAGCCCGCCTTTTCAAAAGTTACGTTTAAATAACAATACAATGGATTTTGAAAGTAAAATAATAAGCAGGGAGGTTAGTCAACTGCTTTGGGAAAAAGAAAAAACAGTGGGAACGGCCGAGAGTTGCACCGGAGGACGTATTGCCGAGGCAATAATATCAGTGCCCGGTGCTTCAAAGTATTTCAAGGGTGGCATTATATCATACACAAATGAAGTTAAAGAGCATTTATTAGCAGTCTCTCATGAGTTAATAGAAGAAAAAACGGCTGTTTGTGAGGAAGTTGCGGTTGCTATGGTGAAAGGTGCATGTGCTACATTGGCAACCGATTATGCAATTGCAGCGACAGGAATCGCAGGTCCGACCGGTGGTTCTAAGGATGTTCCGGTTGGTACGATTTGGATTGCTTGCGGCACACCGCAAATCGTAAAGACATTCAAAGTAGAGGAAGATCATGGTCGTGATATAAATCTTGCCATTGCGACAAGTAAGGCAATGTCCATGTTTTGGGAATTCCTTAAAGAGGAAGGAGAAGATATTGAGGCAGAGGAAACCAAATAATAGTCAACAAGTTGGCTTGAATATAAATATTTCTTAAAATATATATTCTTTAATACAAAAGTTTGGCTTTTCTGAAAAAAAATGCTAACTTTGCACCCTGTTTGGAATAAGTTACAAAAAAGGAAACAAAAAATTAGATAGAAATGTCGAAAGTTTGCCAGATTACAGGAAAGAAGGCACAGATAGGTTGTAATGTGTCTCACTCAAAGCATCGTACAAAGCGCAGTTTTGATGTAAACCTTTTCAGCAAGAAATTCTACTATGTGGAGGAGGAATGCTGGATTAGCTTGAAAGTAAGTGCTGCAGGTTTGCGCTTAATTAATAAAGTAGGTCTTGACGCTGCGTTGAAGCAGGCTGTTGCCAAAGGATTCTGCGAGTGGAAAGATATTAAAGTAATAGGAGATTAATACCATGGCAAAGAAAGCTAAAGGCAATAGAGTGCAGGTTATTCTTGAATGCACTGAGATAAAGAACAGTGGTATGCCGGGTACAAGCCGTTACGTAACCACAAAGAATCGCAAGAATACTCCGGAGCGTATGGAATTGATGAAGTACAATCCTATCTTGAAGAAGATGACACTCCACAAGGAGATTAAATAATTTAAATAAGCACTTAAAACATGGCAAAGAAAACCGTCGCAACCCTCCATGAAGGCTCAAAGGATGGTCGCGCTTACACAAAAGTTATTAAGATGGTAAAAAGCCCGAAGACAGGTGCTTACATCTTTGATGAGCGAATGGTTCCCAACGAAGCTGTAAAAGACTTCTTCAAGAACTGATTTTATTTATAGGATATATAAAAAACGGGGTTATGAATCATTCTCATAACCCCGTTTTTATTATCTTTTTTTATTGTAGAAAAATATAAAAACTAGTTTGTTTTAAGTTATTGTATTATAGTTCAATATTATTTATATATGGATTCATTGCGATTTCTTCTCCGATTGTCGTTTTAGGGCCATGACCAGGCAATATGACAGTGTCTTTGGGTAATACTTTTGATATTTTCATCAGACTGTCTTGTATGTCCGAATAGCTACCAAAGTCGAAGTCAGTGCGTCCTATGCTCATACGAAATAAAGTATCTCCTGAAAATGCGATATTTTCATCCTCGCAATAGTAAAAAACAGAACCGGGAGTATGGCCTGGGGTCGGTATGATTGTTAGTTTGTGGGAACCGAAAGATATGTTGTCATCGTCTTTTAAATATTTGCCTACCGAAGGAAAGTCATAATTCAAGCGATAGTTGCAGAAACTCATGGCCTGTTCTTTCAGGCTGTTCATAAGACATTCGTCTTTATAATATACTTCCGGTTGAATTCCCAAATACTCAAATATGGTGTTATTACCAAAGTTGTGGTCTATATGCGCATGGGTGGCAAGCAGATGCTTTATGGTTATTTTGTTATTTGTGATATAATCAATGATTGCCTTACGCTCTTCTTTAGAAAACGTACCACAATCAATAATGACACCATCTTTGGTTTCATCACTTACTACATAACTGTTTTCCTGAAAAGGATTACATACAAATCTTTCTATATTCAACATTCTGATTTATTATTATATTGATATTTATAGATAATAGTTATATTTAAAGTAAGAATTTATACTTTATCATGGTTTTAAGAAGGCTGATACCAATGCTAAATAGCATGAATTCATATAGGCAGATAAACAACATATTTGCCTTTGAACCATTCTTCGGTGAACCAATCTACAATTTCAGTAGTTTCCACAATGTTTTTATATGGACGCAATTCCTCTTGCAATTCACCTCCTTTAAGGCTGATTATTCCATTCGGAATGGCGTTTTTATTTATCCTTGATATATTTTTATGCATTATTTTTGTCAGATCGGATAGGGGCATTACCGCACGACTGACAATGAAATCATATTTATTTCTTTCATCTTCACCTCTCAAATGCTCTGGAAAGCAGTTCTTAAGCCCGATACTTCTTACTATTTCAGTCGCCACACGGATTTTCTTTCCAGTTCCGTCAATTAGCTTGAACCTACATTCAGGGAACATGATAGCCAGTGGAATGCCAGGAAATCCCCCTCCGGTTCCAAAGTCAAGGACATTTGTTCCTGGTTTAAATGTGATGTATTTGGCAATGGCAAGTGAATGAAGGACATGATGCTCATACAGATTTTCGATGTCCTTACGGGATATTACATTGATTTTCGTATTCCAATCAAAATACAAATCATAAAGAGCCTCGAATTGTTCTATCTGTCTTTCTGTTATATTCGGAAAGTATTTAAGTAGTTGTTTCATTATTATTTCTTTAATAAATCATTAATATCTGAATATGGTATGTCTAATTCTGTAATGCCATTTGAATATGGGGCTATTTCATATACATTATATATGAATGTGATTGAATGTTCTTTCATAATGAAATTGTCAGATGGAAAAATATCTGTTGTGCACAAATACCCTTTGTTTTGCAATTCAAGAATACCAGTGGCTTCGGTCTTTTGTTCAAGTGCATTAAACAAAATGTCGTTAAGTCGCCTTTCAAATCCGGGTACAAATATGTCTTTCAGATATATATTTTTTCCTGTACTAACATCAAAATTCATGGAAAAGATCTGCTTTATACCATGTGCTCCGCCCTCATAGAAATTTAATGTTGCTATATATGCTGTATAATCATCGTGTTCTTGTATTATTTCTGTTGATATGGAGTATCTGTATTCATACCATTTATGTTTGGATTTATCGTTTTTATCATGCTTATAAAGTGGAGCCAAGGTTTTAATATACCCTTTACAATATTGACAAATAAAAGAATCCACTGCTTGTTCCATCGGAACGTTGCTGATATCCAAAAGCCTTTTTGATATTGTGTTATTTATATTTGTACCTCTGTTGCTATTGTCTTTAATGTAATGAACGGAAAGCTTGACGTTGCATGATGGTGCATTTGGACTTTGGTCAATATATAAAGTCTTGTTTTTATTTATTTTTTGAAAATCAAGCAGTTTTTCGTTTTCAATGCCGGAGGAACATGAACACAATATAAATAATAAAACGATAACTGATGTTATGGTACAATTTGGTTTCATAAAAACTGGATGAGAATATTAAATGCAAATATAGTACAAATACAACTAAATACAAAATAAAATATGAGTTATTATAATAAAAATAACTAACTTTGCAGACCTAAAAAACAATAAGTAAATGAGTAAGTTTAAAGCAGCCTTGTTTGATTTGGATGGTGTGGTATTTGATACTGAGCCGCAGTATACATTCTTTTGGGGAAAGCAATGTCGTGAGTTTCATCCAGAGAGGCCAGGATTGGAAAAAGATATAAAGGGACAGACATTAACACAGATTTTTAATAAGCATTTCTGTGGGGATTTGGAAGCTGCACAGCAACTAATAACGAACAGACTGAATGCTTTTGAGAAAGAGATGTCATTTGATTATGTTACAGATTTTGATTGTTTTGTAAGTCTATTACGTGAGAATGGAATAAAAACAGCTGTAGTTACAAGTTCAAACAATGCGAAGATGCAGAGTGTCTATGCGAAACATCCTGAGTTTAAAGGCTTGTTTGACGCAATTCTTACATCGGAAAATTTCACACAAAGTAAGCCACATCCGGATTGCTATTTGACGGCCTCAAAGCTTTTCGAACTTGAGCCAAAAGACTGTATTGTATTTGAGGATAGTTTTAATGGCTTGAAATCCGGTCGTGCAGCCGGAATGAAGGTGATCGGATTGTCTACTACCAATACTCCAGAAGCAATAAAACCGTATTCCGATATGGTAATAGCCGACTACTCGAAACTGAGCATAGAGACATGTGAGAGTTTATTATAATCTAAATATTGAATTATGGCAGGCTATTTAATTAGTGATATGCGTAAGGTTACGACGCATCGTTTTATTGAGATGAAGCAGAAAGGAGAGAAAATATCAATGCTTACATCATATGATTATACTACAGCCGGGATTGTAGACAAAGCTGGTGTAGATTGTATTTTGGTCGGCGATTCGGCTTCAAATGTAATGGTTGGTAATACTACAACATTGCCAATGACGGTTGATCAGATGATTTATCATGCCCGTTCTGTCATGAGAGCTGTAAATCGTGCTCTTGTTGTCTGTGACATGCCGTTTGGCAGTTATCAGGCTGATTGCTACGATGGGGTGAGAAATGCTATTCGCATTATGAAAGAAAGCGGATGCGATGCCTTGAAACTTGAAGGCGGAATTGAAATTATTGATACAATAAAGCGTATTCTTGATGCCGGTATTCCCGTGATGGGACATCTAGGTTTGACTCCTCAAAGTATTAATAAATTCGGTACTTATACCGTTCGTGCTAAGGAAGAGGCAGAAGCAGAGAAACTTCTTAGTGACGCAAAAGCGCTCGATGAAGTAGGTTGTTTCGGTGTCGTTTTAGAGAAAATTCCGGCTAAACTAGCCTCAGTGGTATCCAAGGAAATTTCTGTTCCGACAATAGGCATTGGTGCAGGAAATGGGACTGATGGCCAAGTTCTTGTTGTTGCCGACATGTTGGGTATGACCCAAGGATTCAGTCCACGCTTTTTACGTCGGTATGCAGACCTAAACGGCATAATGACCGAGGCAATAGGCCATTATGTTGATGATGTAAAGAATGGAGATTTTCCAAATGAAAAAGAATCATATTAAGATTCATAACAATCAAAAAAAATGCTCGAAGATTTATTTGTCTTCGAGCATTTTTTTGATTGTTATTTGTATTCCTCTATTTGTATATAAATCTTCTTATACTCTTCTTGGGCGTTTTTTCGAATTCCTGTTCATGTATTTCAATATCTGACAATCTGGAATATGCGGGTAGTATATTATTTAGTTCCACTCTGTTTTGTTCCATAATTCTTTGAAGTTCGTCATTATCAGTTCCCACTGCATCAGCCTCTTCGTAGTCCGGATATATAAGGGCTACGAGTTTATTATCGCGTTGTACCACAATGCTTTCTATAACCATGGGCATAGAATTAAGTTTATCTTCTATTTCCTCTGGATAGATATTCTGGCCATTAGAACCGAGAAGCATATTTTTTGAACGTCCCTTTATGAATATATTGCCTTCATTGTCCATTACACCTAGGTCTCCGGTGTGATACCACCCTTGTCTGTCTATTGCCTGTTCTGTTGCTTCCTCATTTTTATAATATCCCAGCATTACATTGAGTCCGCGTACAAGAATCTCTCCAGGAATATTATTAGGGTCTGAACTGTCTATTTTGACATCCATGTGAACGACCGCACGCCCACAGCTTCCAGGAATGAAAGTCTTATAGTCCGAGTACGATATTATTGGTGCGCATTCAGTCGCCCCATATCCAACAGTATATGGAAATTCAATCTTTTTTAAGAATGCCTCAACCTCTTGATTAAAAGCCGCTCCTCCGATTATTATTTCATAAAGATTCCCTCCAAATGCATTAAGAACCTGCTCTCTTATTTTCTGCAGTACTTTTTTGTTTATAATAGGCATGTTGAGCAGAAGTTTTATGCGGTTATTTTGAAGTTTTGGGAGTACTTTCTTCTTGATAATCTTCTCTATTACCAGCGGAACGGCAATTATGATTGATGGCTTTATATCAGCAAATGCCTGTGCTATAATAGCGGGGCTTGGTATTCTTGTAAGATAATAAATATGGCATCCGTGCATAAATTCAAATATAAATTCGAATGCCATACCATACATATGTGCCATCGGGAGTATGCTTATGACCTTGTCGCCACGTTTGATAGTTTTGCCAAGAACTCCTTTGGCAAAATCGTAATTGCTCCATAATGCCCGATAAGGAATCATCACACCTTTTGAAAATCCAGTTGTCCCACTTGTATAATTTATCATGGCCAACTCTTCGCTGTTTGTCTCTTTATAATAATGTACATGCTCCTTACGGAAAAATTTAGGATACTTTTTTCCAAACATTTCATTTAGATGTTCACGTGCATATGTCAGTTTATCAGTCCTCGATACAGCAAGCGAATAGTCCGGTATGTTTATAATACCTTCAAGAAGTGGCATTTTGGTTGCATCTATTATTGTTGCGACGATATCTCCTGTAAATAGAAACTTGGCCTCACTGTGATTGACAATATTATGAATTTGGTCAGCAGTAAATTCATGTAGGATTGGAACGGCAACGGCACCATAGGTCAATGTTGCTAAAAATGCTACGGCCCAATTAGCACAATTTCTTCCACATAATGCAATTTTATCACCTCGTTCCACTCCGCCATTTTCAAACATGATGTGCAGTTTTTCTATTTTCCTTGCCACATCATGATATTGCAGTGTCGCTCCTTTATAGTCGGTAAGGGCATCAAATTCCCAATTGTCGACAATGCTTTTTTCTATTATCGCATTAAAACTCGGTATTGTTTGCATGGTGGAATTTTTTGATTATACGTCTTTGTAAAGATATCTTTTGATACTCTTTTTGGGAGTCTTTTCAAATTCATTCTTATGGATCTGTATCGCTGACAATCTGCTATAAGCCGGTAAGCTATTGTTTACTTCCAATCTGTTCTGTTCCATGACATGTTCGATGTCTTCCATGTCAAGCCCCATTATTTTAGCTTCTTCAAAATCAGGATGAACAAGAGCTACAAGTTTTTCTCCCTTTTGAATAATAATACACTCGCTTATCAATGCCATTGAGTTCAGCTTATCCTCAAGTTCTTCTGGATATACATTCTGGCCGTTCGATCCAAGTAGCATGTTTTTAATGCGTCCCCTAATAAATACATGCCCATCGGAACTCATTGTGCCTAAATCTCCCGTATGATACCATCCTTCATTGTCAAGTACGGCTCTTGTCGCTTCCTCATTCTTATAATATCCAAGCATCACGTTTGTGCCTCGTGTGATAATTTCTCCGGGTATATTCTCCGGGTCATTGCTGTTTATTTTCACTTCCATGTGTTCTACAGGTGTACCGCAACTTCCGGGTATGAAGTCTTTATAGTCGCTGAATGTAATGAGCGGTGCGCATTCGGTCGCTCCATATCCCACCGTAATTGGGAATTCTATGCTTTTTAAGAAACTCTCTATTTCCTGATTTAGTGCGGCTCCCCCGACAACGACCTCGTATGCGTTTCCGCCAAGTGCCTGATGAACACTCTCACATATTTTCTGCTTTATCTTTTTACTGATTACAGGCATGTTGAGCAGCAATCTCATTCTATGGTTTTGTATTTTGGGGAAAACACTTTTGCGTATTATTTTTTCAATAATAAGCGGTACTGATATTATTATTGCAGGTTTTACATCATTGAAAGCCTGTGCTATGATTGCGGGGGACGGCAGGCGGGTGAGGAAAAACAGATGGCATCCGTGACAGAATGGAAATATGAACTCCACTGCCATACCATACATGTGTGCCATCGGTAAGATACTCAATGTGTTGCTGCCTTGTTTTATATGTGTACCAATTGTGGTGATACAGAAATCAAGATTGCCCCATAATGCCCTGTAAGGTAACATTACACCTTTTGAAAATCCTGTCGTACCACTTGTGTAGTTAATAAGCGCAAGCTCTTCCGCACTATCCTTGTAGTATTTCACATCATCAGCTCTGAAAGCTTTTGGATATTTCTTTCCGAAAAGTTCATTAAGATGTTCGCGTGCGAACGTCAATTTTTTCGAGCGTGAAATCATCAGTGAATAATCTGGAATGTTGATTATTCCTTCAAGTGACGGCATACTTTCTGGAATGACAGATTTCACCACCACATCACCGACAAAAAGCAATTTTGCCTCGCTATGGTTTACAATATTATGTATCTGCTCTGAATTAAACTCGTGAAGGATTGGCACAGCCACTGCTCCATAGGTCAATGTGGCAAAAAAAACTACAGCCCAATGTGCGCTGTTCCGGCCACAAATAGCTATGCGGTCACCACATTCGACACCACTATGCTGGAATAGTATATGTAATTTTTCTATTTTTCTTGCAACATCATGATATTGCAGTGTTGCTCCCTGATAATCTGTGAGAGCATCAAGATGCCAGTTATTTACGATACTTTCCTCTATATATGAGTTAAAACTTTTAAAAGATGTCATTGCACAAAAATCAAAAATATGTGCAAAGATACTCTATTTTCTGCACATTTCCAAATTAAATGTGCAAAAATTATAATCTCTTTATCCATTTGGCGGCTGATACCATGAAAGCATACTGGGCCAAACCAAAATTTATCTGTATCTTTGTAGTATGAAACAGGAGATAAAGAAAAGAACGTATGAAGAGATTTTCAACACATTTACTCATTTGGCTGGAGTGGTATTGACACTTTCTTTAGCATGGATAATTTTGGATTTGGGATATAATTTAGGTTGGCAACATGCTTTCGGAGTCACTGTTTTTACTTGTGGCATGATTATAATGTTTGCTTTCAGTACTATCTATCATTGGTGGATGCCTGGCAAATACAAGCAGTGGTTACGCATATTTGACCACATTGGAATATATGTGATGATTGCCGCATCATACACTCCCATATGTATAGGCGTGGTTGGCGGAGCCTTGGGGTGGGCTGTTTTTGGATTTTTATGGTTTGTTGTCATTTTAGGAACAGTATATAAATTGAAAGCCTTAGGAAAATATCCCAAACTGTCACTCTTCATTTATTTATTGATGGGATGGTCTGGTGTGATAATAGTCAAACCAATCTGTATGAGTCTGCCGGCAGCCGCACTTTGGTTAATACTTGCGGAAGGTTTGTTTTATACTTCAGGCACATATTTTTATGCCAATGACAAACGGCCGTTTTATCATGGTATTTGGCATATTTTTGTTTTGTTGGGAGCAGCGTGCCATTGGAGTGCCGTATTAGTAATGTTAAAACTTTAGGATGCTAATTGAAAAAACATTCTTAGATAGCTTTCTTTGCAATTCAAAAGAATTTAAGCTGTAAAATGATTATACCTTAAGTCGTAACTTTAACAGGCTAATTTATAGTATATTATGATTATGTAGCTAAATTGTTTTATTTTTTTAAGACAAAATCGTGTTTATTGCCATCGATTAATTTATAATAATTTTATACTTGGATACTTGCTTGTATTGCATTTGATAATCCATTGTAATGCGATGGGACACTAAATTCGTTATAATTGGTATCTAGATGCAGTGTTCCCCCCCCCAAAAAAAAATTAAGAAAGCTTTTTAAGCCTTGTGGACGCATTTTGAGACGCAAGACAAACTCCCACGCAACAAAAGAAAACCCGTCAGGACGAAAGGAAACGGTAAAAACACAAACGAAGAGAAATACCGGCTCAAGCCGAAATACCTGCAATATCACAATAACCGTTTTAACTCATAGATACACTTAAAACAACAGATGGAAAATATACGCGGCAGAAGCCACGAAAAGGATAAAATAACGAATGCTGGAATATAATGCCCATTCATAACAACCGTATTTCAAAAAAATAAAAAATTAAGAATGAGGGTAGCATCTATGGATGCGATTATAAAAACCGGGGGCTTTGTTGCAATGTTATAAAAGCCTGTATAACGCCCCTATTTAACTGTAAGGATTTCGATTTTATGCGCTCAAATCGCTTTATTTATGCTTGTGCGGTTCGGTATGTTGGTGGCTTTGGTTGGCTTACGCTCGCCTTTTGGTCTGCGTCGGAAGTCGGGGCGCCTGCGGTGACGGTGCAGTTCCCCGCTTTCATCAGCGTTTATATGTATGGATACGGAAACACTTTCTTTAGCCAACACGCCACGGACTTGTTCGGGAGACCATTGATGGTCAATAATCATCTGTTTTATACGCCACACCATCACGCTGTCGAGCTTCTTGCTGGATGTGGTACGCTTTCTGCGCTCAAGGGCTTTTGCATGAGCCTTTTCCCACAGATAGTTGCCTTTGGCTGTGGAATTGCGTTTTAGCTCACGGCAAAGTGTTGACTGACTGCACCCTACAATGATGGCGATTTCTTTTCTCTGAGTTTTTCTTTGCAGTAAGGCGAAAATTTGCGACCTTTGCTGCGAGGTTAATTGTCTGTACATTAGTGAAACAAAGTTAGTTAATCTCAGGGAAACTTCGGTTTCCCTTTTTTGTTCTGTATTGCCAGTATATCCTGCTGCTGGCCGCCCCCGCCGCTTGGGCATCTCCTCGCCAGAAGGAGAGAGGAGAATGAGTAATTCTTATCTCAATGTTTTGCACTTCGATT
>NZ_BEWV01000202.1 GCF_002933775.1 Prevotella sp. MGM1
CCAGAGCCATGCTCTGCGTGTAGCTATTGCACGCGCCCTCGTGAAAATCAACGCTCGATAACGTAAGGCATGTTTACGCTCGTTGCCTTCTCGGCCACGATTTCCTTTGTCTGTTTTTTAGTAGCGACGAACAGGATTTTCTTTCCTGACTTGGCAATCTGCTTGAGTGCCTCGGCAGCCTCGTCAACCTTGGCTACGGTCTTGTGGAGGTCGATGATGTGGATTCCGTTACGCTCTGTGTAGATGTAGGGAGCCATTGCGGGGTTCCACTTGCGGCGCAGGTGACCGAAATGACATCCGGCCTGCAACAACATATCAAAATTTGTTCTTGACATTTTCTTTGTTTCTTTAAATTGTTGTTTACTTTCTTTTTTAATTCTTGTCTGTTAGAATCAGCCTGCGGGTAGTCTCGCGGCACGCCAATCCACATTATAATAATATTAATGGGAGGCATAGCACTACAAGTGCCGGGGATTGCCGCCCGAATCCCGCCGGTTTAGATGCTAAACACGTTCAGCGCGGCCGGCAATGAATATCCGCAGGATAATACCGGTCGGCACGCAACGCATGACATTAACGCTTGCTGAACTGGAAGCGACGACGAGCCTTCGGCTGACCCGGCTTCTTACGCTCAACGGCACGAGAGTCGCGAGTGAGGAATCCGTGATCTTTGAGGTTTTTCTTGTCTTCAGCGTTGATTTTCACGAGGGCGCGGGCAATAGCGAGACGCAGAGCCTGGCTCTGGCCTGTGAAACCGCCACCGTCGAGATTTGCCTTTATATCATATTTCTCGAGCACTTCGAGCAGTTCCAGCGGCTGTTTCACCACATACTGCAAGATGGCTGAGGGGAAATATTCCGTTACGTCTTTCTTGTTGATCGTAATCTTGCCTGTTCCTTCGCTTACGTAAACACGTGCCACGGC
>NZ_BEWV01000203.1 GCF_002933775.1 Prevotella sp. MGM1
CCATGAACAAAACCAGAAGGAATAAGTGCTATGACATGTTTACCGGACACCAATAATTGGAATATGGTGAACAGCGACGGCATGAGAAACAGCAATGCCAATGTGCCCACTGTCATGCCGCCGATTACGCCTGTTGCAAGCGAGCGGCTGCCGTTGGCACTCACGCCATGAGCCGTCACCAGCGGAATAAGCCCGAACACAATAGACAAGCCGGTCATCATGATGGGGTGCAGACGAGCCTTTGCAACGCTGCATGCCACCTGTGACAATGTCACGCCTTCCGACCGCCGCCTGCCTGCATATTCGGTCAGCAGAATGGCGGTCTTGGAAAGCAGTCTGATAATCATAATCAGTCCGGTCTGCATGTAGAAGTTGTTCTCCAGCCCGAACAGCCATATGAAAACAGAAGCCCGCCTGCACAGATGGTACTGCGATGCAATGCGGGAGAGTAGGAGCCCGCCTTTTTTAGTTCCCCCGAGACACGGCAAAGAGTTTCTTTTTCCGGTAATCCGGAGAGATAAACTCTCTTTTTTTGTTTGGGATTGGGGATGATGGGAGGAAATTGATGGGAGAGATGGGAGATTTGTCGCCATGCGAACCTGAAGCATCCGGGCTGTCATAAGTAGCCTCCATTTGTCTCCTTTCCATCAGCATAGCACCACGTTGTTGCCCTTCTGGTGTGCTTTTTTGTAATATAATAAGGCTTTGTATATGTTGCGCCTCGTACCGTAAGCATGCTCGTTACATATGCCAAGGATATTTGCAGTGTACATATTTATAGTGTCTTCACTTGCCAAATATCTCTCATCGACAGTTCCCTTCAGCAAGTCGTATGACCATTTATAGTCTCGGTCTACGACTTCACCATAGAAATACAGTTTCCCGAGGAGGAATTTAGCATCCGTATTGCCTTGCGCGACACCTTTTTCCAGATATGCAGCCGCTTTCTTTTATCCGATGCGACACCCTATCCGGAATAATAGATATATCCCAACTCCGTGTAGCCTTTCCGATGTGAGACGATCGGTTGCCGAGTGCGTCGCAATAGCTTGCGAAATGCCTTACAACGGGTATTCCGTTGCGGATAGCGGCAAGAATAGTCACGTCATACGATGCGGTAATGACGGTGTGTATCGCCGTCCGTATCGTATGTACAGACATATTTCGACTGCAAATAAAGTGTTAAATCCGTGATATAATATTTACACCTGCTTATTCGCCGGACTTCTCATTTGGAATGTTTGCCTTCTCGTTCGGGATGTTTGCCTCCTTGGTCACGTACCGCTGGTAGTATGCGATGAGCAGGGTGGTAAGCGGAAGGGCAATTATCAGTCCGATAAATCCGAGCAACGCTCCCCATACGGATAGAGACAGGAGCAGTATGGCCGGATTGAGCCCCATGGCCTTACCCATTATTCTGGGAGTTAATATCATGTCTGTTATAAGCTGAATAATTCCGAACACAGCCAAGGCAGACAGTAATATCACCCAGAAGTTTGTTCCTGTGTCTGCCGCTTTGAGCAGTGAGAGGAATACGATGGGAATAAGAGCCAGAGTGTGTACGTATGGTATAAGGCTCATCACGCCTATCATTATTCCCATGCCTATAGCCATCGGGAAACCTATGATTGTAAATCCGATGCAGAAAAGCACTCCGATACATAGTGCCACAAGTCCCTGGCCTCTGATATAACTGTTCAGCTCACGTTCGGCGTCATCGATTAGGGCACGCCAGAACGGTCTGCTCTTCTTGGGAAATATCTTTATCAGCCCGGCTGCCAGTATCTCGTAGTCGAGCAATATGAAAAACATGTATAGCAGGGCTATCAATGATGCCACGATGCTTATGATAATATTTGCCGTCTGGCTTATCACAGCAAACAACTGAGGCATTATTTTTCGTGCTGTGTCGGGGAGATTGCTGTCTTTGAAGAATCGGTTTATATTGTCATGATTGTTTGATATCCAGTCTCTGGCGGCTATCGGGAAGTTGGGGATGTTTGTCACCTCATGCAGATATTTGTTTACCAGATAGCCCAATTTCTCAAACTGTTCCACCATCGACGGTATTATAAGATATGTTATGCCTCCGATTACCAGTAGCACCACAATCAGTGTTATCATTATAGACAGTACCCTGTTTTTGACGTGCATGCGGTATTGTACAAATCTTACAGCCGGATATAGCAGGTATGCGAGCAGCCAACCGATGAAGAAAGGCAGCAGAACGTTGCCCAGATAATTGGTTATATAGAGCAAGGCGGCGGCGAAAAGCATGCCAAGCATGAGCCGTACGAAGCGGTCGAAAGTAATGGTTTTGTCAAGCATTGTAGGTTACTCTATGTGATTATTCGCAATGGCTTTCTGATAACAGTCGCGGCATAACGGTTCGTATTCTTGCGTCTCGCCGAGCAATACTCTGCTGCTGTTCTCCACCGTGCGGTGACTTACGTATGCCAGCGCTCCGCATCTTACACAGATGGCGTGCACTTTTATCACTTCGTCGGCAATGGCGCATAGTGCCGGGATTGGGCCGAACGGTATTCCCTTATAGTCCATGTCAAGCCCGGCGATGATGACCCGCACACCCCTGTTGGCCAGTTCGTTGCATACTTCTGGCAGTCCGTTGTCGAAAAACTGTGCCTCATCTATTCCTATCACATCTATTTCCGAGGATAGAAGCAGAATTTGTGCCGAAGAATCTATCGGTGTCGATTTTATCGTATGCTTGTCGTGGCTGACCACTTGCTCATCGGAATATCTGGTGTCTATCGCCGGTTTGAATATCTCTACTTTTTGGCGTGCAAACATCGCACGTCTCATCCTCCGTATCAGTTCTTCTGTTTTGCCTGAAAACATCGAGCCGCACACCACTTCTATTCTTCCGGGGCGGTGTGTCTCCCCAGTCAAGTTTCCTGTCATTTGGTTGCAAAAATACAAATACGTTTTAAAAATTACAAAGAAACAGGGCATTTTTTTGGATATAGAGAATAATTACGTACATTTGCCAGTGATATGGGAACACTATATATCGTACCCACGCCGGTGGGAAATATGGAGGATATGACGTTCAGAGCGGTCAGAATCCTCAAAGAGGCCGACCTCGTGCTGGCAGAGGATACCCGCACGTCGGCCAAACTGTTGAAGCATTACGACATACAGAATCATCTGATGTCGCATCACAAGTTTAACGAGCACGGCACGTCGGCATCCGTTGTGTCCCGTTTGCAGGCCGGACAAACAGTAGCGCTTATCAGCGATGCCGGTACTCCGGGCATCAGCGATCCGGGTTTCTATCTCGTGCGGGAGGCAGTCCGTGCCGGTGTCGAGGTGCAGTGCCTGCCTGGTGCCACGGCATTTGTGCCGGCTCTGGTGTCAAGCGGTTTGCCTTGCGACAGATTCGCCTTCGAAGGTTTTCTGCCGCAGAAGAAAGGCCGTCAGACAAAACTGGAATCGTTGAGAGATGAAAGTCGCACAATGATATTCTATGAATCGCCATACAGGCTGGTGAAAACTCTCGGCCAGTTGTCAGAGGTGTTTGGCGAGGAGCGTCAGGTTAGTGTTTGCCGTGAGATCTCAAAGGTGCATGAAGAGAGTGTGCGCGGTACGCTTGGCGAGTTGACAGCCCATTTCGAGGCCACCGAGCCGAGGGGAGAGATTGTCATCGTAGTGGCAGGAGTGTCGGAAAAAGAGAATAAAAAGCATAAAGTCAGAGAGCAAGAAAATTAGAAACATAGATTAAGAAACATAAAAAATAATGAGTTATGAGAAAGTTATTATTTATATTAATGTGTTTGGTGGCCGTAGCGTCATGCAAGCAGGAGAGAGCAAACGCCGATCTTACGGCTGAACGTCAGCGCGATTCGTTGAATCAGATAATCGCTCAGCGAGACAATGAGATCAATGACATGATGGCTACTTTCAATGAGATAGAAGAAGGCTTCAAGGAGATTAACGAGGCCGAGCAACGTGTGAGCATAGCCAAGCAGGGCGAGGGAGCAAGCCGTGAGCAGCGTATCAGGGAGAATGTCCAGTTCATACAGTCGGCCATGGCGCAGAACAGAGAACTGATAAACAAACTTAAGCGTCAGTTGCGTGAGAGCGCTTTTCAGGGAGATCAGTTCAAGCGTACTATAGAAAATCTTACAAAACAGCTTGAAGAGAAAGACCAGCAGCTGACTCAGTTGCGTGCCGAACTGAGCGCAAAGGATATCCACATCGCCGAACTTGACGAGAAAATAACAGGTCTGAATACTGATGTCTCTTCACTGCAAGAGGAAAATACCCAGAAAGCGACCACAATCAGCACGCAGGATAAGCAGCTCAATACCGCATGGTTCGTGTTCGGAACGAAGAGCGAATTGAAGTCGCAGAAAATCCTTGTGGACGGAAAGGTGTTGCAGTCTAACTTCAACCGCGAGTATTTCACCAAGATAGATATCCGTGTCGACAAGGAGATAAAACTCTACTCCCGTTCCGCTAAGATGCTCACAGCCCATCCGGCAGGCAGCTATTCTTTGCAGCAGGATGCCGGCAAGCAGTATGTTCTTAGAATAACAGACCCGCAGAAGTTTTGGAGCACGAGCAAATATCTGGTTGTATTGGTAAAATAATAAGGGTTTATTAAATATTTAACCGGCTCTTTACGGCAGTCACTGACTCCGTAAAGAGCCGGTTTTTGCATACTGTAAATCCAACGCCGCTGCCATGTATGATGAAATTGACGGACAGTAAGCATATCTGTAGTGGTGTCTGTTAATTCCCAATATCCATTATATCAATCTTTATTAACAATCGTGGGTGATTTGTGAAATTATCTTTATCTTTGCAAAAACCAATACAGTATATATATATGAAGAAGTTGATTATCTTTTTAGCGGCATTTATGGCAGCAATGAATGCTTTTGCGCAAACAACCCAGACTCTTTCTTTTGTTACCAAGAAGAATGTCAACATGCGAGCCGCACCTTCTCCTCAGGGCAAGGTCGTTGGAAAAGCCGCCCAAGGCATGGTGTTTATCACGGAATCGTCGAAGAACGGTTGGACGTTAGTGAAAGATCCGCTTGGCAAGAGTGCTTATGTCAGTGCGTCGATGCTCGACAGGATACGTCCCGATGAGATGAAAATATATAAGGCCGCAGACCTGCTTATATCTCCGTCGGAGGTAGGTGGCGACGAACAGGACGCCCATTATGTTGACACCAAAAGTAATTCCGATTTCGAAACGACGGAGACATGGGCTTTTATCGGAGACAAGAGCGGTAAGAGCAGGAAAGTAAAGGCCGTCCATAAAGGCCGTGTGGTGTACAGTACCGGTCGCATCATGACATATGAAAACTATTACTCGGGAGAGCTTTGCGGCTGGTATATGCTGCTTACCAAAGAAACGGACCCGGATGGAAAGGTATTGGACAATTGCGAGACACCTATCGTTGTCTATCCGGCATTTTCATCAAACCGTGGCGCCTTTGTTGACGGAGCATATTTTATGGACATTACCGACACAGACAACTGGGATTGACGGCCGGTCTGCAGGCATGCCATTGCCGCCTTGATTATATTAACTACACTGTAAATAAACACATTGACACGTAAACATAATGGAATTAAAAGTATTAAACAAGTTAGAGAATGCGCTCTTTTCACGTTCGAATCCAAGCCATGTCCCAACTTCTGGAAGACTTGTTTTTCACGCTCTTATAGGCGGAGCGATAATAAGTCTTATAGTTTTTGTCCTTCAAATGACAAGTATCGGTAATGGCACTGTCGAGATAATAGCCGGCATACTGCTGGCCGGTCTGTTCGGTTATATGGGCTATAAGTGCCTGCCGGCAATAAAAGAGTTTCCCGGATGGGGCGGCAGGATAGGTTACGTAGTATACATGGCCGTGCTTACTTTCCTTTCGTTCTATCTCGCGATGATGCTCGTCATGGTGGCTCTGCTGGGTATCTTCCTTTACGTAATAGTGAAAGTGTTCTTCGGCGGTTCTAAGAAGGGCAAGTGGAAAGTAAGATACAGTGACGGGACCGAAGAGGAAGCTGAAGAAGTGGGAACCGGTATTTGTGGTGAAAAATACGTCAGTACAAAAGACGGCGTAGAGCATATAGTGCCCTGACTTTTCCTGTTGTTCCGATAGAAATCCTGTTTGTGTTTATCGGCCGCACTGCCGATAAACACAAACAGGATTGTAACATTGAGCTAATCCGTATCCAGTATCCTCACGTAGACTTGTTCCTGAACTGTATTGGTGATAGTCCCGTCTCTCTGCGAAACATCCTGCACATATATGAAGGATCTTCGAAGCCGAGCTTATTGGCTATATCTTTGACCGACATGTCAGTGTCGGTCAAATACGTTTTTATCTCAACTGTAAGTTGTTCGTTAATCATTGATTTCGGGGATACGCCGTAAATGTGGCGGCATACCTTATAAAGATAGCCCGTGGTGATGTTCATTTTGTCGGCGTAGAACTTTACGTCGCGTTTTGAGTGTACGTGTATCGAGAGCAGTAGCATAAACCGTGACGTTATGGCCCATGCCCTGTTCTTCTCTATGTATTTCAGGTTCGGATAGAATTTTGACAGGCATGTGTCTATTGCGATGAACAGGTTGTAAGTGTTGTTGTTCACGAGTTGTGCGCGCAATGCGCCCGATACGTTATTCATTATCCACTCGTTTTGGTCTGTCCACTGTGTTATTAAGGCCTGTTGCGGCTTTGTCGGCCTCAGGATGGGTGTGCGGTGAAGAAACTCCCACAGCCCGAAGTTCGGTATTTTATAATACGCCGAGTCGAGCATGCCTTTCGACAGCGATATATATCGGGCATGGAAATCTTCCGATACGTCTTCTATCGAGAAGTATATATCGGATGTGAGTATCAGTATTTCTCCCTTGACGAACGGTCTTGTGTTTTCCTCGTTATGCCATGTGGATACAGGTTCTGGTCGCCGTAGTGAACATTGCGCTCGATTGGTACATGATATTCTCTTTGGACATGGGTGTCAAGGGAGCGGCCGTGGCTACGTCGGCAGCGTGTGTTTTCGGAGGATTGATGGCCCTGGCGTATTTCGTCCGGTTCTCGTATAAGTTGAGGTTCTACCGACTGAAACTCTCCGTCACGTCCTTGCTTCTCTCCATACGCAATGTCACTTATATCATGAAGATAGGATTTGCCACTTTCCTGACCGAGCTTGCCATGGGCGTGATAATGCTCACAGGCAATTATATGTTCATGTCTATGCTCAACGAAGAGGGCGTGGCCGCTTTCGCCGTGGCGTGCTATCTCTTCCCAATAGTATTCTCTATAAGCAACGCTGTCGCCCAGTCGGCCCAGCCGATAATAAGTTTTAATCACGGAGTGCGCAGTGATGCCCGTGTGGCCCGCACCCTCCGTGTATCCCTCTTCACGGCCGCTGTTTGCGGCACGGTCGTGTCGTTGTGCTTGTGGATAGGCGCTCCAGCCATAACCGCCTTGTTCCTCACCCCGTCCGAGGCGGCCTACGGGATAGCCTTGGCTGGGCTGCCGTTGTTCGCTTTGTGCGCTGTCTTTTTCTCGGTCAACATCGCTTTCATCGGATATTACCAGAGTGTAGAGCGTGCCATGGCATCCACCGTGTTCACGTCGCTCAGGGGCATGCTTCTGCTTGTGCCGAGTTTTGTGCTCCTGCCGCATGCACTCGGTGTCAGCGGGCTGTGGCTTGCCATTCCCACCGCCGAGTTCCTGACTTTAGTTTCGGTGTCTCTGTTCTATCTGCGGCAAATCAAAAGATCAGCCGCATGACTTTTTTCAAGCATGAGCGTAGACGGATGTCGGAGGGGGCGAGCGGCCTTTTTCGCCATGTCCGCCCGTTATTCCGCCGCCGGATGCAATATGGACGCCGTTTGTCCGTTATATAAACATGAATATAGAAGCAGTCCGTGATTACTGTCTTACGAAGAAAGGATGCGAGGAGTCTTTTCCGTTCGACGACAAAACCCTTGTCTTCAAGGTCATGGGCAAGATGTTTGCCGTGTTGTGCCTTGATAACCCCGACCTCGTGATAGTGAAGTGTGACCCGGAGCGGGCCATCGAGTTGCGGGAGAGATATTCGGCCGTTGAGCCGGCTTTTCACTTCAACAAGAAGTATTGGAACCAGATATATTTCAATGCCGATGCCTGCGACCGGCTCATATACGAATCTATCGACCACTCGCTTGATGAGGTGGTCAGGAAGTTCACCAAAAAGATGAAAGACGAGTATGCCGCCATGTGACAGGCATCCGTTTGCCATTGGTCTAAAAGTCGGGCGTTTTCATTCGTCTGTAATGTGCATATACAGTGCGTTTCGGGTTGTCCGCAAGGGTAAATAGGAATGCGCTTTTCCCTTTAAATAATTGATACTCAACACTATGTAATAGCGTGATAAATACTCTTTTTCTATATTTTTCTTGGTTGTTCGGATTTTTTTTCGTAATTTTGCACCCGATAACAGAACAAGTATTGTTTTTGTCTCGCGGTGAGACGTTTATACTTGTAGTAAGTAAATAGGAGCCAGGCATGGCATTGATAGTGTTTGATTAGCGTCATGCCGAGGATATTTTAATGATGTCCAGTTCCATAAAATCATTTATGATGAGTATTTTTAATAAAATCGTATGTTTAGTTTTAATTTCAATTTTATCGAATCCTACTCCGGTCTTTGCCGGAAATAACTCTGCTGCATCATCAGCCTCATTTGACTGGAATCCGGTTATCGACGCCATAATAATGGTCGAGAGCGAGGGAAACCCAAGGGCGGTAAGCGGCAATTCGGTCGGCGTGATGCAGATTACACCTATTCTTGTGCGTGAGTGCAACAACATCTTGAAGGGCAGGAAAAGCAAGAAAAGGTATACGCTGAAAGACCGTTTCAGCGTGGATAAGTCTAAGGAGATGTTTCTTCTGATACAGTCTCGGCACAACACCGCAAACAATGTGGAGCGTGCCATCCGTTCGTGGAACGGCGGCATGCGTTACAGCGTGAAACGCACACAGCGTTATTACAACAAGGTGATGGCGAAGATGAAAAAGCGCGGCTCCTGAGCCGTGTCTCTTACGGCGATAAGTCAATGCAAACTGATAGTCATGGCGGCGGGCGACAGTCCGGCGCCGTTCTTTTTTTTCAGTCGGTTTTATTCCGTGGTGTATCGTGAAGTGTATCGTGGTAAAATTTGCTTTGCGCCGCTTTTTGACATATCTTTGTGGCGGATAACCCTTGATTAAACATTAGTATTTATGATAAAAGTTTACAAAGCGACATCATTGTGCCATACCTTAATACGCTTCCGGTGCATAAATATACATCATTTCGTGACATTGTTTTTTGATAAAAGGAGATTTTGCGTCTCCTGACACATATTTGTTTATATATCCGTGTCTGCATTTTCGTATTTCCGTGCAGGCGTAAAAGGCTTCCGGCGTTCTGCGCTTGAAGCCTTTTATGTTTTGTCCAAGACGGCTTTTGGGCCTGTATTCGGCTATCGGTTGTCTTGCGTTTAGCCGCTAAACGCAAGACAACGGGTATCCCGTTGCAATCCAACCAGTATCCGAATGCAGAGCGACGGGATACCCGTTGTGAAAAGTTGGCGTTTGGGTTTTATTACAATGTCTTTACTGTCAAAAAACAAAGGATTTTTCCGGTTTTTAATTTGCTTTTTGCATTAATATGCATTTCTTGCGGATTATGTCGTGTGTGATATTTTTATTACAAACTGAAGCTCTCTTCCACTCTTCTTTAAGGTGCCCCCGCGTCTGTGGCAGATATAACCCGGCAATATTTTTTTCAGTCGGCGTTTTGCCATGTTTGCCACCCGGTATTATAAAAATATGATAAAATACTGATTAATGTTTAAAAGAGTGTCGTAAACTCGGTATTTAGCATTATTTTTGTAGAATGATAAATGTGGGGAAGGTCCCGCTCAAATTTAACGAAAAAGAATTATTATGACAACAGTAATTATTATTTTAGTGGTAGTGGCGGTTATCGCCATCTGGTGTATCGGAATCTACAACAACCTCGTGAAGTTGAGAAACAACCGTGAAAACGCTTTTGCCAATATCGATGTTCAGCTCAAACAGCGTCATGATCTCATTCCACAGCTTGTGTCTACGGTGAAAGGTTATGCCTCGCACGAGAAAGAACTGCTCGTAAGGGTGACCGAGGCCCGGACGGCAGCAATGGGCGCCTCAGGCATCAACGACAAGATAAAGGCTGAAAACGCGTTGAGCAACGCTCTCTCGGGGCTGCGAGTGTCTCTCGAAGCATATCCCGACCTGAAAGCCAACCAGAACTTCCTCCAGTTGCAAGGCGAGATCTCCGATATAGAGAACAAGCTCGCCGCGTCCCGTCGTTTCTTTAATTCCACCACACGCGAGCTTAACAATGCCGTGCAGACATTCCCGTCCAATATTTTCGCAGGCATGTTCGGTTTCCACCGTGAGCCGATGTTCGAGATTCCCCAGGCCGACCGCGCCACCCTCGACAAGGCGCCGGAGATTAAATTTTAAGCCATGAAGTATGTAGGAATGCAGACCCAGATAAGGCATAACAACATGATGAGCATGTTGTTGCTGCTGTCGTTTCCGGCCATTCTGCTCGGCACGGTCTGGGTGTTTCTCGCTCTGGTCAATTATTTCGGCACTTACTATTACGACGAGTACGGACGGATGGTAAATGTGTTCGATGCCGAAGTGGTGAACAGCCATTTCGTGGGCACCATACCATACGTTGTCATAGGTGTGGGCGTATGGTTCCTGATTGCCTATTTCTCTAACACGGCCATGATAAAGAGCGCCACCGGTGCTCGTACGCTCGAGCGCAGGGAAAATCCCCGGGTATATAATATTGTGGAGAACCTGTGCATGTCGTGTGGCATGGACATGCCGAAGATTAACGTGATTGACGACCCGCAGCTCAACGCTTTTGCGAGCGGTATCGACCGCAAGAGCTACACGGTGACCGTCACCACGGGATTGTTGTCTCTGCTTGACGACGACGAGTTGTCGGGGGTGATAGCCCATGAGCTTACGCACATCCGTAACCGTGACACACGCCTGCTGGTCATCAGCATCATTTTCGTGGGAATAATCTCGGCGATAATGGGTATGACGGTACGCATGATGTACCATGTGATGTGGTTTGGCGGCGGCAGCAACCGCGACGGTGAGAAGGGCAACGGCCTCTCGATGCTGGTAATCATGCTCGTGGGACTCGTTTGCAGTGCCGTGGCATATTTCTTCACGCTGCTCACCCGCTTCGCAATCTCTCGCAAGCGTGAGTATATGGCCGATGCCGGTGGAGCCGAACTGTGCGGCAATCCGCTCGCCCTGGCTTCAGCGTTGCGCAAGATTTCAGGCGATCCGGGTCTGCGTAATGTAGGTCGCGACGACATTGCCCAGATGTATATCATCCACCCGAAAAACTTCTCGCAGGGCATGATGAGCATGGTGAACTCGCTTTTCAGCACTCATCCGAGCACAGAGAGCAGAATAAGGATACTCGAACAGTTCTGACGATGGACATCCGATTTTTAATATCAGCATGCGCATGCCTCATGGCTGCGCATGTTTTCGCTCAGAAGGTGGCTTACCGTCCTACCCGCCACTATGGCGAGCGGGTGGACATGTTTGCGTCGCTGCCTGCGGTAGACTCCACCGCCACGGTGATGCTGGGCAACAGTCTTACCGAGTATGGCGGCGATTGGGGCAGGATGTTGCGTGCCGATAATGTTGTAAACCGCGGCATTGCCGGCGACGATGCCATGGGCATTGCCCATCGCCTGTGCCAGATCTTGCCGGGGAAACCGCGCCGCATATTCCTCATGGTGGGTATCAATGATCTCAGTCACGGTATCACTGCCGCCCAGACAGCGTCGCTCGTCTGCCGGTTGATAGACCGTATACGCCGCGACGCTCCCGATACCGAGCTGTATGTGCAGAGCGTCCTGCCGATAAACGAGAGCACGGGGCGGTGGAAGCGTCTGGCGGGACGCACAGACGATATACCCGAGATAAACCGCCTGCTCAATATTCACTGCTCGAAGCTCGGCATAGTTTATGTGGACCTGTATCCAAAGTTTGTCAGGCGTGGCACCAATGTATTGCGCCGCGAGCTTACTTCCGACGGGCTTCATCTGTCGCCGCAAGGATATAAGTTGTGGGCTTTCGAGCTGAGAAAGTACATGTGAGGATGTGGCCGGCATGAATGTATGCGATGTTGCCGCATGGATGATAGCCTGTAAAACTGCCGGTTGTCTTTGAATTTGATATTTTTATCGGTAAAAATATTACGATTTGTTTGTTGTTTTGAGTATAAATCGTTAACTTTGCAACGAAATAAAAAGAAGAAACATCATGGTTAAGTCAAATCTTCTACACATTATTAATATTATCATTCGACTTAAACAACCGGTCGGAAGTGAAAAGGTGTGTATGTAGACGAGCCGTAATAACGATATGGAGCCTTTCTCACTTCTGATGTGGGAAAGGTTCTTTTTTTAGTTCTCATGACGGTATCGTATTCACGATGTAGGATAGTTGGGGAGCCTGGCATAACGGACTGGATGTTCTTAAGTGATAAAAAGAAAAAGAGATATGAGCGACAGACTATTTATTTTTGACACAACGCTGCGCGATGGCGAGCAAGTGCCGGGATGCCAGTTGAACACGGTAGAGAAAATTCAGGTTGCCAGGCAGCTTGAACAATTGGGAGTGGATGTGATAGAGGCCGGTTTCCCGGTATCGAGTCCGGGTGATTTCAATTCGGTGATAGAAATATCGAAAGCTGTGACGTGGCCCACAATCTGTGCGCTGACCCGTGCGGTGGAGCGCGACATAGAAGTGGCGGCAGAGTCTTTGAAGTATGCCAAGCACAAGCGGATACATACTGGAATAGGCACGAGCGACTCCCATATACGCTATAAGTTCAACAGCAACCGCGAGGAGATAATAGAACGTGCCGTGGCGGCGGTGAAATACGCCCGCCGCTATGTGGACGACGTGGAGTTTTATGCCGAGGATGCCGGCCGTACTGATAACGAGTATCTCGCAAGGGTGGTGGAGGCTGTGATAAAAGCCGGAGCTACGGTTGTTAATATTCCCGATACCACCGGCTACTGTCTGCCCGCCGAGTATGGCGATAAGATAAAATACCTCATGGAGCATGTCGACGGAATAGACAGGGCTATAATCTCGACACACTGCCATAACGATCTTGGCATGGCTACGGCAAACACGCTCAGCGGTGTGCTCAACGGCGCAAGGCAGGTGGAAGTGACGATCAACGGTATCGGAGAGCGGGCCGGAAACACGTCGCTCGAAGAGATTGCCATGATATTGAAGTGCCACAAGCATATCGACATAGACACGAACATCAACACAAACAAGATATATCCGACAAGCCGCATGGTGTCGAGCCTGATGAACATGCCCGTGCAGCCCAACAAAGCCATTGTCGGCCGAAACGCTTTCGCGCATTCCAGCGGTATCCATCAGGACGGTGTTTTAAAGAACGTGGAGACATACGAGATAATGAATCCCAAGGATGTGGGACTTGACGACAACTCGATCGTTCTCACGGCGCGTTCGGGGCGCGCCGCGTTGAAATACCGTCTCGGTGTGCTCGGCGTGAATGTGGACAATGAGGAGACGGTGGATAAGATTTACCAGAAGTTCCTCCGGTTGGCCGACCAGAAGAAGGAGGTGAACGATGACGACATACTGATGCTTGCGGGTGCCGATACCGCTGACGCTCATGCCGTGAAACTCGACTTCCTTCAAGTCACCACAGGCAAGGGGGTGAAAAGTGTGGCGAGCATAGGTCTCGATATTTCTGGGCAGAAATTTGAGGAGGCTTCGAGCGGTAACGGCCCTGTGGACGCGGCTATCAGGGCTTTGAAGAAAATCATACGCCGCGAGATGTCGCTCAAAGAGTTTACCATCCAGGCCATCAGCAAAGGCTCTGACGATGTGGGCAAGGTTCACATGCAGGTGGAATATAACGGCAGCATATATTACGGTTTCGGGGCAAATACGGATATAGTGACGGCTTCGGTCGAGGCTTATATCGACTGTATCAATAAGTTTAAGTAGTAAGGAGATGAGTGGTAAGGAGATGAGTGGTAAGTGGAAATGTAATATAAAGCAGTAATAATATAAGATGAACACATTATTTGATAAGATTTGGGACAAGCACGTGGTGCAGATGGTGGAAGACGGCCCCACGCAACTTTATATCGACAGGCTGTACTGTCATGAGGTGACTTCGCCTCAGGCTTTTGAAGGCATGCGCCGCCGCGGGCTAAAATGTTTTCGCCCGGCGCAGATATACTGCATGCCCGACCATAACACGCCGACGCACGACCAGGACAAGCCTATAGAAGACCCGGTATCTAAAAAACAGGTTGACACGCTGGCGGCAAATGCGGCAGAGTTCGGGCTGACACACTACGGAATGATGTCGCCCGATAACGGTATCATCCATGTGGTGGGACCGGAAAAGGGATTGTCGCTGCCCGGCATGACCATTGTCTGTGGCGACTCGCACACTTCGACGCATGGCGCTATGGGTGCCGTGGCGTTCGGCATCGGTACGAGCGAGGTGGAAATGGTTATGGCATCCCAGTGCATATTGCAGCAGAAACCGAAGTCGATGCGCATCAATATAGAGGGAACGCTCGGCAAGGGAGTCACGGCCAAGGATGTGGCTCTCTATCTGATGGCACGTCTCACAACATCGGGCGCTACGGGATATTTTATCGAATATGCGGGCAGTGTGGTCAGAGACATGACAATGGAAGGTCGTCTCACGCTCTGCAACCTCTCTATCGAGATGGGTGCCCGTGGCGGATTTATCGCCCCCGACGCCACAACCTTCGAGTATATCAAAGGACGTCAGTATGCCCCGGCAGGCGAAGAGTGGGACAAGGCGGTGGAATACTGGAAGACATTGAAGAGTGGCGACGATGCCGTGTTCGACAGGGAACTGACTTTCAATGCCGCTGACATAGAGCCGATGGTGACTTACGGCACCAACCCCGGTATGGGAATGGGCATCACCGAGGCTATACCCACGCTTGATGAGATAGACGAGGCCGGTAAGGCTTCGTTCTCGAAATCGCTCGATTACATGGGATTTGCTCCCGGAGAGAAACTTGTCGGGCACAAGATTGACTATGTGTTCCTCGGAGCATGCACCAACGGACGTATCGAAGATTTCCGTGCTTTCGCGTCTATCGTGCGTGGACGACATAAGGCCGAGGGTGTCACGGCATGGCTCGTGCCGGGTTCTTGGGCTGTGGATAAGCAGATACGGGAGGAGGGGCTTGATGCCGTTCTTGCCGCGGCGGGGTTTGAAATCCGCCAGCCTGGATGCTCGGCATGTCTCGCCATGAACGACGATAAGATACCGGCGGGCAAATATTCCGTGTCTACGAGCAACCGTAACTTCGAGGGACGTCAGGGACCCGGCGCAAGAACTATACTCGCCTCGCCGCTCGTGGCGGCGGCAGCGGCGGTGACAGGAGAAATAACAGACCCACGAACACTAATGTAAGAACAGGCAATGAAACAGAAATTTGACATCATAACAAGCACATGCGTGCCGCTTCCGCTTGAAAATGTGGATACAGACCAGATAATACCGGCACGCTTTCTCAAAGCGACTGATAAGGAAGGATTTGGAGAAAACCTCTTCCGTGACTGGCGATATGACAAAGACGGGTCGCCAAAGGCCGATTTCGTGCTGAACAATCCGCTTTACGGCGGTTGTATACTCGTGGCCGGCAAGAATTTCGGTTCGGGCTCGAGCCGTGAGCATGCGGCATGGGCTATTGCGGGATATGGTTTCCGGGTGGTGATAAGCAGTTTCTTCGCAGATATTCATAAGAACAACGAACTGAACAATTTCGTGCTTCCTGTGGTTGTCTCTGAGTCGTTTCTCGAAGAGCTTTTCGACTCTATAAGCACCGATCCGAAAACGGAAGTGGAAGTGAACCTGCCTCTGCAAACAGTCACCAACAAATCGACGGGCAGGAGAGAGACGTTTGAGATAAACGGATATAAGAAGCATTGCCTGATGAACGGGCTTGACGATATCGACTATCTCATACAGAACAAGGATAGAATCGAGGGATGGGAAAAGCGCAACAAGTGAACAGACGGCGGGGGATACAGCCGTTTATCGAGATAATGGACTGTACGCTTCGTGACGGTGAGCAGACCAGCGGCGTGTCTTTTCTTCCGCATGAGAAACTTGTCATTGCCCGTATGCTGCTCAAAGACATCAACGTGGATCGCATAGAGGTGGCGTCAGCGCGTGTTTCAGAGGGCGAAAAGGAGGCTGTGAAGATGATTTGCCGCTATGCCAAGCAGATAGGCATGATAGAACGGGTGGAGGTCCTGGGCTTTGTGGACGGCAAACTGTCTATCGACTGGATTGCCGACTGCGGCGGAAAGGTTATCAACCTGCTTGCCAAAGGGTCGCTGCGCCACTGTACGCATCAGCTCCATAAAACGCCCGAAGAGCATATCGACGAGATAAAACGCTCGATAGATTATGCCTCAAGCCGGGGCATCAGTGTAAATTTGTATCTCGAAGACTGGAGCAACGGCATGAAATCGTCGCCCGAGTATGTATATATGATGATGGACGCGCTGCGGGACACGGCCATAAAGCGGTTCATGTTGCCGGATACTCTCGGCATAATGAATCCTTTGCAGGTCATTGAGTTTTTCAGGAAGATGCTGAAGCGTTATCCCGAAAAGCACTTCGATTTCCATGCGCACAATGATTATGACCTTGCGGTGAGCAACTCGCTCGCTGCCGTTCTCAGTGGTGCAAGAGGCTTGCATGTCACGGTCAACGGGCTTGGCGAGCGCTGCGGAAACGCCCCGATGTCGAGTGTCCAGGTGATATTGAAAGACCAGTTTCAGGCAAAGACAAGCATCAATGAGGGTAAACTGAATGATATAAGCCGCTTGGTTGAAGGCTATTCAGGTATTGCGGTGGCTCCGAATCAGCCTATTGTCGGTGAGAATGTGTTTACGCAGGTGGCCGGAGTGCATGCCGACGGTGACAACAAGAGCAATCTTTACTGCAATGATCTTGTGCCGGAGCGTTTCGGGCGGAAGAGGGAATATGCCTTGGGAAAGACCAGCGGGAACGCCAATATCGAGCGGAACCTGCAGGAACTCGGTCTCGAGCTGACCGACGAGCAGACCCGTAAGGTGACGAGGAGGATAACGGAACTTGGCGACCGTAAGGAGATTGTGACACGTGAAGACCTGCCTTTCATTGTAAGCGATGTGCTGAAGCATACTACCCCTGAGGACAAGGTCAAGCTTGTGAGCTACATGGTGTCATCGGCATACGGCTTGAAGCCCATCGCCTGCGTGAAAGTGGAGATAGACGGCAGGCAGTATGAGCGGGAATCGACCGGCGACGGACAGTATGACGCATTCGTGAAGGCTTTGCGCAAGATATATAAGGATGCCCTTGACAGGACATTCCCTATATTGGCAAACTATGCCGTCACCATTCCACCGGGCGGACGGACCGACGCTCTCGTGCAGACGGTCATCACATGGCGTAGCGGAGAGAAGATCTTTCGCACGCGCGGACTTGACGCCGACCAGACGGAAGCGGCCATCAAGGCGACAATAAAGATGCTCAACATGATAGAGGAGGATGGCAATTGATGTAAATGCAGATGTCATCTATTCGGGCTTTTACTGATTAATGAGTGCTGTTTATGCGGATAACCGATATTTTATAAGCAACCAATATCAAAAATAGCGGTAAAGCCGGATATTACTTACAGTGAGAATGGATACATATCCGATAGGAATAAATACAAAAAACAACGATATTATGAAATTGAAGATAGCGGTTTTGCCCGGAGACGGAATCGGGCCTGAGATAATGAAGCAAGGCGTGGCGGTGATGGATGCCATCGCTTGTAAGTTCGGACATGAGGTAGAGTATGAAGAGGCTATATGCGGTGCGCATGCGATAGATGAGGTCGGTGACCCGTTCCCCGAAGATACATACCGCGTTTGCCGTGATGCCGATGCCGTGTTGTTCGCAGCTGTCGGCGATACTAAGTTCGACAATGACCCCACGGCCAAGGTGCGCCCCGAGCAGGGATTGCTTGCCATGCGAAAGAAACTCGGTCTTTTTGCCAATATCCGTCCTGTGCAGACGTTCAAGTGCCTTGTGCATAAGTCTCCGTTAAAGCCGGAATTGGTTGAAGGGGCTGATTTTATTTGCATCCGTGAACTTACCGGCGGAATGTATTTCGGTGAGAAATATCAGGACAACGACAAGGCGTACGACACCAACTATTATACTCGTCCCGAGATAGAACGCATCCTTAAAGTGGGTTTTGAATATGCCCGGCGTCGTAATCGCCACCTTACTGTTGTCGACAAGGCCAATGTTCTTGCTTCAAGCCGTCTTTGGCGACAAATAGCCAAGGAGATGGAGCCGCAGTATCCTGATGTGGATGTAGACTATATGTTTGTCGATAACGCATCTATGCGAATGATAGCTGAGCCTAAGTTCTTTGATGTCATGGTCACAGAGAATACTTTTGGCGATATACTTACAGACGAGGGGAGCTGCATTTCCGGTTCAATGGGACTGTTGCCGTCGGCCTCTACCGGTGAGAGCACGCCGGTGTTCGAGCCTGTCCACGGCTCGTGGCCGCAAGCCAAGGGGCGGAATATAGCCAATCCGCTGGCTCAGATACTTTCCGTCGCCATGCTTCTTGAATACTTCGACCTTAAAGAGGAGGGCGCGTTGGTGCGCCGTGCCGTCGACGCGTCGCTCGACGCCAATGTGCGCACTCCGGAAATACAGGTTGATGGCGGGGCCGAATATGGCACGAGTGATGTCGGTGCATGGATTGCAGACTATATAACCAAAGCCTGACGTGCGTAGAATATTTGTTATTATTACAGTGTTGTTGCCGCTGTCGCTGTCTGTCTGCGGACAGACAGCCGGCCGGTGGCGGGACTCACTGTCTGTGATTAACAGGCAAATAGCCTCATATCCGTATTCATCGGACCTGCATTTGCGTAAGGCTGCTATAAACATAGAGCTGCAACAATGGGAATATGCCGTCGACGAATACGGCACGGTGCTTTCCCATGAACCGGACAATCTTGCCGCCTTGTTTTACCGTGCTTACGCAAACACACACTTGCGGCATTACGATCTTGCCAGGAATGACTATGAGGCTTTTCTTAAATTGGCTCCCGTGAATATGGAGGCTCGTCTCGGACTTGCTCATGTACTGGTTAAAATGAAGCGCAGTGCCGATGCGATGGACCAGATGAACAGGCTTGTCGAGCTTCATCCCGACAGCGCCGTGGTATACGCCGCCCGTGCCGGTTTCGAGTCGGAGAGCCGTGCTTACGATGCCGCTCTGTATGATTGGGACGCGGCCCTGCGCCTTGCTCCCGGCAATACCGATTATATCATATCACGTGCCGATGTGCTTTTGCGGCTTGGCAAGAAAGCCGAAGCCCGCCGTGCTCTCGACGATGCGGTGAGAAAGGGCGTGGCACGTGGCGCTCTTCGCGAGTGGTACAGGCGTTGCAAATAGTGCCTTCGGGATAGGTTCCAATGCTTTTTTCTGTGAAAGTACAACGTGGGGAAACAGACATCACCACGAAATATAAGATTGGTTCAAATGCTATCCAGCGAAAGTACAACGTGAAATAAGTTATATTTACAAGCAATATAATTTATTTCACGTTATCCCAATGGCTCCGTTATGTCTTGACTGTGCCTGGATATGCTCGTCAGGCCGCCAATCAGGCGCGGCTGCTTTTCTTCGGTCACTCCATGCTTACAATCTCGATGTCGGCATGTTCGTTCAATATGCCGTTCATCCAACTGTCGTATACTACTCTTTTCACTTTCAGCTCGATCGTTATGCAGTACTTCTTCTCATTGGCACTGCCTTTTTCTTTTATATTGTATGTATATAGTTCCACACATTCCTTCTTGATTAGGGCGGTCACTTCTTTAAGGTTTTCCTTTGAAGAAGATTGCAGGGTGATTGACATGTTCCTCGTCCCCAGGCGTCGCATGATGACGTTCAGAACCTCAAGACACAGCAGGACGAGAGCCGTAGTGGCAAAGGCGAGTGTGTAAAGCCCCGCTCCGCATGTCAGTCCGATAGCCGATGTGACCCATAGTCCGGCAGCCGTGGTGAGCCCGCGGATCACGTTTCTTTGGAATATAATCAGTCCGGCACCTATAAATCCGATGCCCGTCACCACTTGCGACGCTATTCGCGACGGGTCGAGCGATGCCGTCCTGTCGAGGTTCAGTGATGTGTCGAATCCGAATTGCGACAAAATCATGAACAGCGCGCTGCCCAAAGCCACAAGGAAATGGGTCCTGAAGCCGGCGTCTTTCGCTCTGTATTCCCTTTCAAGGCCTATCAGTCCGCCAAGTATGGCGGCTATGAAGATACGTAAAAAAAACTCGAACGTCATATTATTCTTTTCCTACAAACTTGTTATATCCGAAATAAAGCAGGGCGTAGATGGCCACGGCAGAAACCCAGCCGGCGAAAACGTCTATCGCATAGTGCGCGTATATATATACGGTAGACAGGCACAGCAGTATGTACAGCGGCAGGATGCAGTAGAACATCCGGCGATTGCGGCTGTCCCATGCCAGTATCATGAGTATTGTCGTCACTCCTACATGACTGCTTGGGAATGCCGCCGTGGGGCGTTCGCCGGCGTTGTGCGCGTCTACCACCATCTGATAGAACATACCGTCGGTGTATCCCGGTGTGGCGAGTGCCTCCTGGTTTGCGGCGAAGAAACTGCCGACATCGGGAAACACACCGTGTGCTATCTGATCGAGTCCTACGGCGTTGTAGTAGTATTGCGGACCGGCTACCGGCAGTATTATGTATATGATGTAGTAGATGAAGAACGAGCCGAGTATTATGAACGACGCTCTGGCAAACTGATTGTATCGCCGCACGAAATAAAACATTGTCACTACGGCTATCAGCGGGTAGTAGCTTGCATACCCGAGACACATCAGCTCGCTGAACACACCGTTGCTGAACACTTGAGAGAATAGCAGTGCGGGCTGGCATCCGAACAGGTACTGCTCGTATGCGGCGAACAGATGGTCGAGATTGGGAAACATGCGGTTGAACTCATACGTGTCGGGATACCACCATGAGAGCAGTGCCATCTGCACTATTATGCGGCATAGCCTGGTCATTCGGCACGGTATCATCCTGTATACGCCCCATAGCGCAATCGTGATGGCAAATATTCTGACACGTCCCCATAGCATGGATTCGGGGTTGGTGAGCTTCGTGTATGTGAAGAACATCAGCAATAGTGTTATCACAAGATATGCCATTGCTGCCCATTCAGCCGCGAGAAGTCCTTTCTTCGGCTTTTTCTCTATTTTGAAAAGATTGTTCATTTTGTTTGGTTGTGGGTGGAAAAGTGCAGTGTCGTGAGTGAGGGTGTTGGCTGTCAGGTATCAGAGCCATCCGTTTTCCTTATACCATTTCACGGCTTCGGTCACTCCACGGTCAAGGTCGTACTCCGGTTTGTAACCCAGTTCTTCTTTTGCCGGAGTGATGTCGCAGCGCCAGTTGCGCTGTCTCATTATGTTGTACTTGTCGTTGTTCAGTGCCGTCACCTTCCCTCTCAGCCTCCCGGCATATTCTCCGATCCATGTCACTATGCGCAGTATCCATATCGGAGCCTTTATCCGAAGTACCCACGGGTTGCCCAGTTCGCGGCAAAGCAGGTCGCTGAACGTTCGCGATTGGTATGTGTTTCCGTCGCTGAGAATGTATTTGGAGCCGTTTTTCCCTTTGGCTATGGCCTTGAATACTGCCTGCACAAGGTCTTTGACGTAAATGAATGTCAGGTGTTGGGGGCGGTAGCCGACAGAGAAGTCTGTATGTCCCTTTATGCTTTTTGCCATCATGAAATAGTCTGTCTCTCTCGGACCGTATACTCCGGTCGGCCTTAGCGTGACGCATGGAAAATCTTCCAGCGAGTCGAGAAACTTCTCTGCTTCCAGTTTGCTCTGCGCATAGAGCGTGTCGGGCACCGGTGTGTCGGTGATTTTTATGTCCTCGTCGGGGCGCGAGTCTTTCACCGGCCCATATACGCTGAGGCTGCTTATGAACACAAACATTCTCAACTGCGGCTGTGTCTGTCGTATGGCGAGTGCCAGATTGCGAGTGCCGTAGTAGTTCACACGGTTGAAATCGCTTGCCCGCAGGCATTTGGTGGCTCCTGCCGCATGTACCACATAGTCGAGTTCGAGTCCGGTCAGTTGTCCGGCAAGTTCTGCCGGGCTGTCAAGATTAAGTTCTATGAAGTTTATCCTGTTGTCGGTAAGATACTTCTTGCTGCTCGTCTTTCGCATGGCGGCCCACACGTTCATGCCGCGTCTCAGTGCTTCCTCGACCACAAAACTGCCGATAAAACCGCTTGCGCCTGTGATTAGAATGTTCATTATATATAGCTATTTGGTTGCAAAGATACTATTTTAAAATAAATTATTACTCTAAATGCCTGAAATAGGGATTAATTTTGTTTCTTTGCAGGGAACGGAGGACTAAGGAATAATAAAAAACATAATGACCATGGGAAAGAAAAAAGGTGGAAAGCGAATGACTAAAAAACAACTGTGCGAGGCTCTGCAAGAGTTTTTCATGAACAGTCCGGAAAAGACATTCAGCTTCAAGTACATATTTAAAGAACTCAAACTTAACACCCATCCGCTCAAGATGCTTGCCATCGACCTGATGGAAGAGATGGCGTGGGATGATTTTCTCACCAAGGTGAGCGAGAACTCATACCGTCTGAACACAAAGACACAGGTGCAGGAGGGACGTTTCCGCCGTAAGGCGAACGGTAAGAACAGTTTTGTTCCCGATGATGGCAGTCAGCCGGTGTTCGTGGCAGAGCGCAACTCCATGTCGGCTCTCGACGGCGACAAGGTGCAGGTGGCGTTCCTTGCGCGGCGTGCCAACCATATCAAGGAAGCTGTGGTGACGGCAATCATTGAGCGGGCGCGCGACTCGTTTGTCGGCCGTCTGCGGGTGGAGCGTGACTATGCGCTGCTCGTCATGCCCGACAACGTGTTTGCCCACGACATGATAATACCCAAAAAGAAACTCAAGGGAGGCAAGACGGATGACATGGCCGTGGTGAAGGTGACGCAATGGCCCGATGCCGAGCATAAGAACGCCGTGGGCGAGGTGATAGACGTGCTTGGCGAACATGGCGACAACGATGTCGAGATGAACACCATTCTCGCACAGTATGGCTTGCCGTATAAATATCCCAAGGCGGTGGAAGAGGCTGCAAACAAGATTTCAGACGTGATTACGGATGAGGATCTTGCCGGGCGGGAAGATTTCCGCGGTGTGTTCACTTGCACTATCGACCCGCACGATGCCAAGGACTTCGACGATGCGTTGTCCATAAGGAGAATATCCCCTGAGTCACGGACGCAATCATCGAGGAGAGGGTCCTCCCTATGGGAAGTCGGTGTCCACATAGCCGATGTGTCCCATTACGTCACTGAAGGATCTGTCATAGACCGTGAGGCGGTCAAGCGTGCCACGAGCATATATCTCGTAGACCGGACCATACCGATGTTGCCCGAGAGACTGTGCAACTATATATGCTCACTGCGTCCCGATGAGGATAAGCTGGCATACAGTGTGATTTTCGATATGACGGACGGTGGCGAAGTGAAGCGCTGGCGGTTGGCGCATACCGTAATACGCAGCGACCGCCGCTACGCATACGAGGAGGTGCAGGCCATTCTCGAACAGAACGGGGTCGTCGACGGGACGGGAGAGCCGGCGCCGCCGGCCGGCAAAGACGGATATACTGGCGAGAATGCGGAGATGCTCATACAGCTTGACCGGCTGGCCAAGAAACTGCGTGAGGCTCGGTTTAAGAACGGTGCGGTGAAGTTCGACCGCGAGGAACTTCGTTTCGATATCGATGAGAAAGGGCGGCCCACACGTTGCTACTTCAAGAAGTCGAAAGATGCCAACAAGCTGATAGAAGAGTTCATGCTCCTCGCCAACCGCACGGTTGCGGAGAGTGTCGGACGGGTGAAGAATGGAGGCACTGCCAAGACATTGCCCTATCGTGTGCACGACCAGCCCGACCCGACCAAACTCGAAACGCTGCGCGGTTTTGTCGTCAAGTTCGGATACAAGATGAAGACGGCAGGCACCAAGGGTGCCATAGCACGCAGCCTCAATACCTTGCTCGACGAGTGTGCCGGCAAGAACGAGCAGAAGCTCATAGAAACAGTGGCGCTAAGGGCTATGATGAAGGCCAAATACAGCATTCACAACATAGGGCACTACGGACTGGCGTTCGACTATTACACGCATTTCACCTCTCCGATCCGCCGCTATCCGGACACAATGGTGCACCGTCTGCTCACGAAGTATCAGCAGGGAGGGCGCTCTGCCGGCAAGGACAAGTATGAGGAGCTGTGCGAGCATTGTTCCGACATGGAGCTTGTGGCGCAGAACGCCGAGCGCGATTCCATCAAGTACAAGATGGTGGAGTTCATGGCCGGGCATGTTGGCGAGGTGTTCGACGCCCATATCAGCGGCATACAGAGCTACGGCATATACTGCGAGATAGACGAGAACCACTGCGAGGGTATGGTGCCGATGCGTGATCTCGATGACGATTATTATGACTTCGACGAGAAAAACTATTGTCTTGTGGGGCGTAGGCGTCATAATAAATACCAGCTTGGCGACGCCGTGCGCATAAAAGTGGCGCGGGCAAATCTCGACAAGAAACAGCTTGACTTCACAATAGAGAGATGATTAATTCACATAAAACCGGCCGGCCTCAGGAAAATCCTGAGGCCGGTTTGTGTGTTCAATCGCCATCCCCAACAATCGAAAAAAACATTCTGTCATTCCTTGGTGTTCGGTGGGTTGAGCCTTCGTCGCAAGGCAATGGATATGTTTTTCCGGGCGAAACCGTTGATACTAAGTTAAGAAAAACACTTCATATCCGAGAAATACTATCGCATTCTATATAGTGTTATTCCTTGTTTTTCGGTGTGTTTTTGACTATATTTGTGTGTCGAAAATGAAAAAAAGAACATGAAAATAACGAGAAATATTTACAGAATACAGTCGTGTCTCAATTTTGGCGCAGGCCGAAAGTGCATATTTATGCAGAGCGGTGGAGGTAATGTGTATACAGGCTGGTCTGTGATTTTTGATAATTCGGATAAAGCCGGGCTGCCTGTAAAGAGTGCTTTTGACATGAAATGCGCCGTTTATAACACTTATATATAGCGTTTTTCGGGTATTCCGTATCGTATGTATATCTTTCGGGTGTGATATTCCGGCATGACGGTAATCGGTGTTTAAGGCTTCCGACGCTTGGTGTCGGGGGCCTTTTTTGTTGCAATTCGGCCTTTTTTTGATCTGCATTTAGACGCTCGTTGGCTTCCATTTAGATGCTAAACGCACTCTAACGGGCATCTAAATGCAGAGCAACGGGTATCCCGATGCAGCATGGCGGGTATCCCGTTGTGGCGAAACAGTATTTTTGCGTTTTATTACTGGACGGTTGTCGGTTTTAATTACTTTTTCTGTCAAAAAACAATGGGTAACCGTTTGTCTTACAATCTGTTTTTGCATAAATATTCACATCGTATATTGAATATTCTGTATGGATGTTTGTTATATATCTTATGATGTTTTATTTACATACTGTATGCTTGGTTTTCTTTATCGGTATATGTCGTGATTTCCTTTGACTGCTGTTTCTCTACCATGCTTTTGTTCTGTCTTTCATTTTTTATTTCTTGGCTATTATTTATGTGTAAGTTTGCCTGTTATATATAAATATGTGACTAAACGGTAGATGTTTGAAAATATGTTAAAAGGCTGTGGGTGTAAAATGTTTTCACATTTGTTTTCTTTTTTTTGTCAAATTTTAACTACCTTTGTCCTGACCTAATGATAAAAGTATCGAAGTGTATTTATTATATTAACTAAAAACAAAATGAAAAAACTATTTACTTTATTGACGCTTGTGATATGCTCTATAGGAGTTTCATGGGCAGGTGATGTTTTTACCATTTCATATAATGGTAAAGATGTCCAATCGACAGACGGATATTTTACCCATTCGGCAAAACATAATTTTAATACCAAGTTTTCCGGTGGAAATTATGGCGGCATAAGTTTTAAGAGCGGACTTAAAATGGAAGGAGCCACAGAAATATATTTCACGTCCAATTCCACCGCTACTTTGACGATAGTCCAGTCTGCTTGGGAAAGTAACGGTGTTGTGCAGACAAACAAGCTCGATGGAACAGAGCTTGTAGAGGGGGTGAGAGACGATGTAAACAAAGTAGTAGTCCACACAATAGAGAATTTGCCGGCTGGCGAGCATAAAATAACCCGTGGCAGCGGAGAAAATGGACTGTACTATGTTAAAGTGGAATATACGGGCGAGGCAATGATACAGTTGGCAACTCCTGAAATTTCCTATGATGCGTCTACCGGTGTAGTGACGATTGCGGATATATCAGATGCAAATGGTATTTATTATACAACAGACGGTACGACACCGTCTGCCGATAACGGAACAAAGTACGAGACATCTTTCACGGTTGATGACGGAACGTTAGTTAAGGCTATCGCTGTCGGTAATGGTACAACGACAATGAGTTCTTCTATTGCCGAGAAACAAGTCATTCGTACCGGTATAACAATAGCCGCTCCGGTCATTTCGGTTTATAATGGGACTGTGGCTATCATGTGTGCCAGCAAGAATGCTTCTATAGAATACAGTACTGATGGAACAACATATACCGCTTATGGACGTGCCTTTACTCTGATGGAGGATAAGACCGTGTACGCTCGTGCCTCGAGAGAGGGCTGTACTACGTCTGAAATCGCGAGCAAGGCAGTGGCAGCGGTTCCGGCAGGTGTGAAGTCTAAGACTATCTACATGGGATTCGGCTCTTTTGACTCTCCTGCGAATATTGACGGATTTCACACATTAAAAGGTCGTGCTGGTGATCCGGCAGAGGGATATTCGCTGATATTGAATGTATCCGGCAAGACTTGGAGCAGTTCTAACGCTAAGGTTACTATGGCCAATAATGAAACTCGCACCGCTATTAAGGGTTCAAACGGAGCACAGACCATTTTGAGACTTCCCGAAGGGATAAAGGCAACAAAGCTGACCCTTTACAGTTTCATCAACGCCGCAAGCGGAACAAGAACCACAGGATGGAGAGAAGTGAACGGTGAGGATTTGACATCAATAGTCAATGAAGTGCCGATGGGAGCCAATAGTGACAAGAAAGATTATCTGACAAATCCGGATATGCGCGTGTTCCCCTTGGATAATGTCTCAGGTGAAATTACATTTGCAAATACAGGCGAGCAGGTTTGTTTTGTTATCGCTCTTGATGTGATAGAGCCTTCTCAGACTGTCACAATCTCCGATGCCAAGTTCGCCACTTGTGTGGCAAATACCGATCTCGACTTTGCCGGTACAGACGTTACGGCGTATACCGTGAGCGAGGTTGGCGAGACAACCGTGACACTTGTGAAGACAGACAAGGTGAAGGCCGGACAGACTGTGGTAGTAGGGGCGGAGGCCGCCGGAGCGTATGACATTCCCACTACTACGGAAGTGTTTACGGCTGCGACCAGTCTTATGGCATCTTCTGAAACCGAAGTGCCCGTGACGACCGAAAACAGCTATTATATCGTGGCTAACGGTGACAACGGCGTGGGATTCTACCCCGTACAGACCGGCACGTCAATCCCGGCCGGCAAAGGCTATATAGAAGTGCCGGCCAACAGTGCCAAAGGCCGTTTCCTAAGTTTCGGAATCGGTGGCGGTACAAGCGGTATCAGTGACGTGAAAGCCGCAACGGCAGAGAAAGGCGAGATATACAATCTCAACGGACAGCGTGTGGCCGCTCCCGCAAAAGGTCTCTACATCATGAACGGAAAGAAGGTTATATTCAAGTGATGAGCCGGTAAACCTTTTTGAAACAACAAGAAAGCGTAATCAAAATAAGAAACAATTTAAAGAAAGGAAACAAGAAATGAAAAAATATATCAAACCCGAGATAGAAGTGTGTGTGTTGAACGTGGAGAATTGTCTGCTTGCGGCTTCCGATCCACGCGAAGGCGATAATATCTTCAATACGACACCTGTGGATGGTCCGTCGGCTCTGTCAAAGGACCATAGCTTCGACCTCTGGGCAGACGATGAGGAATAAGAATAGAGGATAAAGATTTAATATAAAAACCAGTCGGGTGGCCGTTTGCATGCAAACGGCCACCCGACTGGTTTTTTGAATAATGACAGGCGCATGGTTGGTTTACCATAAATCCGCTCATACCGCGGGGGCGTTGACATGCGGCGACCCGTTTTTTGTTTTGAAAAAAATCACATTAATATTGGATTTTACATATTTTCTTCATATATTTGCATAACCGTTGTTTATGGCGGAATAACCTGATGACTGTGGAATCATGATATACGTGGAGTTGCCCGACGATAGGGTGAGGAGGCTTTCTTTCTATCTGGCGATGGAGGAATATGTGGCACGGCACATGGATGAGCGTGACTTCTTCTTCATGTGGCAGGTGGAACCGAGTGTTATTTTCGGCCGTAATCAGTTGATAGAGAACGAGGTCAATCTCGAATTCTGCCGCAACCGGGGCATAAGGACATACCGGCGCAAGAGTGGAGGCGGGTGCGTGTATGCCGATATGAAAAACATAATGTTCTCATACATCACGAGCGAGGAGAATGTGGGCTTCACATTCAACCGATATATAAATATGGTGGTGCTGGTGCTGAACCGTCTCGGAGTTGATGCCAGGGCCAACGGCCGCAATGACATAATGATAGGCGACCGCAAAGTGTCGGGCAACGCATTCTACAAACTCCCGGGACGGAGCGTCGTTCACGGTACCATGCTGTATGACACGGACATGGAAAACATGGTGGGAAGCATCACTCCCACGGACGGGAAACTGCTGAGCAAAGGGGTGCGGAGTGTCCGTCAGCGTATAGCGTTGCTGAAAGACCATATCGGTATGGATATGGATGAGTTCAAACTGTTCGTGCGGGATAATCTGTGCAAGAACCGCGTGACGCTCACCGAGAGCGACGTTTCGGCTGTTGAACACATCGAACGCGGTTATCTGTCGGATGATTTCATATACGGGAACAACCCGAGATATACCGTGACGCGGCGCGGCAGGATAGAGGGCGTTGGCGAAATGGAGGTGCGGATGGAATTGAAAAACGACATTATAAAGGCCGTCAACATCGTGGGCGACTATTTTCTGACAGGTGATATGGATTCAATGTTAATAGCCCCGCTCATAGGAACAAGGCTGACAGCGGAGGAACTGACCGCCGCCCTTCCCCGAAATACGGAAGACGTGGTGATGAATCTGAGTCGGGAAGAGCTTGTCAAGCTGTTGATGTCAAAGTGATAAAGGTCCGGAACTGTGTATGGCGGCGCTTGCGCTCGGAGATTGGTTACGATAAAGGGAGATGAAAGACCGGTGGTACAAGTATATCGCCATTGCATAATTAATTTAGGAACTACTAATTAAAACAACTATATGGAAAACAAAAGAACATGTCTTTACGATAAGCATGTGGCTTTCGGGGCATTGATAAGTCCGTTCGGAGGTTTCGACATGCCTATACAGTACAGCGATATAAAAGACGAGCATAACGCCGTGCGCACGGCGTGCGGTGTGTTCGACGTGTCGCACATGGGCGAAGTGATGGTTGACGGCCCTGATGCCGAACGCTATGTGAACCGCATTTTCACCAACGATGTTACCGGAATGCCGGCCGGAAAGATACTCTATGGCATGATGCTGTACGACAACGGCGGAACGGTGGACGACCTGTTGGTATACAAGATGGGCGGTGACAGTTTTTTCATAGTGATAAACGCCGCCAATATAGATAAGGACTGGGAGTGGATGGTACGTCAGGCTGAGGGTTTCGACATCGACATACGCAACATGTCGGAGCATTACGGTCAGATAGCCGTACAGGGACCTCGGTCGGAAGAGGTGGTCGAGCAAGTTCTCGGACTGCCTTGTAAAGAACTGTCTTTCTATACATCGAAAGTCATTGCGGCTGCCGACGGAAGCGAGGCGGATACAGCCGCGTCTTCGCTTGATATCATAATAAGCCGCACGGGATATACCGGAGAGGACGGTTTTGAAATATACGGCACTCACGGTTTCATACGTGAGCAGTGGGACAAGCTGATGGCGAGCGGACGTTGCAAGCCCTGCGGACTCGGATGTCGCGACACTTTGCGTTTCGAGGTCGGGCTTCCTCTATACGGAGACGAGCTTTCTGCCGACATATCGCCGCTTATGGCCGGTCTCGGTTTCTTCTGTAAGCTCGACAAGGAAGGGTTTATCGGCCGTGAAGCGCTTCTCCGTCAGAAAGTCGGTGGCGTGCGGCAAAAGATTGTAGGAATAGAGCTTGCCGACAAGGCGATACCCCGTCACGGATATGAGGTGCTCAAAGACGGTGTGCGGATAGGTGAGGTGACGACCGGATACCACACCATTTCGACAGACAAGAGCGTGTGCATGGCACTCGTCGATTCGGATTACGCCGCCCTCGATACACCTGTGGAGATACGGATTCGCAAAAAGACGTTTCCTGGCAAGGTCGTGAAAAAGAAGTTCTACGACAAGCATTACAAGAAATAATACGGTTAATCACAAGCAAAATATAAATTTAAAACATAACAATATGGCAAAAGTTATTGAAGGACTCTATTACTCGGAGTCGCACGAATATGTGAGAGTGGAAGACGGTTTCGGTTATATAGGCATTACGGATTATGCGCAACATGCGCTTGGTAATGTGGTTTACGTGGACATGCCTGAGGCAGACGACGAGGTGACGGCGGGCGAAGAGTTCGGTGCAGTGGAGAGTGTCAAGGCCGCAAGCGACCTCAACTCGCCTGTGAGCGGTACGGTGGTGGAGGTCAACGAGGCGCTCGACGATACCCCGGAGTTGCTCAATAAGGATGCATACGAGAACTGGATAATAAAGGTTGAGTTGTCGGATAAGGCCGAACTCGACAGCCTCATGGATGCAAAGGCATACGAAGAGTTTTGCGAATAATTACGGTCTATGAGCCGATGGCATGATATGCGTCGGCTCATAGACCGCAGGTTATCAAGCAATGATTTGCCGATCGCGGTGCCGGGAGCGGATAGGCGTGGACAAGGAATTTTAAAACCTTGATCTATGGCCTGCCGGTTCAGGGCCGATGAGTTGTAAATCTTCAATCTGTTAGTTACAAATACTGAAACAATGAGTTACAAATATTTTCCTCATACAGACTCCGATATTCGGGATATGCTTGCCAAAATCGGTGTCACTTCGCTTGAAGAGCTTTACGCCGAGGTGCCTGATGAGATACGTTTCAAAGGCGATTATGAATTGCCCGAGGCCATGAGTGAGCTTGATGTGCGCCGTTTGTTTGCCACGCTCGGTTCACAGAACAGGCAACTGACATGCTTTGCCGGTGCGGGCGTATATGACCATTATACTCCTGCCGTGGTGCCGGCCATTGTCAGCCGTTCCGAATATCTCACGTCTTACACCCCGTATCAGGCCGAAATATCTCAAGGCACGCTGCATTATATATTCGAATACCAGTCTATGATGGCCGAACTTACTGGCATGGATATTTCAAACGCTTCCATGTATGACGGCACTACGGCCACGGCTGAGGCCGTGATGATGGCTGTCGCCGCGGCCAAGAAGTGCGATAAGGTGCTCATATCGTCTACCGTTGATCCGAAAACACTTGCCGTAGTGCGTACTTATGCACATTTTAAAGGTATAAGGATAGAGATGATAGACTCCGTGGACGGTGCCACTGACAAGGCCGATTTAGAGCGGAAGATGGCTGCCGGAGGTGTCGCCGGCGTGCTGGTGCAGCAGCCAAACTACTTCGGTGTGGTGGAAGACTATTCCGGATATGCCGAAACTGTGCATTCGGGAAAAGCGGTTCTGATAATGAACAGCGTGGCGGCAGACCTCGCCGTTCTTAAAACGCCGGGTGAGTGGGGAGCCGATATCGCTGTCGGCGACGGCCAGAGCCTTGGCATACCGATGGCGTTCGGAGGCCCGTATGTCGGTTATATGTGCTGCACGGAGAGGCTGATACGAAAGATGCCCGGCCGTATTGTCGGCCTTACGAAAGACAATCGCGGGCAGAGGGCGTTCGTTCTCACCCTGCAAGCGCGCGAACAGCATATACGAAGGCAGAAAGCCACGTCGAATATATGCTCAAACGAGAGTCTCATGGCGCTTTTTGCCACCGTCTATATGTCTGTGATGGGCAGGCAAGGACTGCGTGAGGCGGCCGAGCTGTCGTATGCCGGAGCGCACTATCTGTGCGACCGTCTCATGGCTACCGGACGTTTCTCTCTTGCTTATGACCGCCCGTTCTTCAACGAGTTTTGCGTGCGTTATGATGGCGATGTCGATTCACTGCAGGAGCGTTTCACTGCCGCCGGCTTCTTTGGAGGCGTAAAGGTGGCGGGCGACACGATCATGTTTGCCGTCACCGAGAAACGCACAAAAGAAGAGATAGACAGGCTTGTGGAAGTAGTATAACAACAGGAAAGTACATTTTAGGATATGAACAACAGATTATATGGAAGCCTGATATTTGAGCTTTCCCAAGAAGGAAGACGCGGTTATTCGCTGTCCAGGAACCGTTTCGGAGACTATAAGGTTCCGTCGGAGATGCGGCGCAAGGAAGATGCCCGCCTGCCGGAGTGCGATGAATTGACCGTTGTGAGGCATTATACCAATCATAGTGCAAATAATTTTGGTGTGAACAACGGTTTTTATCCGTTGGGTAGTTGTACCATGAAATATAATCCGGCAATAGACGAGGAGGTGGCGGCAATGCCTGAGTTCGCCAATCTGCATCCGCTTCAGCCACACGGCACGGTAAAAGGGGCGGAGGCTTTGTGCGGTATGCTGTCGAGGGCGTTGCAGGCAATCACCGGTATGGCTGCGTTTACTTTCAAGCCATATGCCGGAGCGCACGGCGAGCTGGCCGGACTGATGGTCATTAGGGCATATCATGAGAGTAGGGGAGACGTCAAGCGGACGAAAGTCATCGTCCCGGACTCCGCTCATGGCACCAATCCGGCGTCGGCATCAGTGTGCGGTCTTGATGTTGTCGAGGTGAAAAGCCGTCCCGACGGCACTGTCGATGTAGATGATTTGAGAGGTCTCCTTGATGACACTATAGCCGCGATGATGATGACTAACCCCAATACGCTCGGGCTTTTCGAGAAGAGTATTCCGGAGATTGCCGCTTTGGTGCACGACTGCGGAGCGCTGATGTATTATGACGGGGCAAATCTCAATCCGATGCTCGGTGCGTGCAGGCCCGGCGATATGGGCTTCGATGTGATGCACATCAACCTGCACAAGACATTCGCCACGCCTCATGGGGGAGGCGGGCCTGGTGCCGGGCCGGTGGGAGTGCGCCACGGTCTCGAACAGTTTATGCCGATGGTGAGTCCTTATCACGGCAACTTCGCGGTAGAGATGCGTGCATACGCCTATATACTCAGCCTCGGACGGGAGAACATCAAGTATGTTGGGCCGCTTGCCACGCTGAACGCCAATTATATAAAAGAATCTCTTAAGGATGATTACGAGCTTCCCATCGACGGCCTGTGTAAGCATGAATTTGTGTTTGACGGCCTTAAGGACAAGTCTACAGGTGTGACGACGATGGACATTGCCAAGCGCTTGCTTGACTACGGATACCATGCCCCGACGATTTATTTCCCGTTATTGTTTCATGAAAGCCTCATGATAGAGCCTACGGAGAGCGAAAGCAAGGAGACGATGGACGGGTTCATAGATGTGATGCGTCGTATAGCCGTGGAGGCACGGGAGACCCCCGATGTGGTAAAGACCGCTCCGCACAGCACTCCGATAGGTCGTGTCGATGACGTGCTGGCAGCCAAGCATCCTGTAGTCACCTACCGGCAAATGTGTTCCGGAGCATAGAGTGAAACACGTACACACGCAAATATTTCAGCTATGAAGACAGATTTGATAATCATAGGCAGCGGCCCGGGAGGATACCGGGCCGCCGAATACGCAGCCGCTCATGGTCTGCAAGTGGTCGTGATAGAGGAGAATGAGGCCGGAGGGACATGTCTTAACCGGGGCTGTATACCCACGAAGGCGCTCTGCCGCAACGCCGAACTTATAGATTCCCTGCGCGATGCCGAGGCGCTTGGGTTTGCCAACATGGCATACGACATTGATTTCGGCCTTGTAAAGGAGCGTCAGGCCAAAGTTGTGGAGCAGTTGCGTGCAGGTGTCGAGTATCTGATGGCGAAGCCGGGGATAACGTTTGTCCGCGGCCGGGGGTGTTTCAATGACTCACATACCGTGGCAGTCGGCAATGAAGAGTATATGGCCGACAATATTATTATAGCCACTGGGGCGCGTCCCAAAATGCCGGCCATACCGTCGCTCGATGCCGATGCTGTGATTACGTCCGACGGGTTGCTTGCCGTAGACCGTATCCCTGCCAGGCTGTGTATAGTCGGTGCTGGTGTGATAGGCATGGAATTTGCGTCTGTTTTCGCCTCTTTCGGCAGTGAGGTGACTGTTGTCGAGTATCTGAAAGAGTGTCTTCCTATGATAGACAGCGATGTGGCGGGGCGGCTCCGCAAGGCCGTAGCCCGCAAGGGAGTGAAGTTTTTCATGCAGTCGGCGGTCACATCGGTAGCCAAGGGCATTGTCACTTTCGAACGCAAGGGCAAGGCTCAGACCGTGGAGGCCGATGAGATACTGATAGCCACCGGCCGGCAGCCGAATGTAGAGGGACTTTATCTCGAAGCGGCGGGTGTGCAATACAGTCAGCACGGAATACCGACAGACGACAACATGACGACAAACATCCACGGGATATATGCCGTCGGCGACGTGAACAGCCGCTGTATGCTGGCACATGCCGCCACGATGCAGGGTATCAGGGCTGTAAATGCCATTCTCGGGCTGTCGGACAGCATACGTTTCGACATCATGCCGTCTGCCGTGTTCACCAATCCAGAGGCTGCAAGCGTTGGTGTCAGTGAGGATTACTGCAAGGAACAAGGACTTTCATACGTATGCCGTAAGGCTTATCACCGTGCCAACGGAAAGGCGCTGGCCATGAACGAGCCGGACGGCATGCTCAAACTGATTGCCGACAGCGGCGGACGCATAATCGGTTGTCATGCTTTCGGAGCCCATTCGGCCGACATGGTACAGGAGATAGGCGCGCTTATGTGCCGCGACACCACTCTCGAACAGCTTAAATATATAATCCACGCTCACCCCACCGTGAATGAGATGTTGCAGGAAGCGGCGGCGAACGCACAGGGTTGATAGTGGTTTCGTGGTGTGGAAACTGTCCGTTATTTGAAAACGTACTTCATTTTTACGAAAAACCGACATGGCTTTCTCAAATGTCGAGAAAGCCATGTCGGTTTATTTGCAAAGCCGTTTTTATCGTTTTACTTTTTGTTTTCAACCAGTCTTACTCCCGTGAGCTTCAGTTGGGCGGTTTTTTCGTCGATGTCCAGCCCCGTCTTGTCGTATACGAATGTGCTGTTGTCTATCGTTATGCCGTGTACGCAGTCCAGACCCTCGATACCTTTAGCCGCTATTGCCGTCTTGGCACCTCGGCATATAATGTCAGATATATGGATGTCGGTAAATTCAGGCACTTTTTCTAATTTCTGATGACTTGCCTTGCCGTCGTCTTTCGCTCCGGCCGGCCGGTTCACGTAGTCGCATTGGAATATTATTCCCTCGCCTGTGATGTCGGTCATTACGATGTTGCTTATATATATGTCTTCCGTCTTACCGCCACGGCCTATTCCGCTCTTGAACCGCAGGCCCGTTTCCGTGCCGGCGAACCGGCAGTTACGTACTACGATACGCTTCATTCCGCAAATGTCCTCGCTGCCGATCACAAATCCGCCGTGGGCGTTAAACACCGTGTTGTTTTCTATCACTATGTCCTCGCAACCGTTCACGAGCGCGCCATCTTTATAGTCGCCGCTTTTCATGCATAATCCGTCGTCGCCTGCATCCACCGTGCAGTTGACTATCAGTGCCCGGTGACAGTCGCTCAAGTCTATGGCATCGCCGTTCTGCGCATTCCACGGACAGCGCACCGTGATGCCGTCAATGATTATGTTGCGGCTGTTGAACGGATGTACGTGAAATTTCGGTGAGTTCTGTATTGTCACTCCTTTCAGCATCACGTTCTCGCAGTGGTTAATCCTGAAGATGTCGTTACGCTTGCTTTCCTGCTTCTCGGGTGTGTCGGCTATGTTCGCATAGCCAGACTTCATGTCCCACGGATACCACAGGCTGCCGTTCTGGCGCTCCACACCGCCCATGGCCTTAAACCGCTTCCACTCCGTATCGCTCACCTTGCCGCGCTTTACCGGCCGCCACTGTGCTCCGTTACCGTCTATAATTCCCTCGCCCGTGATGCTTATGTTCTTGCACCGTGTGGCTCCTATGCATGGCAGCACACGTCCCGCTTTAGGGTTCTTGTCTATGTAAAGTGTCTTGTCCGGTGAGAAATATATGATTGCGTTCTTCTCTATATGCAGGTCAATGTTGCTTTTCAGTGCAATGGGACCTGTCAGCCAGATGCCCTGCGGCACGGTCAGGTGCCCGCCACCTTTTGCCGCCAGCGCGTCAATGGCTTTGGCGAAAGCCTCCGTGTTCAGTGCCACGCCGTCGCCCACACCGCCGAAATCCTCGATACTCACTGTGTTTGAAGGTATGGTGAACTCGGCTACTTGGTTTACTTTCACCGGTAGGTTCTGGTAATACTTTCCGTAGTCGGCCATAGCCGGAGAAGAGAACATGAGGGATAGCGCCATCAGTCCTGTTATTAATGCTTTTTTCTTTTTCATTGTCTTTTTTTGTTTTATGATTTGTTTCGTATTCCGTTTGAGGCCGTGCAGCCTGTTTGTTGATGGTTTCTGTTTTTTCGAAAGATGGGCAATGTCCTTTTGTGGATGAATGGATTTTTAATTATCCGCCGGACGTTTTCTTATGTGAGTTCTTAATACGCCTTATATTACTGCCGATATGCTTTGGGGATTACGGCATCTGTTGTTTTTGACCTGTAGGTCGTCGGTTTGCAATCCGCTGCAAACTTAATTAAAAAATATGATAAATCGTATAACATTATCTTTTTTTGCTTTTATAAACAATCTGTAATTGTACAAGTTTGTTGTTGAAATCTATGTCATGACATGGATTTTAAGCTCCATTGTATAATGACCATAATAAACTAAACAGAGCGCAGTCATTTCATTATGGATAAATTATAATTACAGAAAAATATAAAGCAGTCGCAGAGATATTTCTGCGACTGCTTTAATATAAATAGACAGCGTCTTGGCCTCAATTTTATCCTCTTTTTATACCAGATGTGCGATGAGCTCCTCGCGGCTTCCGGGCAACATGTCTACCACAGGAAGTTCTATCATCGTATAGCATCCGGGCTGTTGTCTAAGCGACGCGCGGGCTACGTTGACAAGTACTTGAGCTGTCAGTGCGGGGTTGTTGATGCTCATGTTGAACTCGAAACGCTGATTTTGTGTGGTTCCGCTGACACCCTTGCGCACGAGGTGCACGCCGTGTCCCATGTCGCGTACAGCGTCTACCGACTCAACAGCGAAAACGTGTGTCTCGTCGCTGGCGAAATACGGGTCGGCCTTGATTGCCTTTGTCACCTCGTCGAGGCTTGCGCCATCCTCGAGTTCAACGTATACCATACGGCGGTGTATACCCTCGCCGAGCGGAATGGTCATTGAAAGGGCGTTCCTGACGCCTTCTTTCGAGCGCACGCAGACACTGTGTCCCATGGACATGCCCGGGCCGAAATTGGTATACGACAATCCTTTCGGTGCGAGACTCTGCATCAGTGTGCGCACGATTGAGTCTGAGCCCGGATCCCATCCGGCGGCAATCACAGCCACAGTGCCATTCTGTCTGCACACTTCCATGAGATTGGCGCGGTACTCTACGATGCCTCCGTGTATGTCGAAACTGTCTACCGTGTTTATTCCTAACGGTAATATCTTTTTTGCATATTCCTCACAACTGCGTGTCGGGGTAGCAAGTATCGCTACATCTACGTCTTTTAATTCTGTGATATCTTTGACCACATCGTAGTTTGCCAGTTCGGCCGGTTTGTTCTCAGCCCCGTTACGGCGCACTACGCCTGCCAGTTCAAAATCTTCCGAAGCCTCTATTGCCTGTACTGTGTATTGTCCGATGTTGCCGTAGCCTACCACGGCCGCTCTTATCTTTTTCATGTTCGTATTGTTGTTTGATGTTTATACTTCTTTTACTGTGCAAAAATACGTATTTTACCGCAGAAACCGTAATGAATAAGCACTTAAAAATAAAGGTGCGGATTGTTTTGTTTTAATTTGTTGCTGTTGTGTGGTGTTTCTGTTATAATTCGTGTTTATAATAATCTTATTGATTTCATATCCGAACTGTTGGCTTGCGTGGTCGGTATAAAGGCCTTTTGTGCTCTTTAAAGTCTCTTTTCCAACTTTCGCTGTATGGCGATACAATAAAAAGACGGGTGATGTCGTTTAAAGAAATGTATATATACGTAAAATTATAATAATGATAGAATACATCAAAGGCGAGCTTACAGAGCTTAGCCCCGCTCTTGCCACGATTGAGACGGGCGGGGTGGGATACGGTCTGAGTATCTCTCTCAATACTTATAGTGCCATTCAGGGCAAGCACGATGTTAAGTTATATGTGTATGAAGCCATACGTGAGGACGCCCACGTGCTTTACGGGTTTGCCGCGAAGAAAGAGCGTGAGCTGTTCGAGTTGCTTATCAGCGTGTCCGGTGTGGGGGCCAATACCGCCCGCATGGTGCTCTCGTCACTAAGTCCTTCGGAACTGTGTGACAGCATATCCACTGGCAATGAGCGGATGATTAAATCCGTGAAAGGAATAGGTCTTAAGACGGCACAGCGCATCATAGTGGATTTGCGCGACAAGATAGTGGCTCTCGGCATCACGGGTGAAATACCTGTGGGCGGCACCGTTACGGCTCCTGTTGACAATAAGGTGAAAGATGAGGCTGTTGGTGCACTCACGATGCTTGGTTTCGCACCTGCGCCATCGCAGAAAGTGGTGCTGCAAATACTCGAAGCCAACCCTGACGCTCCGGTGGAGATGGTGGTCAAGCTGGCTTTGAAACAGATAAAATAATGATTGTAAACCGGAATAGCGAGCGACAGTAACGTGAGACTTAACAGGCGTAAAATAGCGTTCTATATACTTACGGCCCTGTTCGGTATAGGTGCGATAGCCATGCCGCAGGACGACAAGACGGGGGCAAGGAAGCCTGCGCCCAAGGCGCAGCCCAAGCTGATTGTCGAGGATGAGGCCATTCCCGATTCATTGTTGCATCCGCGGTGGAAGATAAAGAAAACGGCTCCGATGCTTGTCGCTGATCTCGATTCGTCCGCACTCGACTTGAAGATGCCCGACAACATAAGGCAGGAAGTGATATACGACGATTCGCTCGATCTGTATTTTGTGGGCTCCAAGATAGGCGACTCATATCTGAACACGCCTGTGCTGATGACTCCCGAGGAGTATCGCCGATGGAGCGAGAGGCGTGCCATGCAGGAGTTCTTCCGCAAGAAAGACGCAGAGAATGTAGCGGCAAAAGGCAAGGAGAAGTTCTCTTTCTCTGATATGAAATTCGAGTTGGGGCCGGCCGAGAAGATTTTCGGCCCGGGCGGAGTGCGCATAAAGACGCAAGGAACGGCTGAACTTAAAGTGGGAGCTAATTTCAAGAGCATTGACAACCCGTCGTTGCCGATAAGAAATCGCAAGACAAAGGCTTTTGACTTCGACGAGAAGATAAACCTCAGTCTTAACGGTAAGGTGGGAGACAAGGTAAACATGAACCTGAACTACAATACTGACGCCACATTTGACTTCGACTCTAAGAACATCAAGCTGAGATATGAGGGTAAGGAAGACGAGATTATAAAGTTGGTAGAGGCAGGAAATGTGAATTTCCCGTCCAACTCGTCTCTTATCAAGGGAGCAAGCTCACTTTTCGGAGTGCGTACGGACATGCAGTTCGGAAAGTTGAAATTACAGACGGTGCTGTCGCAGAAAAACTCAACGACCAAAAGCGTATCGTCTCGCGGAGGCACGCAACTCACTCCTTTTGAGATAAACGTGGCTAACTATGAGGAAAACCGCCACTTCTTCCTCGGACATTATTTCCGTGAACGGTATGACAAAGCCATGTCTACACTGCCCAACATCACTACCGGAGTGAAGATAACGCGTGTCGAAGTGTGGGCAACCAACAAGACGGGAACCACGAGCAATACTCGAAACATCGTGGCACTGACAGATCTTGGAGAGGGACGTAACGTGAAAAATCCACTGTGGGGTGGTGCGGGAGACGTGGCGCCGTCAAACGGAGCCAATACGGAATACTACGCCATGACACATGATTATGTTGCGGCAAGAGACATAGACCAGACCAATACAGTGCTCGATGCCATAGGGGGATTTGTGGGCGGAGTGGACTATGAGAAGGTGCAGAGCGCCCGCTTGCTGTCACCTTCCGAGTATACGGTGAACACCGCCCTCGGATATATATCATTAAAGACAACGCTGCAAACGGATCAAGTGCTCGCCGTGGCATATGAATACACTCTCAACGGACAGACATTTCAGGTGGGAGAGTTCGCCTCGGACAATACAAACACCGGCGAGGCCATCTTTGTGAAGTCGCTTAAAAACACAAGCAACAATCCGATGATGGGAAACTGGCGGCTGATGATGAAAAACGTATACTTTCTTGCTTCTACGGTTGAGAAGACCAAATTCCGTCTTGACGTCAAATATCAGAGCGACACATCGGGAGTATATCTGACGTATATCCCCGAACAGCAGGTAAAGGACAAGACTCTTATCAAGGTACTGGGCGCTGACCGGCTCGATAATAACAACAAACCGCACTCAAACGGATACTTCGACTTTGTAGAAGGATATACGGTGAGCAACGGCCGTGTGTTCTTTCCTGCAGCCGAACCGTTCGGAAGTTATCTGCGCACATATCTTATAAGTGCTGGAGTCCCGGCCGCCACGGCAGACAAATATGCGTTTACGGAACTGTATGACACCACTAAGACAGCTGCGAGACAGATAGCGGAGAAAAACAAATACGTGCTGATGGGACAGTACAAAGGAACGTCGGCAAACGTGATTTCGCTCGGGGCGTATAATGTTCCGCAGGGATCGGTGGTGGTGACGGCCGGTGGAGTGGTGCTCACGGAAGGTGCCGACTACACCGTCGACTACTCTGCCGGTGAGGTGACGATACTCAACCAGAGCATCATCGATGCCGGAACGTCGGTAAATGTAAGTCTTGAAAGTAACACAGACTATGGCATGCAGCGCAAGACAATGTTCGGGCTGAACTGGGAATATGACATAACGAAAGATTTCCAGATAGGCGGAACGTTCCAACGGCTTTCCGAACAGACCCTCACGTCGAAAGTGACAATGGGTTCGGAACCGCTGAATAATATTCTGTGGGGATTTAATCTCAACTGGAAAAAGGAGAGCCAGTGGCTCACCAACATGCTCGACAAGATACCTTTCCTGCACTGCACGCAACCGTCGCAAATATCGTTTACAGGTGAGTTTGCGCAACTCATTGCCGGACAGGCAGGCGGTACGCAGGACAATGCGTCGTATATAGACGATTTCGAGAACACGAAGAACGGCATAGACGTATCTGAGCCGAAGTCGTGGGTATTGTCGAGTGTACCTTCACTTTTCCCGGAACATAGCGACAAGACGGGCCTTACAAGCGGGTTCAACCGTTCGTTGCTTGCATGGTATACCATTGATCCTTTGTTCACGTACCGCAGCAGTTCTCTGACGCCGGCCCATATCAAGAGCGATCTTAACCAACTGTCAAACCATTATGTGCGTGAGGTCTATGTAAGCGAGCTTTATCCGAACCGTGATCAGAGTTCATACAACGGAGCCACGTCCACTCTTCCAATTCTCAATCTTGCATATTACCCCAATGAACGCGGACCGTATAATTTCTCTACGGCGGTCAATCCCGATGGAACGGTGCAGAACCCGATGGCAAAATGGGGCGGTATGATGCGCAAGCTCGATACCAATGATTTTGAAGCCGCCAACATCGAGTATATAGAGTTCTGGCTGCTCGACCCTTTCATATATTCCCGTATAAACGGAGATGCCTCATCGCATGGCGGAGATCTGTATATAAATCTTGGTGAGGTGAGCGAGGATGTGCTGCGAGACGGCAAGAAATTCTATGAAAGCGGTATGCCGGTGGACGGATCCGGCAGTTTCACCACAACGCAGTGGGGAAAGATACCTGTGCAGGCCACACAGACTTATGCTTTTGCCACCACACCGGGTTCACGCGCTTTGCAGGATGTAGGTCTCAACGGACTTAATGATGAGGAGGAGCGGAACTTCGCTCCGTATGCCGATTTCAATACCTTTGTAGGAACATTGGCAAACGACAGTGTGCGTAAAGCATGGACAGACGATCCGGCAAATGATGATTATCATTATTTCAGAGGCAGCGACCTCGATGGCCGTAAAGCATCTATTCTCGAACGATACAAGCGGATAAACAACCCGCAAGGAAACTCGCCCGACAACGACGGGAACAACGAGAGTTACGACACATCGTATAAGACGATGCCGGACGTTGAGGATATAAACCAGGATTATACGCTGAACGAATATGAGCGGTATTATCAGTATAAGGTAAGTATACGCCCGGAAGACATAAACGAGAACAATATAGGACAGAATTATATCACGGATGTGCGCCGTTATACAGCTTCTCTGCGTAATGGAAACAAAGAGACCGTGAACTGGTATAAGTTTCGTATCCCGGTGAATGCGGCCGATAAAGAGCGCATAGGGTCGATAAACGACTTTACCTCGATACGTTTCATGAGAATGTTTCTTACCGGTTTTGAGAAGCCCGTAATATTGCGTTTCGGAAGTCTTGACCTTGTTCGCGGAGAATGGCGCATGTACGAGCAGAACCTGAGCAACACGGCATCGAGTAACAGCGGTACGCTTGAGGTCAGTGCGGTGAATATAGAGGAGTATAACGACAAGCAACCGGTGAACTATGTGCTTCCGCCGGGTATCAGCCGTGTTACCGACCCGTCTCAACCGCAGCTTGTGGAAAGTAACGAGCAGGCGATGAACCTCACCGTCAAGAACCTGTCAAAGAACGAGGCTAAGGCCGTATATAAGAATACCAATCTCGATTTGCGTCAATATAAGCGGTTGCAAATGTTCGTGCATGCCAACAGTTTCATGCAGAACACCACCAATTTGCAGAATGACCAGCTTGCGCTTTTTGTTCGTCTGGGCAGTGACTATAAGAACAACTATTATGAGTATGAGATACCTTTGAAACTGACTCCCGAACGGCAGTACAGCATGTCGGCTGAGGAGAGACGCATAGTGTGGCCGGAAGAGAACATGCTTGATATAGATCTTTCTCTCTTTACTGCCTTGAAGAAAGCCCGGAACAGAGCCAAATCAGCCGGTGGGGCATCGTATACGGCGGTGTTCTCCGATTATGACGCTAACCGTCCTAACAACAAAGTCAGTGTGATGGGAAATCCGTCGCTCGGAGAGGTGAAGACAATGATGATAGGTGTGCGCAATATTTCCTCATCGGAGAAGTCGGGAGAGGTATGGGTTAACGAACTGCGACTGCTTGAATTCAACAACAAGGGAGGGTGGGCCGCATCGGGAGCGCTGAACATGCAACTGTCGGATTTCGGTACGGTGAACCTTACAGGCAAGATGATTACCGAGGGGTTTGGCGGAATCGAGGAAGGACTGGCGCAGCGATCTACCGATGATTATAAGACATACAGCCTCACGGCCAATCTCGAACTGGGTAAGTTTTTCCCTGACAAGGCAAAGGTCACAGCGCCGTTATACTACTCAGTGACTAAGGAAGAGACAAGGCCGAAGTATAATCCGCTCGATACCGATATGCTGCTGGATGACGCTCTTGAGGCAACCGCTGACAAGCATGAGCGTGACTCGATAGAATCGATAGCTGTTACGAAAACGACGAACACCAACTTCTCGTTGTCGAACGTTCGTGTGGGTATCAAGACAAAGCGTCATCCCATGCCGTATGACCCGGCAAACTTCTCTTTCAGTTACAGTCATTCGCACAGATACACATCGGGCGAGACGACGATATATGAGAAAGAAGACCAATGGAGAGGCTCTGTGAACTATAATTACACCCCTGTCTATAAACCGTATGAGCCATTCAAGAAATTGAAGGGAAAGAGCAAATGGCTCAATTTCCCCAAAGCCATAGGCATAAATTACCTGCCCCAAAGTGTTTCGTTCAACAGTGAGATGATACGTAATTACTATGAGTTGCAGGAGAGGGACCTCGAAAGTATCGAAGGCTCAAAACTTCCGCTGACGTTCAGCGAGCAGTTCTTGTGGAACCGGGAATTCTCTTTGAGGTGGGATTTGACGAAAAATCTGCACATGAACTTCCAGTCGGCTACACATGCACAGATAGAAGAGCCTTATACTCCGGTAAACAAGGACCTTTATCCCGAGCGTTATCAGGCGTGGAAAGACTCTGTGAAGCACAGTATAAGAAATCTTGGTACGCCGCTTGATTACCAGCAGTCGTTCACGGCATCTTATCAATTGCCGCTCAACAAGTTGCCGATATTTGATTGGCTCAATGCCGATGCATCATATACGGCTACTTATTCGTGGATAAGAGGTACGGAACTTGATGACGGAACGTCTCTTGGAAACACAATATCGAACAACCGCAATCTCAACATCAATTCTACGTTTAACATGGAGACGCTGTACAATCACGTTCCGTTCCTTAAAAAGGCGAACGAGCGGTTTAACAAGCGTACAAGAGTGCAGCCTGCCAGAAAAGTAAAGAAACCGGCGGCAACCCAGAAGACGACTGACAATAAGGATAAAAAGGGAGGAACGGACGGTAAAAAGGAGGAGACGAAAGAGCAAAAAGAACTGCCGAAAAACAAGAATACATATCAGCGTGAGCTTACGCTCGTGCCTGATACGACAATGACAGTGTCGCACAATAAGAAGAGCAAACGACTTATAGTGACGGCAAAGACCGCTGACGGCAAACCTTATAAGGTGAAGTACAAAGTGGTTGACGACAATAAGATAATAGTCAAGGGGCGCGATTCTGTCAAGATAAAGTTGAGTGTAACCCCGAAAGAACCTCTTGAAAAGAAGTGGTGGTACAGTCCGGCGCAGAGTGCGGCCCGCTTTCTGATGATGGTGCGCAGCGTAGGTATCTCGTATAGAAGTCAGTACTCGATGGCTCTGCCGGGATTTATTCCCAATATCGGTGATGCTTTCGGTCAGCGTACGGGCAGTGTCCTTTCTCCAGGACTCGATTTCGCTTTCGGTATGGTTGGCGACGGGTATTTGCAGAAAGCATACGATAACGGTTGGTTACTCTGCAACGACAGTGTTGCCACTCCTGCCACGACAAACAGCAGTGAGGATTTGCAGGTACGCATGACACTTGAACCTGTGCGCGACCTTAAAATAGATCTCAACGCCAGCCGTACAGTCAACAAGGCACGCAGTGTCCAATATATGTATTCCGGTATGCCCACAACCCAAAGCGGCTCATTCAACATGACGACAATCAGTTTGAAGAGCGCGCTTGAAGGCATTGGCGATGCCAACAACGGTTATAGTTCTAAGTCGTTCACACGTTTCTGCCAGTCAATAGAGTCTTTCCGCGACCGTGTACAGGCACGTTATACAGGCACGACATATCCTTCCGGTGTCTATGATGCCAATGGGGTGGATCTCGGTGGCGCACAGTATAATCCGGAGCTTGGAATGGTGAATAAGTACAGTGCAGATGTGCTTATCCCGGCGTTTCTGTCAGCGTATACGTCGAGTGGCGGCTCGTCGCTCGATATATTCCCGGCGTTGAAGCGCATGCTGCCAAACTGGACTGTCCGTTACAGCGGTCTGTCGAAACTGAAGTGGTTTAATGAGCACTTCAAGAGCGTGAATGTCAATCATGGATATAAAAGTGTTTTCGCTGTGGGAAGTTACGCTACATACAGTACTTTCCATGAGTATATGGATGGATTGGGCTTCATCAACGACGCGACCACCGGAAACCCTGTGCCAAACAGTATGTACAACGTAAGTACAGTGAGCATCAACGAGGCTTTCTCGCCATTGCTCGGAGTAGATGTAACGCTTGAAAACAACCTTACATGCAAGCTCGAATACAGGACCACGAGAGTGCTCAGCCTTAGCATGACCAGTGTGCAGATAAACGAGGCGTTGAGCAAGGACTGGGTAATAGGCATGGGATATAAGATAAGCAACTTCAATCTTTTCGGCAGCGGAGCGTCGCGCAAGATAAAGAAATCACAGCGTGGACGTGGACGGAAGACCGAGGACAATAAGAGCAAGCAGACTGCCACAACCAATGTCCGTGGTGGAGTAAATCACGATTTGAACATGCGTCTTGACATATCATTCAGGAAACAGGCTTCCATCACACGTGACATAGCCACTATAACCAGCGCGGCGAGCAGCGGGAACTCGGCATTTAAAATGTCGTTCATGGCAGATTATACTTTGTCAAGGCTCATAACATTGAGTGCATATTACGACCGCCAGACCAACACACCGCTACTGGCGAGCAGCAGTTATCCTACGACTACACATGATTTTGGTTTCAGTCTGAAAATGTCGCTTACAAGATAGGTAGATTTTGTGTATACATGATGTAAACGGTACATGCGGGTTAACAAAACTGCATGTACCTTTTTTTATGTCGCAATGAAAATGTCTTTATATTCCGGTTTACTGTTTTTGATAAATATTGTAGTTTATGATGATATAACTGTAATCGTGATTTGCAGAACTCGATATGTGGTTTTATTTTTGATGTGTAATCACATATAATTACATAATGAATAATGACAAGTATAAGATTAAGGTTTCGTCCTTCTTCTGTATCAGGCAAAGAAGGGACATTGTATTATCAGGTAAATCATTTTCGTAGAACGGGAGTAATAGGTACTTCTTATCGCATTTATCCGCATGAATGGGATGAAGAGCATGCTTGTATTGTAATCTCAGGAAGTGTTTGTTGTGATAGTGAGCGTAAGGCTGTATTACAATTATATCAGTCGAAAATCAACATGGATATGGATGTTATGAGAGAAATAGTGAATGAAAGAGAGAATACTATTCGTCGTTACACTCTTGAAGACCTGTTGGATGTTTTAAGAAAACGAACTAATAGCATGAGTGTTTTCCATTATATCAGGTCACAGATAGATAAGAAAAACAGAATGGGATGCTATGGGACGGCAAAGACATATAATAATGTATTGAGGTGTTTCACTAAGTTTCGTGAGGAAAAGGATATTGCGTTTGATGGTATGGATAATGAATTGATACAGGAATATGAGGCATGGATGCTCCATGCCGGACTAAGACGCAGTTCAGCCGCATGTTACCTTCGTACGTTACGGACACTTTACAGGCAGGCGGTGGATGATGGACAGGCTGAGAATAATGATATTTTCCGTAAAGTACATGTGTCTGTCGGGAAGACTTGTAAACGTGCCGTTCCGATAGAGACAATCCGCATGATACAATCCCTTGACCTGTCGGGAAAAACTTCATTGGATTTTGCCCGTGACATCTTTATGTTCAGTTTTTATACACGCGGCATGTCGTTCATAGATATTGCATATTTGAGAAAGAGTGACCTGCGAAACGGATTTCTAACCTATAATCGTCGAAAGACGTTTCAAAGTCTGGTCATTCAGTGGGAGCAGCCAATGCAGAACATAGTGGACAGGTATGCCGGACAGACACACGATTCTCCGTATTTCTTTCCAATAGTAAGAGGGGAGACTTTGGCGGATAGGCTTTCTTATGAACAGGCCCTACAAAGGATAAACCGCAGTTTAAAGCGGATAGGAACTCTCATTGGTCTACATATTCCACTAAGCACATACGTCGCGCGCCATTCATGGGCCAGTATAGCCAGAAATATGGATGTGCCGTTGTCTATAATCAGTGAGGGATTGGGGCACGACTCAGACAAAACCACACAAATATATCTTGCATCACTCGACAAATCAATGGTAAATAAAGCAAACAAGGAAATAATAAGCAAGATAACATTGATATAAAACGATTTTCTAATTGCCCGTTTTCATATAGTAAAACGAGCAATTGGATATAAATCATTAATAATCAGGTAAAGACATGAAAACGAGGATTTTGCTTTGCTAAATATTGGAAATATATATAAATGGAATTTATTTAGATTTTTATGAAAAACATAATATGAACTACAAGCTTTTCGAGAAAGAAATAGTATCTTTGCAGCAAATTGCTCGTTTTACTATATGAAAACGGGCAAGTGACGATAAGAAAGGCATTCTTTATTTATAAGAAAACTTTATGTTATGGTGAAAGATATAAGTTGTTTGAGACTGTTGCCAGTTTTATGCAGACAACAAGCCAACGACATAAAATAGTGTGGGAATGATGACGCAGGATTGCTTAATTCTCATTCTATAAGCCAACGAAAACAAACCTGATATTAAGACGTGATGGACACGGTATTCCATACAAAGGTTCGTATTCCAAATGGCATTGATATTTCTGGATCGGTAAAAAATATCGGTTCAGCAATAGAAGAATGTAGTAAATCCAAAACAGACTTAAAACAAAAAAACTCTGATAGTCAGGATGTTTGGGGGTATTTGTTTGTTCATAACAGTAAAGTTAATACTTTTACGGATAGGTTGGAAAAAGACAATATAACATATTTTGTTCATAAGTCGGTCATTTATTATCGTAAAAAGCATACCCGTGGCATTCAGACGATAGACAAACCGACCGTAAGCGGTCTCATATTCTTGAAAGGAATACCACAAAAACTTCAGGAATATCTCGACCTCAGGTTTACAGGGTATCATCTCGTGAATGATTGCAGTACCCACCGTCCTGCCGCCATTCCCGACACGGTGATGCAACCTTTCATGCGTGTGGTGGACATATCTCCCGAGCGTGTGCGCTTCTTGTTAAAGCCGTTCAGATATTACGCCGGTGGCAATATCAAGCTGCGCATCACGTCCGGATTTCTTGCAGGACTTGAAGGCTATGTCATTCGTATAGACCGTGATCGCAACTTAGTATTGGATGTCGGAGGTATGAGTGTGGCGATTTCCGGCGTTCATTGCGAGAAGTTCGAGGAGGTAGAGGATATATAAATACCGACTAAATGATAGACATAAAATATAATAAAGATTGTTGCGGTTGTAATGCATGTGGAGATATTTGTCCTAAAAAAGCAATTACTTTTAAAACCGATATGGAGGGATTTTGGTATCCTGAAATTAACCGTGATCTATGTGTCGATTGTGGATTATGTGAGAAAGTATGTCCCATGTTACATCATGCGGATAATATTAAAAGATATAATGCCCCCAGAATTTTTGCTGCATATACCAAAGATGAGAAAATACGCATCGACAGTACATCCGGTGGAATTCATTCTATGCTTGCGCTGGCAATGTATAAGCAAAATGCTTATATTGGTGGTGCAGTATATAATGAGGATCATACAGTCAGTCAGATAGTAGACCCCAATCCGGAGCGACTGTCTGAGATACGTAGCAGTAAATACCTTCAAAGTAATACAACTGGTGTATATAAAGAGATAAAGCGATTACTCAGAGATGGGCAGAAAGTATTTTTCTGTGGATGTCCGTGCCAGATACACGCATTATATAACGTGATTGGAAATAAAGAATATGACAATCTTATAACCTGTGATTTTATATGTAGAGGAGTCAATTCGCCGAAAGTGTTCACAAAATATATAGATATGTTGGAACGCAAATTCAGAGCGAAAGCGACTGAAATAAAGTTCAAGGCAAAGCGATGGGGATGGCATAATTTTTCCATGCGTGTGAATTTCAGCAATGGAAAAGAATATTGCAAAGACCGTTGGCATGACATGTTTTTTATCGGTTATTTACAAAGCGGTAATTTTGCCCGTCCTTCTTGTTACTCATGTAAGTTTAAAGGTTTTCCACAGAAAGCAGACATCACACTTGCAGATTTTTGGGGAATAGAAAAGATTGACCCTGCAATGGATCAAGATAAGGGGACTTCGTTGGTGATGGTTAACTCAAACAAGGGTTTGGCTCTTTTTGATTTGATAAAGGATGATATAGTATTTAAGGAATACTCTATGGATGATGCAAAAGCGGGAAATCCAGCCATAGATTCTTCTCTAATTCCTGTGTCAGACAATAGAAGAGACTTTTTTGAAGCACTTGACAAGTATCCGTTTGAGCAAGTTGCGAAAAACTTTTTCCCTATACCAACATATCGAAGAAGAATTAAATCCAAGATAAAGCAAATTCTGCGATGTGTAAAACAGATGATGAGAATAATTCGTCATAACGGTTTATCTCTTTCTGCATGGAGAAAAAACTTATATTATAATTTTTTGTGCAGAAAAATATGTTCAAATGTACTAATGCCCATCAGATTGAGCAAGTATGTACTCATACAGATGGACAAGAACACCAACATAGACATACGTAAAAAACTTATTCTTGGCAAAAAACAGGTGAAAGCATCGAAGATGGAAACAAGGATATGGCTTGAAGAGGACAGCGACATTACCATACACGATACATTCACCGTATATGCCGGGTCTTATATTCGTATAACAAAAGGCAGTCATTTGATATTGCATGGAGGATTTATCAATGAGAACGTACAGATTATCTGTGGCTCGACAATAGAAATCGGCAGGGAGTGCACTATCGGCAGGGATGTCGTGATACGTTCATACGACGGACACACAATTCTTGATAAAGACTATCAAATATCGGAACCTATCAAAATCGGTAACCATGTGTGGATCGGACAAGGAGCAACAATCTTAAAAGGCGTGACCGTTGGTGACGGGGCAATAATAGCTGCGGGAGCTATAGTGACTAAAGATGTACCGGCAGATACTATTGTTGGAGGTGCACCTGCTAAAATCATAAAACGAAATATTTATTGGCAAATATGAACCAAACAGATTTAATCGAATTGTTTATTAAAGATAAAATTCCCCCTATTGGTTTTGGACCGGGAATTATAGGTTATACAACGAGAAAGAAAAAAAAACATGGGTTGTATTTAATAATAGATAAGGTAATAAACAAGTTGTTTTATCGCACATGGATAGAACATAAATATGTAAGAGCAATAAGTAATGCATTTACTATTGGTTATAGATTGATTGATTATTCTTCTGCGTATGGTGACGGACGTCTCATAGGTAAAGCTATAAGGAATAGTGGAATTAAAAGAGAAGAGTTTTTTATCACAACTCGTGTCAGTAATAAAGCTCAATATAAAAACGATGTCCGTGCAGAATTTATGAAATGTATAAATGGACTAGGTGTTGACTATGTTGATCTTCTACAACTTCATTGGCCTGTGACAGGATTGTATATTGATACATGGAGAGAAATGGAAAATCTTTATGAAGAAGGCTATGTAAGGCATTTAGGGGTCGCAAACTGTCATGAACATCATTTGGAAGAAATTTTAAGGATATGTAAATATCCTCCTAAAATTGGTCAATTTGAAATACATCCTCTCTTTACACAAAAACACCTTATAGAGTATTATAAACGGCATGGTATTATTGTTGAAGCATACACCCCAATAGCGCGTTATGATGACAGACTTATTCGTTTACCGTTATTAAAGCGTCTGGAACAAAAATACAATAAAAACTTTATTCAAATAATTCTTCGTTGGCATATTCAGAACGGGGTAATTCCAATTATACGCTCACTTAATCCTAAACACCAGCATAGTAACTTTCAGATTTTTGATTTCCAATTGGATCATGAAGATATGTTAGCTATTGATGCTATAAATATAAACAGCCGATTAAGATACGACCCTGATAATTGCGATTTCTCAATACTATAAGACATGCATTCCACTACTATTAATAAGACTATAGCCACAAATACAATGTTCTTGTATTTCCGTATGATTTTCTCGACAATAGTATCATTATATACGAGTCGGGTAATCTTACAGATATTGGGAATAGACGACTATGGTATCTACCAGACTGTTGGAGGGGTGGTCGGAATGTTATCTTTCATTAACAGCGCATTAAGTATGGGGTCTTCCAGATTTTTAACCTATGAAATGGGTGTCGGAAATTTTGAGAGACTTAGACGTACATTCTCATCTGTACTGACGGTACATATTATTCTTGCTGTCATCATTGTTTTGGTAGCGGAAACAGCGGGATTATGGTTTGTTTATAATAAACTTGTAATACCGTCAGAGAGAATGGATGCCGCTATTTTTGCTTATCATTTGAGTATCCTGGCTGTGATTTTTTCCATTACTCAGGTTCCATATAACGCCAGTATAATTTCTCATGAAAAAATGAGTGTCTATGCATATTTGAGTATCATCGAAGTATCATTGAAGCTCATTATTGTATACATGCTTACGATAGGCGAATGGGACAAACTGAAACTATATGCGTTGCTTTTCTTTTTGGTTAATGCTGGTATAGCGTTATTCTATCGGTTCTATTGTATAAGAAAATTCTCAGAGACTCATTATAAGCCTATATGGGATAAAGAAATAATAAAAGGAGTGTTAGGATATTCCGGATGGAATCTTTTTGCCAATGCGGCAATCGCATTGTCCAATCAAGGAGCTACAATACTTGTGAATATGTTTTTCTCACCAGGTGTTGTAGCGGCACGTGCCATAGCAAATCAAGTAAATATGGCAGCATTTCATTTTATAACGAACTTCAGGACGGCTGCCAATCCTCAAATAGTTAAAAGGTATGCGGCTGGTGATTTCGTCGGCTCGAAATCGTTGCTATTGATTTCAACCACTTTCTCATATTACCTAATGCTTATTTTAGCCCTGCCGATTTGCCTTGTCGCGTCTCCATTACTTGATATCTGGTTAGGTAAGGTACCGCAATATACAGTCTCTTTCATGCAATTGACTATCATAACAAGCCTTTTTCAAGTTTTCGACTCTTCATTTTACACTGCTCTTTACGCAAAAGGCAGAATACGTGAGAACGCATTGATTTCTCCCTCTGTATTATTCATTAGCTTTCCTGTAACATATATATTGTTTTTAATGGGATATTCACCAACAATACTTGCCGTTGTGTTGCTGGTGGCATACGCAGTCTTGGGGCTGGTAATAAAGCCTCTTCTCTTAATAAAAATAGTCAGCTATACATGGAGCGACATATTACGTGTGTTCCGTCCTTGCCTGAATGTCACGGTCGTAAGTCTTATTCTCCCGATTGTACTCTATATTTTCCGTGAAGAATGGTTCCCGAATCAAATCATGCGGTTCATCTCATTGTTTATGGCGAGCGTAGGCTCGGTGGTCGTTTCTGTATGGTTTTTAGGAATAGACAAAGCGATGAAAACGAAATTAACGGAAACAGTCGCTAAAAAGATTTATTTAAAACGGCAATGACATAATGGGTGATAAAGAATTAAAGGTGAGGAAAGACCTTGCTTTGGAGGCAATTCCCTTGACCAGGTTTGCTCATATTGATTATCACTGTTGTCATTTATGGCATCAGTGTCGTATGTAGCAACACTATATGCCTGTATTTGCAAAATTATTGGGGTGTAGATAATTTAAATTTTTATATGTACAACAATAAGTATCCGGTTAAACTACATTTACTTCCATTTCTGACAGTATTGGCTTCAGTCTGCTTTTTCAAGCCGTTTGTTTTTCCAACGTTTTTATTTCTGTCGGGCAGTTCTTTGATATTATTCATTATCATAATGATGTTTGGCATGAATCGTTCAGGTTATAGGTTGGGAGATATGCCATACAAGAATTTGTTCATACTATATGCGATTTTCCTGATTATAAATACGTTCTCATGCCATTATTTTAGAGAGCAGTCCGTTTGGCTTTCATTTAAATGTGTAGCGCCTTTCTTCCTCGTGTTTATAATGCCGACTTTTAAATCTTGGAAATTAAGCAACGAGAGTTGGGAGAAAATCCTTCTGACTTTGTTTGCCATTTATATTATATGTAATTACCTGCAATACATATTTATAGATACCCAATTGTTTTACCTGATGAAAGAATTTGAACGCATGGAAACAGAAAAACGCGCAGTTCTATTTGGCGAGGGTATACTTTCATTAGGAGCGTTGATGTGCCTCAACCGATATTTGCTGAATAAGCAAAAGAAATATCTGATTGTCTATATCGCCGCTTTTTTCCTTATTTTCCTGCACGGTTTCAGAATGGTGCTTTTAGGATTTGGAATAGCCTCCTTGTGTCAGACGTATGCAATTATCAAGTTCTCACGTAAATGGTTCGCCTATCTTGGCATTGCTCTTATTACCACAGTTGTTTTGTACCAGATGCCTGCCGTACAAGAAAAAATTAAAGAGATAGAGACACGTAGCGAGAGTTCTTCCATAACAGATGAGAATTACGCACGGTACAAAAGTTGGTATTATTTTAATAATGCCTATTTTAAAAATGATGTTGAAAGATTCTTAGGGTCCGGACAGACTATTATTTACAGTAGGGGGCGACAGCAAGATGAGTCAGGTCTTAGTTATTTATCAAAGTACAGTAAAGAAAGGAGTGAGCTCGTGTATCACTACTATATCTGGTCAGTAGACTGGGGACTTATCGGTCTGTCTTGGGACTGTGGTATTCCTTTTACTATTGTTTTCATCTTGATACTGTTTTCCATGTTCAGGCAGAAAGTGAGAACCGAACATCGTTATATAAATTTCTGGGCTTTGATGCTTATGTTAATTGGAGTGACAGGAGCACTAAGCTATACGGAAAATATATTCATCTACTATGCCGTCCTGTTAACTATCATTGACAGGGACATTACCGACAGGAAGCGATCATTAATAGCGAAACAATGAGAATAGGGGTTTTGACACTGCCACCACATACAAATTATGGTGGAATTTTGCAGGCATACGCCTTGCAGACCGTACTTGAAAGGATGGGACATGAAGTCTGGATTATATATTCCCCCCGCTCACATGCTTTGCCTTTATTTAGAATCCCGTTTGCGTATTCAAAACGAATATTCAAAAAATATGTATTGGGAAAGAAAATAGCTATTAATCAAGAACGGATAAACAGGCAGAACAAACTTATGTTGCAAACTTATACCCGTTCATTTGTTAATGAATATCTTCACCTTAAACACTATCCTTGTCTCGAACATGTAAAAGAGAATGACTTTGATGCCATTGTTGTGGGAAGTGACCAGATTTGGCGCTCCAGATATATAAAAGAACTCATCACAGACAAGGTCGAGAATGCCTTTCTATATTTTACCAATGGGTGGAATATAAAGCGATTTGCCTATGCCGCCTCATTCGGTATCGATAGTTGGGAATATACAAGGAGGCAGACTTGTAAATGTAAGAAAGGAATAAGTCTGTTTAATGCAATCAGTGTACGTGAGTTGTCCGGGGAAGCTTTATGTCGTGAGAAACTTAATGTTGAAGCACAGATTGTATTGGATCCGACATTACTGCTGTCAAAGAATGATTATATCAATCTGATAAAAGACTCGAGCTATAAAATTGATGGAGAGATAATGTCTTATGTACTTGATGAGAATGAAAATATTCACAATATAACGGATTTGTTATCAAGAAAGACTGGGTGGCATTATTTCAGAAGTAATAAACAGGTAAATGATAAGTCTATTCCTGTACAAGAACGGATACAGCCTCCCGTAGAGAATTTTTTGGTCGGATTCAGAGACGCTCGATTTGTGATTACAGATAGTTTTCATGCTTGTGTGTTTTCTATTATTTTCAATAAGCCGTTTTTAGTGATAGGGAATGTTGAGCGTGGAATGTCAAGGTTCTTTTCTTTATTGAAGGTATTCGGATTGGAAAAACGTTTAGTACAGGATACAGAGAATTTCAGGTTGGATGATTGGTGCTTTGAAAATCCCAATGTGGATTTGCGTAAGTTCAGAGAATCCTCTGTTTTGTTTCTTGAAAAATCATTAGCTTAATGACATATCCCCAAATAAGTATTATTGTCCCTGTTTATAATGCAGGCCGTTTTCTCGATAAATGTGTAACAAGCATATTGTCTCAGTCATTCAGGGACTTTGAGTTGTTGCTCGTAGATGATGGCAGTAAAGATGATTCCGGAGTATTGTGTGACCTATATGCCCAAAAAGATGCGAGGGTAAAAGTTTTTCATAAGGAAAATGGAGGAGTTAGTTCTGCACGCAATTTAGGACTTGATAATGCAAAAGGAGAATGGATCGCATTTGTAGACAGTGATGATACTTTATATTCGGATGCGCTGCAAACATTTATGAAATTTGTGAGAACGGATATAGATTGCGTTACAGCCGGGTATGTAAAGGTCGACAAAAATGATAAGATAATAGATAGCCAAGATATTAAGGTAACAGAAATAGTCTCATACGAAACAATGCTATATCGTTTCTATGTTAGAAAATATAATCTTTTTGATGGATATTTGTGGAATAGAATTTATCGTTCGTCTGTAATAAAACTTAATCATATAAGATTTAGGGAAGATATATATTTCAAAGAAGATGGATTGTTTGTTGTTGAATTCTTTTGTGCAAGTAAACGATTGTCTGTCATTACTACAATTCCCATATATAGGTATTTAGTGAATGAAGAAGGTGCTATGGAAACTTTAAAAAAAGCGTTTAATCAAAAATATCTCACAGATTTGGATGCGGCTATTTTATGCCTGAAAACCTTGCGCAGAACTGTAAATGATAGAGATTTGATTTGTGTTGCAAAAGAATACACTTGTGTTATATATTGTAGAGTAGCAAAGCATCTATGTACATATCAGGCATATAATTGGAAAGGGCAGATAGGCTTAATGGTAAAAGTTTTAAGTGTATTATCTTTTCCTTTTTGGATATCCCAAATAGGTCAACTTATATTAAAGAAACTCATCAAATAATGTTTTCTCATTTTAAATATTATTTTTGTGTAATATTTGCATTTTGGATATCGACAATAACTTTATCTAAAACTATATATGGTAATGTCTCCTGTATGTCCAATGGTTTGAATAGTGTTATTGTCTCTGACGGATATATGTGTACGCAAACAGATAAAGATGGAAATTACAGTATAGAGGTAAACGATAGCGCATATTGTGTTTTTATTGTTACTCCATCCGGATATATAGCGGAAGAGAAAGACGGGCATCCCCAATTTTATAAAAACATCAAATCAGATGGTTTTGATTTCAAATTAAAGAAATGGAAACAAGCGGATAAGAAATATCAATTATTGGCGATTGCAGATCCTCAACCTAAAGGAGATTTGGCTTTTAAAAGATTTAAGGACGAGGCCTTACCGGATATACGAAAATCAATGTCAACCAATAGGCCGGCTTTTGCCTTGTTTTTAGGAGATTTGCTTTGGGACAATCTGGATGAATACGAACGTTTGAAAAAGCTTCTGGCACAAATGGGAATGCCATATTATACGGTGATTGGTAACCATGATCATGATGCAAACATTGCTGATGACAATTTAAGCACTTCTACCTATCAGAAACATTTTGGACCGACTAATTATGCCTTTAATGTAGGAAAAGACTATTTTATCGTATTGGATAATATCATATATGGCGGTAACAAGAAATATACCTGTGGTTTTTCCACACAAACATTGAATTGGTTAAGTGGTTATTTGAAATACCTGCCTAAAGGAGCACATCTGTTTATAGCAATGCATGCTCCCGCTCATTATTATCAAAGCAATTATAAACTGCGTAATGCAGATAGGTTTATGGAGTTGTTGGAAGATTTTCAGGTAGACATTCTTAGCGGACATATGCATATACAGTCAAACTTTCTTATAAAACCCAATATAAGAGAATATAATATTGCTTCAATCGGAGGAGCATGGTGGTTATGGGACTGTAAATTGTGTAAAGACGGGACTCCTTATGGTTATCAAATTTTTGAGTCATCCGATAAAGGATTATTTCATTTTTACCATTCGGTTGGCAAGCCTGACACATTCCAATTCAAAATACTACCGTCTGGTTCGATAAAAAAATATGAGGATAAGTTATGTATTAAGGTATGGAACTGGGATGAGCGTTGGAAAGTAGAGTGGATCGAAGATGGCGTTCTTAAAGGTGAAATGCATCCGTTTAAGGCGACGGATCCTGAATACGGTTCATATCTGAATAAGAAATATGCGCAAGGCAAACATAAAGTTGATAAATTCAGACAGCCGGTCAATAATGTATATTTCTTCTTTTACGCACCGGTTACCAAAGGTACAAAACAGGTGGAGATAATGGTGACAGACGCTTACGGCCGGAAATACAGACAACACATAAATCTATAAATAAGAACTCATATTCCAAATGAAAAAGGTTATAACTTACGGGACATACGATCTTTTGCACCAGGGGCATATCAATCTATTGCATAGAGCGAAAGAATTGGGAGATTTTCTTATAGTGGGAGTCACCAATGACAATTTCGATCGTGAGCGTGGAAAACTCAATGTACGGAATAATGTATTGGAGCGTGTCGAGTCTGTAAAAGCTACCGGATTGGCAGATAAGGTAATCATCGAAGACTATATAGGGCAAAAGATTGACGATATACAAAAATACGGAGTTGATATCTTTGCTATCGGTAGTGACTGGAAAGGAAAATTCGATTACCTGAATGAGTTTTGCCAAGTTGTGTATCTTCCGCGTACTGAGGGGATTAGTTCAACCATGCTAAGGGCAGAGTCGCAAGAGACGGTAAGGATGGGTATTGTCGGAGTAGGACGGATTGCCCCACGTTTTGTTTCTGAGTCTTCGAATGTAAGCGGAATACATATAACATCTGTCTATGATATCGACTTTGCGAAAGCGGCATCTTTCGTTGTGGAACATAAGATATCGGATGTTTATCGGGAATATGGCAAAATGCTGGATAATATTGACGCTGTATATATAGCAACTCCCCACCTGACTCATTACCCGTTGATCAAACAGGCATTACTTTCCAATAAGCATGTTCTTTGTGAGACCCCGATGGTACTTGACGGTGATGAGGCACGTGAGTTATACGCATTGGCAGAGAAACAGGGAGTGGTTCTGATGGAGGCCAATAAAACCGCCCATTGTCCGGCGTTCAACCACTTGATGGTCATGATAAAAAGTGGGATAATCGGAGACGTCGTAGATGTGGAGGCGTCGCTTTCCAAGGTCTGGAACGATAAGTCTTTAAGGGAGTTCGATCACAAACAGGCCGGTGGCTCGCTGTTTGAATTGGGAAGCTATCCGCTATTGCCCATCGTGAAACTGATGGGATGTAATTATGAGAACCTGAACATCTACTCACGCATGGAGAATGGGGTTGATATTTATACCAAAGGGGTTTTCCGATTTCCAAATGCAGTATGTTCATTCAAAGTCGGTCTTGGCGTAAAGACAGAAGGCAATCTTGTAATATCGGGAACAAAAGGATATGCGTATGTGCACAGTCCTTGGTGGAAAACAGATTTTTTCGAGATCCGGTATGAGAATCAGAATGATAACAAGAAATTCTTTTATAAATGGGATGGAGCGGGACTCAGGTATGAAATCCAGGAGTTCATATCATGCGTGATAAACCATCGTTTTTCGTCAGCGCATTTACGACGGAGAGAAAGTGTTTTCATGGCCGAAGTCATGCAGCGGTTCAATGAGCGCAAGAACTTTATGGAGATATGAATTCGAACAAGTACAAAAGATGGATATGAAATTATTGAGTTTAAAAGAAATCCAGTCTGTCAGCCTTGAAATACTGAGAGACGTTCATGATTTCTGTGACAAGAATAATATAAAGTACACACTTCAAGGCGGAACGCTTTTGGGAGCCATCCGTCATAAGGGATTTATTCCTTGGGATGACGACCTTGATATCGCCATGCCACGTCCTGACTATGACAGATTTATAAAGACCTATAAATCACCCCATGGATTTAAGGTCTTTTCAAGAGAACAGCAAAAAGGTGGGAATGTATATATCGCGTATGCAAGAGTTTGCGACATGGACAGGACATTTGTCGACACGGCAACCATCCCATGGAATGATTGTCCTACCGGGCTGTGGATAGATGTCTTCCCTCTTGACGGAGCAGAAGATGACAGGAATAGTGTCGTTAAAAGAATAAGGAAAATGAATTTCTATTGGCTGGCAAGTCGTTATTTCAGAAGAAGCAAAGCCGGTTTTTCCAATGAGACAAGTATTGCTGGCAAGTTGAAGTTAGGGATTATTAAAATGTTTGCTTTCTTTTTGAACGAAAATATTATAGATACTCACATAGGTATGTGCAAGCAATGTGACTACCGAGATGCTGGTAAATACTGTAATTTCTCTTTAATTGAATATGGTATCAGGGAATACCACAGTAAATCAGTATTGGAAAAAGTCATATCGGTTCCTTTTGAGAACCATAATTTTTATATCATGGCGGGTTACGACGAGGCTCTTAAAGAAAAATATGGGGAATACATGAGACTTCCTCCTGTCGAGGAGCGTGTACAAAAGCATGGTTATAACACTGTTTACTGGAAATAATATATATGAAAAGGATTTTAGTCGTGGGCGGTGCGAACGGTATTGGCCTGAGCATAGCGGTAGAGCTGGCAGCCCGTAAAGAATGCGAGAAAGTATACATCGTTGATAAAGAACGGTTGGCAGATGAATATAATAGCCCGAAGATTGAAAGTCTCCAATTTGACTTGACATCATCCGATTATGGCTTTTTTGATAGATTTACTGACATAGACAGCCTTGTTATAACGGCAGGATTTGGAAAACTCTCTTTATTTAAAAATATAGAGGAGCAGCATATAATTGACAGTTTTCAGGTGAATACTATTTCTGTATTAAGGCTTATAAAACGTTTTTATGACAAATTGGAATCCTCAAAGGATTTCTATTGTGGAGTGATGGTAAGTATTTCCGGTTTTATGTCGTCTCCGTTTTTTTCTGTCTATGGAGCGACAAAGGCCGCTTTAAAAATATTTATAGAGAGTGTCAATGTCGAATTGGAGAAAGCCGGTACAGGAAACAGAATACTTAATGTAAGTCCCGGTTCATTGAAAGGTACCAGCTTTACGAAAGGAAAGACAGATTTAAGCCTTACGGCTCCGATGGCTAATGAGATTATCAGGCACATAGAACGAAAGGAAGACTTGTTTATCCCTCAATACGATGAAATTTTCAAAAAAGTTCTTGAACGATATCATAATGATTTTCGTGAGGAAGGCCGGCATTCTTATGAATATAAATTGTCAAGTGGTAGAATTAATTAAATCTAAATAGTTTTCTTTTAATGAATAGAAGGAAATGGGCATTGCCCATAAATATTATAATCTTTAATTTATCCAGGCTTATACCTTTCCGTAATAAGCGTTTATGGATTTATGGAGCCCGCGAGGGTGATAAATATGATGATAATTCTAAGTACATGTTTGAATACATGAATGAAAAGTATTCAGACGAAATCAGGTCTGTTTGGTTTACAGATAATGACGATACGTTTAATTTACTATGTGATAAAGGTTATGAGGTATATTTTAACAGCTCATGGAAAGGAAAGCTAATTCAAATGAGAGCGGGTGTCGCATTATATTGTCATGGGCTTATGGATTTTGGCAGTATTCCTTTGGTTGGAGGAACGGAGCTTGTCGCATTATGGCATGGATTAGGATTTAAAAGAATTTATAATGGTAAGTATTCAGGAATTAAATTAGGACTGAAGAAATTTTTAGATCGTTTTTTCTCATGGACTTATAGAACATTAACACCTGTAACATCTGAATATGCGAAAGAATGGAGTAATAGGATGTTTACGTTACGATATAACGAAATTAAAATAACGGGGCAACCACGTAATGATGCGTTTAAAAGCCTTTCGAGAAAGAATATATTAAATTCAATAAATATATCTACACACAAAAATGTAATCATTTATATGCCTACATATAGGATGGCATCATTAGGAAAAAATGCTATTAAAAATATTGTGGTAGATTTGTACAATAATAAATCCTTAGATAGAATATTGACAAGAACCAACTCTGTTTTTTTGGTAAAACTGCATCCATTAACTCCCCATATAGAGTTGCCTGTTAGAGAAAATTTTATCATATTTGATTATGCTGCGGTTGAGTCGAATCATGAATTAATGGGTGTTTGTGATATGCTTGTTACAGATTATTCAAGTTGTTTTGTAGACTATGCATTATTAAACAGACCAATTATCTTTTATACACCTGATGAGAAAGATTTTTTGACTAATTCAGAAAAAATGGAAAGAGATTTCTTTACTATTAGTGCACTTAATAAAGCTGTTACACCAGAAGAGCTTGCTGGTAAAATAGAAAATCCATCTTTGGATGTTGTAAAGGTCACTAATGATTTTTTTGAAGATCAATCAATAAAAGGGACATGTTATTCCGAAAATGTATATCGTGTTATTTCCAATAAAATAGGATTGAACAAATATACGAAATAATTTGAGGAAATAAGGAAAAGATTATAATAAAGAATGGTTATCGTATAAAACAATTTTAATATGACAAAACAGCTTGACATAGTGAATTTCCTTCGTGGATTTTCTATTACAACTATCGTGATAATGCACCTGTTACAGGGATTTGATTTATCCGATTTAATGATGAAAGCAACATCTTTTGGTGGTGCAGGCGCACATGTATTCATTCTTTGTTCCGGGTTTGGGCTGTATTTGTCATATCTTCATAAGCCGTCAGGATATAAAGAATTCTTGAAGCGTAGGTTCGGACGTATTTATTGGCCAATGGCTATTATTTGTATTCTCACCGCATTTTGGATGACATTTCAAGGCAAGGATGTTATGATGCCATTGCTTGGTAATCTGTTACTATTTAAGATGTTTGTGCCTGAGCTTGAGAATTCTATGGGTTGCCAAATGTGGTTTGTATCCACAATCATTCAGTTTTATATGGCATGGCCGTTGATAATCAGGCTGGTACGAATTCGGGGGGGGTATTGTAAGGCTCTTATTATCAGCTTGTTATGGTCTTCTCTTATTGGGATTATGGGTTATGCTGACGAGCGGGTTTGGAATAGTTTCTTCTTACAATATTTGTGGGAGTTTTGTCTCGGCATGAAGTTGGCGGAAGTGTATGTCAATCGCGGTGCGGATTTAAGTATTCCTAAATACAAGTATTTGTTGCTTGCATGTATTGTGGGAATGGCTGCAACCGGTGTCATGGGATGGATGGGATTTCCGTGGAAATTATACAATGACATTCCGTCATTGTTCGGCTATTGCTCATTTGCGCTGATAATATATAAATTAGGTATAAATTGGCTCAACAGTTTTTGGTGTTATACAAACAGGCTCTCATACGAATGGTACTTGGTGCATATCCTTGTTTTTCAGATAGTCATGTTTTTATTAAAGAGCATGATCCCTACCATAATTTTAATCATCATCTGCCTTACGATGTCATATTTTGTGGCGATGGGGTATGCCCGACTATGGAATAAGAAAAAATAAAAAATGGAACGAATTAAGATTCTTAATGCTGAGATACAGAACATAACCTCTTCCGAACTGCTTATGTCGTTAGAGCGCGGTGTACTTATAACACCGAATGTAGATCAATTGATAAAATTACAGAACGACAGAGCCTTTTACGATATAATCAAAAAAGCCGATTGGGTGGTTTGTGACAGCAAAATACTCTATCTCTTCTCCAAGATGTTGAAGCGTCCGTTGAGAGAGGCAATTCCTGGCAGCGGTTTCTTTCCTGATTTCTACATGTATCATAAGGATGATGAGAATTGCCGGATATTTCTGCTCGGGGCAATGGACGGTGTTGCCGTGAAGGCGATGGAGAATATAAATCGTAAGGCAGGCAGTGAGATTGTCGTAGGAGCATATTCTCCTACATACGGTTTCGAGAAGAAACAGGAAGAGAATGAAGCTATCCATAAGATGATAAATGATAGCGGAGCCAACGTCGTGTTGGTAGGTGTAGGATGTCCCAAGCAGGAGAAGTGGATTTTCGACCATAAGGACAATATGCCGAATGTCGACATTTGGATGGCTCTTGGCGCTACAATTGATTTTGAGGCAGGTAATGTTAAACGTGCTCCCATGATATTTCAGAAATTGGCTATGGAGTGGTTTTATCGTTTTCTTATGGAACCGAAAAGGATGTTCCGGCGTTATTTTGTTGACGATGTAAGGTTCTTTTGGTATTTCGGTAAGCAGTTACTCGGACTTTATAAAAATCCGTTTGAGGAAACTGTATAAAAGATTTAAGATTAGCAGGGGGATACTGATAAGTAATGTGAGTATCCATACAATGGCATTGATTGAAAGAAGTAAATATCCTTTGAGACGGTTCATGATGGCAAAGGTACATTTTTTTGATGAAAGACACGAAAAACAACTGTTTTACTTTGTGATATTGAAGTGACAGCGCCATTTATGGTAAAGGTAATAAGGATAGTTCCGTATCATTGATATTGTCGGATGTCAATTTATTTTATCGGTATCATTACGTATGGAGATACTATGTGGTGTGGTAAAAATCATGATATATAGTACGTCTGATGCCAAAAATATCCTATCGGTGAAGTATGCCGGACAGTCGTTTCTTTGATTTTTTACAATTGGCGGTGGGTCAAACCGCCATCTTCCCGTACTCCCTTATAGAGGAAGATTGGCAAAATCTGTTTGATCTGTGTAGAAAGCATGCTTTAATCGGTATAGGCTTTTGTGCCGTTGAGAGACTGCATGGCCTCGGGGTTGAGTGTCCTTATGCGTTAAAGATTCGGTGGATGTCGCTTGTGATACAGATCGAGCGAAAGAACGGATACATGAATGCCGCTTGCGGGAAAGTATCTGCGAGATTTGTCAGGGACGGTTTTGATTGCTGTGTGCTGAAAGGTCAAGGTAATCTGTTGAATTATCCTAAGTGTTTGGCATGCAGGAGGCAGGCCGGTGATATTGATTTATGGGTAATGCCACATTGCGGTCGTAATATCGTAAAACCGGTAATATCCTATGTACGTAAGTGTTCGAAGCAATACCAAAGGGCAGTCTGGCATCATATAGACATGGCTTTTCCGGATATGGATATTGATTTGGAGATACATTATCGGCCGGGTTATCTTAGGTCTTTTATCCGTGACATGCGTATGCGGCGTTGGTTCCGTAAAAGAGCGGATGAGTGTATGGGTAATAATACATCGTTGGGATTTGCCGTTCCTACTTATTCTGTGAATGTTGTGTATCAAATGTCACATGTCTTCTCACATGTTTTTGAAGAGGGGGTAGGCCTGCGGCAACTCGTGGACTATTACTTCGTCTTGCTGTCATGGGATAATGCGCGCAAGGAGAAATGTATGCTTCGTGGTGCCGGTGATGAGAACACAGACTGCCGCATTCTCCAGGCAGATGAAATAATGCGTGTTGTAAGCAGCTTCGGCATGGCCAAATTCGCCGCTGCGGTGATGTATGTATTGCAACAAGTGTTTGCCATGCCCGACGACCGGCTGTTATGTGCTCCCGACGAGAAGCGGGGCAAGCATTTGCTTGACGAAATAATGCTGGCCGGAAATTTCGGACAATACGACCGTCGTGATGAGAAAATGAGATATGGCGGAACTTTCTCGCACGGAATGTGGAAGTTGAAACGGGTAATGCGGTTGTTGGAATACTATCCTGAAGAAGCTTTGTGTGAGCCGTTTTTCCGTGTGTGGCATTGGGGCTGGCGGTGTTTCCATTGACGGTATCGGCGCTTTCGCCGGAGGTATATAAAAGAATTTTGTTGATATATCCGGTCGTCAACTTTTGATGACAAATGGGCGGCATGTAGCCTTTGTCTTAAATCATATATAATTTCCCAAATACGATTGGTATGGCGGTTCCTGTTCGTCTGCACGACTATCAGAAAGATATTAAATCGCGTCTTTTTGAGGCGTGGCGTGTTCATCGCAGCGTGATGATGCAGATGCCGACAGGCACGGGCAAGACGCATGTGCTGGCTGCCGTTGTGCGTGATTTTATCACAGCCGGTAATGGTACGGTATGGATTATAGCCCATCGCCGCGAGTTGGTGGCGCAAGCCGAGGAGACCATTGCGCGCTATGGGATAGATAAGACCGACGGCCGTGTTAGGGTGTTGGCAATCCAGTGGCTATCACGGCATTGGGATGATGAGATTTCACGGCCGTCGCTGGTTGTCATTGACGAGGCGCATCATGCGCGGGCGAAAACCTATCGTGTGCTTTGGGACAGATGCCCCGGAGCTAAGTTCCTCGGTCTTACGGCCACTCCATGCCGCATGAGCCGCAACGGATTTACCGACCTGTTCGATACCTTAATCACGTCGTGGAGCATCGCCGGGTTTATAGAGAAAGGCTTCCTGTCTTCTTTCGATTACATATCCATACGTCAGGACAGTAGCGAACAGCTGTTGATTGACAGTCTGGAGAAACGCGGTGCCGACGGCGATTATCAGATAAAGGAGATGAACGATGTTCTCAACAGGCGTCCGAGTATAGAACGGCTTTATGCAAGCATACGGAAATTCGCCGCCAATAAGAAAGGCATAGTCTATGCCATAAGCATCGGCCATGCAAGGGCGATAGCCGGGTATTACGGCATGCAAGGGGTGAATGCCGTGGCTATTGACAGCAAGACACCGATGGCCGTGCGTAAGCGGTTGGTTGAGGCTTTCAAGGCGGGTGAGATACAGGTCCTTGTGAATGTGGATGTGTTCAGCGAGGGATTCGACTGTCCTGATGTCGAGTTCGTTCAGATGGCTCGTCCCACGCTGTCTTTATCCAAATATTTGCAGCAGGCGGGACGTGGACTGCGGAAATCGGAAGGCAAGAGCGCTTGCACTCTTATAGACAATGTCGGCCTTTACCGTGTGTTCGGTCTTCCTACCGTGTCATGGGATTGGGAGTCGATGTTCCGCGGATATGAGACCGGCAGGGGGTACCGTGCAGGCCGTATTCAGGGCGAGGCGCGTTCTGTCGTTTCTTCATCGGAAATCACTGTGCGTGACAGCGATATGGAGGTGGTTGTGTCTCACGATAATCTCCTTTCCGCTCTTTCGAAACAGAAAATATCGCAACCTCAACCTATGCACGCTTCGGTTAAAACCGAATTAAAGGCATGGAAGGATGGGGGCACCGGTCTTTGGGGGCTTAGGCGGGGGCGCCGACATATTACCGGGGCACAGTATATCACGGTGTTCGATATTCGTAATGATATGGCGGCTGTCAGGTTTGCGGATAACAGTTGCGGATTGATAGACGACAGCGGCGGGACAATCTGGAAGAGGAGACATTGTAAAGCGATGAAATTCGGCAGAAATCATTTTCTTACCGTTACATCCTCTACCGGACATGCTTCTTATCTGGATCTGCACAGCTTGCGGACGTATGACTGTAAGCCTGAGATTAAGCGCTTTGGAGATATCGAACTGTTGAAGTCCGGCAACGTTTATTACAGCCGGACAAGGGTGGTATATACAAACAACAGTAATATGACCGCGGATTGCATCTTCAATTGTAAGTCTTATATCGTGATTTTCGATTATCATGCCCATGCTCCTTTCTTCGGAGAAGCAACGGATATGCGTGACAGTACATCCGGATATGTCTGCATTCTCCGTGATGATTACGATAGTTTCTATCATATTTATAAACGACTTGCTGACAGAAGCCTCATAGTATATGATGGCGACAAGCGGTTTTACCATGTCGCGGAGGGATGTGGGAAAAGGTATATAGGCTGTCGCTCTACGGATTCCGATGCGGCCGATGTCGAAAATGAGATAGACCTGCTGGACCGGGACGCTTCGAGGCAATACTTGGTGTCTCGGGCGGAGGCGGAGCGGAAGAGGCAGTTGATGCTTGATGATTTCAGGAACGCCATGCCGTTCAAGGCCGGGCGGAAATGGGGACTGAAAAAAGGAGACCGCGTCACCATACCTCCGATATACAGAAACGTGATGCCTCCGGTCGGCAAATATTGTGCCGTTGAGAAAAATTACAGCCAGTGGGGAGTGTTTGCCGTTGACGGTACGGTGTTGGTAGAGCCTCTGTATCCTAATGTGGAGATTGGCGAGCACGGTGTGGTTACGGTCACAAAGGTTACCGGAAACAAGGAATACATGAAGTTGCCGTGACGTATTGCCGACAGCGTCGCATGGTCTCCTGTGCGGCTTGCAGTCAGAATAGCCGGTATGCAGGAACTTCTTTTTTAGATTAAAAAAACGGGACATGTATGTTGAATCAACTGCATGTCCCGTTTTTTTGTATAGGCATTTGTGTCTTGCATATAGTTTAAAGACTTTCGGACGGTTTGTGTGTTTGTTATTTTCATATCAATATCCATTTAAACCGCGGCGTCCTTCGCTATTTTTTCGTAAATGCGGCTAATAATAGTAAAAAAATATCCGATGAATATACATAAATAAGTAACTTTGTCTGCCGTAGGTAAAAAACGGAAAATAACTATAAACCGAATATAAAATAAATTACGATTATGACAGTAGGAGACAGAATTCCCGATGTTCTCGGCACAGACCAGAACGGTAATGAGATAAAGAGCGGCGACTATCGCGGTCGCAAACTGGTGCTTTACAGCTATCCGCGCGCCAATACTTCAGGATGCACGGCTGAGGCCTGTTCGTTGCAGGCTCACAAGTCTGAACTTGAGGCGGCCGGCTATGCTGTTGTAGGTGTGAGCAAAGACAAGCAGGCGGCGCAGAAAAAGTTTGCCGACGCACACGGTCTCGATTTCCCGTTGATTGCCGACACAGAGACCACGTTGCAGCAGGCTCTCGGTTGCTGGGGCGAGAAGGTGGCCTGCGGGCGCCGTACCATAGGTACGCTTCGCACCACATATCTGGTTAACGAGGATGGTGTCATCGAAAAGATATTCACTCCAAAAGAGATAAAGACCAAGATACACGCCGAGCAGATACTCGACTATATCAACGGTAAGTAAGGCCCATGTCGGGTTGCCGTGGCGTGATGGCATTTAAAAGTGCTTGCGGTGTGGTATCGTAATGCCTGTATCGTGGATACAGGCGGCTTGTAGACAACATTAAAATAAGGATAACGGGATGACACAAGTATGGATAAGTGCCGCCGGACTGTGCGGCGCGTCGATTTTCGGAGCCATATTGGGCTTCTTGTTCAAGGAGTTGCCCCGCAAGTGGAATGACACCGTGCTGGGCTATTGCGCAGGCGTGATGCTTGCCGCCTCCACGCTCGGGCTGATAGTGCCTGCGTTCGATATGTGCGGTGCGGGCAGTTGCTGGGTGGTGGTTGCCGGTGTCATGGGCGGGGCGTTGTTTCTCAATGTGCTTGACCTTGTGACCCCTCACATGCACCATATCACGGGGCTTTCGCCCGAGGAGCATACCAGCAACAAGCGGCTTAAAAACATATTGCTCTTCGTCATGGCCATTGCCATACACAAACTGCCCGAGGGTATAGCGGCCGGAGTGAGTCTCAGCGATATGTCAGACGGCACGTCGTGGACAGTATCGTTTGGAATTGCTTTGCAGAACGTACCCGAAGGCATGGTCATCATAGCCCCGTTGCTCGTGGCCGGTGTTACCCGGTTGCGCACTTTCGCCATATCCGTTGCCATCGGTCTGCTCGAAGTGGCGGGTGTTTGGCTCGGGTTTGCTCTCGGCAGCGTGTCTGAGGTTTTTCTTCCGGTCATGCTCGGTTTTGCGGGTGGTGCCATGCTGTATGTCACTTCCGACGAGATGATACCGGAGGTACACGCCAACGGTTGCCAGAAGCAGGCCACATACGCTTTGCTTCTCGGTTTCATGACTATGATTGTGCTTGAAAAGATTTTCGATTTATAATCTCTTTAACGTTATGGTGACAGTTTTTTCCGGGCGGCATGTTACCGGGAATTTTTTAATAAAAGACAGATGAAAACAAAGATAGGACAGGCCGTGGAGCGAAAGGCTTCCGGCAAGTACAATTGTGCGCAGGCCGTGGCCTGCACTTACTGTGGGGAGGCCGGCATTGATGAGGTTGTCATGCGGGATGTCACAAACGCTTTCGGCGTTGGTATGGGCAATATGGAAGGCACTTGCGGCGCTATTGTGGGTGCGGGTGTGGTTCTGGGGTTGAGATATGGCGATCGTGCGAAGTCGATGAAAGCCATGAAGCGGATTATGAACAGGTTTCAGCACCGTAACGGCTCTACCGTCTGCAAGATGTTGAAAGGAACGGAAAACAAGTGCGTGCTCCGTGAATGCAATGACTGCGTGGCTGATGCCGCTGAGTTTTTGGAGGAGGCTCTCGAAGCGAGTGAGTGAACGGCCGCAGGCCTGATGCCGGTGTGATAGACGGATCCGACGCCTTTATGGCGGTATGCCGCCATGATGTCGGCCGGTGTCAGAACGGTATGGAATAACCTATGCCTGCGTCAATACATTTTTCCGTTTCGCATCCCGATAAGTGCCTCAGGCCGTATTCGGCCTTTATAGTCAGGTTGCTTATCGGCGATATGTTTATTCCGAATGTCCATTTTGCCATATCCGGTTCGGCGGTGTGGGCTGTCCTGTCGTGGCGCACAAACGGTATTGCCGATATCCGTTCCGCTGTCATCAGGCTGCCGATGTCGTAACCTATTTCCGCTCCAAACGAGCGTCCGCCGTCAGCACTTCGGTATATAAGCGACCCGTCGGCCGTGATGCCGTTGTTTTCGTAGTCGGCAGACAGGGCGCAATAGAATGTCGTGCCGTTCTGCCGGTCGAAACAGTCGGCAAAGGCGTGTATCATGCCGTGGTGCGGTTTTCCAGCAAATCCTCCGATGCCTATGCGCAAACCGTCGGCCGGCCGTAAGTCAGCCGTGACGGCCGAACCTAACATTGTGGTGTTGCTCAACGTGAAGTCGGAGTATGCCAGCAGGGCCACCGACCATGACACGTTCTTATACTGTCCGTGTAGAGCCGCTCCAGCCTCATGCCATGTCATGGGCATTATCCTTGATTCGCTTTCCGGATCGTATATGGTCAGCGCCGGACCGCCGGCGTTCGTTATTCCTATTGGAATGTCCACTATTCCGAACTTGATGTTCAGCGCGTCGCTCCATCGCTTATTGACATACAGTTTGTTGGACGAGAAATTGTCTTTCAGGTCGTTGCACCATTCTCCGTCTTCATGGATGCGCTCGTATTCCAGTTCAACCTCAATGCTCCACCCGCGGCCAAACTCAGCCGTGGCCGCACCCACGATGTGCGGAAAGTCCCATATCGTGCGTTCGTTTCCGTAGTATCTGTGGCCGTGGTTCACCTCGGTATATATTTCTCCCGATAACCTTTTGCTGTCTGTGATGTCTTGTCCGGCCGCTGTTGTCGCGACGGCCATGTTAATGACGCAACTTGCAATGATGGTTTCTATTCTTTTCATCTGTAACTGTCGAAATCTTGTTTGGGCATGCAAAGATACGGAATTTATTTATATTTCCGTTTTATCCGGGTTTGTGGTATGTCTGTCCAAGGGCATGTGGCAGTTTGTGGATGTGTTGTGCTTTGTAAATAAAATATCATGCGTGTTTGTGTGCGGCAGGATGGCCGGCCGTGTGATTATTGCCGGCCTTGCGGTGGTGAAAACTTTGAATTATGATACGTTTCGGGGCGGTTTGCCGTCTTTTATGCGTTTGTTCGTTCGCTTTGTCGCAACGGGATACCCGTTGGGTTCCATTTAGCCGCTAAACGGAATGCGTTTAGCGGCTAAATGCAATGCGTTTAGTATCCCGTCGCATTGTAACGGGTATCCTAATGCAGACGCAAAAAAGGCTTCCGATGTTGTTTTCGGAAGCCTTTTTGCGAGTTCGTGGTATCAGGATGTGCCGGTGTGTGCCGGCTGTGTATGCAAACATCACATGCGGATGGTTTGCATTGCGGATGTCGCCACCGCATATTGGTATTTATCCGGTATGTATAATGCCGGGAAATACTATACATACCATATAGTGAAGCCTTGTTTTTCGATGCGAATTTGATGATGGTTGCGGCATGTTGAAGTCCCGGATGTCAAAAAGTGATGTTTCGAGACGTCTTTTTTTCTTGTGCTGTGAGTGGATTGTAGTATGGGTATTGTATGTTGTTTTGTAAAATATTATCATGGTATTTGTGCTCTGTTATGGTTTTGTCTTTCACAAAGTTATGTTTTAAACCGCCATGTCGCAAGCGTTACCGCGATACACTTTACTATACATCAGTCGATATTTTACGGCATATAAACTCTTTGTCGTACCGGCGTTTGTATCTTTTTGTATGCACATTAAATCAGGAAATGCGCAATTTTAATGCTTTTTTCTTTGTCATGAGCGAGAAAAAGATTACTTTTGCATATATTACTATGGTGTGCCCCGCCGCCCTGTGGTGACGGGGCACATTCTGACTGACTAACAATACAATATAATTTTTATGAGTTTGAAAATCGTAGTACTTGCAAAGCAAGTTCCTGACACACGAAATGTGGGCAAGGATGCGATGACAGCCGAAGGCACGGTCAATCGCGCTGCGCTGCCCGCAATCTTTAACCCCGAAGATCTGAACGCTCTCGAACAGGCGCTGCGCCTCAAAGAGCAAAATCCCGGCTCTACGGTCGGAATACTGACTATGGGCCCGCCCCGCGCTGCCGAAATCATACGGCAGGGGCTTTATCGAGGCGCCGACACCGGATGGCTGCTTACCGACCGCCTGTTTGCCGGAGCGGATACGCTGGCCACATCGTATGCGCTGGCCACGGCGATAAAGAAAATCGGTGATGTGGACGTGGTTATCGGAGGCCGTCAGGCCATCGACGGAGACACGGCCCAGGTGGGTCCCCAGGTGGCCCAGAAGCTCGGTCTCAACCAGGTGACATACGCCGAGGAGATATTGAAATGCGAAGACGGCAAGCTGACTATCCGCCGGCAGATAGACGGAGGAGTGGAGACAGTGGAGACACCGATGCCCGTAGTGGTGACGGTGAACGGAAGCGCGGCTCCATGCCGCCCGTGCAACGCCAAGCTTGTGATGAAATTCAAGCGCGCCACGGCTCCGATGGAACGTACCGACGACATGCCTTACAAGGAACTGTATGCCGAGCGTCCGTATCTGACGCTCAACCAGTGGTCGGTGGCCGATGTGGACGGCGATCCGCAGCAGTGCGGACTGAGCGGTTCGCCCACTAAGGTGAAGGCCGTGAAGAACATCGTGTTCCAGGCCAAGGAGTGCAAGACCCTCACGGGAGGCGACGCAGACATCGAGTGCATGATAAAAGAACTGCTCGACGAGAAGATTATCGGATAATTACGAATAATGACAGACGAAATTATGAATAACGTTTTTGTTTATATAGAAATAGAAGGCATTGAGGTGCAGGAAGTCTCTCAGGAGCTGCTCACCAAAGGCCGCAAGCTGGCTGACGAACTGGGTGTGGAGCTGCATGCCGTCGTTGCCGGAACAGGAATCAAGGGAGCTGTTGAGGAACAGATACTGCCGTATGGCGTGGACAAACTCTTTGTCTTCGACGCCGAGGGGCTGTTCCCGTACACATCCGCCCCGCATACTGATATTCTCGTAAACCTTTTCAAGGAGGAGAACCCGCAGATATGCCTCATGGGCGCCACGGTGATAGGCCGTGATCTCGGGCCACGCGTGTCGTCGTCGCTTACCAGCGGACTGACGGCCGACTGCACAGAGCTTGAAATAGGCTCGTATGAAGACAAGAAGAGCGGCAGGACATTCGAGAACCTGCTCTACCAGATACGTCCGGCGTTCGGTGGAAATATCGTTGCTACCATCGTGAATCCCGAGCACCGTCCGCAGATGGCAACTGTGCGCAGCGGCGTGATGCAGAAAGCCGTATATGAGGGCGACTGCCGCAAGGAAGTTGTATATCCCGAGGTCGGCAAATATGTATCGCCGGAAGCTTTCGTCGTGAAAGTTCTCGACCGCCACGTGGAGGCGGCCAAGCACAATCTCAAAGGTGCTCCCATCGTGGTGGCCGGCGGTTATGGCGTTGGCAGCAAGGAAGGGTTCGACCTTCTCTTCAAGCTTGCCAAGGAACTGCATGGTGAGGTCGGCGCGAGCCGCGCCGCGGTGGATGCCGGTTGGGCGGATCATGACCGCCAGATAGGGCAGACCGGTGTCACCGTTCACCCGAAAGTGTACATCGCCTGCGGTATCAGCGGACAGATACAGCATATCGCCGGCATGCAGGACTCTGGCATCATCATCTCTGTGAACAGCGATCCGGAGGCACCAATCAACAAAATCGCCGACTATGTGATCACCGGTACGGTGGAAGAGGTGGTGCCGAAGCTGATAAAGTATTACAAGGCGAATAACAAGTGATTGTAGAACAGGAGTTGAGAATAAGAAACTTAGGAAGTTAAAGAAGTTAGGGGAAGTCAAGGAAGTTAAAGGACAATACCTCATGACATATAGCTTTGAGAATATTATAGCCTGGCAGAAAGCACATGCGTTTGTGTTGTCGGTATACAGAGTGACCCGTCATTTCCCGGAAGACGAGAAGTACGGACTGATATCACAGTTTCGCAGAGCGGCCGTTTCGATAGAAGCGAATATCGCTGAAGGCTATAAGCGATTGGGAAAAGTTGATAAATTGAGGTTCTTCAATATCTCACAGGGCAGTCTTGAAGAGTGCAGATCATATAATCTTCTTTCAAGAGACCTTGGACTTTTGCGTCCGGGAGAGTTCGAATTGCTGCACAGCAGCATAGAGGAAACAAGTAAATTCCTTAACTCATATTGCAGGGCGATAGTCAATGACAACGCCATGAGGGATGAAAAGAGTAAGTAAAGGTATTGTCCTTTAACTTCCTTAACTTCCCGTAACTTCTTTAACTTCCGTAAAAAATAAAGAATAAAATGGCAAATTATTATAGCGATCATCCGGAACTTGAGTTCCATCTTCATCATCCTTTGATGAAGCGTATAGTTGAATTGAAAGAGCGCGGCTATGCGGATAAAGATAAATTTGAAGACGCGCCGGTCGACTATGAGGATGCGATAGAGAACTACAAGCGCATTCTCGATATAACCGGTGATGTGGCGGCGAACATCCTCGAGCCTAATTCGGAGAGTGTGGACCTTGAAGGTCCTCATCTGGAAAACGGCCGTATGATTTACGCCTCGAAGACAGTTGAGAACATGGATGCCACCCGCAAGGCCGGGCTATGGGGCATAAGCATGCCCCGCAGGTATGGCGGACTGAACCTGCCGAACACCACATTCTCGATGCTCAGCGAGGTGATAGCCGCCGCTGACGCCGGTTTCCAGAATATATGGAGCCTCCAGTCATGCATAGACACGCTCTATGAGTTCGGCAGCGAAGAGCAGCGAGAAAAATACATACCCCGTATATGTGCGGGCGAGACCATGAGCATGGACCTCACCGAGCCTGATGCCGGTTCGGATTTGCAGCGTGTGATGCTCAAAGCCACATACTCGGAGAAAGACGGTTGCTGGCTTCTCAACGGAGTGAAGCGCTTTATAACAAACGGTGACAGCGACATACACCTTGTGCTGGCACGTTCCGAAGAGGGCACACACGACGGCCGCGGACTGTCGATGTTTATCTACGACAAGCGTCAGGGCGGTGTGGACGTGCGCCACATAGAGCACAAACTCGGCATACACGGCTCGCCGACATGTGAGCTTACATACAAGAACGCCAAAGCGGAACTTTGCGGAAGTACCCGTATGGGACTTATAAAGTATGTCATGGCTCTTATGAACGGCGCCCGTCTGGGCATCGCCGCACAGAGTGTTGGTGTGGAGCAGGAAGCGTACAACGAGGCTCTGGCATACGCCAAGGACCGTGCCCAGTTCGGACAGAAGATCATCGATTTTCCGGCGGTATACGATATGCTCAGCCGCATGAAGGCCAAACTCGACGCGGGACGCTCGCTTCTCTATCAGACAGCACGCTATGTAGATATCTACAAGGCTCTCGAAGATATTGCCCGCGACCGTAAGCTCACTCCCGAGGAGCGTGCGGAGCTGAAGAAATACACGCGTCTGGCAGATGCCTTCACGCCGCTTGCAAAGGGTATGAACTCCGAATATGCCAACCAGAACGCATACGACGCAATCTCGGTGCATGGCGGTTCGGGCTTCATCATGGAGTACAAGTGCCAGCGTCTGTTCCGCGACGCCCGCATATTCTCTATATATGAGGGTACGACGCAGCTCCAGGTGGTGGCAGCTATCCGCTATATAACCAACGGTACGTGCCTTGCTATCATTAAGGAAATGCTCGAAAATGCCGTGGCTCCCGAGTTGCAGGCTCTCAAAGAGCGTGTCGTTCCGATGGTTGCGAAGCTCGAGGGGGCCATCGAGACCGTCAAGGCGGCCGACAACCAGTGTGTGCTCGACTTCCTTGCACGCCGTCTGTATGAGATGACGGCCGACATAATAATGTCTCTTCTCATACTCGATGACGCCACACGCGCTCCCGAACTCTTCACAAAGAGTGCCAACGTGTACGTGCGTCATGCCGAGGCCGAGGTCGAGGGACACTTCGGTTTCATTAAGAACTTCCGTCCGGAAGACATCGAGTACTACATCGCACAGCAGAAAGCGGCAGAGGAATAAGCCGCTGTTCGAGATACGACAAAAAAGAGGCAGACGCTCGTCAGCGAGCGTCTGCCTCTTTTTTGTCCCATTTCCTTGACGGTTATATCGTATTCGGCATTTCTTTGCGTTGCATTCGGGTATTGTCACGCCTCTCTGCCGATGTACTGCTGATATATTTTCAGGCCGAAATCAGGCGTTATGGCATATATGTATTCGAAAATGTCGTCACGGTTATGCTCGTAGTTCAGCCACTCCTTGTCGCTCAGGAAGAAATAGAACTCCACGGGAAGTCCCAACGATGCCGGCTCAAGCTGGTGCACCATTATGGTCATCGAGCTGTTGACCTCAGGATGTCCGGCAAGGTATCGTTCGGCATATCGGCGGAAAAGGGTCAGGTTCACAGTGTCGGGCGTAATCTCTCCGGCGTTGAAATAGCCTTTCTCCACAAGCCTGTCGCACAGTTCACGACCGGCCGGGTGTATGTGGTTGAAGTCGTAATATATCTTGCGGGCAACCCTGCGGCCGTCGCTGTTCTGCATGCCAATCCAGTTTTTGAACGAGTCGTCGACGAGGGTTTGCGGTGTCACGGTAACTATCGTGTTGTCGAAATTGCGCACCTTCACCGTTGTCAGCGTGATGTCTTCCACCGTACCGTCCGCTCCCGCCTTGGGCACCGTTATCCAGTCGCCTTTACGCATCATGTTGTTGCTCGTAAGGCGGATGCCCGCCACGAGTCCTGATATTGTGTCTTTGAATACCAGCATCATGATTGCCGATGTGGCACCGAGTCCGGCAAACAGCTTTGTCGGGCTTTTGTCTATTATTATCGCCACCACGGCGATTACGGCAATGAATATCATTACGATTTTCAGTACGCCGCAAAACGAGTGGAAATACTGTTGGGTTGACGAGTTGATGTTGTTGCCCAACAGTTTCAATGAGTTGATGAACACTATCGCCAGGTTTACTGACATGACCGTGATATATACCGCCGTGGCTCGTTCGAGTATTTCATGCACGGTGTCGAAGCGAGTGAAAATCATCGGGAGCAGGACCCATACCACTACTGCTGGCACGATGCGGCTTGCCGCTTTCAGTATGTCATCGCCAAGGAGAATGTCGTCCCATGTGACTTTGGTCCGTGCGGTGATATTCCGTACGATGGGAGTGACAATTTTCCTGAACAGTATTCCGGCTACGGATGCCAGTACCACGGCGACCAGTACGAGCAGGATGAAGCGTGCCACGGTGACCGACATGCCCGTAAGGCCGCACATCTGGATGATTTTGTCAACGTAATATTCGATTTTTATCATTGCATTTGATTTTTTATTGTTTTATGTTTTGATTTACTCTTTGGTGTCTTGCCGGATCGGATGTGTTGTTTATGAATGTCAAGGTCGGCACAACGAGATACACACCTTGTCTTGAAATGCCTTTCCGTTGTTGCCGTGCATCACTCCCTGGTTTATTATCGCGAAACAAAGCATGTGTCCGTTGGCTGCCGTGCAGTATCCCGCTAGCGAACGGATACCTGTCAGTGTTCCTGTCTTTGCGTGTACGTTGCCGTCGGCAGCGCTGCCTCTCATGCGGTTTCTCAGTGTACCGTCTTCTCCGGCTACGGGCATGGAGTGGTATAGGTGGTTGAATATCTCGGCGTTCTTGTAGGCATATCGCAGCAGAGCCACTTCAAGCTCGGCCGATACATAGTTGTAGAGTGAGAGTCCGCTGCCGTCGGCAATCTTGTATACGGATGGCGTCAGGCCGCTTTTTCTTATCACATTGCGTATCGTCGTGCGTGCATGAGTTGCCTTTGCGGGCCTGCTTCCGCAGGCTGCCGCAATCTGGTAGAACATAGATTCGGCAAAAAGATTATCGCTGTCTTTCATCATACGCATCAGTATCTGGTCGATGGTGTGGAAGCGTGTGCAGACGGCGAAAGCCCCATCGGGCAACTTACCCTCGGTGTTGAAAGCCTCAACCGTCACTCCGGCTTCTCTAAGTTCCTCGATAAAGCGTTCGGTGAATATGTCTTTTCTCGATATCAGGAGCGGTGACAGGGTGGGGTTCTTGTCGTCCCAGCACCATCCTTCACCCAACCTGTCGCTGTCTTTCATGCTTTTATCTGCCACTATGCGGCCCCTGATGGTGTCTACGCTCATTTGCCTGATGCTCTCGACAAAGGCTTTCATGTCGTCGCTGTTGAACAGCGGGTCGAAACCTCCCACGCAGTATATGTCACCGGTAAGCGTGTTGTTGTTTATCTTGCCTGTATAGTAGAGTGAAGTGCGAAACTGATAAGATCCGCCGAGCCTGTCGAGAGCAGCCACTGCCGTTACCACCTTCATGGTGGATGCCGGACGCAACATCTGTTTCTCGTTGTGGCGGTAGATTATGCTGTCGGCCGTGAGGTCGTAGACCATCAGCCCCACTTGTGAGGTCTCGAACATGCTGCCTTCGAGCAACCTGTCTATCTCTGTCTGTGCACCCGTAGGCCACGGCAGTTCCGGAACAGCCGTGGCGATAGAGTCTGTTTCCGTGCCGTATGCCGCGGCTTCCGTTTCGTTGTCTCTTTCCCTTTCGTCTGGTTCCGTTTCAGTCTGCGACCAGGCATGTATAGACAGAAAGGAGATGATGATAAAAATATAAAACCTGTTCATTGAACTTACAAATAGACGCACAAAATTACTTTATTTCGCCGAGAATTCCAAGTGTTTACGGTTTGTTTTGCCTGTTTTTGCATAACGATGACCTGAGTGTGCCGGCATATATGGTGTTCTTCGGTCGCATATTGTGTATAATCCGGATGATGACAGAGACAGTGAGAAAGAAATGAAGGTGTTTTTAAGTGGCCCGCCATGAGTGCTCCGGCTTTCGTATTGCGGTAATATCTTTGCCGTGTTGTGCCGTCGGAGCTATCGGCAGGTAATGCGGCCGTTGCATGCCGATAATGTATTTTGCACGGTGTCCGTATTGTGCATGGTACCATGATTAAGTGTCTGTAAAATCAAATTTTCGTCTGCTTGCTTGTTCATTGTAAATAAAAATAGTTACTTTTGCATCGTAATTAAAACAACGTTTTTATGGTTTTTAAATACGATTTTCTTGTGATCGGCTCGGGGGTGGCCGGTATGAGTTACGCCCTGAAAGTAGCGAGAGCGCATAAAGGCAGGGTCTGTGTCATCTGTAAGACATCGCTCGACGAGGCAAACACCTCGTTTGCCCAGGGCGGAGTGGCTTCGGTTACAAACCTTGCGACAGACAATTTCGAGAAACATATAGAAGATACGATGATAGCCGGCGACTATATCAGCGACCGGAAGGCTGTAGAGCAGGTTGTGCGCAACGCTCCTGAGCAGATAAAAGAACTCGTTGAGTGGGGCGTGAACTTCGACCGTCGTGATGACGGAGAGTTCGACCTGCACCGGGAGGGCGGACACTCGGAGTTCCGTATACTGCACCATGCCGATGACACAGGCGCGGAGATACAGCGCGGACTGATGGCCGCCGTGCGTGCCTGTCCCGATATAGACATAAAGGAAAACCACTTTGCGGTGGAGATTATCACCCAGCACCACCTCGGAGCGCGCGTCACGCGCCGCACACCGTATATCCACTGCTATGGAGCATACGTGCTCAATCCCGATACCGAGAAGGTGGACACGTACCTGAGCAAGGTCACCCTGATGTGCACGGGCGGTTGCGGGGCGGTGTATCAGGCCACCACGAACCCCGTCATAGCCACCGGCGACGGAGAGGCCATGGTGTACAGGGCCAAGGGAACGGTGGCCGACATGGAGTTCGTGCAGTTCCACCCCACGGCACTCTACCACCCGGGCGAGACTCATCCCGCCTTTCTCATAACCGAGGCCATGCGCGGATATGGCGGAATACTGCGCCTGCCGAACGGTGAGTCGTTCATGGAGAAATACGACGAGCGGCTGTCCCTCGCACCGCGTGACATTGTGGCGAGAGCCATTGACAAGGAAATGAAAATCCACGGGCTCGACCATGTGTGCCTCGATGTGACGCACAAGAATCCCGAGGAGACCCGCCGCCACTTTCCCAACATCTACCATAAGTGCAAGACGATGGGCATCGACATCACGCAAGATTATATCCCCGTGCGCCCGGCCGCCCACTACATGTGCGGAGGTATCAAAGTAGACCTCAACGGGCAGTCGTCCATCGAACGGCTCTATGCCATCGGTGAGTGTGCCTGCACCGGACTGCATGGCGGAAACCGCCTGGCGAGCAACTCTCTGATAGAGGCTGTCGTATATGCCGATGCCGCCGCACGTCACTCGCTGGCTCATGTGGATGAGTATGACTTCAACGACAAGGTACCGGAATGGAACGATGAGGGTACGCTCACCAATGAAGAGAAGGTGCTCATCACTCAGAGCGTAAAGGAAGTGACGCAGATTATGAGCAACTATGTGGGAATAGTGCGCAGCGACTTGCGTCTGCACCGTGCGTGGAACAGGCTCGACATGCTGTATGAGGAGACGGAGAACCTGTTCAAGCGAGTGAAGGCGAGCAGGGATATATGCGAGCTTCGCAACATGATAAACGTGGCGTATCTCATCACCCGCTGGGCGATAGAGCGCAAGGAGTGCCGCGGACTGCACTACACCACCGACTACCCGCTGCATGCCTACGACAAGAACTGACCGGCCTGCGGCAGTAACCGGCGACTAAGAAAACGAAAATCCGTGCCACACGACCGAGAGTCATACGTGGCACGGATTTTCGTTGTATATAAATATAGGTGTGTTTTATTGTGCGAAAGAGAGCATCAGCGATACACCGACCGGCATGTTGTACATTGCGTCGAACATCACTATATACTGTCTGGCACAGTTTTCCATGAATTGCGCCGATGCGCCGTCGTTGTCATAACCGCCGTGGAAGTCGAGTACGGATGTTACTTTGTTGCCGTTCAGCGTGAAACCGTCTCCGTCGTTGTCGCCGTCTTCGCCGTACACGAATTCCCATGCAAGGCGTTCCGTACGGAAAGTGAGCGTCTGGATGAGTTTGCTCACGCGGTTGCCGGCATCGCGCGTCACGTTAATTTCGGCCTTTGTGATACCACCGAAATAGTAGACCGACGCGCCCGTGATGTCGCATTGATAGTTGAGGGTGCTTTCGTTCATGTTGCCGAACACCGGTTTGGCAGGCAGTTTGGCCACGTTGTAATATCCGGGTTCGCTGTTGCTGAGGTTCGGGTCGTATGTAAATCCGATGCGGTCTGTGGTGAAATAGAAATCCATCAGCTTTTTCATGTCCGACATTTTCTTGCCGATGACATACATTTGGGCAACGATAGTGTTGCCCTTTTTGCTCAAAGCACTTTCAATGCCCATCGGCCGGTCGGCTCTCGTGCTCCGCATTGTTTTGATCATCTTGCGTGTCTGCTTGTTTGCGGGAGCGTAGTCGGCATCGTCATCATCGCCATTTATCATGTAGTCGTACAGTGCGTCGGCAATCTCGCGGCTTCCGCATTCAAATCTTGCGTCGGCCTTTGTGCATACTCCGCCGGCCGCCTCGAACCGGCAGACCACCGTAACGCCTGTTTCCTGGCCCGCAGACTGTTGCGGGCAGAAGTAGGATGTGCCGTTTTCCGTATCTCCCGACCAGCCTGTTTCTACCGGGTCGGGACCGTTTCCCGGGCCATATCCGCCGTTGTCTCCTTCGTCATCGTCGCTTGAACAGGCCGTGAACGACATCATTGCGCACAGCATCATCATGCCGGCAATCATCATTTTCGTTGATAAAAACTTTTTCATAAATGATTTTTTGTTTTTGTAAAGTTGGCAGGTCCTTTGTTTTTGTTTATTGTTTTTATGCGTGTTCCGAGTCTTGCCGCAAGGCGGACCCGTTGCCCCGGGGGTGACTTGAACATGATGCAAAGGTGATAAAAAAATCGTTACGCCGCATTGTATCGTTCAAAATATCGTGAAGTGTATCGCGATGATATTTGCGTTTCATCGGTTTTGGCGGTATTTTTGTTTGTCCCGAAAGCGATATAAAACGATAAAATCATGATAAATATTTACAAAAGAACCTATTGCAACAGTCGTGCCAAAGTGCCTTTACATGCTGTCCTGCGGCTATGAACGACTGCAATATTTGATAAATGCCGGTGGGGCGGCAGCGTGCGGTATTGCCGCTATATAATATGTGGTGGGCCGTGGTAGCCCGACAGGCATCCGGTTTGTCGGTAAACCGCTGCGGCGGGGTGCCCGATGTGTATTCATCGGACACCCCGCCGCTTTTTTGTTTGTACATAAACGGCCTGAAACGGGGTGCTTGTTGCGCTGCATCCGGCAGCTCGTCACGGTACAACGGGTATCTTAATGCACGGCATTCGGATGCCGAATGCGGCGCAACGGGTTGCCGAACGTGATGCAATGCCGCTCCGGACGCGCAAACACGGCACGGGCGTCGCTTGTCGTCCGTGTTTTTATCAAAAAACAAAGTAAAAACCATCGTCCAGCAATCGGTTTCCGCATGACTTTTTATCGCAGTCCGGACAAAGGATGGTTGATATTTTATTTACAAAGCATGGACGTTGAAGCGCATTCCGTTCAGTGCCGGCATGCCGCTTTTTGCGCCATTGTCAAATAAAGAGGTGAAGCGTTATCGTTTTTCGTCACTTATTTATTATCTTTGCATAGCTATTTACAACAACAATAATAACTACTGAAAAATGAAAAGACTGCTATCCGCCATTATCGTATTCGGAGCGTTGGCCGTGCCTGCGGCGGCTCAGAAACTGAAACCGGTTGAAGACGTAAACAAAGTGATAGACAACACCCCCGACAGCATCAACAAGGCTCTCATGGCCCGTCCCGCTCCGGGCACGACCCGGAAGGGCGGCAATCCGGTGCTATTTCTCATCGGCAACTCGACGATGCGCAACGGCACGCTGGGCAACGGCAACAACGGACAGTGGGGCTGGGGATATTTCGCCCACAGGTTTTTCGATGCCGGCAAGATAAGCGTCGAGAACCAGGCTCTCGGCGGAATGAGCACACGCACGTACTACAACAAGCTGTGGCCGGCGGTGCGCGAGGCCCTCAAACCCGGCGACTGGGTGATAATATCTATCGGGCACAACGACAACGGACCGTTCGACGAGGGCCGTGCGCGCGCCGTGATAAAGGGCACGGGACACGACTCGCTCGAAGTGACGATAAAGGAGACGGGCGAGAAAGAGACCGTCTACACATACGGCGGATACATGCGCAAGTATATAGCCGACTGCCGTGCCGCCGGGGCGCATCCTATACTGATGTCGCTAACGCCCCGCAACGCGTACGGCGAGGACGGGAAGATAGTGCGCAAGCCCCACGGGGCATGGCTCGAAGAAATCAGCCGCGAGCAGGGCGTGCCCTACGTAGACCTCAACGAAATATCGGGCGCAAAGCTCGACCGCTACGGCAAGTGGAAAGAGAGCTACCACTTCTATAAGGACAACATACACACGAGCCGCTTCGGGGCGGAGATGAACGCCCGTTCGGCCGCCGAGGGAATAGCCGCAAGCGCCGACCCGGCATTGGCGCCGCTGCAAGCGATGATGATAAACGTGGTTCCGGATACTGTGGCCGTGAGGCGTGAGAAAGGCAAGCCGGTGGTGTTCATCACCGGAGATTCTACAGTGAAAAACGAAGACAAGGACGAGAACGGCATGTGGGGCTGGGGATCGCAAGCCTATACAATCTTCGATGATAGGAAGATCACATGTGTTAATTGCGCCCATGCTGGCCGCTCTACCCGTACATATCTCAACGAGGGACGATGGGATCGTGTGTACAACAGTCTGCAACCGGGTGATTTTGTGCTAATACAGTTCGGACATAATGACATAGGACCAATCAACAAAGACCGTGCGCGCGGCACGATACCAGGTACGTCTGACTCAACCCGTGTATACAAGATGGAGAAAGGCGGAAACTATGAACTTGTGTATACGTTCGGCTGGTATCTTAAAAAGTTCATACAGGATGTTCGCGAGAAGGGCGCCACTCCGATACTTGTATCCCTAACACCTCGAAACGAGTGGCCGAAAGGCAGGATTGAGCGTCGCAACGACAGCTATGGAAAGTGGTATCGTGAGGTTGTCGATGCGACCGGCGTCGAATTTGTGGATATGCACAACATTACCGCCGACTATCTCGACAAGAAGTGCGGAAGCAAAGAAAAGGCGATGAAATACTACAACCGGGACCACACTCACACCTCACTTCTCGGTGCCAGGACCAATGCTAAGAGTATGGCGAAAGGCTTGAAGGCCAACAGGAGCAAGCTGGCGGGGTATTTGAAGTGAGATTTGTCTTTAACTCCAGCAGACGCAGTCCGCGATAATTCCCTTAACTCCTCTAACTCCTTGAAAGAATAAAAAAAATGATCGACCGCCCTACCGTAGAACGAATACTTGATGCCGCAGAGATTGTAGACGTCGTCTCAGACTTTGTCACCTTGCGCAAGCGTGGGGTAAACTATGTTGGTCTGTGCCCGTTTCATGACGACAAAACGCCATCGTTCTATGTATCGCCAGCCAAGGGGCTGTGCAAGTGTTTCTCATGTGGCAAGGGAGGAACACCCGTTCACTTTATCATGGAGCATGAGCAACTGTCTTATCCGGAGGCATTGAGGTGGCTTGCTAAGAAATACAGCATAGAGATAAAAGAGCGGGAACTGACCGACGATGAACGGCGCGAGGCCAACGAACGTGAGAGTATGTTCATAGTCAATGAATGGGCGAAAGACTATTTCATGGACATAATGCACAACAACGAAGACGGACAGGCCATCGGAAAGCAGTATTTCCGCAGTCGTGGAATACGAGACGACATCATGAGGAAGTTCCAGCTCGGCTATGCTCCTATGCGGCGCGATGCCATGTCGAAAGCGGCCATAGCCAAAGGATACAAGGAGGAGTTTCTCGTAAAGACCGGACTGTGCTATAAAAAGGAGAGCGGAGAGCTGGTAGACCGATATTCGGGAAGGGTGATTTTCCCATGGTTCAATATCAGCGGAAAGGTAAACGCTTTCGGAGGACGGCTTCTCGATTCGCGAACCAAGGGCGTGCAGCAAAAGTATGTCAATTCGCCCGAGTCGGAGATATACCATAAGGATCACGAGCTTTACGGACTATATCAGGCCAAACGCGCGATAGTGAAAGAGGATTGTGTGTATATGGTGGAAGGATATACCGATGTGATAGCAATGCACCAGTGCGGCATTGAGAATGTGGTGGCCAACTCTGGAACGGCTCTCAGTGTGTATCAGATACGCATGTTGCACCGCTTTACTGCAAACGTAGTGCTGTTGTACGACGGTGATGATGCAGGCATTCATGCCGCCATGAGGGGAACAGACATGCTGCTTGCCGAGGGTATGAACATCAAGGTACTGCTTCTGCCCGACGGAGACGACCCCGACAGTTTCTCAAGGAAGCATAGCGCGGATGAGTTTGTGGCATATATAGACGGTCATCAGACCGATTTCATACAGTTCAAGACAGACCTTCTGCTTAAAGGTGTGACTGATCCGGTGAAGCGTTCGGAGGCGATAGGCAGCATAGTGCGCAGCGTCTCGGTCATTCCGAACCAGATAACACGCGATACTTATATCCACGAGTGCTCGCATAGGCTCGGCATGAGCGAGCGGACGCTTATCAACACTATGAACAGTTTTATCCGCGGTGACGTGGAAAACAAGGCCAAGGAGGCTGAGCGCGAGCAGAGAAGGCAACAGCAGGGCGATGAGGCAGACGGTCAACATGCTGTGGCCGTGTCCTCGCCGCAGCCCCGGATAGGGCTGCACACCGTGGCCGAACAGGCAAGTGAGGTGGAGCGTATGCTGATACAGAGCGTCATCAAGCATGGCGAGGAGATAATATTCGACGGGCTTGAAACGGAAGACGGACAGGCCGTGAGCCTCTCTGTGGCACAATATATTGACTACGACATGGCACAGGACGGTCTTGTGTTCGGCAACGAGCTTTACAACCGCATATTGGCTGAGGCCGTTGAGCACAACAATGACGAGGGCTTCCGCGCCGAGACATATTTCATGCATCATCCAGATGTGGAGATAAGCAGGCTTGCCGGACAGCTCGTCATAAACCGGTACCAGCTCAGCCGCAGTCTCGAAATGAAGCATAAGCCCGAGACATTGCGGCAGCGTGTGGTTCATCTGATACTCGATTTCCGGATGGACATAGTCAAACGGCGCCTTGCCGACATTCAACAGCAATTGCGGCAGGCGGGCAGCGACATGGACCGTATAATGCAATTGATGCAGGAACACAAGGACACGCAGATGTTGCGGGATGCCCTTGCCCGACAGCTCGGTAGCGACATAATGGTGAATTGATACCTTACAGTGGCGCGTGTTAATAGTAAACGGTATTGCCAGGGAGATGATTGAAGTTGGAAAATAAGGATAATGACCGCAAGGCGTGGTTAATTATAAAATCAAAAAACAGTATGTATTATATTCAAAAGACAATAGAAATATCGGCTTGTCACAGTCTTACGCTTGACTATGAGAGCAAATGTACGCACAGGCATGGACATAATTGGGTTATAACGGTATTCTGCAAGTCGAGGGAACTGAATGCAAACGGCATGGTATGTGACTTCACTGAGGTGAAAAACAAGATTAAAGGGTATCTCGATCATGGTGATTTGAATGAACTGTTGCCTTTCAATCCCACTGCGGAGAACATAGCAAAGTGGTGTACCGAGCAGATACCGCAATGCTATAAGGTCTCGGTTCAGGAGAGTGAGGGCAACATTGCGACTTACGAGGAAGACTGACGGTATGCCGAAATCGGCAGGATAAGGTTTAAGAAAAAAGAAAGAAATAGCGTATGAGAGGGATTAAAAAGGTTAACGAGATATTCTATTCATTGCAAGGCGAGGGGCACAATACAGGTCGTCCGGCTGTCTTCGTGCGCTTCTCGGGGTGCAACTTGAAGTGTCCTTTCTGCGATACGGAACACTCCGCGGCGTATGAGATGAGTGATGATGAGATACTTTCGGCTGTCAGCCGCTACCCGTCCCGCTTTGTAGTGCTCACCGGCGGCGAGCCGTCTTTGCAGGTCGACGATGCTTTTGTGGCGTTGTTGCATGATGCCGGCTTTGAGGTAGCCATGGAAACAAACGGTACCCGCCCCGTTCCCTCAACGATAGACTGGCTTACCGTATCCCCGAAAGAGGCTTTTCTCGGCAGTGCGGGTCGGCCTGCCATAACACGTTGCAATGAGCTGAAGTGCGTGTTTGGCGGCAAGGCGTTTGACAGTACCACCAGTGGCTTATCGTTGTCGCTGTCGTGCCGGGATGTATCCGATTATGGAATAGAAGCCGATTATTATTATCTGCAGCCCTGCGATACGGGTGACAGGGAGTCGAACGGCACGATAACAGCCGCTTGTATGGAGTATGTCAAAGAACATCCGAAATGGCGGATGTCGCTTCAAACCCATAAGCTGGTAGGTTTCAGATGAGTGACCGGGCCTATGGCAACAACGGGTAAGTCACGCTGCCACTATAAACAAGCAACATCACTGAAACAAACAAATAACATACTGCGATGCACGAACTATACCTTACGCTCGTAATTCTCAATGACATAGTCGTCATTCTCGCCATTATACATGTGCTGATGGACAATCGTCTGCCGGCAAAGACAATGGCGTGGGCGCTCGTTATATACTTTGTGCCGGTGGCAGGCATTGTGCTTTATGTGTTCTTCGGTGTCAATACGCGCAGAGATAGGCTTGTGAGCGAGCGTAGCATGAACGAGATCACAAGGCGGTCGATGCTCAGTTTTGTCGGACAACAAGACCTGCGGTTGCCGGAAAACCACAAACAGACCATCGATTTGTTTGTAAATCAAAGCATGGCACTGCCTTTCAAGGATAATACCGTAGACATATATACCGACGGTTACGGATTCTTTCCGGCATTGCTAGCCGCCATTCGTAATGCTACGTCACACATACATATCGATATTTACATTTTTGCCGATGACGCTCTCGGCCGTCTTGTGTCCGACTCGCTTATCGACAAGGCGAGACAGGGAGTCGAAGTGCGTGTCATTTACGATGATGTGGGCTGCTGGAACGTGAGCCGCCATTTCTTTGAGCGTATGCGTGAAGAGGGTATCGAGGTTTGTCCTTTCCTGCCTGTGCGGTTTCCATCGTTCACCAGCAAGGTCAATTACCGCAACCACCGCAAGATAATCGTTGTAGACGGCAAGGTCGGATTTATCGGCGGAATGAACATAGCGCAGCGCTATGTGAAAGGTGTTGAAGGCAGGCCGTGGCGCGACACGATGACAAAGATAACCGGCAGTGCGGTCTATTCGCTGCAAAGAGAATTTCTTGTAGACTGGTATTTCGTGGATCGCACGCGTCTTTCAGACCGAAAGTACTATCCCCCTGTGGTATCGTCAGACTATGACGACTGTCTGATACAGATTGTGACGGGCGGTCCCGTGACCCCGTTTCCCGAGATTATGCAGGGATATATGCGCGTGATAATTGCCGCCCGTAGATATATATACATCGAGACGCCCTATTTCATACCTACCGAGCCGGTACTTTTCGCCTTGAAGACAGCCGCGCTTGGCGGCATAGACGTGCGTATTATAGTGCCCGAGCGCAGCGACGCACGTTTCGTGGAGTGGGCCGGCAGGTCATATCTGCGTGACATGACGGCCTCAGGTGTGAAAGTCTATCTGTATGAGAGCGGATTTCTGCACAGCAAAATCCTTGTCTGCGACGACTCTCTTGCCACGTGCGGATCAACAAATGTCGACTCGCGCAGTTTTGAAAACAATTTCGAGTCAAATGCTTTTTTCTATGACGAGACCGTCGCCCGCCGTTTCAGGCGTATCTTCCTTGAAGATCTCGGCCGTTCCGTTCCGTTGTCGGAAAAGCCCGGTCGCATGAATCCAGGCTTTTTTCCGCGTCTTTGGGAGAGTCTTACCCGGCTTCTTTCGCCGCTTTTGTGAATAGCGAGAAGTTTACGCTTCCGTAGGCACGGTGCTCCACGAAATGCGTGTTTGTGCTGAAATCATATTCCTTTCCGTGTTCGAGTACGAACATGCCGCCGTCTGCCAGCAGTCCTTTCTCGAATATGATATCAGGTATTTCACCCAGATTTTTTAGTGCGTAGGGCGGGTCTGCGAATATGAAGTCAAACTGTTGCTTGCACGATTTGACAAACCTGAACACATCTCCGCGGACAGGCAGGCAGGTGTCTGTGCCGAGTTTTTTGAGGCATTGCAATATAAAGGCGTGATGATCCCTGTCCTGTTCCACGCTCACCACCCGTTTGCACCCACGGGATACAAGTTCGAGCGAGATGCTTCCGGTGCCTGCGAACAGGTCTAAAGCCGTGCTTCCGTCGAAGTCGGTGTATGCGTTCAATACGTTAAAGATATTTTCTTTCGCGAAATCCGTCGTCGGTCTTGCCTTGAACGAACGCGGCACATCAAATCGTCTGCCTTTGTATATTCCTGTTATTATTCTCATTTTGCCGTATGTCCTTTTCTGCTTCGCTTATCTTCCTTTTACGTATAGCGTCATCAGGTCGTATGGAATGTTCTTTATCTGTGTCACCTGCGCACGGTTGAAATCGCCCGACGGGTTGATGATATATGTACGTCTGATGAATTTTTTCAGCTCTTCGGTTATCCAATCGCTGTCCGGAATGTTTCCCACGAGGTGTATCTCGTCCCGCTCCTGGTCGAGCATCAGTTGTTTCCATACGTAGAGCAGGAAGTATAGAGAGTCGTGTGCGTTTGTTGTGTCGAACGTGTTACAGTATTTGAAGCGGTGCTGTGTGAAGCTGAAAAGCTCCAGCTTCCCGTCGTGGAAGTAGCCGTACAGTTTGTTTCTGTTGCCCGTGAAACTGCGTTGGTGAAGATAACGCCACACGGGAGCCATGGCGCACATGAACGTGGGATGCTTGAAGTTATCCTCAATCACGAGTTTGAGATCTTTGTTTACCGAGAACAGGGCCACTGCGTTAAGGTCCGGCAGCACATTGTGCATCACGGTGTCGCTTCCGTTTGTCGTGTACGCGTGTCTGTACAGCATGTCTTTCTCGCCTTCACTGAACAGGTCGGTGGGTATCAGCATTACCGGAGATACGATTACCGCCGTCACTCTTTGAAATCCTTCGGCAGGCATGTCGGCCGTTTTCAGCGCTTCCCTGAGGTTTGCGGCCATTGATATCCCGCTTTTCACGGTATAGGGTTCGTATACGACGGAGTTTCCCTCGGCCGTGCTTCTCACGGTTGAGAACGAGAGTGTGTGGCTTCCGACCCTTATCGTCAGTCTCTTATTGTTGGTCGTAGGGGCTGTCCCGGTGGTATTCATGATTGGGTATTGCGATGTAATTGTGAATTGTTCATTTTCCTTTTTCCCAGTTTCCGGCATTGCCGTTGTTCTCTGTAAGGCTGCCTATGCGCAGTCCGGGGAACAGTCCGGCGCTGTTGGCCTCGTCTGTTATGGCGTTGATGGAGTTTTTGTCGAGGCCTTCGAGATAGTCGGCATACTCGGCTCCGCATTCCATCAGCGGCACAATTTCGCCCGCCCGGGACATCGTGGTGCCGGTGGCGAGCCTGAACTCCTTGTTGGCGCTGTGCGGAATGTATCTCAGCGAGTCGGCCATCCAGCCGCCTCTTACAAGCGTTTCGAGCGACGGGCAGTAGTGGCCGTTGGCCTTTCGGAAAGACTCTTCGGAGCGTCTGATTTTTACCAGCCGCCGTTTCACGTCTTTCTCGCGCTCCGTGCGCTTGCTGTCAAACCTCATCGGAGCCTGTATGCTGGCCACGCAAAGATATGCCAGCAGAGCCACAGCCCCTGCCAGGACGATGTTTATGGCGTTGCCTTTTATCTTCATCCGCTGTCAATGTCGTTGTTACAGACTGCAAAGATAATCAATAATTCTCAATAGCCTTGATTCTCTTCTTTGTTTTCTTGCGCTTTTTCCATGTGAAAAGGTCTACAACATCAAACGTTGCCGTTGCCGTTTGCCTCGGCGCTGAGAGTGCGGCGTCTTTTATCGGACCCATCACGAACGGTGAAATCTTTGGTCTCTTGCCTTTTATCACCACCTCGTTGAGCCTGTTCATGTTGGGCAGCAGTTCTATAGTGTCTTTCAGCTCGTGCCTGTCCATTATCCTGCCTTCGTATTTGGAGTGTTTGAATGTGAGTGTGCGGGCCGAGTCGGGACAAGTGAAAATACCTGTATATTCGGTTTTCGTCCGGCAAGAGTCGATATTGTTGAATATGATTGTGACATCCCTTATCGGTGTGCCTGTCTCCATGTCGGTCACCACATGGCTGGTCTGCGCCATGCCGTATGTGCAGCATAGTGTCACGGCCGTCAGTATGGCATGTTTATGTGAAAGGGTTGTCATGATGTTTTTACCGTATTGTCATCGGTTGCTTGTTGTTTCAAAATTATTAATAAAAATTGATAAGTGCTGTTTATAAATACTTTTTTTACTGTTAGATAACCATGATTAACAGTTTTATTATCCTTTTCGGCTATATCCGTTTCGTCTGTTATATCGCGAAGTGTATCGTGAAAATTGTTGTTTCATGTCCGGTTTTGTGCTATCTTTGTGGCATATTAAATAATTTGACGATATGAATTGTATGATGTTTTTATTACAGGCGGATGCTCTTTCGCGTATGTTTATGCACAAAAGAAATACCATGAAATATGATATTTCCATGTTTCGGGCATTTTGATGTATCGAATATATATTAATTATTGTTTGGCTGTCTATGCCGGCATGTGTGTTTGCGGAACTTCACAATGGCGTGAAATTCCGCATTTTTTTATGTTTCGATATGTATATTTATGCAAATAAGCCTTCCCGCAGGCTTTCGGCGGGTATCCCGTTGCGTTGCGTTTAGCGGCTAAACACAACGCAACGGGTGTCTAAACGGAAGGTAACGGGTATCCGAATGCAGTGCAACGGGTATCCCGTTGCGGAATATCGGTAATTCGGGCACATGACAATGAAAAATATATCATTTCTTAAAGTCTTTATACTCGTATAATGCTTGATTTTGCATAAATATGCAGTCGGAGACGTAATACTGGTGGTATGAATAATATTTACAATATTGATGGTCTTATTCCGTTCCAGGCTTGTGCCTTTCATGTCTTCACCCGCTGTATTGCTGCCGTTCGTCGGCATTGTCGTTCTTCATGTACACCTGTTTCCTTGTTGGTGAAAAATTTGTCCGTTCCGCCTTTTCTTCTTACCTTTGCGTTTATGATAGGCGAAGAACTTACATACAGGGTGCGCCTGGCGCTCGGCGTGGAGCCTACGGCCGAACAGGCCGCTGCCATAGACACGTTTGTCCGTTTCATGACGGATGCCGGCGAGCGGGTGGTCATGGCAATGCGTGGAGCGGCCGGTACGGGAAAGACCACCCTTGCGTCGGCCGTGGTGAAAGCCCTGACAGCGCTCGGATGGAAGATAAGGCTGCTCGCCCCGACCGGTAGGGCGGCGAAGGTTCTTTCGCTCTATTCCGGTGTTCGGGCCGGTACTATACACAGGCGGATATACCGACAGAAGGCGTTGTCGTCCGACATGTCGGGCTTCCGGCTTAGCGACAACCTGTATTCCGACACGCTGTTCATCGTAGACGAGGCATCGATGATAGCCGATGGTGGCGGTGGTTTCGGTACCGGGCGGCTTCTCGACGACCTTATGGAGTATGTATATGGCGGGCGTAACTGCCGGCTTATGTTTATCGGCGACCGTGCCCAGTTGCCGCCCGTCGGTGAGACGGAGAGTCCGGCACTTTCGGCCTCTGCACTTTCAGCGTATGGTCTTAAGGTGTATGAGGCCGATTTGAGCGAGGTTCTCCGGCAGAGTGCCGAGTCGGGCATATTGTATAACGCCACCGTAATACGTCGGATGATGGCCGATAGCGGCAATGTGTCCATGCCTCGGGTGAGATTTGCCGGATTTGCCGATATTGTTTCTGTGTCCGGCGAAGAACTGATAGAGACTCTTGCCACAAGCTATGGCGAGGTGGGAACAGACGAGACAATGGTAGTCACGAGGAGCAACAAGCGGGCGAACGTGTACAATAAAGGTATAAGATCGATGGTGCTCGGCCGTGAAGAGGAACTGGCGGCAGGCGACATGGTGATGATTGTGAAGAACAAATATCTCGGGGAGACCGAACGCAGGGAGCACGGTAATATAGAGTTCATTGCCAACGGCGATCGGGCGCGGGTCGGAAAGGTGCGCAATGTGCATGAGCAGCATGGTTTCCGATTTGCCGACGTGACTCTTGAATTTCCCGATTACGACGGAATGGAGCTTGTATGCACGGTGGTTCTCGACTCGTTGCACTCAGAGGCTCCGGCGCTTACGCTCGAGCAGAGCGGGCGGTTGTTCGATGCCGTGATGGCCGATTACGCCGATATACCACGAAAGGCCGACCGGTTGAAGAGTTTGAAGACAGATAAATACTATAATGCCATGCAGATAAAATATGCATACGCCGTGACGTGCCATAAGGCGCAGGGCGGGCAGTGGGCGCATATATATGTGGATCAGGGATATATGACAGACGAGATGCTCACTCCCGACTATATCCACTGGCTTTATACGGCGTTCACCCGGGCTACGGAAAAACTCTTTCTCGTCAATTGGCCGAAGGCTCAGACAGAGTATGTATGACATGCGGCAAATGTATGCAGGCACATGGACAAGTTTTTTTCTTTAATACATTAATCATATAAATAAAAAACAGAGGCGTAAACAATGCTTTATATCACAGAGGATATTCACTCGTTCGACCTGTTGCGGGCTATCGATGCCTTGCCGCCGCAACGGCGCCTGAAGGCCATGGCATTCAGGCACGAGACCGATCGCCGTGCGTGTACGGCGGCATATATGCTTCTGAGCAGGGCTTTATATCAGGAGTACGGCATCGACGAGCCGGTGGAACTCGGCTTACATGAGGGCGGCAAGCCGTTTATCGTAGGCCGTGAAGATATACATTTCAACCTTAGCCATTGCCGGTCTGCGGTGGCCTGTGCGGTTGACGGTAACAGGGTGGGGGTTGATATCGAGACCATCCGTGCGTTCAATGAAAATCTTGCGCGCAGGGTTCTCGGCGAGCGTGAATACTTGGATGTGATGGCGGCCCAACGGCAGGATATTTCCTTCATACGTTACTGGACAAAAAAAGAGAGCTACCTTAAAATGACAGGCGAGGGCATCCGCCGCGACCTGCGTTCCATACCGTTGGAAGAGGCGCGCTTCGATACGGTGGAGAGTGATGCCGGAGGATATGTATGCACGGTATGTGCCGACCTTTCGTCCGGCTCCCGTCCGCTGGCTGTAAACAGAATATCGCTCTTATAGGGCAGGGCGGAAGGGAAACCGGCAAATAATATAAAAACAATATACAGACAGAGCATAATCATGGCAATACTTATTGCAATCATTTCAGCCGTGACAGGCATTTGCGTCACATACGCATTAATGCGTCGCGGCATGTCAGAGAAAGACAAGGTTATTACCGCGCGTTCGATAGAAATGGAACGCACGGCCACCGAGTTGGGTATAAGAAACGAGCAACTGGCAAGGCTCGCCGAGCGTGCGACCGCCCTTGAAGCCGAAAACAAGACTCTCGGCGCACGGTCGCAATCGCAGGCACGTGAGATAGAGTTGTTGCGCAAGCATGCCGACGAGGAGGCCAGGGTGCGCCGCGAGCAGTTTGCCGAACAACTGCGCACGGCAAAAGAGCAGATAGCCAACATGGCTACACGGATAATGGAGCAGAACGCCGACAAGCTGAAAGAGCGCAATACGGAGAATATCGGCCATATCACCCAGCCGCTGAAAGACGCCATCAGTGAGATGCGCAAGGCCATAACGGACAACATCAAGGACTCAGCCGAGCACTCGGCGTCGTTCCGCGAGCAGATATGCCGCATGATAGAGAGCAACAGGGAGATAGGAGAGAAGGCCGAATCGCTGGCAAACGTGCTCCGGCGCGACAACAAGGCGGCGGGAAACATGGGCGAGATAATTCTCGGAGACCTGCTCGCAAGTCAGGGACTGACCGAGGGCATACACTATGAGGTGCAGGCACGACTGCGTGACGAGACGGGGCGTGCGCTGAAAAATGACGAAACCGACCGTGAGATGCAGCCCGATGTGATCCTGCATTATCCGCAAGGGCAGGACGCCATCATAGACTCAAAGGTGTCGCTCGTGGCGTATCAGCGTTATGTGAACGCGGAGACGGCAGAGGAACGTGACCGGCACTTGCAGGACCACATAAAGAGCGTGCGCCGACATGTGGGCGAACTGGCGAGAAAAGATTACAGCAAGTATATCCGTGCGCCCCGCGAGGCAGTGGATTTCGTTATAATGTTCGTGCCGTTCGAGTCGTCGTTGCAGCTTGCTCTTGCCAACGACCCGACGCTGTGGCGCGAGGCTTTCGAGCGTAAGGTGTTCATCACGGGCGAGCAAAACCTGCTCGGCATCCTGCACATGATACATATAGCGTGGGTGCAGAACCAGCAGGCGGAAAACCAGGAGAAGGTGTTCGGTACTGCCGAACAGCTCATAGACCGTCTCGGTGACTTCATAAAGCGTTACAACGACCTCGGCGACGCACTGGAAAAGAGCAGGAAAGCATACGATTTCGCAAACAACAAACTGGTGACGGGAGCGCAGAGTGTGGTCAAGAAAGGCAGGGAACTTGTGGATCTCGGCGCAAAGGAGAATCCGAACCGTCGCATACCGAAGCCCGATGATGTGCCCGGGATAGAGTGATGCGGATGTATAGGTGATATGTTTCGATACGTGGCATGGATTTGGTTTTATTATTATACGATGGAAACAAACGGTATCGACGGCGTGTTTTGAAGTTTAGTATGCGGTGAGATTGGTGTAGCGAAAAACGAAAGGATAACTGCCAGATGATGGACAAACCAGTTGAAGACATTAATATATATGGCGAACGAAAGATAATACATGTTGACATGGACGCTTTTTTCGCCTCCGTCGAACAGCGTGATCATCCGGAGTTGCGCGGTGTTCCCGTGGCAGTGGGCCATGACGGGCCTCGCGGGGTGGTGTCGACGGCCAGCTATGAGGCTCGGCGGTTCGGTGTTCGCTCGGCAATGCCTATGGCAAAGGCCAGGCGCCTGTGCCCGGGGCTTGTCGTAGTGCGTGGAGATCATGCGTTATACAAAGCCGTTTCGAGACAAGTACACGGTATATTTGCCGAATATACCGATATAATCGAGCCTCTTTCGATTGACGAGGCCTTTCTTGACGTGACCGAAAACAAGCGCGGTATGCCACTCGCTGTCGACATCGCGAGGGAGATACGGCAACGTATACGTGCCGAACTGTGTCTGACGGCATCGGCGGGAGTGTCTTACAACAAGTTTTTGGCAAAGATAGCGTCGGAGATCCGTAAGCCTGACGGGCTTACTGTCATTCATCCTGACCGTGCGTCGGAATTTATATCGAGGCTTAAAATAGAAGATTTCTGGGGTGTGGGGCCTCGCACGGCCGACCGTATGCACTACATGGGAATATTCACCGGTGCCGATTTGCGCCGCTGTTCGCTTCGGCATCTGTGTGAAGTGTTTGGCAAGATGGGGCGTGTGTATTACGATTTTGCCCGTGGCATCGACATGAGGCCGGTCGAAACGGAATATGTCCGCAAGTCGCTTGGATGCGAACAGACTTTCGCCGAAGACTTAAAAACATTGTCGGCGGCGCTTATCGAGTTGTATCATGTGGTGCTCGAGCTGGTGCGTCGCATTGAGAAAGGCCGTTTTGAGGGTCGCACTCTGACGCTGAAAGTAAAGTATTCCGACTTCAATCAGATAACGCGCAGCATCACGCAACACAAAATTTTACAGACAAAAGACGATATTCTGCCTCTTGCCAAGCGATTGTTGAAGGAGGCCGGTCACCCTGCCGAACGCCGGATACGCCTTATCGGCCTGTCCGTTTCAAACCCGTCGATAGACGCAGGCATGCACCGCGACGAGTGGTTTGAGGGCTATCTGGAATTTGACGAGTGGGAATGAGTATAAGAATATAGTTTTATTGATATCTATTCACAGGCAGTGTAGGGACTTATTCTTGTATTTGTCCGCAGCCCGTAAGGGCTAAGACGCAATATAGAATATGTTTTGGACATATAATAATAAAGTAAAGGCGATAGTAATGACTTAGCCCTTGCGGGCTGCGGACAAATACAAGAATAAGTCCCTACTTGCTGGCTGATATTTTGTTATGCCAAACTGACGTTGTGAAAATGCTTATTTAGTGTTTGTTTTGATATAATAAATAATACAGGCGGGGTGATGCTGCCTGTATTATTTTGCATTAATTATCAAATGGTTATTGTTGTATTAGATGCTACTGTCGCATCAACCTCATATCCGACTTTCATTACTGCCTTGCCACCACAGGGGAAAGGAAGACAAGTTAAACAGAAAACAACAACCGATACAGGAGTTCTATTATTTCCTTTTATGTAAATGTCAGATGATGTGAAGTTTACAATATCCCCATTGGGAGTAATTAAATTGCGTATTTTTATTCCAAGACGGCCTCTTGTTCCAAAACATGTCGACCGCTTCGCTTCATATACAACACCTTTAGCTAATGAACCGGCGGGTATGGCAATTCTACCATCAACGATAATATCTCTTGTAACTTGAAAGTCTACAGGCTCTCCTTCATGCGCTTTTGCTCCTCTGACTTCTTTGATAGCTTCTAATGGAACGATTGTACCGGCTTTAATTGTGACTTGTTCTTTTTGTGCAAAGCACGACAAACTTGCAGACAGCAGAATTGTCAATGATAATAAAAAGTTTTTCATTTGTTTTATTAATTTGTGCCATAAATCCCCTGAAGCGGCTGTTTATATTTTAAAAGCGTGGGGACTATTGGATATTGTTTCTTCGAGGTTGTGGAAGGACCCGCATACAAACAATAAACAATAACTCACGCTATTAGATATAATATACCATTGGCATGGATATAATAATAATAATCATAAGCGTGAGCATTATTGCTATCACCCCTGTATGCTTGAAACTTCCACATTTCGAAGAGGGATAATATCTTTAACGCTCTGTTTACTAATCAATCCGTATATAATGTCATCCCTATGACATATCGGATATATGCTGTAAAGATAATAAAAAGTATATTACGAAGTGCAAAGAGTGCTATGAAATATGTTGATGTAGTTCAAATTTATATGCAAATCAGTAGTTTAATCCGAACATCCAGAGAGGTATTACGTTCCCATATCCATACTCTATGTCGTCTTTTACGATATAGGCATGTTCGAGACCGTCTATCTGTTTCTGTCCTTTCTTTCGCCCGCCGATTTCGAATGTGATGCCGTTTATCTCGAAATCGGATACCTTTGAGGCTATAACAGGATTGTTTACACGCATCTGGTTGTAGAAAAACGTCTCCCTTATATTACCTATATTGACATTGTCCCGCCCCAGATTATATGCTATATTGGTGTTGTCGAGATATACTTTTTCCGTTTTTCCCAGTCCTCTTATTCCTCCGGTAGTGTCTTTCACCTGTGCAATCATCCCCGCTCTTTCTATGTAATACAGGTAGTCGCTTAGGCTGTTCCTGCTTATTCCTATCATCTCCGCCAACTTGCTGGCATTCGGTTTGAATGGTACGCTTTCGGCAATGATGGCCAACAACTGTTTAAGTTTCTTTCCGGTAGACACGTTCATCTCGGCATAAGTGGGTATGTCGGTCTCCATTGTCTGGTTGATGACCTGCTGCAGCTCTATCTCAAAGGCTGCATCGAGGCCGAAAGGATAATATCCCCGACGTAGATAATCGTTGAAAAGGGGCAGGGGATGGTCGGTGCCCGGTATCCTTACTTCCCCTTTCAGTATGTCGTCGAGGGTGTAGGTGCTTGCTTCAATGTCGTGGAACAGGTGCAGATACTCTCTGAACGACAGTCCCTGCATCTCATATATAGGAGCTCTTCTGCTGAGGTCGGCCGCCCCTTTATATATGTCCAATACGGAGGAGCCGGTGAAACCGACGGTCAGTTCCGGCATGGTGTCGTATATTTGTTTAAGCTCTTGCGACCAGTTCTTGTATTTATGAACCTCGTCTATGAACAGGTTGCGGCCGTTCTGCTTTACAAATCTGTCGGCCAGCCCGATCAGACTATGGGTCGAGAAATACATATTGTCCGCCGAAACATATAGCGTTTCGGATATATTCAGATGCTCTTTGATGTATTGTAATATCATCGTTGTCTTGCCGACACCTCGCGGTCCCACAATCCCAAACATCCTTTTGTGCGCTCCTATCTCTTTGAACTTATACCTTTTGAAACTTAACGAGGTATAGTTCAGCAACACTTTCATTGTATTATATAACTGTTCCATTATCTTGTTTCTGTGATTGTCGATGCTGCAAAGATAATGAAAAAATGCACTATGAGAGTGCAAAAACAGCGAAAAAATGCACTTTTGGAGTGCAATTTTCGCAAAAATCGAGTGAAAATGATGATTTTTTTACTCTATTAACAAACTGTTATTTTTTGCTGGCTGGTTGACTTTTGACATCAAAACACCGGATTGCAACATGGAAATCACAGTTTCATAACATCGCGCCAATAGGTCTTTTTAACTTTGTGCGTTATTGTTTTACTATTTTCTTCAATATCTATTTCTGTCCTTCCATATTCGTCTTTGGCTCCATCAAAGTCCATGAAAGAGATGGATGAACCAAAATTATCTTTGTAATTGAATTCTCTCTCGTTGGCAGAACCGTCTGTTGTGATTGTGCCGAACAAGATCTTATCGGGTATGTCGGATGCTTTACCACCTTTCTTGTATTTTAATAGTCGTGAAGTGGTGGTACTGTGATACTCGTAGCTATTGTCTTCTTTAACGTCAATACGGATGATACTGTTGTCTGTTACATCGAACAGACAGGCATAAGGAACCCATTTTTCTGCTTGTAATGACCGATGCAAGCTTTTAATCTCTTCTTGCTGCAATGCTCCGAGCATTTGTTTCTCTCTGTCAGAGTAATAGTTTACGGCGGTTAATATATCATAAACGCTAAGTTCGCTCAGTGTACCGCGGCGTTCTCCAAATCCATATCCTCGCCAACCGCAAGAATACCAATTGTCGATTGTTGCTCTTTTTATTCTTTCCCTGAACTTATTATCAAACATGATGTCGAAATATTTGATAAGTTGTTCGGAGTTTTGAATGTCGTAAAGCGGGTATTTGCGTTCCAAAGGGAAAAGACATAGTGAGGCTAATTTGCGCTTATTACCATTAGCAATGCTCGTCATTATTACGCTTAGGCTATCCTTGCTGCCGCTGATTTCGTTATAATCCGTACACTGATTAGTCGCTTTTTGTGCAGCATAATTACCGTCTTCGCCGGTACTTATGCCACTGTTATCAGTGTAGTTATTCATGTCCGGTTCATATTTTTCGTGTGGTTTGCCTGTTGGATTGTTATTGCAAGATACGGCCGTAATGCCTAAGTACAGCACGGCTTTTAATAATAGGCTGATGATTCTTTTGTGATTGATGATTCTCATATTCGTTTTAATCCGTTATCTTTGCGAAAGTTGGCGTAACGATAGTGTCTCTTATACCCAAACTAAGAGTATTTCCATTAGTGTCAAAATATTGATATGCATAATGAATAAGAACAATACCTTTTTTTCTTCCTCCGGTTCTGCAACTTCATAACCTGACATTCTAAAAGCAACAGGAGTATCAAGATAATCCGTAATTTCAACTGGCAAGTGCAAAATTAGTGTTTCTTTTTATGATATATTACCCACAAAAGGTCATCAAAATATTTATTTATATGTTCTTCATGTAAAACATGATTAGGGCATTTTTCCATTTGCAATAGACTTTCTTTTACAGAACTCATAATAAATACGCCATAAGGATATGCAATCTTTATTAAAAAATATATGTAAATACCATAGCATGGATATAGTATAATGTTTATAAACAATTCTATATCTTTCATGAAATCGTTAAAATAACCAATTGACCACCAAAAAAATATAAACTCAAAAATTCCAAATAACACACATGCTACATTTAGTCTATTGGAAAAGACTTTTTCTTTATATTCAATTCTTTCCCTTTCTTTTTCTATAATAGCTATATACGAATTGATGTCATTACGTGTGATACCATAATCAGAGTATTTCAGGGTGTCTTCTCCATTATCGTAGTATACAAAATCTAATGGAGTTTTATAGAAATCAAAACGGTGGTAATGATTTTTATTGTAGAGAACTTTACTATTATCTTCCATCATAATCAATGAATATAGGGTCAAACAATGCTGGAATACTTCCTGTTAATATACTTATTAGTATTACAAAAACAGGAAAAGGTAAAATCGTTGCTAATGTAAGCTTGAATATAACATTTTCAACATAGATGTAATTACAAAAGCTTTGGATTGCCCACAAAGTCATTATTCCTGCAAAAACAAACAATCCTGTGTAAAAGCAAATAAGAATTATCGCAGCAATTATGCTCCATCCGGAAGCAGATGAAATTGTATTTATGACCATGTTAATCCAAAAGAATATGAGTTCAATACCAGTCGGCCATATCCATACAAAAAAATTATCTTCTTTATTTTTATTTTCCTCCATATATATGATTATTTTAAAACAAACCTATTTCTTTGCCGTTGTTTACTCCCATATAATCAAATCCTTTGGTAGTGTGATTCGTTTGGGTTCTCCCTTTTTTCCTGTTATGAAGTATTCTTTGGCCAGTGTTTCTTGGAAACGGATTAAGAAAGCCTCTTTTATTCTAGTACACTTCTCATTAATGGAATTTTTAAGCGGGTCGGTCACATTAATAATACTATCATTATAAGTTTGAACGACTGTTTGCTGATTCGATGTTTTTATTCCTTTAATATCGTTGTATATATACGATAACTCTTGTCTGTAATCCACTAATTCCTTAAAGAGGATGCCCTCGGGATGACGCAAGAACAGTAAATACACTGCTTTTACCAACGGAGTCATTATTATTTCTATGTTATTATAGTCGGGGAGAACAATTCGATAGTCCTTACTTATGACTATACGGCTGAGCTTAACGTTCTGCTCTACCAACTGTTCTAGTATTATCTGGCTGATGCCTTTGCTTCTGAGAAAGTCAATTTTTGTCTTTACTTCATCAAGCAGGCACTGTGTTTCTTCATCAAAATTATCATCGGCATTATATAAAATTTTCTTTGTCGCATCATCGGAATACTCTTGTTTACGATTAATGGCTGGATAGTTGTTTCTTTCTAAGAAGTAGCTTTTTGTAGAATCAGCTATAAAATCTGCCATGTTATAAAAGAAATCTCCGGGAGATGTGATATTATCTATGTCAAGTTCATATAGGGAGTATGTAATATCTGATTTGGCACTTTTATATATTGAAATACCATTTATATATACACAATAGTGTATTGCAAAGCAAGGCTTAATATTGTCTCTTTCTTCTGGATGACTCATATAGTCGAGCAGGAAGCTGTTTTCCAGACTTGTTAGGTTTGAATTAGATCCTTTATCGTAGTGAGGCATCCAATAACGGATTACTTTTTCCTGCTTTTCTATGTTTTTATTGAGAAATGGCAGATAGATAAAAGTCAAATCTCTTTTTGCAAAACATTTAACAATAGTATCAAGATTGTCAATAATAAACCTGTTAAATTTTTCGTCATACCCATTCTCCACAAAAATGACCTCGTCTTTTTGGGGTTCAAATGGCAGATGATTCAATGACAACAGTTTGGGACTTTCTTTATATGTATTTGGTTGTTCGGGCATATCGAAATCCGATGGAGGATAATGGCAGATAATATCTTCTCTATTAATTATTTGTTTGAATAATCTTTTTATAAATGACAACATAGGTTGAATGATTTTTTATGGGTATTAATCTGTGGCAGGATTGATTGTATTGTCTTGCTATATTGTTTCTTTTTTATCCTTTTCCATAAAGTAAAGAACTGTGATGAATATAGCGACAAGCACGTCGACGACATTCCATATAGTACGTCCTAGTGCAATCTTTATAAACGGTTGAAACAATATTGCTAATGCGCTGAACGTGATGGCAAGGTTTTCTTTCTCTTCTTTATAATAATTATATGCCATTATCGAAAAAACTACCACCGACACAAATCTTATTAATTCATAATAGCTATATGGCATTTTTGTGAGGCAGAGTAGGAGCATTAATGCTAAAATAAGTTTTAGATACTTCATAATTAATACTTTTGTTTTAAACATTTGTAATCTGATTTATATGAGATTACTTTATGCAGCTTTGGAGCTTGCTTTATTATTCTAATCATGTCTGCTTTTTTATGACGGATATGAACACGCTTATCTGTAATATCTGTTATTCCCTTTTTCACCAAATATAAATGATATAGTTAAAACAATAGTTGATAACCACCACCATATATTATACGCAGTAGTATAATATTCCGCTTTATAAAGAGTGTTACTGTGTAAACTTCTGAGGAAATTAGGAACGAAAAACATTCCATGCCATATCCCCGAATACCATGAATATGTCTCATTCGGGGTTATATCGCATAGCCAATAACTTATTAGCATCCAGAGTAGGAGCTGGATGATTAATCTATATCCAAAAATAATATATAGAATAAATAGAAGAATATAAAATATTGTTGTAAGCATATATAAAATCTTTTAGTTGTTAATACTGTTTGCAAATATAATAAGAAGTAAACTCAATTTACTATAAAATCTTTCTGCAAGACTTGCAGAATAATGAAATATTATTTTGTTTTTGCATTACTGTTTCTTTTTCATAGGCTTATTCTTTTGCGACTATAAATAGCAAAAAAAAGGTGTGATACCATCCTGTTGTTACTTTCCTGGTATCGCCAAACACCTGTACACATACAACAGCGACGCTCACACCATACGATGCAAGCATTCGCTTCTTACTGCTGATGTGTACTCTAAATTTGGCGATTTTGGAAAGTACATCAAGTAAAAGCAAACACTTTCTTTTCTCTCTATGTCTTTGTTAAATTTCTATATCATTCTCTCTATCTTTATTACGTCATTAATTTAGAAGCCGCTTTAAAATTATGCAAGGCTTGTATTTTTTGCAAATATACTTATTCTTTATGAAAATAAGCATCCTTTCTATATAAAAAAACCACTAAATTATATTTGCCTTCTATCTACTTATTATTATATAAAAATTTGGCGGATTACACGTGAAATGAAAAATATCTCTCGTATAATCCGCCAAATAAATAGTATATGCTTATATTTAAAGTCTTGACGTGCTTAGAGTTTCGCCAGTTCGATAACCTTGTCCACAGCGGCGCTCAGTCCGTCGGCGTTCTTTCCGCCTGCTGTCGCATAGTGGGGCTGTCCGCCTCCGCCTCCTTGGATTAGTTTTGCCGCTTCACGGACAATCTGGCCTGCGTTCAGTCCGTGGCCGCTCACCATGTCGTCGCTCAGCATCACGCTCAGCATCGGTTTGTCGGCGGCCACCGTTCCGATGACGCAGAGCAGGTTTTCAGGCACTGCCTGACGTATCTTGAACACCAAATCCTTGGCTGCCGTGGCCTCCATGGGCAGTACGGCTGTGATTACCGTTGTGCCGTTGATGTTGCGTGCCTTCTGCACGAGAGTCTCTTTGGCGCGCTCCACGGCCTGGGCTTGGAAGTGTTCGATTTCCTTTTTCATCGAGTCGTGCTCCTCGATATACTTTCCGATGACGCCGCGCAGGTCTTTGGCGTTGTTGAACAGCGCCTTGATAGACTTAATGATGTCTTCAAGATTGTACATCATCTCCTCGCATTCCTTGCCCGTCTTGGCCTCGATGCGGCGTATGCCGGCGGCCACGCTGCTTTCGCTTATGATCTTGAACATGCCTATGCGGCCTGTAGACGAGGCATGGATACCTCCGCAGAACTCGCAGCTGGGGCCGAAGCGCACCACGCGCACTTTGTCGCCATACTTCTCTCCGAAGAGGGCGATGGCTCCGAGCTTCTTGGCTTCCTCTATCGCGATGTCGCGATGCTCGTCTATGTGTATGTCCCGGCGTATCATGTCGTTCACCATCCGCTCCACCTTTCTGATGTCTTCGTCGCTCATTTTCTCAAAGTGCGAGAAGTCGAAGCGCAGCGTGTCGGCGCTTACGTAAGAGCCTTTCTGCTCCACATGGTCGCCGAGCACCTGTTTGAGGGCGTAGTCGAGTAGGTGGGTGGCAGTGTGGTTGGCTGCGCTTCCGTCGCGCTTGTCGGTGTCTACGCACGCCATGAAGTCAGCCTCGATGTTCTTCGGCAGTTCTTTCACTATGTGTACGCTCTGGTTGTTCTCTCTCTTGGTGTCTATTACGGTCACGGTCTCGGTCTCGCTCACCAGCACTCCGCAGTCGCCTACTTGGCCGCCCATCTCACCGTAGAATGGCGTGTGGTCGAGCACCAACTCGTAATATGTGTTCTTCTTCTGTGTCACCTTGCGGTAGCGCAGTATCCTGCACTCGTGCTCAGTGTAGTCATAGCCCACGAATTTCTGTTCGCCGGGAGCCAGTTCCGTCCAGTCAGAGCTTTCCACCTGGGCGGCATTGCGTGCCCGCTCTTTCTGTTTGCGCATCTCCTCGTCAAACTGTTTTCCGTCTACCGTCACGCCGTTCTCTCGGCATATCAGCTCGGTGAGGTCGAGCGGAAATCCGTATGTGTCGAAAAGGCGGAAGGCCTGTGCGCCGTCAAGCTCGCTCTTGCCGGCCGCTTTCAGATTGTCCATGGCTCCGTTGAGCATGCTGATACCCTTGTCAAGGGTGCGGAGGAACGAGTCTTCCTCTTCCTTGATAACCTTGCCGATAAGCTCGCGCTGTGCTTCCAGTTCGGGATATGCCCTTCCCATCTCGCCGATGAACACCGGCAACAGGCGGAACATGAATGCTTCTTTCTGCCCGAGGAACGTATATGCGTAGCGCACGGCACGGCGCAGTATCCGGCGGATGACGTAACCGGCCTTGGCGTTGCCCGGCAACTGACCGTCGGCGATGGAGAACGCCACGGCACGCAGGTGGTCGGCAATCACTCGCATGGCCACGTCGGTGTTCTCGTCCTTACCGTATTCCATGCCCGAGAGGCGTGCAATCTCTTTTATTATCGGTTGGAACACGTCGGTATCGTAGTTGGAGTGCTTGCCTTGCAGGGCGCGCACCAGACGCTCGAAGCCCATACCGGTGTCTATCACGTTCATGCCGAGCTTTTCAAGAGAACCGTCAGCCTTGCGGTTGAACTGCATGAACACGAGGTTCCATATCTCTATCACCTGCGGATCGTCCATGTTCACCAGCTCGCGTCCCGGTGTCTTGGCTTTCTCCTCAGGTGTGCGCGAGTCGAGATGGATTTCCGAACAGGGACCGCAGGGGCCTGTGTCGCCCATCTCCCAGAAGTTGTCGTGCTTGTTTCCGTTGATGATATGGTCGGCCGGCACGTGCTTGGCCCATATCGCCGCAGCCTCGTCGTCACGGTCGAGACCCTCTTCTTCCGAGCCTTCGAAAACTGTGACATACAGGTCTTTCGGGTCGAGTTTGAGCACGTCCACGAGATATTCCCATGCCATGTCTATGGCACCTTCCTTGAAATAGTCGCCGAAACTCCAGTTTCCGAGCATCTCGAACATAGTATGGTGGTACGTGTCGTGTCCCACCTCTTCGAGGTCGTTGTGCTTTCCGCTCACGCGCAGACACTTCTGAGAGTCTGCCCGGCGGCGCGGTTCCGGCTCGCGTGTGCCGAGGATTATATCTTTCCACTGGTTCATGCCGGCGTTTGTGAACATCAGCGTCGGGTCGTCCTTAATCACCATCGGTGCGGACGGCACGATGGCATGTCCTTTCGACTCGAAGAACTGCTTGAACGAGTCGCGTATTTCGTTTGCTGTCATCATAATTATTTCGTGATTATAAAATTTATTCTTGTTCAAAACCGACTGCAAGGATTATGCAAATCGGATGCAAAGATAATGCAAGCCTGATGCGTCGGGAGCTTGTTCCCGATGCCGGGGCACCGCTTATCTTCTGCAAAGATACTCCGTTTTTGCAATATCTGCAAATCTTTTCTTTGTTTATTAATGTGAAACAGCTGCATTGCAGGCTATCTGCAATATATGTGTTGATGCAATTGTTTTTTTCTCACAGGCAGGTATAGTGAATATATAGCATAATGTATAAGATATAGTTCTGTGTGTTGTTGGTAATTGCCTGGATATGAGCTAAAGCATCATCAGTCTTGCACAACTATGCAAAACGTATTGTTATGGAAAATAATGATACTTAATTCATATTCAGATTGTAGATTGAATGGGAGTTGGGTCAGTCTTCCCATACTATCAGATTCTGCGGCAGTGCAATCTTTTTCGATTTGCCGCGCTCGCCTGTTATAAAATAGTTGCAGGCCTGTGACTCATGGATTTTCAGGAGAAAAGCCTCTTTTATCCTCGTGCACTTTTCGTTTATGGAATTGTTTAGAGGGTCGGTAACGTTGAGAATGTTGTCGCTATATTTCCTGATGCCCATTATTCTCTTTGACGAGCCGGCGCATCCTCTTATGCTGTCGTATATTACAGACAACTCTTTCCTGTGGTCGGGCAAGCTCTTAAAGCGTATCCCTTCCGGGTGTTTGAGGAACAGCAGGAACACAGCCTTTACGAGCGGAGTCATCGTTATTTCCGTATTGTTATATTCCGGTAGTGTTATTCTGTAGTCTTTGCTGATGATTATCCGGCTTAACTCAATGTCCGGCTTTACCAGTTCGCTCAGTATGACGTCGCTGATGCCTTTCCGTCGGAGCAGTGCGATCTTGTATCTCACGTCTTCAAGCAACTTCATGGTTTCGTTGTCGAAGGCGTCGTCGGCATCTTCATATTCTCTTTTGCCCCACGAACATAGGCCAGACCACCAGAACAGTTTTCCAGCGATGTGCTCGCTCAGGCATTCAAAGTAGTCTTTTACATCTTTTGCTTCGCTTATGTCGAATTCGAAAGTATCGAAAAAATCGGTCCATGATGTTTCTGCCTTGCCCCCGTAAAACTCCGTTTCATTGAAGGAATAGTTGTATCTTACAAAACAAGGCTTTATCTTTGTCCTGTTTTCAGGCCGCTTCATGAAGTCGAGAAGATAGTCGCTTTTTAGTGCCGGCAGTTCGCCTTTCTCTCCTGTTTCCCTGTCCGGATAGTGATAGCGCCATATACTTTTGTCCATAAGGTCTTTGCCGATGAGCGGCAGATATATGAACATGAAGTTTCTCTTGGCAAAGCATCTGCGTATCAGGTCTATATTGTCGCAAATGCACCTGTTGGCCGCTTCGTCATATTTGTTCTCAACGTATATCACTTCCTCGTGTACAGGCTCGAATTTCAGGTCGTGCACTCTGACGGCATTGTGCATTACTGTGTATTTGCATTTGGGCTCATCGTTCCTTGTCATGCTGTAGTCGAAGACTTCATTGTATGGCAATGGCTCGTATTTCTTGCGTCTGAATGGATTTTTAAACATTTATGTAATAGTTTCTGTTTGCTGATTATTATGAACGGTGTAGCTATGCGGATTGTTTCCCTTTCTGTTTAACCGAACAGGAAGCCGAATAGCGCTACAAATGCTGCTATGGAAAGGCCGATTAGAAGAACATGGAGTATCAGGTAGCCGCAGCCGAGAGCCCCTCCTAAGGCTCCTGCAAATGCACTTGAACCTCTTTCTCCCTCATTGCCGGAGAAGAAACCGATAATTCCGCCCAATACGGCAATTATCAAAACAATTATTAACCAGTTTGGCATATCCTTTTATTTTTATTGTTGTTAATAAGCATCCTGTTTATGTCAAGCCTTCTTCCGCTCTTTCATCCATATCATTATGAGCAGTATCGCTACGGCAATGTCGACCGTATTCCATATAGCGCGGCCAAGCGCTATCTTGAAAAAAGGCTGGAACAGAAGGGCCAGGGCGCTGAATGTAATCATCAGATTGCCGTTCTCCGCTTTATTATACCGATACGCCATGACGCCGAAAGCCACCATGGCTGCGAAACGTACCAACTCGTAATACCAATAAGGCATCGGTGCGAGACAGACGACGAGCATTGATGCTAAAACCGGAAGTAGTGTCTTCATATTGTTGTATTATTCTTGTTTGATTCTTCTTTAGGCGTTTTGTTTATCCAGATCATTGCGGACAGGGTTATTACTAATAGTACAAAGAAATCTACTATGAGCGATAACATGAAATCATTGACGGCATAGAAGTAAATGGAGAGAATATAAAATATGAATAACAGTGGAATTGAAATGCAGGAAAGTACAGTTCTTTGCTTTCTTTCGCTCCATTCATTCTTCATTATACCACTTCTTTCCAATAGCGATAGCAGCAGTATCTCTTTGAAATCAAACTTTTTCTTGACTGATACATAATATCCGAATATAGTGATATAGATTAGAGCGAAGGGAAAGGAATAAATCCCTCTCACTCCACGTTCACTACCCATAATACACACGTTTACAAGCGATATGCCAGCAATAAGAATCAACCAAAGAATCTTTTTCATTGTAATAATAAACTGTTTGTCGGTTATGAATTGACCGCAAAGTTAAGCATTAATACCGAATGACGCAAATTTTACCGTCTTGCAAGCCTTGCAGATGCCGGTATTGTTCTGCAAGTACAGCTGTATTGCCTGGCATTTAAAGATAGTAGTGCTGTTCGTATTTTATATATCTGCAAATCTTTTCTTTGTTTATTAATGTGAGATTTCCCTGTCACGGTGTGCCGTGGGCGGCCGTATATATGCCGAAGTATATCTTGATGATGCTTGTTTTCACCGGTTTTTCATTGTAAATTTGTTCTGTTTACAACCGTTTTTAATCGTCAAGACTATGATAAATATTTACAAGACACCCGCTCGCTTGTGTGCGGCAGACATCGGAAACCGTATATTTATGCACTTCGTGGCAACCGTGATATTTGATAAACCGCCGGCTCCCGGCCTCGCATGACATTATGTTATGTGACCGGCGGAGTACGCTTTGCGCTCCGCATGCGGCGTGTCGTGCATCCCGATGTGCGATGACTCCATGTCCGAGCGGCGTGCGCAGGCTCCCGACCATTGTGTCGGGAGCCTTTTTTGTTGCTCTGTCGGGCATGTTGCCGTGTTTCATCAGGATACCTGTTGTGTTTCATTCGGATACCGAATGTAGCGCAACGACTATCCCATTGCGCTGCAACGACTATCCCATTGCGCTGCAACGACTATCCCATTGCGCTGTAACGGCTATCCCGCTGCGGAACATTGGGAAAATGGCAGTCCGGCGATGGAGCGTTTGTCAAAAAACGAAGTTAAACCGCCTGCTTTTTGTTCGGATATTGCATAAATCAGAGGCCGTATTGCATAAAAATACGAAAACAGACGCATCGCTTTTATATGACGTTTTGTTTACAGATTCATCGCCCGACGATGCTCTTCCGTGCATGCCGCGGAAGCAATAAATGGATGCCGCGCCTCAAAATCCTTTTGAAAGTCTTGCGTGTACACTCCGTTTTTTCTACCTTTGTAGAAAAGAATTTGCATCCCGGCAATTACTTTTATAATCATGTTTCATTAAAACGGCGAATTATGGCGCTTAATCTGAATAAAAACCTGAAATTGTACTATTCCATCAGCGAGGTGGCACGTATGTTTGAACTCAACGAGAGTACGTTGCGTTACTGGGAGCGTGAGTTCCCGTATCTGCGACCCAAGACCACGGGACCGAGCAATGTGCGCCAGTATACCGAGAAAGATATAGAGCAGATAAAGCTTATATATAATCTCGTGAAGGTTCGCGGTTTCAAACTCGCCGCCGCAAAGAAAATCATCAGCAACAACCGTTCGGGAGCCGACAAGACAGCTGAGGTACTCGAGCGCCTTGCCGGTATCAGGGAAGAGCTTCTCGCACTGAAGCGTCAGCTCGATTACCTTGAATAGTATTTCATTTGAATAGAATATTCTTTTTGTTTATATAGAGATATGAACACCAAAGTCATCGGATATTTGCTCGGCGCCTTGGCCGAGATTTCATACGGTACCAATCCTCTGTTTGCCTTGCCTCTCTATCAGGCTGGCATGGATCCGGATTCGGTCTTGTTTTTCAGATATCTTTTTGCCATACCCATTATAGGTGTGATGCTGAAAGTGCGCGGACGGGGTTTTGCCGTGCGGCGCGCTGAGTTGCCGCCTCTCGTCATGTTGGGGTTGCTTGTGGCCGTGTCTTCGCTCACTCTGTTTGAGAGTTATAACTATATGGACGTGGGAATAGCCTCGACATTGCTGTTCGTGTATCCTGTGATTGTGGCTTTGATAATGACGTTGATGTTCAAGGAGCGTCTTACCGTTCAGACTGTGGTCAGCATTGGCGGTGCGCTCGTGGGCATCGCTCTGCTCAGCATTGGTGAGGGTGGTATGGCACTCAGCGGTACCGGTACGGCACTTGTGTTCGGTTCGGCACTGTCTTATGCCATATATCTGGTGGCGGTGAACCGCAGTTCGATAGGCGCCATGCCCACATTGAAGGTCACTTTCTATATGCTTACGTTCGGTTTGAGTCTGTTTGTGGTGCGGCTATGTATCGGCGACGGTCTGCATGTGCCGCCGTTGGAAGGTTGGTATCTTTGGGCCAACTTAATAGCGCTGGCCGTTTTCCCCACAGCCATCTCTTTTTTATGCACCACAGCCGCCATCAAGCATATCGGCTCTACGCCTACTGCCATTCTCGGTGCTCTCGAACCGGCCACGGCAGTGTTTTTCGGTATGGTCGTATTCGGGCAGCAGATGCTCCCGCGGGAGTGGTGCGGTTTTGTGCTCATCATCCTGTCGGTGTCTGTTGTGGTGGCGGGCGGCGGAGTCACGCGCTATCTCTTGCGCATGAAGAGACTCTTTCCCAGAATAAGGCGCAAGCCCTGCCGGGACGAATGACGGACAGACTGTGCGTCAGGCTCATGGCGTGCATGCCGTGACGGGGATAGGGTTTATATATGAAAGAACCGATAACGATATAAAACTGTTTGTTATGAGAACGAGATTGACTGCTGTTATGCTTCTTGTCTGCTGTATGCTGGCAGCGCAAGGCACGGTTGAAGACTATAAGCGTGCTTATGCGCTACGTGGCAAGTACGGGCACGGAAAGGTGTTTTACTCTGATGTAAGGCCGCAGTGGATAGGCGGAAGTCATCGGTTCTGGTACGTGAGGACAACCCCGGAAGGTAGGGTGTACGTGACGGTGGACGCCGCAAGGAAACGGCGTGGCGAGTTGTTTGACCACAAGAGACTGGCGAAAGCGCTTGGGGAAAAGACCGGCAGGAGCGTTTCTCCCGGTGGCATGTATCTCGAACGGTTGTCGGTGAGCGACAGGCTCGACACGCTACGGTTTGCTTTTGCCGGCCGCCGGTGGGTGTACGATACGAAGAGAGACCGGCTTACAGGCCGTGGCACGGTGACGCCACCGCAAGGACAGCGTCTGTGGAGTGAGCGTGACGACGAGAAATGGGCGGCACCTGCCGTTTCTCCCGACGGTAAATATACCGCCTATATCAAGGATAATAACATTTTCGTGCGTACTGTGGCGGGAGGAAAGGAGCGGCAGTTGAGCGTGGACGGCACAGAGGGTAATTACTATTCGGCATATATATACTGGTCGCCTGACAGCAGAAAGGTGGCGGCTTGCAAAATTCGAGATACCGAGAAACGGTATATTTATTACGTTGAGTCTTCTCCGGAAGACCGCCTTCAACCGAAACTTCACAAACAGGAATATGCAAAGCCGGGCGATGAGCTGCCCTTTAAAGTGCCGTGCGTGTTTGATGTGGAGAGCGGACAGGCTGTAATTCCGTCTACAGAGCTTTTCGACAGGCAGTACTACTTGTGGGGACTGCGTTGGGACACAGACGGCGGTGGACTCACTTTCGAGTATAACCAGCGCGGGCATCAGGTTTACAGGGTGCTCGGCATGTCGGCAGAGACGGGCAAGGTGAGCACCATTGTGGAAGAGACATCAGACAAGTATGTGAACTATTCACGCCGTTTCCGCCACGACCTTCGCGATGGTCGGCGGATGATATGGATGAGTGAGCGGGACAATTGGAACCATCTATATATGTTCGACCGTGCATCAGGAGAAGTCCTGCGGCAGATAACGAAAGGCGAATGGTATGTGAGACAAGTGGTGAGGGTTGACGAGGATAATGAGTTGATTTACTTTTCGGCCAATGGAATGCGTAAAGACGAGGACCCGTATCTGATACGTTATTACCGGATCGGTTTCGACAGCGGTGGGCTTACGTGCCTCACTCCGGATGAGGGGATGCACAGCGCATGGTTCTCGTACGACATGAAGTATCTGGTAGACGTGTATTCGAAAGTAGACAAGGCACCTGTGGCTGTGCTGCGCGATGCTGCCGACGGCTCGGTGGTGATGCCGTTGGAGACGGCAGACATAACGGCCCTGCTGGCAGAGGGCTGGAAAGCGCCAGAGGTATTCGCCGCGAAAGGGCGCGACGGCAAGACAGACATGTGGGGAATAATAGTACGCCCGTCAAATTTCGATCCGAAAAAGAAATATCCTGTTGTGGAATATATCTATCAAGGACCGGGCAACCACTATGTGCCCAAGACGTTCATGCCATACGATTATAATATGTCGGCTATGGCGGAGCTTGGTTTTATTGTGGTAATGGTCGACGGAATGGGAACTTCGTTCCGTTCGAGGGAGTTTGAAAACGTGTGTTATAAGAACCTGAAAGATGCCGGTCTGCCCGACCATATAGCGTGGATAAAGGCCGCAGCGGAGAAATATGCCTGCATGGACACGTCGAGAGTGGGCATCTTCGGATGTTCGGCCGGCGGGCAGGAGGCCATGGCCGCTGTGCTATATCATCCTGATTTCTATAAGGCGGCCTACTCGGCGTGCGGTTGTCATGATAACAGGATGGACAAGATTTGGTGGAACGAGCAGTGGATGGGCTATCCTGTGGGTGAGCAATATAAGGACTGCTCGAACGTGGAAAACGCTCATTTGCTTACCCGGCCTCTGATGCTCGTGGTGGGAGAGTTGGATGACAATGTGGATCCGGCTTCCACGATGCAGGTGGCCGATGCGCTGATAAAGGCCGGAAAGGACTTTGAACTGGTGGTTATCCCGGGTGCCCGCCATACCATGGGCGAGAGTTTCGGAGAGCGTAAGCGTTACGATTTCTTTGTGCGTAATCTGCTGAATGTGTGTCCTCCCAAATGGAGCGAGGTGCAAGCGAGGTGACACATATATATAATGCGTGGGTGCGGATATTACTTTCGGTAATTCTCCGCACCCACATGCTTTTATTTCTGTTTTCCGAATGATGTTCAGAGAGCCGACGATGCGGCATTGTTGATCATTTCATCTTTTTATTGCGGTTTTCCTAATGGCATTCAGTATTCCGGTTCCCATGAGTCATTTATGCCGAATACCTTGCTCATCGTGATTTTCGCCGCTTCTTTTTTTGTCAGTTGTCTGCTCCAACCGGCGCGTTTATCCGTTTTAGACCCTTCGCCTCTGTTGTTGTATTCCATATATCGTGCGGTGGTCTCGTTTTCCTTTTTCCTCCAGTTATGCCAACCCTCAGGCCGGATGTGGGTGCCCATGTCGCAGTTCATGAACAGTGTGTAAGCGTATGGTCGCCACGGTCGGCCGAGATAGACATTGGTTATTCCGGCATCGGCCGTAAGGCGGCAGTTATTGAATATGTAGCCGTAGGGACGGTCTTTGGGTGTTGATGCGGCTGTGATGTATGAGTTGGACTTGCTGTGGATGGTGCAGTTTTCGAACCATGCGGTGGATGGGCCGAATATGAAATCGGTAGTACCTTCGATGTAGCAGTCTTTAAACAGCAGGCGAGTGCCGGCAATTCCTGTATAGACTGTGTCCTGATGACCGAGCAGCCGGCAGTTGACGAATATCAGTCTGTCGCCTTCCGTGTGTATGGCTACGGCCTGTCCGAGACGTGCCGAGTTGTTCTCGATGGTTATGTTTCTAAACGTAATGTCGCTCCCTTCCACTTTCACGGTGTATGTCCTGAATGTCCCTATTCCTTTGGGACGTTCCGCTGATTTTATGTTTGCGTGGTCGTCGTAGGTGATTACGGTGTTGTCTCTGTCCTCTCCGAGTATCTCTATGTTCGTGAGCCATTGCGGGACGATGAGCTTTTCTTTATATACGCCTTTTTTCACGTATATCACTTTGTGGTATTCCATAAAGGCGCGGCACACTTCGATGGCCTCGTCTATCGTGCGGAACTCACCTGTTCCGTCGCGGGCCACTACCAGCGTGTCGGGATTGTCATACTTGTTTGCGGCGCTTGAGCATAGCGTTGCGGCAGCTAAGGCCAGCATCAGGATTAGTTTTCTTCTCATTTCAGGTCTTTTTTGATTTGTTGTTTTTGATTGTTTATGCGTTTTGCCTGTTATCGCCATCAGGTAACAGTGAGGCAATATGGCAGTAGGTTTTTGCCGCACCGTATTTTGCGGTGCATGGAAGTATGCCGGATGTTTTGCGGCGTAATTGTCTTCGGTTTGCGGCGGAGCGGAGTGTACCCGTTTGAGGGTGGGTGCGGAGATTACATTATCTGGTTGACCTTTTGCATGTTGTCTATTTTTTTCAGACTGTTGATAATCTCCATTACGTCATCCCTGTCGTGCACGCGCAGTTCTATGATGCCGTCGAATATCCCTTCGTCTGACGAGAGCGTTATTTTATGGATGTTGACGTTCATCTGTTCCGATATGACCTTTGTCACTTCGTTGAGCATTCCGATGCGGTCTATGCCTTTGAGGTGTATGGTGGCGTCGAAGTACAGTCGTTTGTGCATATCCCATTTGGCATCAAGTATCCGGTTGCCGAAGCTCGATTTCAGTTTCGTTGCCACGGGACAGGAACGCTTATGTATCTCGACTTGGCTTTTATTGTCGATAAATCCGAGAATGTCGTCTCCGGGAATAGGATGACAGCAGTGCATGAACTTATATTGTGTAATGTTGTCGTCCGTGATGAATATAGGCTTCTTGCGGTTGAATTTCTCAGGGACGATAAACAGGCTGAGTGGCTTTGAGACACCTTTGCCGTTCTTTCCGTAACTGAGGAAAGGCACGTATTTACGCCATCCCTTGCCGTTCTTAAGCTTTTTATGCTTGCCCTGCAGCTCGTCGATATCCTTTTCACCGAGAATGATTGTCTTTTCGGCCAGTGACTGGAAGAAAATCTCACGTTTTTGCGCTTCATGGAAAGCCGCGAGCTGATCGGCTATGGCGTTCGTGTATTTCATGTCGTGCTTGTCCAGGAACTCATTCAGAATCTCTTCGCCCTGCTTTTGCAGTTCCCTTCCGTCGCGTCGGAGTATCGCTTGTATCTTGGCTTTGGCCTTGGCGGTGGATACGAAGTTTATCCATGACTGCTGTACATGCTGGGATTTGGATGTGAGTATCTCCACTTGGTCGCCGCTTTGCAACTTGTGACTCAGTGGGACGAGCTTATGGTTGACCTTGGCGCCTATGCAATGGCTGCCGAGGAACGTGTGGATGGAGAACGCGAAGTCGAGAGCCGTGCATCCGGCGGGCATCGTCTTTATCTCACCTTTGGGTGTGAAGACGAATATTTCGGATGCGAACAGGTTCATTTTGATTGCGTCAAGGAAATCCATGGCATCGGGCTGCGGGTCGTCGAGTATCTCTTTGATGGTGTGCAGCCATTCGTTCAGTTCGCCTTCGTCCTCCGTAAACTCCACTTGGCCGTCTTCCTTGTACTTCCAGTGCGCGGCAAGTCCCTGCTCGGCAATCTCGTCCATGCGGTCGGAGCGTATCTGAACTTCAATCCAGCGGCCTTGCTTTGACATCAAAGTGACGTGTAATGCCTGATAACCGTTTGCCTTGGGGTGGTTCAGCCAGTCGCGCAGCCTGTCTGGATGAGACTGGTATATCTTGCTGATGGCAACGTAAATGTTGAAGCATTCGTTGATTTCCTCTTCACGGCTTTTGGGCTTGAAGATGATGCGTACCGCGAGGATATCATATATTTCGTCGAATGTGACGTGCTTGGTCTGCATCTTGTGCCAGATGGAATAAGGGCTTTTGATGCGCTCTTTGATGGAGTATTCGATGCCCATCTCCTTCAATGACGCTTCGATTGGAGTGGTAAAGCGGTCGAACAGTGTCTGGCGAGACTCTTGTGTGGATGCCAACTTCCTGCGGATAGAATCATATTGCTCAGGATGCTCGTACCGGAAACTTAGGTCTTCAAGCTCGGTTTTGATTTTATTAAGTCCTAACCTGTTGGCCAGTGGGGCGTAAATGTACAGTGTCTCTCCGGCTATTTTGTATTTCTTGTTTGCCGGTTGACTGTCAAGTGTGCGCATGTTGTGCAGGCGGTCGCATATCTTTATGAGTATGACACGTATGTCATCGCTCATGGTGAGAAGCAGTTTCTTGAAGTTCTCGGCCTGTGCCGAGGCCTGATCACCGAATATTCCGCCGCTGATTTTAGTCAGGCCGTCCACTATCTGGGCTATTTTGGCACCGAAGATATTTTCTATGTCCTCCGTCGTATAGTCCGTATCTTCCACCACATCATGCAGCAGTGCGGCACAAATACTTGTAGACCCCAGTCCGACTTCCTCGCAAGCTATTTGCGCTACGGCTATCGGGTGCATTATATATGGCTCTCCCGACAGCCTTCTAACTCCTTTATGGGCCTGTCTCGCAAAGTTGAATGCCTTTGTGATGATATCCACTTTCTTGCGGTGACGCGACGAAATGTAAGTGTCCAGCAAGTGTTGGAACGCGCCGTTGATTAGCTCAGTGTCTGCCGCTTCTCTCTTAATCTGTTCGTCTTCCATAATTATGCCCTTCGGAATGATTGTCGTTTATTTCACTCTGAGTTTCTTGCCGGCCCGGATGTTGGTGCCTTTTATGCCGTTGAGCTTTTTCAGTTTGCTTACCGTTGTGCCGTGCTTGCGCGCTATTTCAGACAGTGTCTGTCCGCTTTTTATTGTTATGCTCTTTCCTGCGCCACTGCTTCTTCTGGTCTTTCTGCTTCTCGATGAGGAGCGTGTGCTGCTTCTTGAAGTGGATCTGCTTCGGGATGAGTATGCAGGTGCGTCGTCGTTGACGGCCACTTCGGTGCGTTTGTTCATCAGTTCATCGGCTTTGTAGTTGCAGATCTCCTCTTGTTTGTCAATGAATTTTCCTATTTCTGTCTGCGGCAGCCTTATGTATGTCATCTCTGATGCTCCCGGCACAATGTCCCGGCGATACGCAGGGTTCAGTGTCCTGAGTTGTTCCATGTCTATTCCGCATACGGATGCGATCTGTTCGAGATGTATGTTCTTGTCAACCATGATCGTATCTGTCTTTGCCGGCAGTCTTGTTGTCATCGGGCAGATGTTATGTTCGCAGTAATACGTCATTATGTAGTTTGCCGCGATGAATGCGGGAACATATCCTCTTGTTTCTTTCGGCAGGTAGGGGTATATCTGCCAGTAGTCTCTTGAGCCGTTTGAGCGGTGTATGGCCTTGTTGATCTGGTCGGGACCGCAGTTGTATGCGGCAATGACGAGATTCCAGTCACCGAATATTTTATACAGGTCGCTCAGGTAATGAGCCGCCGCGTATGATGATTTCACCGGGTCGCGGCGTTCGTCTACCAGCGAGTTTACCTTCAGTCCGTAGTGTTTTCCGGTTACGAGCATGAACTGCCAAAGTCCCGTCGCGCCCACTCTTGATACGGCCGTGGGGTTGAGTGCCGATTCTATTACCGGCAGATAGCGCAGCTCAAGCGGCAGATTATATGCTTCGAGGGCTTCTTCGAAGATGGGCATGTAGAAGTTGGACGCGCCGAGCATGTAGCTGACGGAGTGGCGCAACCTGCCGCTATATCTGTCGATAAATTTCTGTACCACGTCATTGTGCGGCATTTCTATCACCGACGGAATGCGGCTCAGCCTATCCACATACACCTCTTTGGCGAATACGGGATTGACATCTTTCATACGGCAGTCGTTGTCCTCGTCGAGATAGTTTTTCGACATATATAGATTCATCAGGCTGTCGATGTCCTGTTCCATTGCCTCGGGCACCTCGATAACCTCGTTTCGCCCTTCATTGTCTGTCACTGTTATCTCGTTATCCGTAGCCGTTGTCCCATTGTCGCTAATCGTATTTTGAGCTTGCATCACGCAGTTGCCTGCAAAGAAGACAGCGGCTGTCATCAGAAATGTTCTTTTATTCATTATTATATTGTAATGTTCGTTTTGTTATATAGTAATATTTGTTGTCTTGTCGTTGTGATTAGCCGTAGCGGAAATATTCTTTTTTTTCATGAGTCCCTCATATCCGTCATGTCGTGCCGGAAAGCGGATGCGGCCCCATCTCTTTACCTTGTCACTCCCACTTGAATGCCTGCCGTGCTATGTCTTGCGGTTTTTCCGCTCCTGTCAGAACCTTATGCTGCATTGCAGGCCGAGTGCGGCGTTTTCAAGCGAGTTGCTTCCGTTCTCAACCCTCATCACGGCAGGCTCAACCCTCAGGCTCAGGTCGCTTGAAATGTCAAACTCAGACAGTTCGGCATCCACGTAAGCGTCTATCACAGACAGGGCGTATACACCGAGAAGACAGAAGAAACTGAGGTCACGCCATCGGCGGTACTTATCTTTTCTGCTTTTGAATATACGTTTGTATCGCTCCTCGTTCGACTTGTCTATCTGCATTCCGAGATGCAAAAACTTGTTGTAGCTCTGCGTGGTGGGGTCATCGTCCATGATGTCGAGATACGCTTGCGAGTAGTCTTTGTACATCATGTTGTTCCAGTTCATCGCATATATGCACCCCATCATGCCTCCGTAGAATATCGGCAGTTTCCAATATTTGCGGTTGTATATCTGTCCCGCTCCGGGAATTACCATTCCCAGCCACATCGCCCGTTGGGGATTCGGCCGCCATGCGTCCCAGTCTTTTGGTTCCTTGGCCGCTTTGCGGGCTTCTTTTTCTATTTTTTTCTGAGCCTTTTCGACATTTTTGTCGTCCGTAGCTATCGAGTCGATGGTAGCCAGAACCCTGTCAATGCTGTCGGCCGTGAACGTTGCGACGGTGCCCGTGTCGTGTCTGGTGCCGTCATGTGCGGCCGCGTCCAGACTGCCAATCGACAGTATCAACGCGGTCACCGATACACGCAGTGCGGATATGATGTTGCTTCGTTTCACTTTCCGCCGCTTGTTTTTATCCGTTGTTCACGCTGTCGAGAGCGTTCATTATCCGTTCGAGTTCTTCCTCGTTGGCGAACGATATGCTTATTTTCCCTTTTCCCTTGGGCGAGCATGTCATTCTGACATCGGTCTTGAAAAATCCCGCCAGTCTGTCTCTGAGTGCTGTGAACTCTTCGGGCATCTGTGCTTTAGCCGCTATCCTTTTCTTTGCCGTCTGCACGTCTTGCCCGTTTTTGAGCATATTGACCATCTCCTCGACTTTCCTCACGGAGTATCCGTTCTTCTGTATCTCTTTGAATAACTTTATCTGCACGCTCGGACTGTCTATTGCCAGTAACGCTCTTGCGTGTCCCATGTCAATCTCTTTGTTCTTGAGAGCCATCTGAACCTGTGCCGGCAACTTCAGCAGCCGCATGTAGTTGGTCACCGCCGCACGGCTTTTTCCCACCCGCTCGGCGATTTTTTCCTGTGTCATGCCTGTTGTTTCCGACAGGTGCTCGTATGCGAGCGCTATCTCGATAGCGTTCAGGTCCTCACGTTGTATGTTCTCCACGAGAGCCATTTCCATCACGCTCTCGTCCTCCACTGTGCGGATATATGCCGGAATGGCTTTCAGCCCGGCCCTTTGGGATGCCCTCCAACGGCGTTCGCCGGCTATTATCTGATATTTCCCGTCAGCTGTCTGTCTCAGTGTGATAGGCTGTATGATGCCTATCTCGCTGATGCTGTGGGCCAGTTCGTTGAGTGCGTTCTCGTCAAATTCGCGTCTTGGTTGGTTGGGGTTCGGCTCTATCAGCTCCACGGCTATCTCGCTCAGGTTCGACGAACCTTGAGTGTGTACCTCTCCCGTGTCTATCAATGCGTCAAGTCCCCGTCCGTTTCCGATGTCGTCGAGTCCCCGTCCGAGTACGCTCTTATTGCTGTATTTCTTGTGTACTGCCATTGTTATTGTCGTCCGCTCACGGACTGCCCGCAGGCTGTGTCAGTCTGCCTGTCGTCCGCTCACGATATGATAATAGGGTTTACTTGTTCTTGTTGATAATCTCTTTTGCCAGCGCAAGGTGGTTCTTGCTGCCTGTCGAGTCTGCGTCGTAGAGGATGACCGGCAGTCCGTGGCTCGGGCTTTCGCTCAGTTTCACGTTTCGCTGTATCACCGTCTTGAACACAAGCTCCTGGAAATGCCGCTTCACCTCGTCGTATATCTGGTTGGCAAGCCTGAGGCGCGAGTCGTACATCGTCAGCAGGAAGCCTTCTATTTCGAGCCTTGTGTTCAGCTTGCTCTTGATTATCTTTATTGTGTTGAGCAGTTTGCTGATTCCTTCGAGCGCGAAATATTCGCATTGCACGGGTATTATCACCGAATCGGCCGCCGTCAGGGAGTTTACCGTGATGAGTCCGAGCGATGGGCTGCAATCTATCAGTATGTAGTCGTATTCGGCCCTGATAGGCTCGAGCAGTTTTTTTATCACTTTCTCCCTGTCTTCGAGATTGAGCATTTCTATCTCCGCTCCCACGAGGTCGATGTGGCTCGGTATGATGTCGAGTCCGTCAATGTCGGTGGTGTATATGGCGTCGCGCACGTCTGCGTGAGAGATTATGCATTCATATAGCGAGCAGTCCACCTGCTTGATGTCGACTCCGAGTCCGCTCGATGCGTTGGCCTGCGGGTCTGCGTCAACCACTAACACGTTTTTCTCTAACGTGGCGAGCGATGCCGCCAGATTGATGGTGGTGGTCGTTTTGCCTACGCCGCCCTTTTGATTTGCTAATGCGATTATTTTTCCCATTTTACGTGTTGCCACATGGTGATGGCTTTTTGATTTGCTTGCAAAGTTACATATTTTATATGAGAAAATGCCATTTATGGTGCTTTTTTAGTAATTTTGCACAATAAACGATAATAAGATTTATGGAAAAAGAGAAACCTTTGATATTGATTTCAAACGACGACGGCTACCACTCCAAAGGGTTGCGCAGCCTTATAGACATGCTCAGCCCGATTGCCCGGCTGCTCGTGTGTGCTCCCGAGTCGGGGCGCAGCGGATTTTCGTGTGCTTTCTCTGCGGCCGAGCCGTTGCGGTTGAAGCTGCGCCGAAAGTGGGACGATGTTGAGGTGTGGTCGTGCAGCGGCACACCTGTCGACTGCGTGAAAATTGCTCTGAGCCAGCTTTGCGGCGGACGGCGTCCCGACATGGTTGTCGGGGGCATCAATCATGGCGACAACGCATCCGTGAACACGCATTACTCCGGCACTATGGGCGTTACGCTCGAAGGGTGCATGAAATATATCCCATCCGTGGCTTTCTCGCTGTGCGACCACAGTGATGACGCGGATTTCACGCCGATGTCGGATATTGTAAAAAAGATTACAAAACAGGTGCTTGCCGAAGGGTTGCCGACTGGTGTATGTCTGAACGTGAATTTCCCGCTTGGCGACTCTTACAAAGGTGTGAGAATATGTCGTATGGCACGGGGTACGTGGGGTAATGAGGTCGTGAAATGCCGTCATCCACGCGGATATGACTATTATTGGATGACCGGTGAATATACAAACGACGAGTCGGAAGCCGAAGATACGGACAACTATGCGCTCACCCATGGATATGTGGCCGTGACGCCGACGCGGATAGATGTCACTGCTTATGAATTTTTTGAACAGATAAAGGGCTGGAACATCCAATGAGATACTATCTGATAGCGGGCGAGGCGAGTGGCGACCTGCATGCCTCATGCCTCATGCATGCCCTGAAACGCCACGACCGGCAGGCGGAGTTCCGCTTTATCGGTGGCGACCTTATGGCTGCCGAGGGCGGCACTTGCGTGCGCCATTACCGTGAATTGGCCTATATGGGTTTTGTTCCCGTGCTGAGACATCTTCCGACGATACTCGGAAACATGCGGATGTGCAAGCGCGATATTTCCGAATGGCATCCCGATGCCGTCATTCTAATCGACTATCCGGGATTCAACCTCTCGGTCGCGAAGTTTGTTAAGGCTCATACCGACATACCCGTATACTATTATATTTCACCGAAAATATGGGCATGGAAGGAGTATCGTATCAAGAGCATCAGGCGGGATATAGACAGGATGTTCTGCATACTGCCGTTTGAGGTGGACTTTTATGAAGGCAAGCA
>NZ_BEWV01000204.1 GCF_002933775.1 Prevotella sp. MGM1
CGGGCACACCCTGCCAGACATGCAGCACCACCGGGCACACCCTGCCGGACATGGATCCACCCGGAACACGAAAAAAGGCCGGCATTACCGAAACTGTTTTGAGTTTCAGACATAGCCACGGCATACCCCCTTACCATTGGTTGCAAAGTGTGAGCAGAAACGGTAAACCCTTCAGGATTGAGGGCGGCAACGGAAAGCAAAGCCGCGAAAAGTTTTTTATTTTTCATTTTGTTTTTTGTTTTATGCCTCACTGGAGGCGGTTATTTTTTTTGTTGGTGCAAAGTTATGGCTTTTATTTCATATTACAAAATAAAAACGGAATTATTTTTCGTTTTTCTTGAAAAATTATTTTTTTGACTCATTATTATATAAGAAATGGATCACCACCGGGGCACACCCTGCCGGACATGCAGCACCCACGACACTGGCGCCGCTTAATCCGGCCGTAACCATCCAGGGCGGCCGGGGGCATATTTGCCACCCATCCAGGAGCAGGGGCGGGGGGTGAAGGCACCAGTGTGGCGGCTGGTCAGCGGTGAGTTTTAGGGCTTTTGATTTTAGAGGGAATAAAAAAATGAGAGGTAAAACCTCTCATTTACATTAAGTTACGAAAATTTGTGATATATTTTTGGGAAGGTTGTTACAAACCCACCAACACAACAATTTGACTTTTTGCGTTGATTATCAGCACGTAAAGAGGAGAGAAAAAATAATGAATTTCAACAAAAGGATGCTTTTGTGGCATTTTTTCGCTGAAAGATTAGTTTTTTCCTTTGGTTCATCTACTTTCCTTTGGTCCGGTCAGATTGCTTTGGTTTAGACACTTTTCCTTTGGTTCGGTTCATACGGTGAAGGGAGTAGGTCACTTCACCGTATGATGGGTTCTTTAGGGATGAATGCGGAAAAGTTATGAGTGCAAAATCGGATGATATTGATATTACACAATCAGATAAAGTCGCCAAACTCAGCGCACATTTATTACAAGAAAGTTGATTTGATATAACGTATTTTATAAAGAGAGTTTTGATGATTTTGTTGTGCTTATTTTACTTTCTTCAGTCTGTATGTGGAGAGTTGCATTTCGGATTTGTCGGGTGTGAGCCATTCGATAGTCCAGACAGCCAATAGCGTTTCTCCTGTATTAGGGAATTTTACGCCTATTTCTTGCGGATAAACAGAATTGACGGTTTGGTATTTTCCATATTGATAACTGCCGACCATTCCGTAGTCAATAGAGAACGTACCGTTATCCTCGAAATCAAAAACATAATCTTGGTTGTTGTCAATAGCAACCCAATGCCCTTTTAGATCATTAGCGTTCCAGTAGGATGTGCCGATTACTGATTCGTCATCATCGTCGCTGCATGACTGGAAAGAGAGGGAAAATAATGAGACAATAGCCATCAAAAGGAGGGAAAAAATTTTTGCTTTCATAATTTCTTGATTTAATGAGTTTATGTATGAATGAATTTATGAATTGATGAAATGAGAATTAACGTTTTCGCATTAGGTCTCGAAAGATGATGTAACCCATGAATGGATGTTTGGAGATGCCGAAAAGGGCAAGGACGCAAAGTGGAATGAAGAAAAAGACATCACCTATCGCTGCAAGAACAAAGAGAATAATCAGCCATGGAGAGTTTTTTTCATTGTCTTTCGTTGTATTCTGCGATTCCGTATCTGCATCAGATGTATTCTGTTCATGTATGTTATCCGGAAGCAGTACTCCCGTGGACAACGATTCCTTGGGAGTTGCGATTGAACTGACGTAGGATGCTTCAGGTGGCACCATGTTGGGAATGATGTAGAGTTCCACTTGCTCTTCTTGCTCCGTCTGTTTTTCTTTTTTTACAGTTTCGTCCTTATCCATTGTATAAAAATGTCAGTTGGTGATAATTTTTGTTCCATCCACTTCTATCACGAGGTAGTCTCGTAGCCAACGGATTTCGCCGGAGTCGATGAATTGGATCATGCGCTGGTGTGTGCGACGGTTCACCTTGAGACAGATGGCATTACCCTGTTCGAGTATGCCTTTGCCGGTGATGAAGCGGACAAAAAAAGGTACACGCTGTATTTCCTTAGCTGACTGTGGAGGGTTGTAACCTGTGGTGACGAGGTTTGTGCGCAGGTCACGCCAGGAAAACTTCTCCATGTAGTTGCGGAGGTTCTGCCATGATTGGGTAGGTTGTATTTTGGGCATAGTCAGTACAGTTAAACATTTCCTGTTTCCACACCTTCTTCCTGTTCTTTCCCTTCCGACTCATCTTTTTCCATGTCATCCTCTGCATTGATGGGTACAATGGCAAACTTTTGATTGCAGGATGGGCACGTGAAAATGTTGTCGGCAGGGGCATTCTCATGAATACTGGAAATAGAGGAAAGAACAGCCTGTGAAGCATTGGGGTCTGCGGAAAAATCGAAAAAATCGAAAAACGAGCATCCTATAGCATCCGCCATCATCTTGACGTGCATGATGGATGGTGCATAATTGACCAAGGAATGAATAGTTGTGACAGACAGGTTCATACGTTCTCCCAACTCCTTATAAGATATGCCATGCGCACGGATTATGCGCTTTGCTACATACCAAGACGGTGTTTCCGTGCGTGTCGAAAATTTGGATGTTCTTCTTTCCATTGTGTTCTTTATTTTTATGCAAAGGTAGTGTAATATGATGATTTATGAAAGTAAAACGGAAATAATTTTTTATATTGTTGCCTAATAAATAAATTTTAAGCGGAAAAAAGTATGGGAAAGTGGTCAAAAGTTTCTGAAGACATGGTATCTCAAAAAATCGCCATGGTGTCATCACGACAGCACGGCGACAAACATAATCGTATAAAAAGAAAATTTCAAACCACAAAAAATTCAACGATAAGGTCTTGTAAACCATCTTTTGCAGAGACAGAGTAGGAGAGCTTGTTGATGAATCCTACCAGGCCGTTGATGCGAAAACGGCGTTCCCAGTGATTAGGTACGTCGGCCACTTGTGCTGCCGAGCATTCTATACGGATAGTATATTTGCGTCGCTTGAGAATAAAATGGGCGTATTCAGATAGGAAGGTGTCAAAAAGTCCGCGCGACTTAATTTTCTTCTCTACCTCACCTGTTGAAGAATTGATAACATCCGCATCAATAAGTGGGGCATCGGCCCATTCAGGCTGTTTCCATGCCCGGATTTTGAGAGAAAATCGTTCACCATTTCCGATACCCTCCTGTGTACCGTTATAGTCATACTCGTTGCCCCACATATCAATAGAATCGGAAGTGAGCGCATAGAGACCTGCCACGCTTCGCCATTTTGAGTTACCGAAACCATCATAATTATAATCATAAATCTGATAAGTAGCATTCGTACCACCACCACGCATTATGGCTATTGCCAGCCCCCAGTCGATTGACTGCAAGGGAGAGTTTCCATCCTCAGTTCCGGAGGGGTCATAATTCTCTTCCAACTTTATCACCATGTCAATGGAGTATTCACAGATGTTGGATGCAAGGTTCTGCCGGATTCGTTGCTCAATAAACTCATGTTCCATATCCTCATCTATGAAAGCCGCGAGGATTGGTTCACAACCTTGTGGATTCAGGATTACCGATTGTCCATCGCTCTTGTAAGAGCCAGATGCCGTCGCTATCTCTTGCTGGTAATTTACATCATTGAACACCATCGGCTGAAAGTCACTGCTTATCTCCTCCACGAAGTCCTCATTGAGTTCCGAACAGTCACCCAGTTCCACTCCTTTATACTGTCCTACCTCGAAGAGGACCGGTTTAAGATCCTGTGCCTTCTCCGCATCCGAGTTTACCTTAATGCGGTAAGCATTTCCCGTCTTCTTGTCGATATATACATTCATGTTGCCGCTGGCATTATTCTGCTGTGGTGCGCGGAAAATCTCATTATAGGTTTTATCCGTTATCGTAGATTTCTTTGGATAGTCGATGTAGTCATAGTCCGTATTATAGTCTTTAACGCCTTGGCGCACATTCGCCTTTTGTTCCTTGCTGGTACTTTCCTCACTGTAGCACATGCGAACCCCAGTAATTTTCTCCGCCACCTTGTGCATGGAAATCACCTTGCCGGGAAAGTCGATAGGTTCTTCCTGAGAGCGGAATACCTCCCGGACAAAGTAGGCACGCACATGCTTTTTCTCGTAGTTATACTCAAACTTAATGCCAAATGATGCAAAGAGAGAGTCGATGATGGTAGTCACACTCTCATCTGGGAAATTGTCGCTGTTGGCATACATCAGCATGATGTTCGCCTGAATCTTGCGTTCTATGACAGAAGGAAACACCGTAATTGACGACACGCCATCCGTTCCCACGTTTGCGATATATCTCTGTCCGTCTGAAGCCACATAATCTACACTATTCACCTGCATGTTCTGTCCATCATGGAACTCAAAAGAACCGCCACAACCACGAGAAGACAGCCAGTTGTTGATGTCATTTATGTCGGTAAAAAATGGAGTAGAACGATTGGGGTACTTATGTTCTTCGTCATACTTACAGTGTGTAGTGAAGAAACACAGGCGCCGCATGTCATCCACCTTCATCAGCTCCGAGTTGTCGAACGAGACACCAAGATAGGAAAAGAGGCAGTCAAGGAAGTAAAGCACATAGAAGCAGATGCCCGACTGCTGCCGATCGGCATCAAGTACCCAATACGGCCAGTGCTTATTATGTCCAGTCTTCTTAGTGATAGGGTCAATAGAATCTGCCGTCTTTTTCCCATCCTCGTCAATGCCATGATGATAATAAGCCACACGCGCATTGCAGTATTTTGCCGATGGATATGATTCAGACACATTGATATAAGACCTCTTCACCTTCGGGCGGTTCACAGCATTATTGTCGGCATAAGGTTCCACTGAGTTCACAATAGCCTGTTCTTTTGTCCCTGTGGTATAGCACTCCCCAGGGTAAGAGAAACCGAGTGCCTGCGGAGTAAATACCGCTACAGCAGATTCTGCCGTGGACGGATATTCGTTTATGTCCCCCTTTTTCCCCTCAAACTTCACTTGCACGTGATACTTGTATTTCAGTGAAGCTGTCACGTCACCGATTTTTTCACCAATAAGGATTTTATCTTTCAGTGGAACGTCGCGGCATGATAGGGTACCTATCAAGTCGTCAATAGAATGTTCGGACGCCGTGATGTTCATGGTCAGTGCACCATCCAGTTCCTCGTCTTCCGAAGTCACAAGCGTGCCCGAACGGAACGGCTGATTATCTACAACGATACGCATCTTCGTGTGTTCGAGCGAAACAGGTCGGTCAATGTTTGCAGGGTCATCGATGTTGCCAAGCAGGAAGCGGTTTCCCTCCATTGGCATACGAACCGGATAACTGAACATCTCGTTCTCGTTGAAAAGCGGGTTCTGATCGTCTATATCAATGGAGAAATCATCGGGCAGGACAAGCGGAATCTGCTTTCCGTTCTTTTGAGCGGTTATGGCGATATGACTATTCATTCTTCATACTATATTGATATATCAATGGCACTTAGACCGGAGAATGTTCGATAGAGTTGCACGGACACTTCACGGCCATAGTAATCTTCAAGGTATCTTTGCATACGGCCTTGTAGATGCCGCATTTCCATCATTATGGCAGGGCGATGCGTATCGCCATCTCGAGAATCCCAGATAGACACATAGCGACGTTGGTAGCGAGCCTTGCGGTCGTGTTCCACTTTTTCCCATGGACGACCTGCCCCCACACCCATATCCACAAAGCGCAGGTACTGATTGAACTCAATGCGAATGGTCTCGTTACCTACTCCAGATGACATCACTTCGTAGGTAAAAGAGCGAACTCCACTACCTGTAGCAAACCAGTCTCCACGCTTCTTACGCTCCTCATTCACTTTGGCAAAACCGGGATAAATCTCGGTCGGCCAAATGTGCTGAGTGCGAAAGTTCCTTTCGAGCGCCTGTACAGACTGGCGAGCGAACGTGCGCAGTACTACATTGACAGGGCGACGTGGAGTTTCTATTCGTGTGGCCATGATGCGTAGGAACTAAATAGTATCAGGAGAATCGGAATTATCGGATTTTTCTGACGGGTCAGAAGACTCTTCTATTTCATCTTGCTCCGAAATTTGTTGTTTGGCTATTTCCTCAGAGTATGCTTCTACGACCTCTTTCTTCTTAGCCTTCCGACGCAGATAGGAGAGCCGAGAAGTGGTCGTTGCCGTGAGCATGGCTATCTGGTCTTTGTCATTACCCACATAGGTGACGAAACGCTCCACGGTGGGAGTTGTTGCAGGAAAAGCATGAAGAGGCCCCTGCACAATGGCATATCCCTCGGATCCATTGATGATGAGCAGAGAGTCCGTGATGGACTTATGGAAGTAAATCTCCACGTGGAAATCCACCGGGAACTCTCTTCTTACGGAAGAAGACTCATCGGTTGTGGTGACGATTGTCAATGACTTAAGCCATCCCCGACGACGATACCATTCCAACACACGAAGAATAAGCAGTTCCGACTTTGGAAGCAGCAAAGTTATTTCAAGAGCAGAGCCAGCAAGATGGCTTACCGCCTTGATGATTTTCTCAAAAGTGACATCTCCATTAGACTGCCAAGTATAGAGCGGATATTCACGAAGCAAGAGAGGAAGCGTCCGCTCTACGCAGCACGGTTCCTGAAAATTGAACTTATCCATGTTTGTTATATTTTTCTTGATTGATACAAATAACGCGCGGAGCAATCTGCTCCAGTTGGATGCCAAGGATGTTCCACTCCGCGTATTTTACGGGTATAGATCCCCATTCTGCCTTGTCGAGGTTGATGCCTCGAAGCGCGGCCATCTCTGAAGCATTGAATACACGGCCGGATATAGGACAACGGCCAGTACGTTTCAATTCCCCAAGATATGCGAGCAAGTCCTGCGCATATTCATCCAGTTCCATCTGGATGCTTTCTCCCATGTCATCATCCTGTCGAGCATTCTTTGCCAATGAATTAGCCTTTGCCCTCGCCAAAAAGTAGATTGAATGCGCATAGTTCACCGACTTGTTAGCCGAAGCCTGTGCATCAATCAGAACCGAGTAAGCCATGCAAGGAGACTTTGCCATATTCTGATTACGGACAAACTCTGAATTTTCATTGATGGTACGTATTTTGTAAAAAGCCTTGTTTTTGGATCCCTTTTCAGGGTCGTGTGAGATAGGTGCATACATAGCAGCCCACGATTCGAGTATGACAGAGAACTTACAGATCATGTTGATGACGTTTTTCGTTAAGTAACTTTTCCAATTCCTCCTCGTCAATATCGAGATGTCTGGAAACCTTTGATGTCACTACTTTCTGAACCGCACGTGCCCATACAGCACCATTGCATGAAGACTCATTTTCAAGGATGCTAACGGATGTGCAGAGCACAAAAATAGCGGCTACGTACTGCCCCAAGTGTAGATTCCCGAGATGTCCGAGCAATTTATCGTCCACACCGACAGCGAGGAGGATGCAGAGCCATACCACGGTGAGGTCAGAAATCATCTTTGACATTCTTGCCGACTTTAGTTTCCCATCAGTTTTCGCATTAGGCAAAAGGCGTTTAATACGCCTGTTCAATCTGTAGGCCGTCAGACAGTCAAGCATTACAGCAAACACGCAGAGCAGTGCATACGGCACTGTGGGTTCAAGGTAGGCCCAGAGAAATCCCAATACTGCGGCACAACAACGTGGAAAGAAGTTTTGTATGAAAGAGACTATAGTATTCATTATATATTAGGATTAAATTGCCAAAGATGCAAGTGGTGAACCATTGATGTCGAGCTGCATGGAGAACTGTACCTCGCAAATGCTATTCTCCTGCCTATTCAGACCGGAAATCGTTTCATCTGCAAGGATGTGGCATGGAATCCAGTTAGCACCAATCTTAATCCATGCTTTTTTCGTCATCAGAAACTCGTGCATGAACCACGACTGCCAATAGATGTCGAGCGGACCGGATGAAAGTTTCCAAGTCTCGTAGTCGTTACTCTTAATCACGACACCGCGTGAGAACTGCCCGAAAGTCTCCTGTATAGAGCGGATGTAAGATTCCGATGTCACGTTCATCTCCGTTGTGCGCAGAGAACATACCGAAACACTTTCGAGACATCCCAAACCATTTACAAACCGAAACTCGTACCGATCGGTACGTTGAGATGCAGGAAGCGCAAATACCTCACGACCATTAAGCACCTGCAGACCTTCCTTTGTGATGTTTACTACGGAGGATGTAGGTCCGGAAGAAATACCCGCCTCACTCACCGGAGCATCGAAAGACAGCGGCAGCACCATTGTCTCACCAACAGCCACCACCTCCGGTGATGAGAACGGTTTACGAGAGAAATGTTGCGCCAGTTTACTCTTTATAGTTTCAGAACCAGAAGCCAGCAAGCGTTCGAGGTCAGAATATGCCCCGAAGACCGCCTTATGACCTTTGGAATTTGTACTCCATTTATTGAAGTCATCCGGTACATCATGCGCTTCACCATTCAGCATCCATTCATCGTGTGCATAGAGGTCATAGACAATATACGGATAAGCGGAAGGCGGTTCAACCGTATATTCGTAACTATCCGCCACCGCCCGCAGTGCCGAGGAAATATCAAAAGAAAGGATTTCCCCACTCTCGGCAGGAGAAGACAAAATAAGATCCATGTAGTTGCCACCATACAGTGCCGCATGAACAGCCAGATTAACCCTGTGGAATGCACATGCTCCATTGATAGAGTCAGCCTGGACCTTGTACGTGATGGGAGATCCACAAAGCGGAGAAGCCCCTTGAATGAGTAATCCTTTTGCCATAGTTACGTATTGGAAGTGTTATCAGAGTTCTGAGAAGTAATACCAGATTTGGAGTTATCAAGTGTTGTCATCACCTCCCGTTGAATTTGCCATACCAGATGCTTATCCCACTTGTTGAACGAAGACACCACGTTAAGCGTTTTCAGCATGATGTTCTGCGTTGGAGATTTCATCAAAAGGCGGAGCAAGTAACGTTCGCGTATGTCCGTTCCACCATTAGAACCTACAAGAGAAAGAGGAGAAGATCCCAACAATCTTGCATCAAGCCCCATCGCCATGAACACCACGGAAGATATTTCTGCCGTTTCCTTTTCGTTGGCTTCCGCTGCAGACTTGCTGTTCGCCACGATTTCTACAATCTCGAACGACTTGTGCTCCTTTCCATCTGCACCCATGAATGTAAACGCCAAGAGCGACTGTCCCGCGTTGCTGCGATTAGACAGCCATCCATTGATTTGCGCAAATAGTTTGTCGCGCAGTTCTTTTTTCTTGTCGGCATCTGCATTTGCCCCCATCTGCGTAAAGAGTTGCTGCAGGTAGTCGTTGTGCAGATAGATGACACGCCCAATAATACTGGCATTTCTCTTGCGGGAAAGGCGGTCGGAAATGATAGTAGAAAGATACTCGTAAATGTCACCTCCAAAGATAGAGTGCCATGCTGGAGTAGGGTAGTACGGTCTCCCTGCCGTGGGATATACCGACGGCATGACGAAGCGAGTAGGCCGTTTGCTCACACCTACATGATTTTTCCGTGCATTACGTACATGTTCCTCCAAAGAGTCAAGAGGAGAGTTCATGTTAAGGCATGGCAACGCATATATGAGCGGTTGAGACTCCCCCAAATCAATGAAAGGAGCATCCAGCCAGCGGTTAGAGCAATATACATAATTGATACGATTGTGCTTGTCCATTCGCTCTAATCGTGTTGTATGGCAGGTACGGTGAGACAGGCCGACAACCTTGGGGTACCAATTCTCTGTAGCAACCGGTTTTCCTTCTTTGTCAAGTGCCAGCTGATTCAGTTGCAGCTCAGGGAATGAGATACCAAAAAGTTCCTGGTCGAGAGCAAGGGAAAGCCAAGTCAAAGCAAGGTTGTTGCGTTCAATAAAGTAGTGAACCTCTGGCTCCGTATTTTCCCATTCTTTCAGCGCATCCTGCAGGGATTTAATTTGTGCTCCGAGTGACTCCTTAAGGCCATTGAAAACCATATCTGCCTCTGAGGAGATACAAGAAAGTATTGGATTTTCCTTAGATTCGGACAGGTTGGCATCGTCGCTACCGCCACTGTCAGGATGAGTAGAAAACGATGCCTTCCTATCCGAGAGGAGTTTCAACAGTTCTCGCTGCTTGTCGATAATCTGTCCACGAAGGAATGTACCCGCATCCTTATAACGAATGAATCGTGTGGTGATATTTCCACCCACATATTGTGCTGTATCGTACATTGGTTGTGGCCCGAGACCTGCACAGAGATCCGCATTAAACTTATGTCCAGACGCCGTATATGGCTGCAAGTACGTAAGGAAAGCCACGAGATTAGGCAAGGAATTACCGAATCCCCACTCCATCCAGCCAAGGCCCTTAGTACCGATGTCGTCAGAACCCTGCAAGTTTTCGTTGCCGGATGAAAAATAAAGCGTAGGAATAGACTTACGTTGGGACGAGCCAGATGCGGCAGATCCGGAACGCAGTTGCGAACCGATAAAATCCGCCCAAGAGATACCTTGAAACTCATTGACATACGTTTGGTCGTTAGGCATCAGGATAGAATAACCTTGTTCGTGAAGTTCACGCGCCTTGTCAATCATCTGCGAGGGCTTGATTCGAGAAATGTTATTCAGATTTTTTTTTGCCATTATTCACTTCAATTATTGATGTTACAAAGATACAATCTCTGTCATACGTGAACGGGACAACCCCATTACTATAGTGCGTCTATATACTTTCGTATGCCATCGACATGCAAATTCTCAATAGCCTCCTTCCCCTCATTTGAAAGAAGAAAATCTACATCCGCCTTGCTATCCTGAAAGAGATTTTCCGTCAAAACGGCAGGGCAAGCCGTGTGTGCAAGGACATAGAAATCAACCTCCTTGTCGCGGTCTCCATCCGTTGTATCTGTACGGAAAGGCTTTTGCGCCTTGGAATACATGCCCAACTTCTTCCGTTCTTCCATATAGGCAGCATAACTTTTGAGATGGACTTCGGCAGCATCGTAGAGACATTCAGCGAGTGTATCGGCTTTCGTCTTACCTTTTGATGTGTAAGCCGTCCAACCACCAGCATTCATCCATTGAGACCCACTACCTGCAGCATCAACATGTAAAGAGACATAGATACAGTTAGAGTTTCCGTAGCGTTTGCAGAGGTCATTTACCACCTTGCAGCGGTATTGCAACTCCCGTGACTGCTCCGTTTTTGGTGATGAGGACTTGATAGACGCATTTGGATGTGAATCTACCATGTCTATTACTACATTGTAGCCAAGTTTTTTTAGTTTGCCCGCGATGCCATTGATTCGAGAGCGAGAATACTGATATTCGCACAGTGACTTGTCGGGCGAGCACTTGCCTGGAGTAGTGGCGAGGTGTGCCGTGCCAAGGATGATAAGGAAGTTTTGTTTCGTCATAAGATATAAGTATTGAATTATAAATTACCAGGAATAAGCAATTTGCCATCAGGAAGAATTTTATAGACATCGGTGCTACTTACATGTGAGCGAATACCAAGCACCCCTCTTTGTCCGATTAAGGTCCATCTGACATTATCAGAAGAACCGTATGCCTTAATAGCTTGAATGGTAATCGTTTCAAGACCATCCAAAGAATGAAATGCACCTACAGACATACCAGAAGCCATCACATTTTCATTGGTAGATCCCGTATAATATGCCATGAAAATACCATCAGAGGCCTCATACGCAAGCACACCATTAGACATGAAAACGAAGGTAAGCGTAATTCCCTCGTATGCCGATGGTTCAGGAAGATATACAGTTGCCCCAGAAGGAACAACATACGAATTACCGATATTCGTGACAAGATCTACCATCTTTTTGCCATTGACCGTTACATATCCACCTTCAACCGTATAGATAGCCTTTGTACGAATAATGCCTTTTGCATCAATTTCTCCAGTAGTACCATCAATACTTATTGTGATATTTCCATTCGCATCACGCGCTTTTGCGTAGTTCAGCAAGAGGTTCTTAATGAATCCCTCTTTGGCAAGCAGCAAGTCCGTTGCTGTGAATGACAACCTATTCGATTTCTCCCAATGTTCCGTATCAAGATAAGGCTGCGTAGAAGATATATATCCTGCAGCAGCAGTACGCCTTTTCAGGCGAAAAAATGCTGTTCCACCAGTAGTAGATGCTGTAGCAATCACCACGTCACGTACCCCCTCGCAGAAGTAATAAGGTGTGTTTGCCTTCCATTCCCCTCGTGGATTGTTGCTACATTCCGTATCAGCATCATATTCGTGCTCGCACCACGCTGTAGGCATAGGAGCTTTTTCCAGTTTCGGCTGGCAGATTTCAACATAAGTGTTGAAGATGCGGAATAGAAGCATTTGTGTGACCTCTGTGATAGCCGACTTCGTTTTGAATGTAACATAGTGAAAAGTCCATCCCCCCGAGTCCGCGTTGGGCTCATCTTCCGGAGAAGTCCAAGATACATTACCATCCGAACCAAGTCCATTCTTCACCAATCCGTCCACAAAGTAAGTAGAGCCGCCAATCAAAGCAGATGGAAACAGATAAGTAGAAAACTGAGAACCATTATCTATAGAAATGACACGAAACCAATTGATGGTAACAGTTTCTCCATCGTTGCCACCTACACCAGAACTTTTATACGCATAGAAAGAGATATGATAAATTCCTGCCACCGTGACATTCAGTGTACCGGAAATTGCAGTAGTGTCCTCTTTAGAAGACACTATTGCCGCTACACTTGCGTTCCATCCAGTGCCCGGTGATGGGAAATATCCATGCAGATAACCACGTAAGGCTACAGGAGATGTTGATTCCATAGCAGCTGACGAGCAGTGACCATTGATTTGCAGTTTATATTTCCCCGCTTTGAGATAAATCTCGTGAATGGCGAATCCGTACTGCTTTGACGTTTGATTTACCATGCGCCTTGTCCGCGAGAAAAAAGACAGCGTGTACCATTCATTCGGTTGGATTTTGGCGAAAACACCAGGGACATAAAGTCGCTGTCTCAGCATCTCCTTGTAAGTGGAGCTATTTGGCCAACATCCGAACGCATTGTACGAACCACGTGCCTGTGGAATCACCTCATCAGCCTTGACCTCCCATTTATCCATTACATTTTCAGAATCGAAAGCCGATTGTTCAAGAAGGTTCGGTTGCATGGAAAGATTGTATGTATCAAGAAGACGCAGTACATTCTTATTAAGTGATGTCGTATCAGAATACTCTATATGTTCACACTCCCACAAATATGGATTAGACTGTGTAGCAGCCGTCGGGCATCCCGTTGTCCCACGCTTATACCATCCGTTTGCCGTTGTCAATGACGTGGTAGAAGGCGGTTCAATGGTAGGAGTCAGTTTGCAATAGAAATCATCCACCTTGATTCCGTTGCCCGTAGCTGCTGCTATACGAATGGGCAACGTCTCACGGTCAATTATATTCTCATCTGCTATGGAAGCCATAGTAGTAGCGGAAGAAAGGATGAACTCGTATGCCGCATAAGGTGTAGTGTTCGGTATAACCAGCGCATAGTTATTTGCAGCAAGAAGATCCTTCATCCATGCCCACGATCCATAAGTACCAGTTTTACTAACAGGACGAAAAAATATGTTGTAAGGCGCTCCACCCTGATACCACAGATTATTTACATTCGTACCCGGGTAAGATGTGAAACCTGCACCATCTTTTTTAGTATATCCACAATTTATTTTCACCGAAGCAGGTGTGAGCGCATTGGTGTTCGAGCGTGAAAATGCCGCCTCTGTCTGCGAAAGTAGAAGTTGATATACGGGAACTGGTTTGCCATTTTCTCCAGGGAAGACAGGTTTAAGCGTAAAGACAGCAGTCCGAGAGCCATAAGTAGCGTGGGACACCTGGATGGTAATACGCACCACTCCGCTTTTCGTCCAAGTTCCAGATGAAGATGATACTATGAGCGTACCACCGACAATTTTGTTTTCGGTATTCACATTGGTAGAAATAAGTCCGGCTGCATTCCCCGTAATCTCCGTTATGGTAAACACGGCTCCAGCAGCCTCCGTGACCTGCGTAGAACCATAGAAAGCCTTAGCATTGATTGTCCATGATTGCGACGCAGAAGCAATACCCGAAGCCAACACCGATACGGCATCCATCTCATTATCGAGGTCAAGCACAAATGCGGATGAACCGGAATCTCCTTTTGACCCATCCGCAATGACAGGAACAGTCTCACGGTCTATAAGTCCCGTTATGTTAGCATCATCGCTATTCGTGTTGTTGATATAGGAAGAAGTATTTTTACATAAAATAAATTGAAGTTTATCATAAGTCTTTACGTTAAATGAAGTTAGCAGAGATTTGTATGAAGTATATGAATAATAAAGGGACTGCCAATTATTAGAAGAACGAGAATGTCTCCTGAAATAAATACGATACCCATCTATTGGTGATGTAAAATCTTCCACAACAGAAATGTTTGCACCATCCATCTTTTTATATCCACATAGTATGGAGATAGACGAAGGAGTTATATCCCCCGTATCAGGATTACGCTGTACGTTAATTGCAGAAAGAGAAGGAATCAGCGCATACACCACCGGAGACACACCCGGTTGTCCTGAGCGTACTACAGATGCCGTGTAAGTAGCATTGTATGTATTCCCCTCGTAAATCACAGGTATAGAAACGGCATATTTGTTTGCTGAAAATACCGTATTAGCAGGAAGCAGCCACTTTATGTTTATCACCCCAGACGATACGATTATTGTAGGAATCTGAGATGCCAGTCTTATGGAAGATGCAGCCGGTGCCGTAATGCCAGATGTAATAAGTGAGCCACCTTTGTAGATCCGTACATTCGTTTCGAGGACGAGTGCCGAAAGTAGTTTGCCAGTACTATCTGTAGGTATGGCATCTTTTTCGTTGTCGAGGTCAATAGAGATGGCAGACTGGCCATCTGTGCCCCATACGGTAGGACCATCCACCACATAGGTAGTGTCCGTCACTCCGTTACCATCCACATAGACAGTGCGCGTACAACGCCATAGATATTTTTTTTCCGAAGAGTAACCCGCAGAAGTCAATGCGTTCCATGTATTCCACTCGCTATCCGATACAGGAGCAGCTGGCGCAATGCCATCCGCATTCGCCTTGAAACGAACATCCTGAGACTGAATACCCCGACCGGCAAGGCCTTCTGCGCCTTCGGCTATGACACGAATATCATGGCGCTCAATGTTCACCGAACCATATTTCAGTATAAAAGAAATTACGGAACAGTTGGCAGTAGAAACCAAAGAGCCGAGTGCATAGGAAGAAGATGTGCTATCTTTGATAACCGTTATAGAATAACCGGCAGGAATCGTGGACTGATTTGTGGCCGTTCCATCCGCTTCACGCTTGATTAGCGAACAAGATACAGAAGCAGGAGAGAGCGATCCATCTTCTGCTTTCAGGATAGACGAAGCTGATGGCACAAGGTCGTAGTCAATGCCATTCTTTCCGAGAGAACCGCCGAACTCGATGACAGGAGCCAACGAAGTTCCATCCGTAAGAAATGTGATAGATTTGTGCCAAAGATAGGGTAGGGCGGATGTCGGCATTACGGCTGTGCCCCCGACAGGCACATACTGCCAGCGCGAATCATTGGCAGAGGGTGTCTTTCCAGTAGCCTCGATAAGATAATAGTTATCCGTATGAGAAACGGAGACAACGGGTTTCTCTGCAGAGATTGCGAAAGTTTGAGATATGACAGTTTGCATGGAGGGAACTCATTTATTTTTGAGCAAAGATAAGGATATGAAGTAAGGAACAAGGGACAAAAATCCCCGAAGTAAGACTTCGGGGATAAAGGTTGTCAGGTCTATGACATCAATTCAGGAAGCTGTCACGATGCCAAAGATTTTGTAGCCGTGATTGGCTATGAAATCATAGCTAATAGTAACAGTCCCCTTATTTGAAGAAGTGGTCATAATTGGCACAGACCCGGTTATTTCCTTTTGCTGGCCATCGAAAAACTGTACAGAGAAATTCGTATAGTTGCTATTGATGGCCGTAGAGTCCGCCATGGTCGCCACCCATGCCGTTACCTCACAGGACTCTCCTTGATAAAGTTGTCCGGAGAAATCCGCATTTCCGTTGTTAAGAGAAACGTAGAGATATTCCGGATCCTGCGTATCATCAATGGAAGCAAACGCCGTAGCAACCCGGTTTGTATGGTTCGCATCGAGGAAGAAATCACAGCGTATGATGATATTATCCGTTACATCCGCTTCCGATACCGTGAGCGACTTGGCATCCTTAGCTGCCGTTATCTCCTGACCAGTTCCCGCATTATACCATTGTGTGAACAGCGATGTAACAGCAGAACCGTCTTCTCCAAAGAGAGAAGCGTTAATGGTTACAGTTTGTCCCTTGGAAGATATAATCGCTGATTCAGGAGAGAGCAATCCGAGATAACCCTGCGTTGTCATCTGAGCAATCTTCACATCCACTTGCGTAGCAAACGGAGCCTGTTTCCCTGCAACCTCCACAGCTCCTTGGAATCCGATGGTGTCGAGGTCGATATTCGATGCAGAAGCAAGGTTGGAGATGATGGTCAGTTTCGGAACAAGATAAGAAGACCCGTTAAGAGACACAGTAATTGTCCCCGTCTCAAAAAGCGGATCGCCACTTGCATCCAAAAAGTTCGTGGAAAGGTTGTTTGCATCGAATTGAATAGTAATGTCGTTATAGATCCATTCCGCATTGTTGATTTGTGCGGCCGTGAGATAAGAAATCCCACGGCGGATAACCGGATAAATAACAGGTCGCAAGGACGCATCATTCTTCCAGTCAGGTATGCACTTCTGCGTATTCGCATTGTAGTTTTGCGACAGTGACCCCTGCACACGCAACGACCCCTGCACCGTGATGCCCTCTTGTAGGGCCGTCAGACAGAAATGGTTAGAAATCGTATTAGCCATGACTTACACATTTAGCGATTCCACGAAGTCGTTGTAGTTCATAAATTCCTTAAACTGCGGAGAATCGGAAAGTTTTAACTCCTTTATAACCTCTGCCAAAGTCTTACGGAGCATTTTGTGCTCCTCATCGCGCGGATAGCGTTGCGTGACGATCTCATCTTTCACTCCGTCAGGAAAACGAGCATCCGACACCTCATACACATCGTAAGTGTATTGATTTACCATCTCCTCACCATCCTCATCAGCATTGAGGGTAGGCACCTGTTCAACTTGTTCGTTCGTGTAAAAAAGTCCACGGTTGGAGCCCGTCAGTTTTTCGAGTCCGAGGGCATGAGGATGAAAATCTGTAATCTGATACATAAGCGTAAAAATATAAGTTGTTAATAATTTATAGCAAACTCACGGCGGATGCGTTCCTCTTCCTCTTCGAGCGTATATACCGTACCCTCGAAATAAAGTCCACGCCAGTCCTTCTGGATTATCTTGTCACGCATAGGCAGCGCCGCCGTGCGCAGTTCCTGCACGAGTAATTGTGCACTTGTAGAGTAACGAACCAGACCTTCTCCTTCCACTACTGCTTGGACGTCGAAGTACGGTTGTTTAGTATCTGTCCTTTTAGACGGCCTTTCCTCCTTGTCCACAATTGTCTGGAGTTTTCCTATAAGCATATCCGCCTTAAACTTTTTACCCGCAAACCGCGTAGGTTGTTTTTGCATATTGATGATGTTTTTTGTAGTTATCGAATTTTTCAACTTTCTTTCTCAGATTTCTTGCATTACAAACCTGTAATATGCCGTTGTAACTGGCGAGAGAACGTGCCTTGTGGCGTGTGCGAACATATTTCTTCTTCGTATTGGATAGCATGAACACTTTTCCGTTGGGATGAAACACCAATCCACAGAATCGAAACGGAGCCTTATCAATACGTCTTATCTGATACGGTTTGAAATGCAGCCGGAGTTTTGTAGCAGCAAAACGACTCCCTTCCTTTGCAATTCGTGCAGCCTCCCACTCTGTTGGTGCCACGGCCCAAATGTCATCCGCATAGTTTACAACAATAGCTCCTCGTTCCTTGAGGAAACGAACCAACGGAGCTATCATCAGCGAAGCGATAAGATGCGAGATTGGGTCTCCGATTGCCAGTTTACTCTGTTTCATAATATGATTTCTCAAGAGGGATAATACCACTTTGTCAGAGATGATATGTTCCAGCCGTTTCATCACAAGCACATTGTGTATGTTATCATAAAATTTGCGTATGTCTCCCTGCCACATATACATTGCCTGAGACGAACGCATAATGCGCTGCACCTTGCGGACGACCGACCATCGAGAATCAGAAGCCGTCACACCCCGATAGGGCAATCCAGCACACATGTCATCCGTTGCCTGATTGATGATAAGCGGTTCAACGGCACCTTTGTATAAGTTCTGGACACAACGGTCTTTATAAGGAAGAACGGAAATATCCCGTTCCTTTTTCTTGTCGTGAAGTTTGAAATGCCGATACTCCCCTACGCGATATTTCCCAGAAATGATGTCTGCCATTACCTGCTTAGAAAATCCATCGACATCCTGCATTACATCCGCTACCTCCGGTTTCTGCCGTTGTTTCGCCGACTTTCCCTCATAGGAAGTATAACAAGCATCGTAAAGATTGCTGGCGTTGTAGATATATGCACGAGTACTTTTTCGCATTGTTTTCTTGTTATTTCCCCCAGGATTCCCGGATTGTCTGAAAACATTATGCTGTTTCGGACTTTCCGGGTTCTCCTTTTGGGCATTATTATTTATATATTGATGATAAAATCACCTGTGTGCGCCGATTGCGGAGTTCTTGACTATCCCCGCGTCCTACAGCCGCTTTTACTGCGCTGTCTGACAGGATTCTTGCTCCCACTGTAAGAATTGTTTGCTCCTTTGTATGAGCTGGCTCTGCAACTGCCTTGCTCCGAGTGAACCGGTGTATAAACACAGAGACACAGTGAGAAAGGGCTTATATGATAGGCTGAAACATGTAGTAAAGCTACACGAAACAGTTGCTATTGGCGCTGGGTTACGAAACCGATGTTCGAGTTCGAGTTCGAGGGCGAATTGTTAGCGTTCATCGTAAACGGAGACAAATTCGTGTTGTTAGCGTTGTTGCCACGCCGAAAACCACGGACAGAACGGGACATTGCAGCCGCCATATTAGCGAGGAAATCTCGCTTCAACCCTCACACAGCGCCGTTACTATCGCTTCACGGGGTTGTTGCGCTGTGCATAGGATTTTTTGCCATTCGGCCCAAGAGCGGAGTTTTTCACCCTATTCTTCGTCCGCTCTTCAGCTATTCAGATGCGCGGCGGCATTAACGCCGCGCATAATACCTTTCAAAGATCCCACTACTGCAGGAGTGGGGCGGGCAAGCCCGCCGTTTCCGTTTTCGCTATCGCGATGTGCGTGGGTAATTCCCACGCACGTTTACGATTGCGCTACCGACATCTCAGACGTATCGACCTCAACACAGGTGCCGAAACCGATGCTCGAGTACGAGTACGAGGGCGAACTGTAAGCGTACATCGAAAACGGAGACAAATTCGTGTAGCTAGCGAGGTTGCCACGCCGAAAACCACGGACAGAACGGGTATTGGTACTCGGTTTTCCACCTGTAAACCAATTGTACGCACCTACATAAGTATGCAAATTAGCACCTGATGCCAGTTCTGTACTTTTTGCAAGGAAAAGGCATTTATCATTGTAATCTTTACGATAACCTTCCTTTGTTCCCTGTATCTGACCAATGAAATCGTAAGTTGTCTCAAAAGGTAGAATGGTGGCAACTGCGGTGTTCTCCGAAGCATTACTGATAAGCATCTTGCTTTGTGTAGGCTGATAGTAAGCCTTGTAAAGTCCAGTGCTATCCTCTGTAAAAATTAGGCCACTCGTCCATCTGGAAGGAGAAACATCCGTGCTCCAACCACGATACATGGCACCACAGAATAGGAAATCCACCCGATGACCTTCGAGTGAAGCCCCACCCGTAGGATCCACTGTACCTGCAGCGAACTTCGTACTAAACATCTTCCATACAACACAAGTGAGTACACCTTCAGATGGTCCGGAAAATCCATCTATATGTCTCCACTTATACTTGTTCCCTTCAAAGGAAAACCATGTCAGCTCGGGTATGTTGTTTTGGATAGCATAGAACATTACGCGCTGCCGTTCCATGATGCGCCACGGCGACCGCCAATCGTTGAGCATTTGCGCAACATATATACCTGTTGAACTGGAGATGAACCCATTTTTTCCCAATGAAGCATAGCGTGTGGTAACACTATCGCCACCCAAGTAGCGCACACCATTGACAGCGAGATTGTCATTAGCCTCCCACCGCGCGGATGTTGTTGCAGCATCGTTCGAGCAGAAGCCTGAGCCCATTAGAGAGGACTTATGCGCATCGAACGTACCACCCTCTGCAATGATATGGCCTACCATGGTGGCCACAGCCTTTGCATGTTCGTTGAAGAACGGAATTGTCTTAGAACGATCGGCATTCAAGTTCATGGCATACTGCTCACCTACTGGTAATGAGAGATTCGTTGTGTGTAATCCACCGGCTCCTCCGAATATGGCCCCATTCGCATCGTAAGTTTCCGTGATAGCATCACCGACTCCATTATAAACAAACTTACCTACAAGACCATTCATCACCTGATAAGATCCGTTCCACTCGGGATTATATGCACTGTGCATACGAGTTACACCATCGGAATCTGCATGAGCCACACAATTGTCAGGAGAAAGACCAAGCGGTTTGATATGTTCAGCAGCATGTCCCTGCCACTCAAACATACCACGAGACCGGAGGAACACATCATAGGTGACACCATTCACTGTAACATGTCCATTGATTTGATAAAGGTCATAGATATTCGTGATATGCACCTCACCCTCGCTACCATCCAATGCACGAGCATGACCGTAGTCATCCACATACCAGTTCAAGTTGTTCAAGACATAGAGCAACCGGCCGGTTCCCTGTTCAATCAAGCAAGGACGAATGCAGTCAAAGACAGACTCCATACCTACATCGTGCTTATACGTGCGGAAACCCAGATTCGGATCAGAAGTACCTGCTATGCGAACATACCCCTCGACTCCATATCCAAACAGTTCAGATAGTTTTCCGACAGACTCCTTCAATACATCCAACTGTTCTGTGAGATTTACACCACCGGAAGACAATATCCCCATCAGTTGTTCGCCCGTGGCTTCGAGGATTTGCCCCTTGGAAGTAAGACAATATACCTTAGCGATTGATTCGCCAGAGGACAAAGATGTTTTTGCTTTTAATACACCCATATTGATAAGATTTTGAAATTATACATTATTCACAGTTCAACTTCTTGCAGTTATGGTAAGTCCGGAAGAAGACAGAATGTCATCACCGGATGATGTTTGTAATTTTGCAAACGGACCACGCAGAGAGCATTGCGGATCAGCGATATACTTGATGTCCGAAGAATTGCGCAAGAGTTTATCTGAAACAGACACCATCACATCACTTTCAGCGAGAGACATCGGAGTGTCTTTGCTGCCCTGCTTGCGAAGGGTCCAGTCGCAAAGTAGCCATTCACGCTGTTGAGCCAAGGAAAGGTCACTATGCTTCGGATTATGCACAATCAATCCGAAAGTCATCTCAGACGTTTCTGCAATCACTCTATCACCGCCATAAGAATAGACTACAGGCCGCAGGGCCGGGAAACGCCAGGCGATAGATGCCGTAGCCTCATTCGGAATGTCCGGTTTTGTCCCCGTAGGAGAAGTGTTGATACGGCACCGCAGTAAGATGTTCTCCGTGAAATCCATGTCAATGGTAAGGATATTAGAGTTTTTCCCACTTACATACCATAGGCAATCACCATCAATTTCATTCCAAGAAACCCCATTATCCTCGGAGAAATCCCAAAACCAAGTTACGATGTCAGTCTTTTCGTTAGAACCGATATATGCTGCCGCCTCGAAAGCGTATTGCGTATCTCCATAAGCAAGCGGAAAATGCTTGCGTGTGCGGTCGTTAAGAATTTGAATACTCCACTGTTCATCGGCATGAAGAATTGCCGAAAGCGGAATAGAGTCTGAGAGGACAAAAGGAGAGCCCGTTCGTGTATCTGTAAAATGCAGTTCACAGTACACGACACCCCCCTTGAGGTGCGTAAAATTCTTACGTACAACGAGTGCATTCCCGGATAGATAAAAGTCCTTGGTAGCATTCGTGTCGGTAATCTGCATATCGTCCACATACCAGAATACAGTAGGATAAAGCGCAGAAGTATCGAGTACATTGTCCGTGTCAATTATCGACCATTCCGGCATGAGCATCAATGGTCCATCCACCAAAGCACCGTTCTCGTCGTAGGCGTAAGCGTGCGTATGATCAGGAATCCATTGCTGTGTAGTCTGTCGATAGAACTGCATGGTGGACATACCACCTTGCGGCACTATCTTCATAGACGTGTTGAGTGGTGCATATTGAACAGCCACTGCCAATGGTTGAGAATTATTCAGCCTTTTCATCAGTGTGAGCGAGCGATGATGTCATAATCCAAGAGAGACGAAAGCACGTAATCCACCAAGTCCTTCGGCTTGATAGAGCAAGGTTGCCCATCGGAGTCAATACCCATGATGCGCACTACATTCGATGCTGCATCAATCTCAGGAGTATCTTTCGATGTAGCAGCCTCGATAGCGGCACCAACATCAAAATACTTAGACCACCATTCGGTGTCTGTCACCGGATGACCACAGTTATTCGGTTTTCGTGACTGATAGATGGCCGTAGCCAACTGCACCTGGTCCAGCACATCGTAATTAAAAGAAGGATCATACTCGCCACGCGAGAAAGGGATGATACGTCCGATTATCTTTTTTGTTACCATAAATTCTATATTATTGCCGTACAATGAAATTCACGAAACAGTTGTTAATTTTTATGATTCAAAATAAAGCGTACCCGCTTCTTCATCAATGCCGAAAGTGCCGGAACTGATACCTTCCTGCTCAAGATTTCCCGTTTCCGGGTTGATAGAAAGCACGAGAGGTTCGTTGCCCTCTTCCAAGTCTGTCACTCTTTTAGACAATTCATTGAAATCAGCATCCGATGGAAAAGAACCTGCATCTAAGACAGAAGAATAAGCAGAGGAGGGCCGACGAGACGAGCGAAGACGAAACTGTTGTCCCTCAGCGAAACGGACAATAGAGACAATCAAAGAACCGCTTGCCGTGAAATTACGATGGACGACCCACGGATTAGAAGGAGACAACCTCGTTTCGAGTACCACACGTACAGGGCATTTCGTTGCAAAGCCCACTTGTACCTTGATGCCCCCATTCAGAATGGGAGAGTAGAAAAACGACTTGTCATAAGAAAAAGCGATGTCCGTCATATACGAGATAGTTTTATTTTATGGCAAAGATACAAAGAGAAGAAATGGAGAATGGGACAAACTAAAACGCGCAGCGAGACAAGAACTGCCGGAAACCCAGAAGCCGCTGTCTTGCTGCGCATGGTCAATACTCCATAAATGCAGGGGGTCACTCCGGTATAGGCATACACATCCCGGATAAATTGTTTAGATGATACCTGACCCCAATATAAAGGTCATCGAAAGCATCCGTGCCATCGGTACGGTATTCCAGTCGTACCGCATCATCGGCATCTTCGGAAAGTTTTTCACCAGCCTTGTTCTTGCGAAATCCCTTGTAGCCAATGGAAACCTCTGCCGACTGCATGGCAACAATAAGTGCCTCATTGTTTTCCCTATTAAAACGTATGGCAGGGTAGGCACAGCCGGCCAGCGATTCGTTGATGTCCTTGTACTTAATCTCGTGTGCCATGGGAGCCCTCATGTCGATAGCAATAACATTCCACCCGAACAAGGTAAGCGTGTTAATGACTACATCCTTGAAGTCTTCCATACCCTCGACAGCATATCCACGGAACTTGGCAGTAGCATTATAGAAATACACCACATCACGACATTTCGCCATCTTCGGTTTGTAGTAATGATGCCAGTCGCCACATAGTTCGCGGAGCTTACGCTCATTCTTCACAAACATGGAAGAAATGACATTGAGACATTCCTGTTTGTCGCGTTGATATAACTGCCCAGTTACAATCCAGTTGATATTCGCATTGTAATCCATGGCGATGTAGAGCGGCAGATTGTCCACCACATCCCCATCGAGTGTGCAATCCTTCAGTTTCTGTAATTCACCAAAATCAGGCGTCTCATATTCTGTATCAATCTGTTGTCCACCATGAACAGTAGAAGCCGTCCGTTTGACGATGGAAGAGTCAATGGCCGGACAGTCGTCAGGAATATATCCGTGTATATTCTCTATGTCCAGATTGGAGTAAAAACCATCGTTTGATTTCGCCTGCTTGAGATTGAGAATAGAGATGGCAAACACGATGGGTGGAAGGTCACGCTTCATCCTCTCGATATACTCCTTGCCAAGCAAGTCCACATTGTCCAAAGTCGTCGCCCGCCAAAAGCAAAACGCATAACGTTGCAGTTCCGCAATATGCTTCTTATACGACTTTGACTCGTTAATCATCTGCATATCGAAATCCTGCTCCGGTGTAATAAGATACTTATGGCAAAAGAGCAGTTCCGCTTCATCAGGAGAAATCAGATTATAATTGATGCACTGCGTCAGCATAGCCTTGTTAATGCGGTGGCCATAATTCGGAAGAATGCGGAATGGTCCCTCATGGTTCATCATAGCTTCTGCCTTCACCTTGACCGCAGCAATCTGTTCAGCAGGAAGCACGATGGGCACACACCCATCCTTCTGCGCATTACGGAGCAGTTCATTATAGAACATAATCCGTTCCGCATAATTGGTCAATTCCGCCTGAATTTCCCGGTATGACCTATTTGAAAAAGGCCCCGAAGAAGGATGCTGATCCAGTTTTTCCTCCTCCTTCTCCAGCCAGTTGCCCTTCACTGTAAGTGAGGCATCCGAAGCGAAAAATGTAGATTTGTAAAGCGGGTTTTCCTCAGAGAAAGCCGGATTGCCGAGCGGATGCACGATACCAGACAGAGCCGCCATTACCTCCCCGTCAATCTTCGACTTCGACATAAACTTGCACTCATCCGCAACGATAGAGTTGGCCGTGATAGAGTTGGCCGAACCCGTTACGGCCAAAGAAATCAGCTGCCATATCGTACCATTAGCAAACCAGATAACATTCTCCCATGATTTCGGTTTGATGATAGGCTCCGGCACCCATCGAGGCGGTTTACCCCATCCGAAGTGCGTACCCTCACGAAGGCCATAGAAACGTTCTATTGCCGCAATGGTACCCGGCACGGTACGTGTATAAAGCTGTTTACGAGAGTTTCCCAGCCAGATGTTAGTAGCCCGTGGCATAGAGAGAGAAACCCGATAGATACGAGGCCCAATAGAGCCATCCGTCTTACCGAATCGTCGAGAAGCCAGCAGACGCACATCACGCGCATTCGTATAATAGATGCGCTGTTGCATCGGGTTAAGATACACATCACGTCGTTTCATTGAAGATGTCATTTTCAGGTTCAGAATCAGGTTGTTCATCCGGCATCTGCCATGATCCATCCGGTTGCTGGAACAGTTCGACAGACTGTTTGCGTGTGAGTCCGTATTTGCGGCCCATGCGTGCCTTCTCCTCATCCGTATAGTTCACGCGATCGCGTTTGATAACCGTCACATCCCCCGTGATATTTATTTCCATGTTTGGCATCTGATCCGCCGGATTCTCCTTGTCCTTAAAGTTGTCGTACAACTGCATCTTGAGATCGGCCCCTGCCTTTACCGAGCGCGAGTCCCCCATCTTCATACCTTCCCGCATCAGCCAGTCGGACGCATCCAGTACCTTTGCGCGTTCGATATTATCAATCGGTGTGTCGAAACGGCCGATAAGATAATTCAGCAAAGCGACATCATTGGAGATCTCCGTTACCGAGCGCGGAACACCCGGCCGGATGTTCAGAACACGCACATATTCCATAGCCTTCTCGTTACCCTCCTCAGCCTTATGAAGAAAAAACGGATATTCACGGGCAGCGATACGCCGGATGATGTCTGACGGCCGGATTTGCTTATCCTGTAGCCACACCTGATAGGCTTCATACACCAGCATGGCACGGAAACGCCTGTCAGCGGACATCGCCATCTTGTCGATGGAGAGTCCGCCGAGAATCCAGCGTTCAACAAGTTCAAAGTATTTTTTTGAAGGAAGAGACATTTTGATTAGCGATTGGTTAAATTTCCGGTAAGTCCGGCACATTACGCTTCTTGTTCATCATCTTTTGATGATTTTTTTGCTTCAATAGCCGGAATAACGTTGTTGTTGCAATCGTCAATGGCTGCCTGTAGAACAGGTTGATAGACAGCAGCCTCCTGTTCACCCATCAAGGATTTCAATTCCTCGTAACGAGCCTTCATAGTAGATATACGCTTCGGAGTATTCGGTTTGTCCTTGCGAGTAAGGTATTTCACGATGTCAGCCACCTGCTTCTTCTTTATCTCCTCCTGTTCACGGACAGCAGCCTGAGCAGGGTCGTTCGCCTTGATGAAGTCAATCACCGCCGCCTTGAATGCTTCCTTATCCTCAATCTTGTCCCAATAAGGACGTAGCATGGTACGCAGTTCGGAAGGATTTACCTGTTTTTCCTCCATCTTTTTGATGAAAGTCGTGTCCTCTTTAAGGCGCACATACACAGCGGCCAATTCATCATCCACCCGTTCGTATATGCCTTCGTATTCCTCCACCAGTTTTGCAGCAGCTTGGGCGTGCGGTTCTATGTCCTTCGGATGTTTCCCATCAAGTGCCATCTGTTTTGCAATAGTTGCTTCCTCCGAAGCGCGGTTGCGCAGATCACGGACGGCATCCACAGCCTCTTGAAGTTTGAGGGGAAGCAGCCATTTCAGTTGGTCAAGATGAAGAAGCGCACCACCGGTTAGCGAGCCAGAGACCGTGGCAGGAGCCGGTGGAGTTTCGATGGGAATGTCCGCTTTCTTTCCGAATAGCGTTTCTTTATCTTCCTCCGCTTTACGTTCCTGTTCCTCCTTCAACGCACGGGCAGCAGCCTCCTGTTTGGTGGGTCGTCCCACATGCCGAACAAGAAGCGCCGGGTCGGAGAGATCCACCTTGGTATTCAACATCTTCTCCGCATCTGCCGTTACCTTGTCCGCATAGCGAGCCAGCGGTTTTATGCGTGAAATATAGTTTTTGAATCGAAGCGACTCTGCCACAAAAGATCGACAATAAGGGAAAGCAGACAGAAGAGACAGACCCAACTCGAAATCATTGCGGAATGAAGTCGTCATGGTACGCGCTTTCATCAGTTCCGGCAACACACGGGACTGCCAATTACAGTAATCCTTTGTCCACGACTGCCGCTCCTCTTCCGACATCTGAGAGAATAATTTATTTGCCATGATTTAATGAATTTATGAATGAATGAAACGATTGATTTATGAATTTATACGCAAAAATAGGAACAGGGGAAGAAGAATGCGGGACAAAACAGGGGAGGAGGGGAAACCATGCAGGGACGGGAATATAAAAAACGTCCCTCGCTATAGTAAACGAGGAACGCATTAGGAATATCTAAAAGACAACGGTTTTATCCTCCGGTAGTAGCAGCGGAAGCAAGCAGGGAATCCCAACCATCTTCCGGTGCTTCCACATAGAAGTTCGGGAAAGTGACACCACTAAGTTTGAACTCAAGAGTTGTCTGACGATCATCGCCAGGTGCGGCACCCGTGTCCGTCTTGATACCACCAGACTCCGCTTTGAGACGACGGTTGGGGTCATAGAGGATTTGGTTGTCTTCACCATCGGGTACGATGACACCGATGTTCAGGTTGTTGAAAGAACGAGCAAGCTCAGAAGTCTTGCGGTTTACCTTATCGAGGATAGCATTCCACGTCTGGTTGTAGCCACCATTTGGACCCTGACTTTCGCCCTGTACATGCTGCGAGTCGTCCTTCAGTTCAATTTTGTAGAGACCTTTTCCTGACTTAAAAGTAGGAGTAGAATACACATTCTTTGTGCGAGTAAGCGGTGCTGCAAGGTCACTCTTCAAGAAGACATACGCTACCGCAGCGGTGCCGGCTATGTTTTCCTCGCAGAAATCAGAGGTCAAGAAGTCCTCAAGATTCGGGCAATTCTGTTCAGCCATAATTATGAATGAAATTTGAGTTATACATTGGTAAAATTGATGAGTGTCGGGTGACGGCAGTGATTCCGTCACCCGACAGATTTACTCACTGAAGAAAGCTGTGAGGGCCATAGGCATCCCAGAAGCTGTGATGGAAATCTTGGCATCCGTCTTGCCGTTACTCCAAGACTTGAATGTCTTGCCAGTGTTAGGTACAGCCTCCAGTTCAATCACATCATTTGCAGCAAAATCAGCCGGCTCAGTGTATGTCTCACCATTAACCTTTACAGAACCGGCACCATCTACAGACACCACCAGTTTAGAGTTCGTGTAGTCACCGTTTACCACGTCAGGAGCGATGGAGCCGTCGGACATGACAAACGTGCTGGACAGCGGAGAGAGCAGGCGAGTACCCTGAATGGACTGAACCTGGAAGATTACATCCTGTACATCCTCGTCGGAACCGAAATGCGTCTTGACAAAAGTCTGGTTGCTGAGCGAATCCACACCATACTGCAGGTTGTCAGGGATTGTAGCCATAAGGCGGTCGCCGACACCAAAGTTGTCAGAAGGAGCAAATTCTACCTTCGGCATTTCAGGGATGATGAAGTTTCCGTTAGGCTTTCCGTCAGCGCCCTTGAGGTATTCTACCTTGTCATTGCCGTGGAACTTGTTGGAATACCCCTGAGCGATATAGATACCACGCAGGATGTCGCAGTGGAGGATGACCTTCTTCTGCTTACGCAGACGAGCATCCCACTTTGTCCACCACTCCGCTACGACATCGTAAGGAGTAGAGTCGTGCGCATCAGTAGGTGCGGTAATGGCCTCGCAAGCGACAAGATTCCCGTTCTGAGAACTGATAATTCCATCAGCCACATCATGAGCGATAACCGTGTGGAAACCATCGTAGAGTGAGAGTTTCTGGAGGTCTTCGTCCTCTGCTGTCTCGTTCTCCATATTACCGAAGAAAAGGTTAGAAGTCAGATCCTCGGCATAAGACATCAGAATAGCCTCGCAAGCCTCTGTAGCGAGAGGGTACAGCCCACCAGGTTTACCATCAGTGCCAAAGACCGTCTCGACATAGTTGTCGATGTTGTCTTTGTAACGGTTCCAGGTCAGTTTAGCCACCAACTCGCGTTCCTTGAGGAAGCCAATCTTGTTTTGTACAGGCGTACCCACCTTCTTACGACGAGTGGTGCCACCCTTGCGGACGAGGAGGTGGTCAGTCCTCTTGAACTTTACACCGGAAATCACCTTAATGCCCAAACGGGTGAGCAATTCAGGGTCGTAGTAAGCAGGACCCATGACGATCTGCTTTCCTACTTGGTTGGCCACTTGAGTGAGCGCCTCACGGCCAATGAACACAGGAGCATTATTTTCAGCCATTGTTCTAAGAATTTTAGTTTTATACTATGATAATTACTTGTGGAGTTTTGCCTTGTATTCGTCAAGAATACGCTTATTCTCCATCGGAGAGAGATTGTCATTGTAGGCCGGCATACCGCCTTCCTTGGTCAGATTAACACCTCTGCCGTTGGTAGATGGACTTTCATCTGTTGTTTCGGCAGCAGTGTGGGTAAGCGCAGTAATCTGTGCATCACGGTCGGCGATGGCCTGCTGTGCCGTAGCCAGTTGTTCCTGCACGTCATGCAGCTGCTGCTCCGCCGTCTGACGAGCCTCCTGTTCAGCCTGGATAGCCTGAGCGTGCTCGTTACGAAGTTCGGAGAGCGCCTGCTCATGTGCAGCGTTCAATTCCTGTTCACGATTTGCGATTGCATTCTGACGGTCAGCGGCATTATCGGCCACCTGCTGTTCCAGTTCTGCAACACGGTTTTCGGCCTTCTGCCTTGCAGCAGCCGAATCAGCGAGCGACGTTTCCATTTGGTCGAGCATGGCCGGCACGAAGTGTGCCCCCTCCTCATTGACCACCAGTTCCTGTACGCCACACGCCGAAGCGATGTGAGTGTATTCCTTCATTTTGGATTTAGTTTGAGAATTAGAAGTTTCTTGTGAAGCGCCACCATCGGTGGCGTTAGATTTTGTTTTTCCGGGTGCTTGTTTGGTGCGCGTTATACGTGCCGCCCCATCGTAGAGCGCGAAAGCACGAAGAATGGTGTCGCCGAAAGAAGCCTGAGCGTCACAGAGCACACCCGCCACATCCTCGGCATTGAATATCTTGCCATGAATATGGTCGTCGGTCGCTGCGGGGAAAGCAGCAAGCACATCCGAGCGAAACTCCACACCGAGGTCAGAAAGTTCTTTGACCAGAAGTTTGTCGTTGCCCTCATTCGCTATGTCACGGATGCAACGGTTCTTATCGAACGACTCAGGGTCGTAAATCTCGTGATACGTCTCGTTGGTATATTTGTTCATTTCTCCGTCCTTCTCCGTATAAAAGGCCGCCATCACACCAATACAACCTATACGGTTTTTCTGGTGCATGAAATACACCTCATCACACAATGAAGCGAGGTACATACCGGCCGACGCGCACATGCCGTCGATGAAAGCAAGGACAGGTTGGTTGAGCGAGTGCGCATATTCGATGGCCTGCTGGAAATCATTTTTCGCCCATGCCGATCCACCCGGCGTGTCGATATAGAAGATATGTCCCCGGCACATCTTATCGTTGGCCGCCCGGACGAGCCAGTCACGAAGTTCTGCAGAACCATAGGAACAAGCACCCCCATTGCGAGTGATAGGTCCCTGAACAGGCAGCACATTGACGAAAGGAGTCTCCATTGAACCGAGTTTCCAAGAATACTTCACCTTACCATCATCCGTAACCTGATATTCGAGAATATCAGGAACAGCACCTTGTGTGTGCTGTACAGCCACAAAAGGATGCTTCTTCTCCTTAAAAGAGATGGGCGAATGCGTATTCAAGTTGTGTTCAATCACCGAACGAGAAGCGTGAACAAAATCCGGAGAAATCATCCACAATTTGGTAGTCAGTATTTCAAGCAATCCATTCATATATTTGAATTATTGAATTTTCATATTGCAAAAATAAGAAAGCGGGATAGGGGAGAATGGAATGGGAAAGAGACAAAAAAGAACGTTTTAGGGAGTAGAAGCAAGTAAATTTCACTACTTACAGAACATTCCAAATGATGAAAGAACGACTCACAAGATGGAAAAATACAAGATATAATTACAGAGAAAAACAAAAAGGCCGACAGAAAACTGCCGGCCCAAAACAAAAGTTAAACCCAACGCCGTCACGCAGACGACCATTATCCAATCTTTTTACCTTGTACCACTATACCTATATATATATATTATGAAAGCGCGATAAGAGCACTCAGAGAAGACAACTTTATTTTGATTGTGAGAGAAGAGCTTGATGATTCCGTATTTTCCGTATTGCATACCGAAGTGTTAGCGAGCGAGCGAGACAACCATTTTGTATTGTCATCACGCGTAAAAACCACATGGAAGTCCTGTAAGTACAAAGGCTCCAAGGCATTTACCACCTCTGCACGCCGTAAGGTCACTGACAATTGGATGTCATGCTCATAGACAACACCTGCAGACTGACGAGTATCAGAGACTTTGACCATAGGATAGTCCGCCATCACAAATTCACCATCGTCAGGAGAGAGTGAGAAAGCTGCCACCGGAGTACCAGACAAAGCCCCCTCTGCAAGTGCCATAGACTTCGAGGAGACATTGAACGGGATAGGGAACGTACATTGGCTATCCAAATAAATCTCCATACGGACAATATCTGATATATGGTTTTCGAGACAAGACATAATATAATACTATTAAAGATTATCAGAAAAACAAGCAAATAAACGAGAACACCCAACATCCATAACTGGGAGAGAAGTATGAGCGGACAGACTGCCGCCATAAAAACATCGAAAACATATCATTATTTAACTATTTTTATGTATCAATTTTAATTTTGTTTACATATCATTTTTTCAATCTTCACCATCATATTTTGGTCGTCCACCCGTCAGTTCGTGTTCATCAATGCGAGATACAAGACCATCCTTGATGATGGCAGGACTGCTTGCCAAGTATGTCGCTTCATTGTGCCATCTCTGTTTGAGGCGTCTCAATGTTTCCCTTTCGTTAAGATCGTGAGACACTGGAATGTCGTATTCCATAAAGAACCGTTCCATGATTTCCACGTCAGAACGATGGATATTGTTTGCCTGAGCAAAGATGCGGTTGCGCGTCTCGAAATCGAGGAATACCCGGATAAACGACTCACGAAGGAGTTTACGCAGTTGGTTTGCCGCCGATGAGTCCAGCGTGTAAGACTTTGTGGTGCGCTCCACATGTCCATTAACATAAATCTCCCTTGGAATCTGTACACAAAGGAACTCGTAGGCATCCGTTTTAGTCCGGTTGTTAAGTTGTTCCAACGTACAAATCTCCGCATAAGACAGATAGTCCTCCGGGTTACGTAAGATGATAGGCTTACCACCCTGCGGCAATCGTCCACGCAACATATTCTGCCAGGCCGACTGCGAGTAGCATGATGCACGATGCTGCTTGGCTTCCGGAACGATGCGCAATCCATTAGCCAGCACCACGTACTCCTGCGTGTATGGAGAAAACACAACAGGCTGGTGAGCAGGCATTGACATGCCATCACCAGTCGCCCGCATGAAAGCAGCAACATATCTGGAAGTACGGATATAAATGTTCGCCATAATCAAATGTAAATATATAGTAAATAGACTTATATAAGAGACAATTCATCTGTTATCGCCAGAGCCACTTATCTTATGTCGTTCCATACAAGACTTCAGTTTTTTGATGTTCATAGCGATATTCTTAAATTGGGATCCAGCATCATTCAACAGTGTGGAACAAGACAAAAAAGCCACACTGACTTCCTTAGCCAGTTTAACCCGTTTATACTGTTGATATTCTTTCAGAGTCATATTTGAATAAAGTTATTGATTGTTCATTCATAACAGAAACGTAAGTTCAACCATCTTGCCACCTCCTTTTCAAGAGCGCAGCCACGAGAACTTTCGTGACCTTTGAGCAAACAAATCTCATCGCACGAGGCGAGAAAGAGACAGTCGAGTATGACCTGATATTTATATGGTATTCGTTCAAACAACGGTTGCAAGATACCCCACATACGAGTGGGATTAACAGGCTGCTCATCAGACTCACGTATCAGTTGCTCGATTCGATGGAAGTGGAGCATGTAATCCTTTTTTGTACGTCCAGACATAGGACCTGATATATAGACCCGAGCCTTTCTCGTTTTTTTATTTCTCATTGATTAAATTCATTTTTTCATAAAACATATCCAATGGGTATTACTCCTTTTACCAGAAATATGTCCAAATACAGGCTTTTCTGATGTCAGTTTCAGAACTTCGGAAACTTTGATGTCTGTTTCATTCCATTTGAATATGAGAAATCCACCGTGCATCAGAACTCTGAAACATTCATTGAAACCCTTGGACAACATATCGCGCCAATCTGAATACAATGCACCATATTTGATATGCTGATACCCTTTTGGTGTTGCTTTCTCATTAAGACTGCCATATATGTCAGCAAATTTTGAATTGCCGACGTTTCGCAACAGATGGGGGGGGTCAAAAACAACCATTGAAAAGTGTTCGTCTTCATACGGCATATTTGTGAAGTCTGCCTGAATATCAGGATCTACTTCAAATGTTCGTCCATCACACAACGTCGTTTCAAAACTGCGAATGTCTTGAAATAGCACCCTATCGTCGTTCTTGTCGAAGTAGAACATTTTTCCACCACAACAAGCATCAAGAATTGGCGAAGTATCTGTTTTGTTTATTTCTTTATGGTTTCTCATTGACAAAATCCATTTGAGACAATTTATTATATAGAATCTTTACCGAAAGACGCGCATTGTCCGAAAGCACCAGTTTGTCAGGAGAGATATAAGCATCTAATGCGTCACGGAGCGAATCGAGAGTAGGGTTAGGCGCACAATCATGGTGTCCGCATCGCTCCATTATCAGCTCATCCATTTTCCGATTATGCTCCTTGAGTAATTCCAGCATCATATATCCGCACAAGGCTTCGGTACGCATATCCTGATAAGGTGCATTCGGAAGAAGACGACGTATGTCGTTATTCATTGAGCACCACAGCACGGTAAAGTCATTTGCCGCTACCTTCAGAAATTTCTGCGATAGGGTAGAAATGCGCTTAATACCCATGTCATCCAAATTCTTTCTGAGTAGTTCATCATACCTTTTATACAGGACACCTACGGTGCGTGAAAGTTTTTTAAGCACCTCTATACGGTATTTTGCTGCCAGTTCCGTGGTACGAACCGCATACTGCCATGCTATGTCCGCTATTACCAATGGTCCCAATGCCATAAAGTAATTCTCCTGTTTGGTAAAAACCTTCAAGCGTTGTTCCACGCTTTGCCGTACCTGCTGGCGAAAGACCTCCTCCGAGCAGGGGGGGGGGGCGCATCAATGCCGACTGTAACGGAACCGATGGATTCTTGTCAGATACGGATAGGACAGACTGACAGATAGGTTTGGCCGTTTGTGTGGTAGTACGGTCATCAGGAATAGTACTGTGCATATCATCCGGCCTGTTCTCCTTATAGAAACGGTTGATAGATTTCTTCCATCGAACTATTACACCATGTTTTAGTGAAAGTTCCGTCACCTTATCTATGAAACGGTCGCACTGTGTCCAGTCGTATCGACGAGGCGAGTAAGGAGAGAGCAATCCGATACGCAGTTCACGCACAAAAAGCATTATGTCAATAATACAACTTAGAGAATCATTGAAGTCAATGACCGGTTCGATGGAAGCGAAAACGGAGAACTGCATCTCATGCAGCCGAGAAATAGCCTTTATGCGCTCCTGAGTAGAAGGGGCACCAGGTTCCATTTCATCATGTCCGGTCAGTGTGAAACCAATGTGAAGCAAATGGCGATAGGCATATAGAGAGCCAATATACACATCTTTATACAGCCAATTCACAGCCTTGGTAAGTATATATACCGGAACACCCTGAGATAGTGCATAATCTATGCACGTCATTGACAGATCCGTTGTCTGCGGAAGAAACGGGTCAGAAGAGAAAGAGAAGAACAAACCGCCATCCTCAATAATCCGCGTGCGATACTTATCCAGTTCCTTGCGGAAGATACGGACGGCCGACCACTCATCACCCAACGTAGATTTCAGTACCGCGTGCGGTCCACCCAAAGTATGAGCCATCGGTCCACGTTTGCAATAGCAATACGAGCAATTATGGTCACAACCCTTGTAAAGGTTACATGCCCATAGGGAATACTCCTCAGCCGCGCCTGCTGGTTGGTAGATAGCCTTACCCTTTATACGAGATGTTTCTTTCATATATTATCATTGTTTTGAGCCATCAACAGGGACAACGCCGATACGGAGTTTTCTACAGCCTGGAGATTAAGTATGACCGAGTGAGTAAGCTGTGCGTAATATGACAGTCTTTTATTCTCAGACATACCTTTGTCTTTTTCTTCACGGAGTTGCAATGCCATTTTTCTAAGGACATCCTCCACGAATGATTTTGTCATATCGAGTTCCTTCAGACATAATCCTAACTCTGCTGCATACATCATATATATATCTGAATTTTGTGCCATAAATTTTTGCTCCGCCATACTCTATTAAACATAATTAGTATTATATCATTTTCTCCACAGTCATTTTTCTGACCTCAGAAACAGGAAGATTGTACACATCAAGATTCGTCCACCACGATTCCTTACCTTTTTCAATATAAAGAGGTTGCAAGGCTTTTTCTTTTTCAGGACGACTTACGGAATCCACCCATTCCTCCGGTACAAATGTGTTAAATCTATTCTCCACGTACCACGTATTCTGGAAACGATAGCAATACGCACGATGCCTACGGCCATTAGTCCGTCCATTCTCACGGAAAACGACCGTAGCATAATTATTGCGCTGCATAGCCGCCATGCAATGAAGGAAGTCATCATCTCCACAGAAATGAGACTTACCATCAAAGAAAATAGGCCATATATCACGCCGGAGAAAAAACCAAATGTTATCCCTTTCTCTGTCAGACATTTGCGAGATGTACTTCGTGACAATCTCATGCCATATATGCTGCCGGAGATGAGAACCTCGAGCGAATCCTTCGATGGCGAAAAGGAAATCGTGCCAATCAAGAACCATTGTAATCATTGCCGTAACATTTAGATTGGAAATATCTTCGCATTGTCGTGAAGATTTATTTTTCTTTCAGTGAATGAAATCACACGGGAATCGTTGTAGGCGTCAATCAGCAGGTGTCCATAGTCCTCTACGCTTCCACCAAAAAGTTTAACCGTTACAGAACCATAGCATACGATATTCCCTTTCCCAGACACCACTGTTCGATCCATAGCAACGACTTTACCCTTCTCCACGTTAGCCCGGCACGCATCGGAGAGACGCACACAGGCTTTTTCTGCATTGACAAAAACATTGCAGGCACCCTTTGTCCACACCTTACGGGCACCAAACACATAGACACGGTGACGACCATCGACAACGAGTGCCGGAGACGGGGTTTCTCCATCCGCATCATCATCTCCTACGAGAATGATAGAAGGAGGTGCGGACAACGGAGGCACTTCATTGTAGAACACACCCGCGAGATTGATGTCCTCACGATAGATGTCATAGTTCTTTCGGAAAGCCTCCATCACCAGGGATGGCACCTCATGCAGAAAACCATCCCAATAGCGTTTCCATGCCGACACCAGTTCCGGTACAGTATGCGCATTGTGGAAAAAAGCCTGCGATTCCTCACAGTTACCCGACTGCGCCAGGATGCCTATGCACATCTCCTGAAAACGGGTGAAATACTCATTCTTCTCCACGATTACCCTCCTTTCTGTTCTTATCAATAGCCCGTCTCACCGAATCCCATTCCGCCATATCCAGCACATCCGTATCAGGGTCATACGTCCCAACCCAAAGGACGGTTGCCTTGTCTCCCACCACATCCTGAACAACAAAAAACTCGAACGGTTGGATAGTCGGAAAATCCACGTCCTGCATAGATATGCCATCGGCCGTAGTTCTTCTGATACGCTCCACCTCAGCCTTGGTAAGCATAGCCACCTCAGACCTCCGTCGGCCTACCGCCTTCGTCTGACAGTCGATGATATAATCATTCCACTGCTTCTGTTGCAATCTATACATCTGACAACAATAAAGATTACTGAGAAAAGTCTTCCAACGGCCCGCACCCTGTGCAATGAAAAACAGCGCGACAGGTTCGGATATAAACACCCGACGTTCCTTGTCATTCCAAGAAACCAATCCCACGCGAATCATCTTGTCAAAGATGGCAAACACCTTGGACAAAGCGGAGAGCCATTTCAGTCTCTTTTCCTCCTGACGGTGTTCCCGCCATTTTTTCAGCCATTTCATATCCGTATATGATTAAGTCAGAGAAGCATCAGGACCGGCAAACAAACGATGCTGGGAAAGGATTTCCTCGTGTATCAGAGATGCCGCCTGCTTCGCATTCGGATGCGGTTTTCCCGTATTACCGAGCAGACGAAGCCGAAAGATATGTCTCCATTCAAACGCCGAGTAGGTATATACCACGCGCGTTGCCGTATCAAGCGGCAGAAATCCCCGTGCATCCTGTGGAGGAAGACCGAGACGCAGCGCCATGCGATAAGCCCATTCCCCACACTTCCATGCCACGTTAGCCAAGAGTCGCTTCGTCCAGTGCGCACAATCATACCAGTGAGGCAAACAGATGGTGATACCACGCCCCGGACGGCCGAAGTTCACGTAGCGTGTAGATTGTTCCGCTATGCTGTTCGGACTGGTACGGTTCAGTTCACGAGATGTGCTTATCTGCGTCGTCAGACACACCGTATAGCGAAGACACATGAATGCTGTAGGGAAGTGCAGCTCAAGTGCCCGAGACACGAACCTATCTACCGACACCTCATAGGGGGTAAGAATTTTGGCAATCTTCAGATTATCATTCAAGTACTGTCCGTTTGTGGACAGGAAATATATACGGCCGTCCATCCCTTTTTTCTTGTAATATACACAGGTCACAAAAGGCGTATTCGTCAGTGCCACGCACAGACATGCCGGAACATCAGAAGTATTGCCAGATTGGAACACATAATAGTAAGACGCATGTCGGAACATCGAAAGATGTCCACGTGAAGCCAATTCATCACACAGTTCCTCCGGAGATTTCTTTCCCCCTTCGGACGCATAGCATACGCGTGCTGCACGAGCCACGTGCGCCGGATTAGAATTGTTTACCCACAGTTCTGCGGATGGAAGTATTTTTTTCATTATTACATAGATTATACCGTTTTACAAATTTCGCCTCATTGAGACAAATGTGCACATCCGTCCGGTTGCGCAAGAAAGAGTATTTGATGTTCAACTCATCCGACAATCCATCCGCTTCCACACACCACTGACCAAGGTAAAAATCGTAATGAACCGGAGCCTTGTATCGAAATGTTGTAAAAAAGCGTTCTCCATTACGGAGCATGATGTCGATGTCAAGGAATATAAACCGTTGCCCGGTGCCATCGACAAACGAATGTTTCGGAGGAGCTTTCATATATTCTTTAAGACTTTAATGTGATACCATATTGCGCACAGATGTTAAAGAATGTGCCGATACCTATGCGGTCCGGCCGGCTGAGCGCATTGAACTTCTGATCGCAGAGAGAAGCATTATACTTCTGACAGATGGCAGACACACGATGGAAGAAGTTGCGCCCCCACGGATCGGGTAAATTAGCCAGGGCAAATCCGACACGAAACCAGTCTGCATAGTCATTAGTGATGTCAATATGGTGCCGCTCCAGTTTCTCCACCAGAATACCCACCTTGTTCACAAGGTCATCCGAGGGCTCCGTATGCGGTTGATATACGGCCGCCTTTGGCGCCAGCATCTGAGAACCGAGGTCGATACCCGAATACGGGATTACATTCGGGTTAATATACGGATGTTCATCGTAGGAAGCGAAACGGATGCGCGTCACATCGCCACACTGCTTGTCAATGACGATTCCCAGTGCCGCATATTCGCGGAGCAAGGCACGGAACTGTTCCTTGTGGTACTGCGGATAATCCAGCGGGATAAGCGCAAAATACCCCGTTCCAGAGCAGGACAGCATCAGGAGTGCCACTTCGGGACGATGACGCAATGTACGAAGGACAGATTTCATATCCGAAAGCGACTGATTATCCTGCAGGTCGATGTCGATGCAAAGAAAACCCGTATGTTGAAGCAGATGTGCCGTGCGCCGACTCACATGTTCCGTCACTGAAAACAGTTCTCCTGTCTTCCGGTTCACTTTCTCCGAGGTCACTTCGCGCAGTTCAAAAAGTCCCGAAAGCGTAGCCCCAGGCAGAATCGTTTTCATCTTCTTGTAGTCCTCCCGTTTCTTCGCCTCCTTTGCCCCATACTGATCCACCAAGCCACGCAACTGCATGACCACCGATTTCCAGCGGTCAGTGAGGCAGAAGTCGCGGATGGTCATCTGCCGGATGACACTATTCGTAGTACGGTCGTAGAACCGTCCCACATTATCGTGCGCATCCGTATATATAGAGCAAAGTTTATCAAACATAGAAAAGGCTATTCAATTCTTATTTCTGTCATTATTCTTTTTAAGTTGCCCGTTATGACAGGCTTTGGGCATTTCCGCATGAAGTCGCTCCTTCATTTTGTCAAAGAAGCCACAGAACGAGTCCATCATGTCCACCTGACTATTCAGTTCCTGCATGAAGCACATCAGCATCAACATGGAAGAACCCAGGACCTCTATTGAGGTGAACGGATTGATACCTGCCTCTTTCATAAGAGTCAGTACCTTCGGTGTCATTTCTTGCTGAACCTTCAGCGACTCCTCTATGCGCTTCTGCTCGTTTTTGGATGTCAGACACCGGTCCTTGTCAATTTTCAATTTCTTAATCATATACACATTTGTATTATAAAGGTGGATTTTTACGTATGAAACGCGCATACAAACATTCCACAATATAGTTGAATGCGAGGGTGACAGCGAATCCCGTCACGACATATAGTACAGATGTGAGCCACCATGCCAGCCAAGCGAAGATCAAGGCTATAATCAGTTGAACACAGATTTCCTGTATATAATTTTTTTTGAAATAAGCATTACGCCATCGCCGTGGCTTGTCTGGATCCTTAATTTTGTAGTATCTCCAGGATGCGAATCCCCCCGTAAACATAGCAGCCAGTATGGAGCCTACAAGCAGCCAGGGAGCGTTCAGCAACGGCATAATCCAGCATCCAATGCCTAACACGAAGGCAAGCAGTGACCAGTTGAGAATGAAAAAATACCTGTTCATCGTGGTTATAATCTGTTATTGTGCTACAAAAATAAAGGTTTTAATCGGATTTACAAAATAAAATCTCTTGTTTTTGCGATTACGCCCCTTATTTTTAACGTTTAAGGTTGATTTCGATGAGGAAAGGATGAAAATCTGTCTGCCTGAGTATGTTTATCAGATGTCTTCTAATGGGACAACCCGATGACCAGTATTCTCGGAACTTAGCTCTCCGCCTTTGCTCACCACCCCACTCTCCTTATCTTTTTCCTTAGATCCTCAAAATAACTTTTTGAAGGTTGAGACAATGAAAAGGGGAAAGTCAGAAATGAAATAAAAAGTTGAGCAAAGAGACTAAAAGAGGGGAAAAGTAATTTTGAAAAATGCTCCAAAACACTGAAAACTATTACCCTTATACAAGTAAAAAGTTATTTTACCCTCTTTTTTACAAACATTCCGCACACAGGAAGAAAAACAAAAAAAAAGAAAAATCTATCAGAAACAAGCCAAAATCCCCTCATTTTGCTATCCATAATTTTTTCCTAATTATCTAATAGTCAAAAGAGAAAGTGGAACTTTCGTATATTGCTTTATGCCTTTTGAGGTCTGGGGAAAAGAGGGTCTTGGAGAGACGCAAAATTCGCAAAATAATCAGCAGGGTATGGAGAAAAACCACTTTTTCTCCTTTTGGACTTGAAAAAGGAGGGATAAAAGGAGGAAAAGTAGCGGAAATACAAGGGATTCCGAAGATGGGAGGACACTCTTAGCCCTCCTCCTTTTAGTCTCCCTAAGCATCCTTGAAAATCAGGAATGGCAAAACACACACGAACAGGAGTTTTTTTTGCGCGACCGCTTGCACATGTCAGGGGGATTTAGTAAATTTGCATTGTATATTAAATTGGGATATTGTTTGCTTTTTGTTTTGTTATAGGAATTGGAGCCTCTCCATTAGGTCAATAGCGGTTAATCCCAATAAGGTGAGACCAAAAGCGCCCCGAAGTCCAAACTTCGAGGCGTTGTCTTGTCGATAAGTGGACACCGATTGTCCTACGGAAGAAGGTTGAGGAATATGGCCGCGTTGGTACCACCGAAACCAAAAGAATTGCACAGACAAAGCCCGTGATTGTATTCCTGTGGTCGCGTGGGAATAATGAGAGATGAAGCTGCGCTGTCCTTTTCGGCAAGATGGGGGTGCGGGGAGACAAAGCCTCCTTGCTGCTGGATGATGGCATAGACGATAGTCGATACCCCGGACATCCAACACTCGTGTCCGGTAAGTGCCTTGATTGGCACCGTGAGTGGTGGCCGTTCCATCCGCTTCGTCAGTTCAGAGATAGCCTGAGCTTCCGCCGAGTCCCCATCCCTTGTAGAAGTCGCGTGCGGGAAGATGGTTGTCAGTTGCGGTACGGGTGTCTCCTTGCCCAGCGCCATACGCATTGCCGCGAGAATGCTGTCGGCCGACGGAGACACGATGTTTGGTGATGTAGAGAAACCATAACCCAGTACCTCCGCCATCGGATAGTGCAATCTGCCGGACATAGAAAACCTTTGCGCGTAATGCTCTTCCGATTCTATCACCAGTGCCGCTGCACCACCCGACGGAACAAGACCATCACGCGATTTGTCAAACGGCCGGGAGGCTGTGGAGGGGGAAGACTCATTGCGAGAGAACACCCCCAGCGCATCAAATGCCGTATAAGCCAGTGTACCCACTTCCTGCGCCCCTACCACCACTGCAGCGTCGATGATACCAGATGCTATCAAAGAGTGAGCGATGCCGACGGCATGGCCACCACCGGCACATGCCGCAGAAAGCGTCAGCGAAAGCCCGCTGAATCCAAAGATAGATGCCAGTGCCATAGATACCGTAGAGTTCAGCGAGCGAAAGACCTGAAAGCCCCCTACCCTTCGTGTATCGTGATATGTCTCCATGATGCCCTCCGTCTCGGCATTGGCACAAGCCGTGGAGTCATTGCTTACGATGAGCGCATAGCGAGAGCAGTCCGTGATGGACGCCTGTGCAAGCGCCTGTTTCACCGCCATGTAGGCATAGATTGACGGCTCGGAAAGACATTTGCGCTGTGCGTTACGCAGCGGTTCTTTTGTTAAGTCTGGCATGGAAACCAAGCCCGTGAGAGAAGATTGGTAGCCATATACCTTTCGCGCATGAGATATACCGATACCAGGAGTGCCGGAGCGGAGACTTTTCGCCACCTCTCCCTGAGACCGGCCGAGACAGGACCAGATACCTATTCCCGTGATTAAAGATTGTCGCATACAGAAGGTTTTTTGGAGATAAGAAAACTGATTACATCACGAATGGTGCGAACATTTTTAACGTCCACGCTGTTCAAATCGACCGAAAAAGCCGTCTCTATCCCAATGATAAAGTCCACTATGTCGAGCGACTCCATACCTATGTCGCAGGATAGGCTGGAATCAAGAGTGATAGACTCCTTTGGTGGCATGAATGCGCTGTCGAAACGAGCCAAAAGGATTTCGAGAATCCGAGGGAAAATTTTTTCTTCCATGAATAAATGAATTGATGAATTTATGATTTTATGAAACGCAAGACTTCAAGTACACGCAATTCCTCCTTTGTCGCAAACTCTTCAGGTGGCAACGCCCTTACGAGTTTTGCTGTATTACGATTATATTCAGTGATGCAGTATTCAAGTTTAACGCACACATGTGGGAACGGCCTACTGTTACTGTAATCCATATACTTTCCACACGACTTACGCAGCATCGGTGTGTCATCCGGAATATCGACGATAATGCAAGCATCATACGACACGATGCCTTTGAGGTACCTCCATGCCGTCTTAGGTTCATCCGGAGAAAAGCAGAACCCCTTTGAGACAGATCCACCTTTTCCACCTCTGTAATGGTCGGTATTGTTGATAAGTGTCTCTCCTGCCAAGAATTTGTCAAATTCTTGGCGAGAACAAAATCTTGTGAGTATCATTTCTTTTTGGATTTCATTTGTTTGTTAATACGCTCCATCTCCTCGTTGTGCCGTGAGATGTCTTCGAGTTGTTGGAGGATAGTCGTATAAGGTTCTCTGTCCACATCACGCGCCGTCATGGACAGATACTTCTCCATCGTTGCCGTTGTTCGCGTATAGATTTCAAGAGGGTTAGGTTGCCGCTCATTTTTCCCCACAGGTTGTTTCTTGAATACCTTGGGAAACATCTTTGCTAAATACATCATCATGGACGACCACCAAAGAAGGACAAGTTGCCAGTCACGATCAGGGAAATTGCGAAAGTAAGGTGCATTATCCGACGACTGATTGGACTGATAATGGAAGCGCGTCACGGTACGCCCCGTTTCTTCGTCAATATATGTGATACGCCGCTCGTATATAGTTGCGAGGAATAACGCCTTTGCCAAATCCACGTTTTTAGAAGCCATCAGCAAATCATTCGGAGAAATCTTCCGTCCCATCCGTTGCATCTTCACGAGATGGTTCTGTGCGTTCATATAGTTTTGCATATACTCCTGCGCAAAGCGATACCGCTGCCAGGAGAAGCCATCCATGAGGGGTGCGGGGCCACGAAAGGGCACCTTGCGCAGCGACAAACCACGGCGCCGACGGATATTGCGAAGAAGAAACAGAAGCAAGCCATTACCCTGCGTCATATCCAGCCAATCCAACATACCCGGTTGCGCCCTATTCCTCCCTTTGGCCGGGACGCCGGAAAGCCACGAGTGAATTTGCCACACATAGAGAGAAAACGTATCGTCATATCCACAGATGCGCCGGATGCACCACGACCTAAACGACCGCCATGCCCGATAAACGAAGAACCACAAACGCCCCTCATCCTCAATAGAGTAAGAGCGCATCCGGCAAAGGTAATACTGTGCTTCGACCGGCACACGAGGATTCAGCGGTTCAACCACCTCTATGTTCGTGAGTCGGAAGAACACCGCAATCTTCACCTCCATCATATCAAAAGGACGGAGAGGAGAGGAAAGGAAAGCCCGCTCCGTCATAATCTCCGCTATTGCCCGAAGTTGTGCGAGCGTACACCTGTTCCACGAAACAGGAAGTCTCAAATCTATCTGCATATCCTATACTATATACAACAAAAGTTACACATCAACCCTTCCATCTACGGTCGCCCGAATTGCGCCGCATGAAGGCAGCACCCGATGCCGCCTCTTCCGTAACGGAACCCCGCCCAAACTTATTCACATGAAGACCATTGCGTTGGATAAGCGTCATCATTGCCGCGAAACCATCGAGCGAAGCACGGAGAGACGCCACATCCTCGGAAGAAAGACCAACAGGATGCGTGTCAGTCGTCGCGGAGAAGTCCTGCACGTTGCCACTGTCGTAAGCACGATATGTCATACCTGAGCGATAGCGGTCGAACTTCACAATTTCCGCCATAAGGTCAGGCCGTGCCATCATCATGGCCGCTGTCGTCTCACGACCGATAACCATTTCCGGTCCACGTTCCGCCACAAGTGCCGGCTGTCCATTGATGAGTGTCGTGATAGGATCGCGGACAAGCCCAGTGGACAGTTCACCCCCATCCTTGGCCGCATACACATTACCATCGTTACCCACGACCGGATAAGTTTTTCCATCCTCTACACCTCGGAAAGCCTGCACGTTACCACTATCATAAGTCAGCATACCCGTGACCAGTTTCACATTCGGCCCAGCATCCGAAGACTTGTCGCCGCCACCCCCAAAGAGCGAAGACACCTTGCTCATAGCGAATGATAGCAAGCCATTCAACAAGGCCGTGATGACCGCCACGAGCGGAATACCCCACCAACCGAGCGAACCAATGATTTTAGACGCGCCACTGGCGATACCCATCGTCGTGTTCGCCTGCGTCTTGGCCGATTCCGTCTGCACCTCCTGTTGCGTCTGCGTCTGCTGCACCTGCAAGGTCTCCTGACCTATCTCCTGCGTAGCCTGTTTGATATTACCCTGTACCTCCTCATTCAAGAACTCCTGAGCCTGGCCACCCACCTCTTGTGTTTCGGTGATTTGGTCCTGCTTATCCGCTTCGAGCGCGACCATTTTCTTAGTCGATTTCTTCATTGACACAGAAGTAAGACGGTCATTCATCTTCTGCATGATGCGCCGTTTAGCATACTCTTTAGTCATCTCGATGGTCTGCTTCATAAAGGCTTTAATCATTTCACGGGTTGCCTCCTTCATCGCCTCTTGTCCTGCATCCGCATCCTCCGTCATAGTCGCGAAAGCCTCTCCGATGGAAGACCCGAAATCCTCGACCGGAGTCGCCAACTGGTAGATGTCATTGATACGCTGCTTCATCTGTTCGGCCACAGAGCGAGCATACTCCATTTCAGACCTTAGTATAGCCTGTTCCGCATCGCGGAGCGTTTCTGCATCCGCCTGGTGCGCAGCGAGGAAATCATAGTACGCCGCAGCAGCCTCCATCTTGAGCCGATAGGCATCAATTTCAGGGTCGTGCCCCATCGAGGATATGAATGATGCCGCACCATAAGTATCCTTTCGCGGAATACTCTCCCCATTCTCTTTGCGGGCTTGCACATCCGCAGAATACTGGCCAACACCGGACGACAGCATCTCGGTGTAATTCTGCGCAGTCTCGTTTTCATGGAACTCCGGCCGTTTCATCCATTGCTCATCAAGAATCTTCTTCTGTCTCTCGCGCGACTTTTTAAGGGCTTCGGTATAAGAGTCCGAGTATTTAATAAGTTCGCGATAGAAAACGCGGAGTTCATCACCAGACAGATTAAGGACCTGCGTTAATTCCGTGTCGGAGTTCTTCCAGTCTTCACCGAAAAGGATTGTCATCAAGTCGTTCTTATCCTTAGCAGCAAAAAGATCCGTGATGTGAGTTCGAGCCGTCAGCAACACACGTTCGATTTCATTGGCACGGCGTTGCAATAAACGCTCCGCATCTTCACCCCCTGCGAGGAGAGTGTCGGCCTGTGCTTCTGACAAATCGAAGAAACCGAGTTTCTCCATAGACTGTGTATATTCATCATCCACCTTTGCTGTATAGTTATCATCCAAGAGACGGCTTTGCACCTCTCTACGTCGTCTCTGTTCTACGGTCTCATTCGTCTTCTCATTGAGTGAGGCATTCTTCCATATCGCATCAATGGAAGCATTCCCGGGGATTTCAAGATTGGCCGACAAATTCATTATGAGATTCCGAAGTGCAACGGTATTGGACGCATTGATATTATCAAGCAACACCTTTGACTCATTGTAACCTACTTCATCAGCCTGTTCTATCATGTCCGTTTTCATTGTATCACGGAACGATTCCCATGTATTTTCCACACCCGCGATGGATTTACGAGCCTGAGAGAGTGCAAGGTTCATACGGCCTTCCACCGCCCGTACAGCAGATTCCGTGAGAGCCGTGTCCCAATTCTGTTCGTTTGCCGTGCGGAGCACCTCTGTAATCTGCCTCTGATAGAAGTTTTTTATGTTATCAATGACGGCACGAGCCTGGTCCTGAGCATCTTTCAAGTCTCTTCTCCACTCCTGCTTTTGCCGCGCCGCTTCCTCCTTGGCACGTTTGAGCGCATCTTTGTCAGGAGCTTCATTGTCAAGAGTGCCAGGTTCTTCATTTTGAACAGAGACATCGGTAATCGTGTCCTCAAAAGGTTTCCATTTCTTATTGACACGATCCATAGCGTTATTGGCTGACACTATTTGCGAAACATAACGCATTGCACGATAAAGTTGCTGTTCTTTTGCTGTCAAGTTGCGAGTATTCGATTCCCTACTCATCATGCTCATTACAGCAGACTCGCCATTATCTACAGCATAAGGAGCAACCGCACTATAATCTTCTTGCGATTTTTCGATGTCTGTCCATTTAGTTGGTACTGCACGAGAACGATTTTTAATGGCATCACTAATAATTTTAGCATCCACGTTCCATTTTTTACCAAGATCTTTTCCTATCTGTTCAATAGACTTACCGGCTTCCAAGGCATCTTCAACATATCCCTTCAACCATTCTCCATTCTGACCCGGATTAGCTCTTTCATCATATTCAGAAAGTCTGTCAGCCGCCCATCCTATACGAGGAGTCACTTGTTTTTCTATATCCTTCTCGCGGAGTTGAAGTGCAATCTTCGCTTTCAACTGTTTGACAACCTCCTTATACGCATTAGCAATGTCTTCAGCTGTGGATTTCTCATTGAGAAGGTTCGTAAGGTAGCCACCAAACTCCTTGTTAAAATTATGTATAGCTGCCTTATGTTCATTAGAACCCTTCTTTGCATTTGTGATAGCATCTGTATATCGCTTCAAGCGGTCTTCGGCAACAGCAAAATCACGGTTAAAATCAGACAGAGTAGGATTAAACCCACTCATCCATTCATCCATCTTCTGTCCTTTCTTCACCACATCATATATGGCCGACCCCAAAGCAACAACAGCGGTAATGACAAGACCTATCACGTTGGCTTTTTGAACTGTATTCAACGCTTTCCATGCTGCTACGAGTCCATTTGTCTGCAAGGTAGCAAGTACAGAAGCCTTACCCATCAATCCGATAGAAGTAGCCACTCCGGTAACAGCCGCTGCCACCCCTTTGAACAGTAAACCAGAAAGAATAGCAGGAAGAAGATAGAGGATGGATTTCATTCCAACCGCTATCATTTCAAGCAATGATTTCAAGACCCAAAGAGCAAACTTGTTGGATGTCGTATGCTTGGAAAAATCATACCAAGCCCGTGCCATTTCCTTCACCATATCCACCCCTTCCGGATTGACAAAGGCTTTCTCCCAGATATTTCCGGCACGTTCCATCAATGCCTGAGCCGTCTCCTGCTGAATAGCATATTCCTTTGATACGGCCGTAGCTTCTTCAAAAGCCACCTTAGACGTATTCAAGTGTTCTTTTAGCATGTCCACATTCTTGCTCATTGTCACCATCACATTGACAAGACGGGCACCATCAGAACCGAGGTCTTTGAATACACCTTGCAGCGCGTTCATGTTCCCCTTCTCTCTCATCTTCTCGAAGATAAGCACCATTGCATCAATGGCACGACCAGCAGAATAAAGTTCGTTTATGGTACCGGGTGCTATCTGCAATTCATTTTCTATCAGATTGTGCTTGGTCTGTAAAGAAGAAATCAGTTTGTTGAATGCCGTAGAAGCCACCTCCGGCATCAAATACATAGAGTCGGCAGCAGAACCCAGCGCAAGGAGTTGGTCCGTGGTAATGCCCGCTGTGCGTGCCATACCCGTGAGACGCTTTGCGAACTCCACGATGTTGTTGGAAGTAGCCGTAGAAGTAGCTGACAGTTGGAACATGGAAGAACCCACGGCCAGCATGGACTTCTCCACACCCATCTTCGGGATAAGACCCATCACCTCCGTTATTTTAGAGAGAGCCGTAAGTGCATCCGCACCCAGGTCCTCCTTGAGAGCCACGTTCACCTGATTGGCAGCACGGACGAACTGTTCAAGACCTGCTGTGCCATACTTACCGATACCCAATTTGGCACCGGCATACGCAATCTCATTCAACTCCTCAATCGTGGTACGAGTGTCGAGCTTAGAAAGAGACTGCGACAAATCATTGACATCCTTCATGGCCAGACCAGATACCTTGCGAATGTCAGCAAGCTGATCCGAGAATTTCAAGTTCAACCGGAACACGGCCGTAAGTTTCTGTTGAACCATGGAGAATAATTGGAAGGCACCAAAGTATGCCGTCATGTTTCTGAGCGTTGTCTGCCATGCGGACGAATGTTTTTTCACCGAATCTGTAGAACGTTCAATTTCCGCACGGACTTGTCTCAGTTGTTGTGTCTTTCTGCTATATTCCACCGTGTCCCGCTGGAGCGTTTTCATTTCCGTTTCCAGTTGCTTTGCCGCCTGCTGGAGCTTGTCAAGCGGTGTGGAACGAAGATTTTTCAGAACCTTGTTCACATCCACCGTTTCGCGATCCACACCATCCAAAGCCTCGCGAAGTGTCTTGGCAGACTGCACCAACTGGCTGCGCATCGGGTCGTTGATAGCCATATTCTTCAGCTGCTTGTTCACATTATCAAGAGCCGTCTCGATTTCCTTTGGGGTAAACCTTTTCGGATCCATGGCAATGTCTGACGCTTCCTGTGCTATCTGCTGTGTAGTTTTAGCCACCTCCTTGTTTTTGCCGGCGATAGCATCTAACTGTTCGTCCGCCTTTTTCAGTTCGTTGTTTACGTTCTTGATTTCCATCGCGGGGTCTGCCACTTGCACTCCACCCGTACCTATGGAGTCACGATAATTTGTCAGGTTCTGACGAGCTGCACGAAGAGAATCCGCGCTGGGCGTTCCTGAATTTATGGTAGCCACAGAACGATTACGCTGCTCCTGCGAAAGTTGAGAAAGCACATTCTGCTGGCGGATATATTCCGTAGTGCCCTGCTTCGTCTGTTGGAGCAAGGATTTCGTCTGTTGAATAGCCTTATTGAGCCATGCGTCTGAAGTAGAAGAGAGGTTTCCGATATGCTTACCAATGTTCAGCATCTCTCCCTGCAGCACTTTTATCTGGTCGGATATTGCCTTGTATTTCGCACGTAGGTCATCCAACTTCGGACTGTCTGTGCTCACCTTAGCCATCTCCTTTTTCACTTGACGCAGCGCACGGTTAAGTTGTGAAAGCGACGAGTTAGAGAGGTCATTCGTCACCTTCACAATACAATCCATATTGTCCTTTCCCTCTTTGACAGCGACAGAGAGCTCCTTAATGTCGTGCGCCATTTTCTTGGCACGTTCGGTACCCGCCTTTCCGGAATCCACGAGCTGCTTGTAAGTGCCTTGAAGCCTTTTTAGTTCCGTTTCCATAGCCCGGACTGCGGCCACAGGCTGCTTGGTGTTACATGTAATGATGACTTCCTGTTTTTGAGTACTCATATTGGCAGAGTTTTATCAGAATTTGACACAAAGATAGAACTCGGAGTATGCGAAAAGGGGACAAACAGAAAGCCCCGGAAGAGGGCTCCGGGGACAATAGTCATAGAGAATAAACGATAAACATTATACGGAAACTATATTTGTAATCTTCAAATCTCCATAGTTTACCGTAACGATGAAGTTAGCCACCTTACCTGACGAACCCCAAGTAGGTGGGAGGTCAGCATTGGTAATGCGCAGGATTCGTGTGGGCACCGATGATGGCCAATGTGCCTTAACCCATCCGAGGTCAGACTGCTGTTCGGCCGGTGTACGAGAGTCCACCGCTTCCCCATAATTACCGATATATCGCTCCCAGGACCAATCTTTGTCTTTTAGAGAGTCCGTGATGTCGTAGTTTCCGCAAAGAAGATGAGGATCGAGGTAGATATTCACATAACCCGGATATGCCGATGCAGAAGTGATACGCTGGCCCGATTCATTGTAAAAACGTATCTCAAGGTCTTGAAGACCATACACCATGTGCCATACGGAAGACAGCGGATGCGGTTCGTCGGCCACAGAAGATGGTGACACGAGATACCACTTGCAGCCCCCATAGGTAACGGTTGGATAAGTGCGAGAAGAGCGTTCATAATTCATTGCCGGGTCCCATTCACCCAAAAACACCTCCTGCGCATAGGCACGTGTCAGGACAAAAGAAGCGGAAGTGGTGTATGTCTCTGTTGAAGAATCCGTTTGCACGTCACGCGATGCCGCCACGATATAAAGCGCCCCATTCTCCGGAATATCCGTGAAGAAAAACTCCAAAGCAGAAGGAATGCCATCGGGATATTTTGCGGCCATGACATCGTTCCACGCCTTATCAGCAACATCATCGCCAGACTGCCGTGTGATGGTAAGTTTATAGCCACCAGAAATGATGCTGCCCTCCACATCCTGCAAGACAAAATCCGCACGGAGATGTTCGTCTTCGGCTATGGTTCCATCCGGCCGAGAAAGTCGGATGTCAATGCGGTCGGAGAAGCGAGTGAACTGGTCGAGAATACCATATATATGCGCATTTTTCGTGACGAACCCCTCTCCATCAAATTCTTTGCGAGAGACAACCCCGTTGTCGTCGACCCGCAGCATGACAAATCCAGTAAGGTCGCCCCATCCTCCCATAAAAGTATGCTCCTCCCATTCCCAAGTATTGACCCCCTCGAAACGTGCTGTATAGGAAGTCGTATAGACAAAGAATTTCTGTCGTTCAGGATGGTCAGTTCCGAAGAATCCAGAAACGGAGAGTACCGCCCACTGCTGTGGAGAAGGCGAATAAGAACCATCGGAGAACTGTCGCGCCTGTACCGTTACCAAACCCGCAGTGAGGACTTTATCATCAGGATGCGGGATGTAGTCCGCATCCTGCGCAATATAGGAAACCGTGTCATTCTCCGTGCGCTCCACCACATTGTCCACTGCAATGACCCGACAATAGATAGACTCGAACCCTGCGCGGGAGATATTACCCCGGCGGTCATCTGCATTAGCTGACGCATTTTTAGAGCCATCCATATTGTGCCAGAACCCACGAAGAATGTCGTGAACCAGGAACTCACCCGGTTCCCCGTCATTCAAGTCAAGCACAAACTGGCAGGTGTGTGCCGAAGCATCTACGGCTATCACCTCCTTAACACGACCCTTACCGGCCGAGTCCCAGCGTGTACCCGCCAACACTTCAATAGAGTTATATTTCAGCGTAGGAACGGATAGCGACTGCGAAAGTTCGAGGTTACGCGCGAAGATAGTTCCATCCGGCAAAAAACGCATACCCTCGCGAGCACCGATCCCCACCTGGCCATCCTTCTCAAAATCGCCCACAGTAACCGTCTTCTTCAGTACCGTCTCTCCCTTAACCAAGATAGAGTTATTGAATGTGATTTTGCCGTTGGCCACATCATCGTGCGTCTTGGAGAGCCAATGATTCTCGGCATAGGCCGGCGTAACGAGATGGTCGTCGGAGTCCTCTTTCGTACCATCCCCCGCCACCCCGTTGATGATATTACCATTAAGAACAAGCTGCTTTAAGGATGCCCATGTAACCGTCAGTTTCTCAAATGTCGCTTCCGCTATCGTCTTGATAAAGCGTACCATATCAGCAGAAGCCACATATTCCCACCATGTATCAGATCCACCTGCGGCGATGGACTCATCAGATGCCAGTTGTCCACTGTTGATGACCTGTTGCCAAGTGCGGTCCTGTACCACACCTCCCACTTCGGACGGAGAGATGATGCCCTGCGTAAAGATATAGTAATGCGTATTAGGCCCTACCTGCGTTCCGCTCTCATTGCATCCATAGATGTCAATCAGCTCAGAGGGAAACACCACCTGCGCATTAGCATCGGCATCCTCAGACTTCGGAATGGCAATGTACACATAACGGATAAGATTGTCGTGAAAAAACGTAGGCGATGCTACCAACGGCCATCTGCGGTAGTTGTGCGCATTGTCATATCCAAGTCCGGATATGCCACGCATATAGCACATGACCATGGAACCGGAAGAGCAGTTGGCATGGATGTAGTTGCGGTCTCCAGTAGCGTTAAGCTGTATGAAGATAGCATAATTGGAAAACCAATAGTCAGCAGGACGAGCGAGAGTCATATCAATCAAGTGAAGGCGTTACGAAGATGACAGATGACGGCCCGTTGTTCTCGAAGAGCGGAGCCGTTTCCGGCTTAGGCAATTCAGGTTCAACATACAATGGTGAAGACTTGAGCGCATCAAGAGCCACGGATGGGAGAGCAGACTGGTGAAGAGCAATATATTCAGTCAGTTTGTCGGTGATTGATACCGCCTCATTGTGTGCAACCGTGCGCCGGTCATTCTCCACACGAATAACCTTTGTACGTGCTTCGAGATAGCGAGAAGCAGCCTTGCGCAGGGTGTGGAGGACACGAGAAAGCAACGATTTCTCCGAGTTGGTGATGTCGGTCACGGAACCTTGTGAGAACATCACTATAAAGTCCATGAAGTCTTCCCCTATGACCGGAGCCAACACATCCTCATGAATGAAGCGCAAATCAGGAAGCATGGAGATAAATTTCTCACGAGAGTCGTAGATATTCAGATATTCCTGAAGGACTTTCGCCGATGGGATAACGAGAGAGCCAGCAAGATAGAAGAAGCGAGACTCCTGCCACAGACGGACAATCTCCATCTGTTCTTCATCTGCATCATCGTCCTGCGCCCAGTCTTCAAGCAACACGAGAAGCCTATTAAGCGCAGCATGTGCCTCTTTGGTACATGTAGCCTTATACGCGACGACCGCCTCGCGATCCGCCTTCTGGTAATCATCTGCCACAGACATGTTGATGCCAGATCCATTGATGGAGATGGCCTGCATGTCGATGGCACGGGAGAGAGCATCGAATACCAGGATGCGCTGTGCTACCGTGAGGAGACGGGCGTATGGAGGGAGGTCAGTCCCGTCTGTGATTTGATGAATATAAGTACCAATGCCAGAATCCGAATTGCGGAGATTGCGATAGTAATCCGTGAGCGAACGATGGAGAGACATCCCGAGCTTGTCTGACAGGAAATCATGTTCAGAGGAATCGAAGAAGCCAGAAAAGACTTCAATATGGTCAATGGCGTTGGCCGGAGCGTAGAGCCTTAACTCTTCAACAGTAGATATAAGCATGGGCGATGAAATTTTGTTTCCACAAAGGTAAGAGGAAGAACGAAGAAAATGGGGACAAAACAAAACCCGAAAAACAGAAAGACGGATTCAAAAAAAGTATTCAAAAAAGACTACCGTCTTCGGAAAATGAGCCAAAGATATAATATCCGATGCTGCCAAATACTCATAACGAGTATTCAGCGTGCAAGCTACTCCACCGTCCGCAGTATTGACAGGAACAATTTGCCCCCCCGAACAAACTTCGGAGAAGCGGAGGACGTGATGAAAAGTTTTAGGCAAGACGAATTACATTTCATGTTCTACAACTATATAGTGCATATTTCTATAAAATACTCCAGCAAGAAGTGTAGATGCTACCCCCCCATAGAACGCATATTATACAAATCCAGGAACTCTGCATGATGTGTCGGAGTCCAACCCTTCTGTATGAGTTGTGTCAAGTTCTTATTATTCGCAGCCATAATCATCATACTCTACCAATAAACACATAGGACATCTATAGTCCGATGTACGTAAACAAGGACAAACAGGCTTCCACATAGGATGGTCAATCCCCCCCCCCCATGTCGCCATTCAAAGAAATGCCCCCAAATGTGCGGAGCACATTTATAGCCAGATACTATCATCATATTCAATCAATATACCGGCATCCTGCATGTTGGCGCGGATGGTACGAGACAAGTTCCACAACGGACCACGGTTGAAATCCGGTGTACATTGACAATATACCCCCCCATTCGATATGGTAACGGAGTAGATGCCATCATTAAAGCAAACGTTCTATCCATAAAAGGTTATCTTTTTGAACTGATGTAATTGTATTTGTAAACTTCTCGGAGCCCAATTCAATAACCTGATGAAAACGACGATCAGCATGAGCGCCGCGAAACGAAAGGTTGTCGAGATCACGATTGACAGAAGTTGCAATACGAACACCTGCAGAAGATTCTTCGGGGTATCGGTCATAGATATACATATTATCTTTACATCTGCCACGACACGCACAAATGCAGACATAAGTAATACGTGCCGTTGGGGATTTTAATTAGTATCATACTCAACAAGAATAAGATTATCCTTCAAGACAGAAGTTATCGTGTTGGAGTACGAAGACAGGGAAGGAAGCAACTGCCGGTCAGAAAATCGACAAAAGCCCCCCCTATCACCATGTATGCGTCGCAAAAGACGAGCGTGTTCCGTGCGAACCGGAATAAGGACAGAAAAACACCTAACACAATCCATGCTCCTTGCGAAATGCAGCTATCTCATCATCAGACAACTTATGATCCGTATAAACGTAGATGATGTGAGCAGATTTATCTGCCTCGTTTGTCTGAAGAAACTTGATGACACTATCCGGTTTAAGGAAATAAGATTCGTCCACCTCTTCATCCAGTACATCAGCAATACATTTCAACAACTTGAAAGATTTTGGGAAACGATAAACAGGAAGACCGAGGTCACGACGGACGGACAACATGAAAACTCGCTCACGGTTTTGCGGAACTCCATAGTCCTTAGCGTTGAGTATAGCCCAATAGTTATCATATCCACAATCACTGCACACCTGCTGCCAGGCACGGAAATCATCAATGTTCACCTCATTAACCAATGCACGCACATTCTCTTGAAGCAAGAACTTCGGGTGCAAAGCACGGATGGCTTCCTCTGTGTACCACAAAATAGAAGAACGAGTACCAGAGCCTTTCTTAAGGCCTGCACGCTTGCCAGCCTGACTGATACTCTGACAAGGTGTAGAATAAGTGAGCATGTCAATGTCATCCTCTCCCTGTTCCTTGAGATGCTTACAGAAAGAATGCCAATCAATCTTCGTCATATCGCCGAGATTGCGGTCTTTCCATTGCGGGAAGAGCAAATTATGCGCTACCACAGCCGGCTGCCGTTCGAGAGGGACATTCGCTTTTTCCGGGTCAAATTCAGACCATGCCATCAACTCATAAGAAACGGTGTGCCCACCCTGGTTCGCGGCATCCACTAACTGCTGCATAGCAATAGCTTGCGAGTCATAACCGGAACAAAGCGTGACAAGCCTTATTTTGGATGGCAACGGAGCACGGAATGTAGGGTCAGGAAACAAATTATAGGCATCATCGGGGTCATCCTCCGTCAGCCAAATGTTGCGAAAGATATAGTAAAGGCAAGAGACCACAATACTGTTTCCTGCCAACTTGTATATAGACGAGCGGGAAAGAGAAGAATCCTCACACATAGTAATGATGTCAGGCTCTGGTACATCCATCAGACGCAGGCACTCACGTTCAGTAAGTTTGCGAATGTCAAAATACCGGACAGGATGAGATGGGTCACGCTTTCCCTGTAAGTCAGGATGATTATCCGGGTATATTTTTGCAATCATTTTTTTATTCTTTTATATCAAAAATCTATTCAAATTATAACTCATATTCATAAAGGACAACAGTCATAGGATAATGAGCCATTGAAATGATATTGCCACTTCCTATGGCTTCATAACGGGTTGTAAGCGTAGCCGAACAACCATCCGCTGTGGTATTGCAAGGTGTGATTTTACCCCCCGAAGAAGCGTGTAGTTCCTATATAAGTAATACTAAAAATCATATTCAATCATAACTGCGGTTGCAAAAAAACCATTTCCTTTTGCAAACAAAAAGTTATAGACTCCCATTTTATAGTAATTCGCTTTAATGGTACGTACATTTTTCCCCCCCCCCATCTGCATTAAGGACAAATAATCTCTTAATGTTACGGTATCTTGCCCAAATCATTGAGGTGTTATTTCTTCGATGGTCACAGTATATCCTTCACCCTCTTCCGTCCGCCATTCTTTGCACCGAGGCAAATCTATCAACGTGTCGCCACATTGCTCATTGAATGTTCCCCTGCAATCAGCAAGTTCTTTTTCAAAAGCCCTCATTACATCATCCAGAGAGATGAAAAGATTATGTCTATCCGAAACATTTTCATGTGTTTCAAGGAGTGTCGCAAGAAGATAAAATTTCTGTTTCATTGTATTCAATTAAAATTTTCGGTTTATCCATGTCATGTCCTTTACCCCCCCAGCCAAGCATAGTGCGATGCCGATGGGAGAAACTACGATGCCGTTCTGCGAAGGAGAATAGTAACCAAGAATTACCGGCATGTTCACAGGCGATTGGACTGGCTTGCGGACCATACGAGGTTTTTATAATGATTATTGGAGCGATTACCATCCTTGTGCAGCACATGCGGGAGATTATCATCGTTGCGGACAAAAGACATGGCCACCAAACGGTGAACCTTAAAGTTCTTTCCCTGAATGCGAACGCGCCGATACCCCTTTCCATTGAAAGAGGCAATAGGACGAAAGTCCTGAAAAAACCTTGCAGCATCCATGTCGTAATAGCACAACGGCGAAGAACAGCCTGCACTGACCGTTCGGGAGGAATAAACCTCCCCACTGTCAGAAATGAAATAAGAGGTCCGGCCAACCTCATAGAATTTTCTCACTCTACAATTCATGTTCTATCAATATGTATGGTGTAGTATTATACATGTCCGTATTCTTGTCCTTGCATATACCCCCCCCCGGAGAATGAGGTAATGGTGTTGCATATATGTTTGAAGTGATAACGCAACACCGTCCCCCGTTTTTCTCCGGAGCGAGTCCACCCTATGAAATGACAGTCATTCATCAATGCGCATGGGCATTATCAATTCTATCAGTGAAGAATTGGTAGCATCCTCACGAACAGTCACTGCACGTTCAGGAGCAGACAATTCGAGACGAACATTATCCGTAGAGACGACAGAAAGAACCGTCAGGAAGTGACTCGAACGAAGACCAATAGCAAATCCGTCAGGAAGCGTACAATCATCAGAAGACAGGTCTTCGCGGGCCTTGCGTGAAAAGTCCACATCCTCGGCACAGAGAGAAACAGCACCATCCTGTTTGCGTATAGACACAATCTGTGTGGCAGAATTAGACATAAGGGACACGCGCTTGAGTGCATTTACAAGGTCACGCACCGGCATGACAAGATGGTAAGGCGACTGTGCAGGAATGACCGAGTTGTAGTTCGGATATTTTCCCACTACATCCGTCACATAAAGTGTGGTGTCATCAGCCGAAATGATCAGTTTCTTACCATCATGCCGCAAAGACACCATTTCCACATTTGCGAAGGCGGCATCAATCGCAGGAACAGCCTTTTTATATAATAGGATAAGACACGGTTTACCATTTGTAACAAACGGAATCCCATTCGTATAAACATACTTATAAAGCATGTGCCCGGATGTGGCAACAAAAGTAACCCCCTCGTTTGACACATCAAGCGCCACGGCACTCAGTTGTGGGCGCAAATCATCATCGGCTGTACAGGCAGATGCGGCCTTGACCGAAGGCAGAAAGACCGACAGAGGCAAAGAAAACTCAACCGTGGTGTTCTCCTGCTCAACTGGCAGAGGAAAGTCTGCACCATTAAAAGCCGGAACAGAGAAGTCACCACCCTTGTAACGAAACGAAGCAAGAAAAGAGGTGTCATCTATTATCATTTCTACAGGCTGCTCCGGAAGCGTAGCCAAAATGGGTGAAACCATTGCCACTGGGAGGCAGAAAGGGCGAAAAACACCATTGTCCATGCGACGCAAGTCTATCGGCATTGTCAGTGTATTTTCGGATGACGAACCCGTAATGAAAAACTTATCATCCTTGAAAGACACCAGCGCATTGTCAAGCAAAGGGAGCGTGTTTCGCTTGAGGATGACCTTAGAAACCGTGCTCAGCGCACGTAAAAGTTCTTTGGAAGAAACAGAAAATTTCATATTTAACAGTTTTTATGTCTTATACTTAGAATGGCAAATCTTCATCAGCCGGTGCCCACTGTCCGCTGTTGTCATCAATCGGGACTGCAGAAGAATATCCCGTCACACCTTGTGCAACAGGTGCCGAAACATTCATGTGCGTATTCGCTTGGGTCTGTTCCTCGATAAGATAAGAGTCACCCATCTGGAACGGCATCATCGTGGATATAGCCCGGGCGAGATCAGTGCCACTCGTGTCCGTCTGTTCTGCCCATTCCGGATGTTCTGCCTTGATACGCTTCTCCAAAGCCGCACGAATCTTCGTGCGTTTCTCTTCCGGAAGCATGTAGCACACCTGATAGGCAGGAACATTATAAAGCGTCACCTGCTCACCCTTCCGCATCAATCCCTGCTTGACCGCCTCGATGTAACGATTAGAGCATGAGCGTTGCTGCGTGTTGATAAAAGCACGGAAGCCAGAAGCATTGCGTTTTGTCTCATCACGATTGTCCGCACGCACATCGATGCCATTGATGGCTGCGGGGATGAAGATTCCAGGAACAGGAGCCTGCCCCTCCCCACGCGGAAGATTTATAAACTGCGCCCCGATGAATATGCCGAGGTCTTGAGAATTTCTGTAACGTGCCATAATTGCTTTATTTTTATATTAAAACGGTAAATCTTCTTGTGACGGATCAACCGGGTTTCCCGGAGCTGGATTCCCGGAAACAGGAGATGCGGGTGCCGAAATCAGCGCCCGTTTTCGCTGCCGTGAATCAAGGTAGTTGCGCCAGCGTTCCTGCTCCTCCAAAGATAGAGAGACCACGTTTCCCTCATCATCCACGATTGGTGTCGGGTCTGGCAGGGAGAGAAAATGCGTATAGACCTTCATCAGTTCATCGTTATTCTCAGGTATGCTATCCTTGCCCTGTCGATAGAAATACACTGCGTGCTCCGTGCGTTGCAGTTCGCGTATCTGCTTGGGATGAATGGTGGTATCATCCTCCCACTCACGTCCCACAAAGTAGCGTCGCGTACACCAGGCCTGGTGTGCAAAATAATTTGTCTCGACCGCTTTCTTGAGCGTCTTTCCATCCGCACGCTTGAAAAGTTGCGGAGGATTCATCAGGATGCCAGCCGTCTCGCAATAATCGAGCACGCGCCGTTTGAACGCCTTTGGAGAAAAGCTGTCCGTCTTATTTTTAGAGGCTTCTGCAAAATCAGACTTATATTCCTCAAGCATAGAGTCAAGGTCAATGGGGATGCCATAAACCTCCCGCTCGAAGAAGACACGCGCAAAGCGGAGGAAAGCCTCGCCGAGCGACTGAGTAAGTGTTCGTTGCTCCATATATTTTTTCTGTGCATCCACCTTCTCATCGTAGCGCATAACAAACTGTACCGAAAGCGCACAAATCATGGCTATCTGGTTACGTGAAGATGCGGACAACTTATCGGGCGAGACCGCATTAAAATCCGGCATAATGTCAGAAATATAACGGGCCGCCTTATTCTTCATAATGTTCTGCCCGCAGAAACGATGAGAGAAGCCACCAAGACAGACACGACGCATGGTAGAGTCGTCAAGGTCGTGAAGCGGATAATTAGATGTGACCACATGACCTGGACCTTCAGACAGCGGTATTGTGATGCGATCCTTGTACATATATCTCACGGAAAAATCACCTGTCGTGAGATTATATAATTTTCCGAAGTCAAGAGTTTGATCTACGTCCTCCCAATGCACGATACGATGCTTATGGTGCTGGTATTCGGCAAGGTTAGACGAAAACTCCTTATTGGAAATCAGGTCGCGACCATTTACGTTCAAAATATGCGCCGCACAACCCGCGAAGATGCGCACGAAAGTAGATTTTCCAGAGCCACCCTCAGCGCGGTTGGCAGCAGTCACCACATTCTCTATCAGATAAGAAATGCAATTAGACTTAGAATCACGATAGCGCCACAACATACGGCCGAGACAGAAGACAAGATTGGCAAAGCGGCAATCCAGTTCCATCTGCTCCTCAGAAGAGAACTCACGACCATCATGCAGCAGTTCCTGCTCATGTTCCCATTCCTCATTGGCAAAGCCACGCAACACACGAAGCGTAGGCCACAATTCAGCCTCCTTCTTTCCTTTCCAATCCACTATCCAACGATGAGACTGTGCCCATAGAGCAAGTTCATTTTCTTCCTGCGCCAGTTGTTGAAGCGTATAAAGCGGTTTGCCAAGATCGTCTTTCTGCGTGCGTTTCCGCTGAATATCGTCCTTACGCTTGCGGTAAGCAGGATTTTCTGAAATATCAAAAGGAAGGTTACGGATAGGTGTCATGTTCCAGTGAAGCAATGCCGCACGATCCACATTGAAGTCGATGCTGTCATAAGTGCACATGGATATTTCTTTCTCCGTGATGCGCAATGCCCCATTATCGTAGAAAAAGTGCTCCACATGTCGTCCATAACCATCTGTATAGTTCAGTTTTACAGCAGGAAGAGAAGCTATCGTCTTCTCGTTAATCTCCTTATTCGCCCGGAGAACAGCCTGCACCATCTTCTCGTATTCGTCCGGGGTGGAACGTTCATCGTTCACCTGGCGAGCATACTCCTTGAGCTTCTCAATCGTAGCCTGCACCATAGATGCAGCATCCAGTTCGTCGGCAAAAGGACCATCGATGTGGATATATCGTCCAATCTTATCCGGCTCATCAGTCCGCACATCACGAGCATAACCCGCAGAAGCCATAAACTCCCATAAAGTAGCAGGATTGATGGTATAGAAAACCTCCTTAACAATGCCATTCCTGTCACGCTTCTCCTTGCGCTCGAACGGGTCAGAGCAAAGGGCCGAAGTGATGCAGGCAGAGAAAAGGCGGTTGATGTCATAATCGTACTGAGAACCCTCACGTGGCAACATACGATAAGAAAGAAAAAAGTCGCGAACGGAAGACACCGGATTACAGTAGAGCCGAGGAAAAAACAAGTGCGCCCGGTCGGAGACTGTCCCAGGTAGTTCCGCCCGCATTATAGAGCGGTATCGGCAGCTTATGTCACGCGCATGGAGACGCTGCTTGTTAGACGATGGAAACAACGTATAAAGATTATCCGCAAAACGGTACATTTTGTTGTAATGAACCGAAGAAAACGGCACATCTCCATAGGGGAAACAAACATGAAACCATCGAGATCCAAATTGTGAGGGATAAGTATGACGGAGCGCCTTCAAATGATAGTATGTGGCAATAGCATCAGGAGCAGTAGCACAGAAGATGATGTTACGCGCCTTGATGTCCTTCTCCTTGATTTTCTCTTCCTTTTGCTCAGCCTTGAGTGTCCCACGTTCATTCACATCCTCCATCCATATTGTACGAGAATGCTCATATACCTCAGACGCGTCCGTCTCCTGTATGGCATCAAATACACCTGTATTGTCCGATGTGCGCAATTCAACAGCCCGTTTGAACATCTTGTCACCAGCCAGCCAGCGAGAAACCTTAGAAGAAGAATGCTCGTCCGTATTAGAGAACACCATGGGAGTAAGGTGGTCGTTAGCCGGAAAAAAAACACATCCGCAGTCCTCGCGTTCGTCATCAGCCAGGCAGATAAAGATAGGCGACCACGGAGTAGAAACAAGCACCTCAGACCGAGGCGTGCCCTGACGAGACACCTGCGGCAACGTTACTTTCAGCACGGCATAGACATGGAAATCCTGTTGAATCATAGATGGATGAAAATGCCATGAAGACTGTTTATTTGGAGACTCGAAGCCATAATGCTCAATGCCATTGTGGTCGAGCCATGTGGTACATCCGAGTGCCGCGAGGTCCTGTGGGGTGAAGTCCGTCTTAGGCTCAAAAGAAAGCACCGACTGCGGGCGCTGAGCCATAATACGGTAGTCACGCTGGAGAAGTTCAGGCCACTTCTCAGTTATCTCCTCCATGGTATGCCCGGCCCGGATTGCCAGTTCGAGACAGGCGCGACGCAAATCCTCCCCCACGCAGATGAACGTAGAAGGAGAAACATCATCCCTTTTCCACCAATAACCATAGCCATTGATAGCTGCAAACAGTTCTATTGCCCCGAATCCGGCACGAGAAGACCTGGTACACCGCCAATACTCCACCGGCCTGCCATATAGTCCTCCCCTCCGCTGCTTGTAGATGATAAAATGCGGCGTGCCGTTCTGCATCTTACAGAACGGACACCAACAAGCCACCTGTCCCTCCTCCGTCTGTTGGTCTGAAGGATTGACAAGCAACGTAAGCGGGAGAGCCGCCAGTTCATCTATAAGAGGGTCGTAAATCATTTCATAAGGACTAACTTATATAAGACAAGCAAGTGTTTACGTTCCACGATGTACGCAAGGCATCGTAAAACGCATTATGCGGTTGTCCGTCAGCAACAGCCTCTTGTGGCAAAGGTGGAAGACACTCATACAACTTCTCTGTATCAGCCGGAACAGAAGCATACCCGTTATTTATAGCCACCAGTTCAAGAATAAAAGAACGAGCATCGCGGAAATCCTGATGAGAGACAGGTAAAGGTATGTCATATTTGTTGCACACATGACGCAAGATGGCGATGTCGAAGTCAGCACCCTGTGCCCAAAGTGAAACCGTTTCGGCCTTTGTCAGTCCCTTGATGTCGGCAATCCATACGCAAAACTCACGGAACACCTCGTCGATAGGGTAACAATCACCATCCGCCAAGTTGTCACGCAATTCCTTTTGTTGCCCAGACCACCACTGTATCGTATTCCTGTCAAAGTCAAATCCATCCATCACGCAAGAACGAAGATCCACCTTTGACTCAAACGTAGGCAACTCGTCTGGAAACAAATCCGTGAGAGTCTTGGAACCACGCACCCAAGGCAATGCAGCAATCTGTATGACCGCAGCATGGGGATCGAGAGAACACGTTTCGAGGTCAAATGTTATATCTATGTGTGTCAATTTCATTGTCATTATATATTTAGGAATTTATTTATAGTGAACCAAGTCACCGTGCAAGGATGCAGCCTATGCAGTGTGGCCTCAATCAGCAGCGTCATATCCTTAAGAGAGCAAAAATGATAGTTAGGCCGAATCATAGACACCGCTATGCGCCAGAAGCCTTTACCATTCCTACGTATGCAGTCATGTTCTATAAGTACCTCTGCTCCAGCAGCAATCCCATAACCGCGACCCACCAAAAAGCGGAATGTGTCAATAACAAGTTGCTTGTATGCCCCACGAAAGACAAAGACCAACTCATCATCGTTATCCCCACGGTAGTCTATGGTGGCCGCAATGGAAAGGCAAATGCGACGGTCTTTCGGTGGACGGCCTCTATGATACAGCTTTCTTTTCATGCGTTCTCAATTTGCCCCCCCCGGTCAATACACGAGACTTCTCGCTCAAACTCCTCCATAATGGCATAGATACCTACACGCTCAAAGTCCTCCCAATCATCCATCGAAAAGCGTTTAAGCGACGTAGTTATACTCATGCCCAATTCAGAGATATAGGCATGGAAAATCTTTTTCAATCCATAAGAGCGACCGAGCAGCCGGTAAAACTCCCCATTGACCGCATCAATTCCAGCTATCACCTTCTCAATATCCTCCGGCTCATGCTCCGGAAAAAGCTCTTTCACGTGAGTGCGGATAAAGTCATGTTTGATTGCCGTAATGCCCATCAGTTCCCACCGGAAAAAACCCTTCTCGAAAAATCGGTCATAGGAAAAACCCTGTTTAGCCCCATGACGTGCCATGACTTCCCACAGAAAGACCTTCTGATTAGGAGTCAGATCATCGCAGTTCAGATGTGTACGTGGTTGTGATAATTTGTCTGCTATCATATTGTAATCTGAGCGAGTTTTCGTAATTTTGCGGCAAAGATAAGTATTTTATTTTGTAAAACAAAGGTTTTAATCGGATTTTCTATCAAAATTAACATCAAATCTTTGTTTTAGTCGGAAATAAACTTATTCTTAATAGAAATAACAAGGCAGAAATATAATGGTTCAAATCAATCCACGCAACACGAATCAATGTTAAATAAGTATAAAAATAAAATGGATTACTCTTACAATTACGGTTTTCTCCGTGAGTTCATGGAGAGTCACAAACTACAAAAGAGGGACTTACTTGAAGCCCTCGGATGCAGCGACTATGTGTCGCTAAACAAATGGCTGGACGGCAAAGTGCCAGTGCATGTAACCGCCATGCTCAGGTTCTGCAACTACTACAACATCCCCATGGACGGCTTCTTCTATGACGGAGACAGCATACCCTGCATCCGGCCCTCGCTTCCTACGGCAGACAGCCAAACACTACCTACGGATGGTTACGGCATTAAAGAGGGACGAGGGAGAGGAATTGTAGAGACCCGTGTGGGAGCGCGTAAAATCACCTCACCCAACCAAGCCAAAGCGGTAGCAGAAGGGCTGGAACGTCAGAACGACCAACAACGGTTACGGGATGAGTTGTTGATACAGCAAAAAGAGATGGAAGAAAAAGACGGTGAAGCAGAAGACACGAGCATCTCCTACCCCACTTCTACGAATAGCACCAGTGTGACCGAGCACATCCTGCGCCTGCAGTTGGAACACGCAAACGATATGCGTAGGATAGAGAGTGAGCACCACGACCGCGAAGATCGCATCAGGAGAGACTGCCAGGCAAACTTCGATGCAGAAAGAAATCGACTGATGGACATCATAGAGCGACAAAACAGCGAGCTATCGAGTCTCTATGCACAGATGCGGAAAGGTGGAGCCAGATATGACTACGTGAGAGAAAGCGGTGAAGAGAACGAAGATTAGTTCTCTTTCCCGCCGCTCTCAATCTGCGCAAAGCGTTTGCGATAATTGAACTCAGCCATATTCGTAGCCTGTAATTCATCGGCCTTGCACGGCACACGGCTACGGATATAGAAATTATCACCCTGCAAAAAGAATATAGGCGTTTCCACAGAAAGTTGGGACGCCTTTTTTGCATCATCCGGAACATCGAGCTGCATATCAAGCAACAGGAATAGTTCCTGGGCATCCACCACTGGCAAACGTTGCCGTTCTTTCTCGGCACGGATCGCCTTCCGAAGGCTTTGCGGAACACGCTTTGCGTTCACCACCACCTCTTCGCCAAAGTATTCAAGATATGGTATAAAAAATTTCCCAGACAGGAGTTCATCAATAAGACACGCATCCTTCTCCTTATCCTTTATCAATACACAGCCTGCAACCGCAGCCCACTCTTTCATTGACTTTTTGCCACGCACCAAAGTCCACGGAAAACGCGCAGGCAAATACGTTCGATTCCATGTATCATACGGCGTGAAGTTTTCACCATCCACCACCAAAAAGTCAGAGCGCACCATACAATTAGGTTCATATTCGTCTATGCCATCCGGTGTGGTGATGCGTTTACGCCATACAGCAGGGTCAGGAGCCTTATCAAACTCCAGAAAGTCCACACCACCAGCGAAGAACTGAGACGGTTGGACATAAGAAGACGCAGCGAACTTTTTAGCATAGTTCTCAGCCCGTTCATCCGCCCGTAGCGCCTTTTTGAAAAACGAGCAAAGGCGTCGGCCCACGACGGAAGTCTTTTTGCATACATAATAATACATTTCAGCCATGATGTAAGAGTTTTAATTTTGTCATTCAGGTACAAAATTAAAATAATTCATTTATTTGTGCAAGTAAATAGAAATTTATTTGTGATATTTTTTACTTATTACTACCTTTGCATCATGTTTTTAATCAGTTTATATGACAAAGAAGAAAGATCCATTAGAAGGTGCATCGGAACAGGGAACTGTTTTATCCGATTTCGTCATTGAGCAAAAGATTACCGCCTTCGAGGAAGCATACCACCCTTGCGAGAATGAGAAACTGGCGAGCAAATGGTTTGACGAAACGAAGTTGCGCACTTTTTTCAAGGCTTATCCCTGTTCGCTGGGCGACCCACTGACCCTCTACCTGGACAGACTGCAGGACAAGGGGTTCAGAATGAAAGTGGGAGCCATGGAAGAACCTGTCATATTCGTGACTGAGCGTGTGACAGAAAGCACTGGATTGCTGGAGAAACTATAACACCAGATTATATGAGACCAAAAGAAAAACGGACAAAGAAACTTACCCTACGAGACATACACGTAGGCGACTGGGTACAGGTGTGGAGTCCTATCCCAGAAAGATATTCTCCACCCATGAAGATTACAGCCATCCACGATGACGGTACGATATACCTTACCATCGATGACGAATGCTGTTGCGATCCGTGGGAAGAGGATATAAAAAACATAGATGCCCTTCCAATAACAATAGATCTACTCAAAGGATTCGGCTTTCAAGTTGAAGAAAAAAACTACACAATACATTATAAAGATTATTGCATCGGCTGTATCAGTGACCCAAAGTCCAAGTATGCCAAACCAAACTTTTATATATACGGATGCCACTGCAGGCACATGCACGAATTGACGGACACCCTATATAAAAAAATTGACAATATCAGATTAGAATGGAACGGCATGGACAAAACAAAGGAAGAACATGAAACGGTATAATAAATACAGAGGGAATCAAAGGAAGAAAACACGGCGGAGTATTGGGAATCTGGAATGGAAAATGAACCCCAAGAAACACATAGCGATATATAACAGACTGTATCATGCCGCTGAATGGTTTGCACAAGCCATAAGCGAATGCACTGGGAAAGATATTGATCCGAAGACCATCCTCCGGCAGTCCGGGTACAAAATATAACATCAGAAAGAAATGAGTTACGACATCACCATGTGCCGCTGCGCTTGCAGCAAAGCAAAAAAGTGCCATAGATGGCAAATGTTCAGACGATACATAAAAGACAAAAATCCAAATAAGCCGAGATACATATCCATGCACACGGCTGCTAATGGTCAGATAGACGATAATTGTTCAATATACTGGGAAGAAAAGAAAAACTAAATGGCACAGAAAGATTACCTGTTGGCGGAATTAATTTAGTGCATACTTAATTCTGCCAATGGGCTTGTCGTTAATGAAGTTTACGTATTGCAGAATGGTAAGTGCACTAATTTTGCCAATGATCCTGGCAAACAAACCATTCGTTATTTTCGCATAGTTCCTGATGACCAAGAACTGGTCTGTAAGTTGTGAGAATATTGTCTCAATCCTCTTTCTTGCCTTTGCAAACGGAATGAATGTCGGTTTCCAATCCTTTTGGTTGAGCCGATACGGACACTCCAGTCTTATGTGTGCGGTTTCGAACAAGTCAAGCTGTACGTCAGCTCCAATATACCCTTTGTCACCATAGATGCTACAGTCGTGATAAGTATGTTTTACATCCTTCATATAATGGAGGTCCGCCACACTTGCCTTTGACAGATCATAGGAATGGATAACTCCACTTAACCCACAGAGAGCGTGTAACTTATAACCAAAATAATACGTGTTCTGCGAAGCACAGAAGCCGAAGTCGGGAGCTTGCGAGAAATTGCCGGTACGTCCCATCTTGCAACGTTTTCCTCTTGCAACCCTACAGACCTCTATCGGCTTGGAGTCAACAAAGAATTGTTCCTCTCCGCCATCCATTTCCATGGCAATCCGCTTGCGCAGTTCCTCACACAGGCCTGCCGTTTTCTTCCTGCGGTCATTGAACTGTCTCCTTGATATGAGATTAGGAATGTTGTCCTTGTACTCTTGCAATTTATAGTCGAACAACCACTTCTCACTATCAATGCTCTCGGTCTCTGCCGTCAAGGATAGCGCCACCACTTCCAAATCCGAAAACTTGGGAACAGGACCACGACGTGGAACATTACCCGATTCATTGACGAGATTTTCAGAGAATTGCTTGCATATCTCGAGTATTTTGACGAATTTTGTATAAAGGTTGTACATACGATGGTTTGGACTTAATGTTTTGAACACCACTAGGTTACTAAAAATCAGCGATATGTGCAACTTTTTACTCATATTTATCAACTTAAATTAATTCCGCCAACGGGTAAAGATTATATAAAAATTCGCAGAGAAGATCTTGTTTTGGTGCAGCGAAAATATAAACTCTCACAAGAAGAGGTTGATCGAGTTCCCATAAACACAACGAAACAAGACATTGCTATCGAAATAGGTCAATATCTATTTGACCAAGGTTTACTTGCATTCGAGCAAAAAGGAATCGTTCTGACAGCCAGTTTATATGTGGCAAAAAATCCGATGGAAGAAACAAATGACACAGAAAGAAATACAATTAAAAAAGGGGGACAACAATGAGAAAGAAAAAGATAACTATTATCATATCATACGATTATGATAACAAACATGTTGTGAGCAATGATAAGATTTCCTATCGGATTAAGAGCGACTTAATGAAAGGAACCGATCCAAGACATGAGCGTATAGAATCTATCACTGTAGAAGACAATGAATCCGACTGAACAACAACCAAATGAATTTATTTCCATTAAGATAGACAATGGAAATGTGTCATTACACCGATACAATGACAGACCCGATGATATTATTCTCACATCCCTATATGTCAGAAAAAAACGGAAACAAGGTAATGGCACAAAACTGTTGTTACGAGCAGAACAAATAGCTCGCGGTTTACATGCGAAACAAATTTTTCTACAGGCAAAAAAACACTCATGGCAAAAACAATGGTACAATCGGCGCAAATATGATGATTATGAAGACAATGGTAAATTTATATGGATGAAGAAAGTGTTGAATGACTCAACATCCGAGCAAGTGTAACTTAACTGTATCCATACATGAAGAAGATAATGTTTAACAATAGATACGGGCTTACGCAAGCCGTATTAAACCTACTCAAAACAATGACAAGGAGAATAATCTCCGAAAAAGAGTGGGATAAAATACGCAAGTTCAAAGAAGAGTATTACGAACAAACCTTTGACAGATTAGAGGATAAAGAGTTGATTAAGACTTATTTTGATACCTATCCCGAACGTATGCCTTATCAAGTCGGTGAAGTCGTTGCCATCGCGCAAAAGTATTCTGAAATAGGGATAGAGCCTTTTCCATTCTGCGAAGCAGGATGGGATAACAAGATGTTTGTACGTGCCGACCTTATGCCCCATCACATCCGTATAACAGACATTAAGGTAGAGCGGTTGCAAGATATATCGGACGAGGATTGCATCAAGGAGGGGATAGAATGGGACCACAAAGCGCAAAGATTTTATGTGCGGTATGATAGAAAAACACATTCTCGTATGTGGTTTGCATCCACTCCTCGTGAAACCTATTCCGCGCTGATAGATTCCATATCCGGCAAGGGCACATGGAAGAGTAACCCTTGGGTGTTCACATACAAATTTGAATTAGAGAATTAGCATGAAGCGGTACAGAATAGTACAAGGAAAAAGTTATAACGGCTGTATTCCAATAACGATATTTTGGGTACAGGTCCGATGCGATAAGAGCTTTTCTACAGAGTATGTGAATGTGAAAGGTTTTGAATCATACAGGCGTGCCGAAGAATTGTTGAACTACTTGAATAATTGATTATGACAAAAGCCAACTTAACCAACAAGAAGCAATATGAATGTATAGTGGAATGTTTAGATATTGATTTTTCAAATCTTACACCTAAAAAAAGGTACATACCGGGTAAACTATACGAGTTTCAGTACACTCCAGACAAAAGGTATTTCAAACGAGCATCAAAACAAAAGAAACATCCGAATAATGACAAGTGATATAAACTTATTATATATACAAGGTTTAGAGCAAATGCACATGGGATAGTAACCCTTGGATGCTCGCATACGAGTTTGAACTGGTAAAATAATAAAGTTATGAAGAATAAGGATTATGTAACCTTTGAGTTATCCCAGTTGCTGAAGAAAAACGGATTCAGAGAACCGTGCCTTAGCCATTAAACAGCAACAGGGACGGTTTGGAGGTGCAATGATGAAGAGGATTTTAACAGCGAAAGTGAACTGAAAGTCTATTCACGTCCGGCGATGTGGCAGGTGACAAAGTGGCTGAGAGAGGTTCATGGGCTACACATAAGCATATCCACTGTAATTGGTGGCAGATGGACTTATGAACTTCAAGACTTGTGGCAAAAATCGAATATAGACGGAGAGTATAACACTCGCATACCAGAAAGAGACGGCTATCCATGTATTGACACCTACGAAGCTGCACTACATGCTGGAATAGAATCAGCATTGGAACTGATTAACAACAACGGAAATACCATACTGCGATAAAATGGCAAAAAAAGATTGGAAGGGAGGGAAAGCCTCTGTATTCAAAACCATAGGAGCCAGTAACCACGTGGATCATGAAAGGGCTCATGCGGACTACTATGCCACAGAACCAAAGGCAACAGAATGGCTGTTGAAATTAGAAAAATTCGATGGGCCAATCCTTGAACCCGCCTGTGGAGAGGGACATATCTCCGATGTTTTAATCAGGGGGGGCCATTCTGTAACATCGAGAGACCTTATAGACCGAGGTTATGGAGAAGTGGCAGACTTCCTTTCCATCGACAACCAGGAATGGAACGGAAACATTGTCACCAATCCACCATACGCCTACGCACAAGAGTTTGTGGAAAAAGCTCTCTCAATCGTACCAGACGGGAAAAAAGTGTGCATGTTTTTGAAACTGACATTCCTCGAAGGAAAAGGAAGAAAGCACTTATTCAGGACTCAGCCACCGAGCAGAGTATGGGTAAGCTGCTCGCGACTTCTATGCGCCATGAACGGAAAATTTGATGAGATAAGCGGAAGCGCCACAGCCTATGGATGGTTCGTATGGGAAAAAGGCTACAAAGGAGAGACCATTATCAAATGGTTTAATTAGAAAACAATCCATGACAGGAAAAGTACGACATTTCAAAGCGACAAGACCCTTACTCACTACTTCTGTCCGGGGGGGGGGCAAATGTGGCTATTGATACGCCAAGCCACAGAAAAAGGCTATATAGAATGTTGCGACAAAGGTGTTTTCGATATAGCCTACCCCAATTCCGAGTTGCGCAGAGCGAGGGTAAAGGATGATGGAAAGAGCGCATCCGCACTCATGGCTGGAGAACCTTCGCAATGCGTGTTTGTAGAATACGAAATATAACAAAAAACAATGGAAATAGAACCCAACCATATCTACCTTGGTGATTGCCTCGAAGTCATGGCAGGCATGAAAAATGGAAGCGTGGATGCCATCATCTGCGATCTGCCATACGAGGTACTGCACAAGAACAACCCACATGCCAAATGGGATAAAATGTTACCACTGGATAAACTGTGGGAACAATACGAACGTATCATCAAGGAAGATGGAGCCATTATCTTGTTCGGGCAAGGTATGTTTACTGCCAAACTTATGACGAGCAATCCGAAAATGTGGCGGTACAATCTGGTATGGGACAAAATGCGAAGTACTGGGTTTCTGAATGCCAACAGGATGCCATTGCGTTGCCATGAAGTGATAAGCGTGTTTTACAAACAGATGCCAGTATATCACCCCCAGATGATGATAGGCGACTGCAACCATTCAAGAGGAAGACAAGAATGGGAACAGACGAACAACTGCTACGGGCAATACAAAACCGGCAGGACAGACGACTACGACAAGAAAATAAAAAAGGTAGTACCTACCAGACCGAATGAAAAATTCCCCACCAGCATTATCCGTATAGCAAAGGAACATGAGACCACCGTATTTCATCCGACACAGAAACCCATAGACCTGATAAGATACCTGATAAGGACCTATACAGACAAGGGAGATGTAGTATTAGACAATACGATGGGAAGTGGAACAACCTGCATAGGCTGCATCATGGAAAACCGACGATATATCGGCATCGAAAAAGACATGAAGTATTTTGAAGTAGCGAAAAAGCGGATAGAAGCACAAAAGAGACAATATAAATTGGAATTAGATATATGAAAACAAATATAACCTTGGAAGAAGCTATGGAACGTGCTACTGGTAGATTACGCAGGAAGATGGAATACTCCATTTCCTTGCTGCGTAAAGCGGAACGAATTGCACAATCCTATGACAAAGAGAACGGTTTTTACCTCGCCTTCAGCGGAGGTAAAGACAGCCAGACACTCTTCCATATCACCGAACTGGCAGGTGTAAAATTCCAGGCACACATGAGCCTGACGAGCGTGGATCCACCAGATGTGATACGTTTCGTGAAGCGGAACTACCCAGAAGTAGAACTTATCGCCCCTAAAAAAAGCATCTATGCAGTAGCGGTAGAAAAACAGATACTGCCCACCATGAGAGTAAGATGGTGCTGTAACGAATACAAAGAGGGTGCCGGAGCAGGGAAAGTAACACTCATCGGCATACGGCACGAGGAAAGTAGCCGCAGAAAAGCACGCAAGGAAGTGGAAATATCGAGCAAAAAGTTCAGCGGGACACTGGAAGGACTTGATGTGTATAGGGCAAAACAGAAAAAGAAGACACATTCTAAAGAAACCAATATCACCAATGCCGAAGAAGAAAGTACAGCCGGCTGCATACACGGTAAGGAAAGTCTGCTCATCTCCCCTATCATCCATTGGACGGAAAGAGATGTGTGGGAGTTCCTGAATGATGTGATGCAGGTGGCACATTGCAACCTGTATGATGAGGGGTACAGAAGGATAGGTTGCATCGGGTGCCCAATGGCAAATCTAAAACAAAAACAAAGAGAAAACCAACGTTGGCCACACGTGAAGCGCAACTGGATAAAAGCCATTATAGCCATCCGAACCGGGGGGGGTATAAGAAAGAACTCTTATCAGAAAAACATTTGGAATCCATCTGGTACGGCATCGGGAAAGAATGGACACCCATCAACAGCAGGAAAGAGCGATGCCGGCTACATCCTACACCCAGACCCATCCCATTGGGGGGGGAAAAAAAGCGAGAAAACAGAGGATTATGGAAGGGTTTTCCGAATGCTCGTCATCTGACGGCTTGACTGACGAGCAAGAGCGGAAAATAGCCGAAAATATCTACGACTGGTGGATAAGCGGGATGTCCTACAAAAAATGGTATGCAAAAAAGTTCCTACAATACCAATTTAATTTTTCAGAAAAAGAATAACCTTTTTTATAATCACCGCAAAGAAATCCCCAAAGAGAAGAAACATCCGTCAGGAATGTTCATAAGAATAATTGAAGATGAATAATGTAACAAGGAATGGCTTGTATTATGAAAAAGATAGGACTTGTGGATGTGGACGGCCACGCCAAGAAAAAGAAATGGGGAGCAACCATTTACCCCAACCTCGCACTGGGAAAGATCGCAAGATATTGGAAAATCCATGGAGCAATGGTCGAGTGGGCATCCAAAATGGAACACTATGATGTCGTGTACATGTCAAAGGTCTTCAATTTCACACCTGATGACCTAAGCATCTATGATGCCAACAAAATCATCCGAGGAGGTACCGGTTACGACATCAATAGTACACTCCCGGAAGAAATAGACCGACTGCAACCAGACTATTCCATCTATCCACATGTGCCCAAAGACACTGCGTATGGTTTCCTGACCAGAGGATGCCAAAACAAATGCCCGTGGTGCGTGGTACCGAAGAAAGAAGGGCACATACGGCCATACATGGATGTGGATGAAATAGCCATCGAGGAAAGGGTGAAACTCATACTGATGGATAACAACATTTTGGCCGCAGGAGATTACTGCATGGAACAGTTAGAAAAGATTATAGAGCGAAGGTATAGGATAGACTTTAACCAGGCACTCGATGCAAGGCTGGTGAATGATGACAATGCCCGGATGCTTGCCAGGATAAAATGGCTTGACAACCGAAGAATACGTTTCGGATGTGACACACACGGACAAATAGCAGAATGCGAACGTGCGATGGAACTTATCAACTCATACGGGTTCAAAGGCGAGTATTTCCTTTACACAATGATTGGAGGTAAGAACGACTTTAAGGAGTGCTACGAACGCATAAATTATTGGTGGAAGCGCACATGGAAATCAAGAGCTGAGCAGAAGGGCATATACATATATCCCTACGCGCAGCCATATAGAGACCCCAACAATCCACACCACCCTATACCACAATGGCAGAAAGACCTTGCAGGATGGGTGAACAAACGAAATCACTTCATGGCACATTCGTTTTCAGACTTTATGCCGAGAAAAGGATTCAGATGTGAGACCTATCTGAAGAAATATCTATGAGATCCAACATAATAAAAAGCGCATTCTATATCCGAATACGCTTTTATTATTTCATCAATCAATGAATGTATGAAATCATCTTTTATTGGCTTTCCTGATAAGCCTGACACCATATAAAATTCCAAACACAGAGAAGATAATACATATAAATGTAAAAACTTCACTCACCGTAGAAAAACAAGAAACATCCTTGTCCTTTGTAGCAGCAGAACTAATGGAGTCCGCATTCTGTGATTTTTCTCTCTCGTACAAAGCCTGAAACAAGGAATCGTAATGTTCCTGCATCGTAGTGTACTTATGCTGCAATAAAGTGAGTTGCTGCTGATAAAGTTGTTCCCTATTACGAGATTCCGAACGACTAATGGTACGCTGTTCATTACGTACTTCACGACCCAAAGAATCAATGTAAGAAGTGATAGTCTCCGATATGTGCTCAGAGGCAGAATCTTTACTTACCATTCTTTCCATAGAATACTGCAAGAATAAAGACAAAATGCTGTCAATACTTGTATATGATTGCCACGCACCACTCCGGATTTCATAATGAGTAGAGTCGGAAAAAGAAGTGCTTTTCTCATTAAAATGCTCTGTTCGATGAGTGGTGGCACAGGCAGAGAACAAAACAAAGAAGACCAACACATAAAAAATGATTTTTGCCATAATAACTTATTTTTAATTTTACTATGGCAAAGATAGCAAAACAGATATGCAGAACGGGGACAAACTAAGGCCTCGGACAATATCCGAGGCCGTTTGCATTACTTTTAATGTTCTACACCGCGTTTGAGCACCCGACCTGCAGAACCAAGTACATCCGTCATTATCACATGAAGTTTCTTTTCCTCCTTTGGATTTTCAGTCTCCAACTTATTGTACTCATCGCACATTTCTTTTGTTGGGAACAAAATCAAAATGAAACCAAGAGAAGTACCGAAATGACGAGCTTTGAGCAGAAACGGTTTAAGGATGCCATCATAGCGTTCCAAAATCTGTTTCCATTCTTCCGCATATTGTCCAGGTATATCCTTGGGTTCTTCCTTTTCCGGCTCAAGAATGACAGGAGAATAGTCGAACAAGGTAGGCTGCGGAACATGGATATTTTCTCTTTTCCATTTTCGCAGAATACCCATGACATAAGAAGCCACATCATCCGGCTGCTTTCGTTCAACAATACGCCGCACATCAGTAAGCGCGAAATATATAAAATCCTGCAATTTTTCTTCCGGAATAGACTCAATTATATCACGAAGTGAATGAATAGACAAGTCCGGACACCATGATACATACGTATCAATAAAATTGTATATGCTATTGGAACGACGATCCTCTTCCGCTTTCATGTTGCCCATATCGGAGTTCTTCATTGTAAACAAAACCTCCAATGGAATGCCACGCGACTTCCCAGGTGGGAAAATAGGTTCATAATCAAAACTGAAATTTATTTCCCCACTACGGGCCAAATCATCCATTTCCTGTTTTACAGGTTCAAGCACCAGTTTCTTGACTTTGGACCAAGAAGTATAAGGATTTTTACCATCGTTAGTCTCATAATAATACTCGTCCGTAAGACCAAGAAATTCCACGAGGTCAGTATATGGAACCTTTTTATGACCCACATCCTTAAAACGCGAGAGATAAATGTATAAGCGAGGTGTCCGCTTTTTTAGAGCAACACGCGCAATATGAGACACATGCTTCACAAATCCATGCTGCATGGTAAATATATCACGGATATTTTCAGTCAGCATTACCACACGCAGGACACCAGTACGACGCAACTCACTTTCCGTCATAGCTATTTCGATGCGCGGGAACAGCGCAGCAGCTACATGCCGTGTTACCTTGCCTTTTGTATCAAATTTAGGATATTTCATTGTAATACGACTCAATGCAAGTGCAGCCTGCTCCAATTGTTCATAATGAGCAGGGATAACCCCCAAATCTGCCGCAGAGAGATTAAGGTCGATGGTTTCCCGCTTCATCAATTCCGAATCGTCAAATATAGCAGGAAAAGATTTCTGTTTATGCTGTGAATCAACAGAATCAATAATACGATGCTGTAACTTCTCGATGATGCCCAAGAGAATGCGCTGCTGCATGAGTGTGAAGTCACCGGAAATTTGGGAATACACCACAGGATTGTAGAGCCATCGCATGTCCCTGAGTTCCGAATACATGGAGTTGGAAGACACCATCAACTTATCCTGTTTAGATGACTGTTTACCCTGTTTTTCCTTTTTACCCTTCATAGGTTTATCCTTATTTTCATTCATAACTACAATTTACAAAAGTTGTTACCAAAATTAGCCGAAACAGTTACCACGTTTTACCAAAACAGTTACCAAGATTTTCCTTCCATAAATGATAAAACCCATAAATACAGGGGGATTGAATACATAAATACACCCTATATAAATAATATATCATAATAAAATGAAGTACTACCATTGATTATGTTGAATAAATAAGAATAACCATATATATGCTCACTTTTGGTAAAACGTGGTAACTATATTGGCAAAAAGTAGAAATAAGAATGGAAAAGAAAGAAATGTTTTGGTAAAACATGGTAACTATCTATTATCCGCTCTCAATTCCTATATTCACCGCACATACAAGCCTACAACACCTCAGATAGCATAATTGGGTGTATTTAGTTTTGGTAAAACGTGGTAACTATTGTACAGGATGACGCTCAACAAACTCTGTGATGGCACGAGAAAGAATATCGCCAATAGAAGTACGCTGCCCGGCAAAGTACTTCATACGATTCAATTTCTCATAGACAGAAAGCGGAATACGTGTCTGCACATTTTTCATCGGCTCCGCGTTCATCTGCTGTGAAAATACACCCACATATTGCTGTGTGGATGAAACCATGGGATTTTCTGGTGCAGAAGTTTCAGTCTCTGTAACAACAGATCCCACCGCATTTACCTGTACCATCATCTCTTCGTGTTCCTTAGCAGCCGGAGAACCAGCAACTATACTTTTCTTCTTGTAAGATTTCATATTTCAGTGATTTTTAATTTTACCATAAAAGATATTCAATCGGATGGAGAAGTCGTTTCAAGCAATTCCGTAATAAAGTCGTCATAGTCGTGTGCAGCGGTACAATCCGGGGCATAAGAGAAAATGTCCTGATGCTGGAATTGGCTCTCCCCTACCTTTACGCACTGGCGTATGCGCGTGTGGAACATTTCTGCCTCATAATTATATCGCAGGAACTCTGTAGTCTCTCGTGTAAGGTTGGTACGCTCATCAGCCATGACGATGAGCAAGCCCCGCATTACCAAATCAGAGTTGAGTTTACGCTGCACATTACGATAAGCCTCTATCATACGACCGATACCATCCACAGAAAGAGAACCAAGCTGCACAGGAATGATAACACCAGATGCTGCACCAAGCGCATTGTATGTAAGTTCGGAAAGTGCCGGAGCACAGTCAATAAGTACATAATCAAAACACTCCTCTATAAGAGAACCGCCCAGGTTTTCCGCTCCGAGATACAACGCATCCATATATGAGATGTCGTTGCCAAAGAGCGAAGCCAGAACAAGTTTAGATTGCATTTGGCGATGTAAATCTGGATCGATGTCCGCAAGAGAAGTAGATGCAGGACTATAGAAAAGTCCATTGTCGCTCTTATATACTGGAAGATGATTTTTATCACCATCTCTAAGTGCGTCAGCTACAGTGGAGATGATAGACATCTGTTTTATTTTTTCCCTCCATCCGAGCAGAGATGAAAGATTGCCCTGTGGATCGAGGTCGATGCACAGAATACGAAGAGACGGGTCACGACGAAGCAGGCCGGCCGCTACGTTCTGCACAGTAGTGGTCTTTGCTACCCCACCCTTATTATTGGCAAAAGCCAAAACTTCTTTGAGTCTATTCATAATGATATAATTTATATGTTACAAAATTAACGGTTTTAATCGGATTTACAAAACATTCATGTATTTATTTCTTCATTTATTCATAAATTCATTGATTTATGTATGTATGAAATTCTGATTTCAAAAAATACCCGGACACTTTTGATGCCAGGGCACACTTTTTCTCAAAATTATTTAGCTGTTGATACAGTCGTGGTATCAGTGCCCCAAGTGAAGTCTGCATCAATGGAGAACTGTGCAGATATGGGAGCAAGAGGAATTGCGCGTACAGGTTTGATGGAGTAACTTGTTTTCTCGCCTGCCACGGTAGTGCCACCCGTGTTGGAATCAGACCATGTGAAGGTGTAATACTTTTCAGTTCCGTATTCCGTAGAGCCTACCTTGCGATAATCTTCAGGACGATCGTAGCAAAGACAGCGGGCACCGCTCCAATAGTCAGTATGGAGGACATAACGACGCATGGCAGCAGCCTCAATGCGTGTAGGCATACGGTAAGGTTTGATTTGGTTGCCATACTTTACGATAGGGTCTGGAGTAGTTGAAAGCACCACACCTGTTATTTCCATCTTTCAGAAATTGGTGATTTTTTACAGGTTCTATAACGTAGGATTATTTACCATAGTTTTCCGGCGCTATGCCATCGGAAGCCAGGGATGCCGTAGTATGCTTGATGAGTTTGACAATCTCATGGTTGTTTTTGTCGAACACCGGGGCCTTAGAGTACAGCAGATCAGGCCGGCGGGACGGGTCGATGAAGGTGTGTCCAAGGCCCTGCTTTCGTGTCATCATTGGACGAATTTCCGGATCGTAGTCTTCCTTCCATTCCTGCAATGGCTGCTCATCGGATGAACGAGAGCCGCGCGGCCGGCGGTCGTGCCTGTCCCATACGTTCTGCGCCCAGAGAGCCATGTAATTGAGCGTCCCGAAGATTCCCTTATCACCTTCCCATGCAATGTCGGACTCGTCGATGCTGTCCAGACATCCAATCAGTTCAAGGTAGGCATTCATGCCAGGTACCTTCACAACCAGACGCGGTTCATCAAATTCCTCGTCATATACCCTACCCTGCTGCTCGATATACTCGCGCACGGATGTGCCCAGGCGGTACGCCTCTTTGATGTTGTCAAACGCCTGCGCACGCTGCGCAAGGTATGCCATACGGTTCTCGTTCTCACGATCCGTAATCTCGCGAAACTTCATATTATAACCATCCTTGCCGGGTTTCGGCTCGAAATTGGTCTTAAACGCATGGATTTTGCAGACGATGTGCGGGGCGAAAGTACTGATGATACATTGCCCCAGATCATTGCGGGCCTGGACGGTAGTTGCGATGAACGGTCCATGAAACTGCATACCCGTGTTGAAAGCCAAACTGCGGGGAGAAAGTTCCCCATCCCAGAAAGGGAGAGCTTGAAGTTTTTTTTCTGTACTCATAGATTTATGTATGTATGATTTAATGAATTGATGAATTTATGAAAGAATTGTTGAAAACAGGAATGCCAAAAGCCGCAAGAGCCAGTGAAATGGGGAGCAAGAAAAAGATTAAAACGACGGAAAAGAATAGTGTAGCCAATTTTGCAACCATTCCTGTCTGTTCAGGTTCTTCTTCATCATCTTCTTCTGTTGGAACAGTGGTAGATGTTGCAGGAGACATATTTTCTTCCACTGCCGGTTTCAATTGAGCAGATTCTGATGGAACCATATTGGGGATGATATGCAAGGTTACTTCCTCCTCAAATTCATCTGTAGTCTCCGACTCAGGATCAGGAATAAGTGCAACACAAGGATTGTTTTGGTGATTTTCTGCATTATCTATAACGCGGAACACTTTTGGTGTAATATCATTAGAAAGTCCCACTTCAATGATGGAGCCCTCTTCGATGCCAAGTTTTTCGGCCGTGGCTTCAGAATAAAGTGAAGCGCGGGAAACTTCACGTCCCATGATGGTGACGGAGTTGAAATATGCCACAGGTGTACGACGGCCTGTCTTTCCCACTGTAATTTCGATACGTGTGCAGGTAGTGATAACCGTCTCCGGAGAAAACTTATAAGCGATGTTGCCATGCGGATGATGAGCGGTTGAACCGAGAGAGTCAGCAAGGTTTTTATCATCCACTTTGATAACAAGTCCATCAATAGGATAGGGCAGAGAGTTCCTGTTTTCCCGATCATCAAATAGCGAAATATACTCGATAATTCCATCAATATATGAAGCATCAAAGCAAGAGGGGCACTCAACATTGAAGCCAAGGGAATGTACTGCAAACATCATCGACTCGAAGTGCGATCCGTTGGCAGAGAAGCAAGGAGCGTTCACTTTCCATGGAACGAAAGCGAGCAGAGCACAGTCAGGAGTCGCTACTTCCATATTGCACAATGAACTTGCAGCTGTACGACAATCGGTATAAAGACGGCTTATTTTATTGAGATTGGCTTTTGGGCAAACAATTTCCCCATATATTTCTATTCTACCCAGCTTCAATCCTATCAGGGCAGGAAGCTGCTGAGGGATTCCGGAGATAAGGCCGGCATGGGCTGTGATGTCCTGACCCTGCAAACCATTGCCACGAGTAGAAGCACTGATGAGTTGTCCATCCTGATATACCAAAGAGCAACTTATGCCATCATATTTGTATTCGATGGAAACTTGAAAATTGTCATGTCCTATCTTACTGATTGTATTATTCAGCCAAGTAAGAACAGCATCACGTGTTTTTGCCTTTTGGCAAGAACGCATGGGGGTGCGGTGTGCAATAGTGCGTCGGCCGTTGTCGGAGAGGTCAGAGCCTACTTTCTGAGTAGGAGAATCCGGCAATGTCCATTCCGGGTGCTGTTGCTCACATTGCTCTATCTGAGAAATGAAAACATCAAAAGCTGCGTCCGTAATGGAAGGGTTCGATAGAACGTAATAATCGTAAGAGGCTTTGTTCGCCTGATTGACTAAGGAAATATATTCTTGCTGTGTCATTGTTTTATGATTTCATTGTCAATTTCAAACAGATACTTATATTTTTCCATATATTTAACTTGTTAGTGTGATCTATGGATTTAATTTCGGTGATTATTGATTAGTATATAACGGAACAATCCAATGCAATATCGTATGTCCAGACATCTTCATAGTAATGGGATGCCTTGAGATCGATGAGTTCGTAGGCGTTCCAATCGTCGCATGGGACCAGAAAAAACTTACCATCCGTATTTTCGTTCGTAACTTGATCTTTGAGAGACTGCATACGTGACATGAAGTCTGAGTAATCATCCTCATAATCTTCCTCATCAGTCTCAGACATAACCATATCAATTGTCTCTACGAACTCGCTGGAATCAGTATATATGGAATAATTGCCATCATTCTCATAGACATCCATCATGTCATAATTATTATAAACGGCGCCTTGGCTCTCATAGAAATGCCACCCATCACGACGACGAAGAGAAACCACCTCTACACCATACAATTCTGTAATTTTTGCTGCCTGCTCATAAGAATAAAAGCCAACAACAGCACCATGCAAATTGCGTGGATAGCCATTGATGCCGCTGGTAATCTCTACGGAGGTAAGGTCATCATGATCTTCTACTATCATATCACGCAGCTCATAGGAATTTACATACATAAATGGATCTATCATCACCTGTATGCGGAAAGGATTCATGCCAGTTTCTGACAGTTCGTAAAAGTCAAGTGACTTATCAAAGTAATCAGAATCCTTCCAGTCCTCACAAAGTTCTTCATGGTCATCGACATCAAGACTCTTCACGCGAGCAAAGTGAAGCAAGTGTTTTCTCAATTCCATGTCCTCGTCAGATGGTCTCCAAAAACCAAATCCAGAGCCACCATTACCGGTTGAAACGTATGCCACACAGTCACCACGTCGAAGAGTATTGATGATTGCATTGACTACCTTGTACTGTTCATCTGAATGTCTTGTATTCATAATTAAATGTTTTATGCCTCTCAAAGGCGGTTAATACTTTTATATTCTTGTTTCTGATGCAAAGGTATTGCTTTTTCTTTAATCATCAAAACAAAAAGAGAAATAATTTCGCTTTTTGTTGAAAATAATCTGATTTATGGTTGTTTGCTCGTTTTTATAGCCCAAAAGTCGGCTGCTGCCTGCATACAATCACATATTGCTCGGTCGATAGATTTGTAATTATCCTGAGTAATGTGCAGTTGGTGTCCATCCTTAGTGCCTCCAGCCTGTATGATGCAGAAGTCCGTGCGGCCTTTTGCGGTTACAATATACTCTCCACGCTGGTGCAAGGCTTTCATCACTGTGTCATACTGGTCAGGAAGGGTAGGAACTACCTGACAGCGGATAAAAGGGAACTCGTTGGCAGAGAGTAGAGGGAAACGGTGTCCGTATTCCCCTGTCACTTCTGTTATTTCAAAAGTAAATTTCATCATAATATGAATTTATGATTACGTGAATATATGAATTACGCTGCCAGTTCGTACAAGTCGGAAACAGTCAGTCCATTCTGTACAGCCCAGAAAATCATACTCATGGCCTCGTTCTTAGAATATATGGTAATGCTATTATCTACCTTACTGTTTAACCAATCACAACCTCGCCACACACGTCCTTGCTTTTCGTATAAGTTGTGGTAAAGTTCATCCACCCTGTAGTCATTGTTATATAATTCCTGATACTTCATCCCATCGACCTCTCCAACATACTCATCAAGTACATTTTTGTCAGAGCACGCAGAGGAGTTCTCGTACAGCCAGTCTGCCGTTTCATTCATAAATTCATCCTGTAAGTCTATGGCATCCTCATTGAGCAGGCAGAGCGTGAGGTATGCACCTATGCACCGCTGTTCATCGCCGAATGCTTCTATCTCGTCAAAGTTCTGTGGCATAAATGACCAAAAACCATCATGGTCGTGATAATGTTCGTGAATGTAGTCGGAGAATTTTTGTTCCTGGCGAAATTTTGACAACCACTCGTGCATTTTTGTACGCCATTCCTCTGCCATATAGACCGTGAAATACATGCAGTCATTTTCAAAATTGTAGTACTTTGGAGAATGTATCGTTTCCACCTGAATGCTATCAAGACCATATTTTTTGAGAATTGGGACCACGTGCTCATCAATAAAATCACATGCGCGGTCGATAATTTCCAGTTCCCATTTATCGCGATCCACGGTGAAATAAGAGAATGGGTGCTCATCATCCGCGTAGCATTCCGACATGCTTTCCTCGTAATCGGAAGGGGATAATCGTGTGCCATACATCCCCACGAATACACATGGGAATAGATTGGAACTGATGGAAAAACTCTCGATGTGATTGTTGTTTGTTTGCATTTTCTTTTGATTTGTGAGCCATTTGCGGCTCGGTGAAACATCTTTGTTATTGAATATGTGCAAAGGTAACATCTTTATTTCAATTCTACAAGAAAATAAAGAAAAACATTCTTGTTTTCTTGAAATTATTGATGTTTTCTTATGCTTTCGGCCAATTCCGGACATCTCCGGCACAGATTTTCGATAATAACCTCAATAGAAGTCACTTCCTCGACGACGTTGCCAAAACCATTCATGTCTCCGATGGATCCGGGTTGATAATCTCCTGTCGTCTCGCCGCTATCAATATAGACCGCTCCATCCGGTCCAGGTGTAAAGACGAGCGATGCTATAGTCTCATTATTTTCGTTGATGGCGAAAACAGGACATTCCGCTCTAAGCCCGAAACAAGCCATGCCTCTTTCCTTGGTCATCTCGTAGAAGTTCAGACCGGTACGCTTATCCACTTCCCGCAGGATAGGAAGCACAAGGGCATCGGTCCAATGAAGCGTGACGGATCTATATGACTTAGAGGATAGTTTGTGGTACTCACCCATCTTTTTCGCGGATAACTTCTGGTATCTCAATGAAGCTGCATGGGCTTTTTCGGCTTCTTTCTTGATGCTTTCCTCTACTTTCTTTTGCTCGGCATAGGCGTTCAAATAAGCCTCCTTAATGCTCTGTATCGTATTGCTCATATTTGTATTCCTTTCTCGTCATAAATACTTATCACATTGTGATTTTGAATGTAAAAACTATAATTCAATTTTTTCTTCAGTGAGTACAAAAAATCACTAATATATCCTCTGTACTTGGAAAGATTTTCTTTTGTGGGCTTTTCCAACTCGGAAGATAGATCCACATCGAGTTCCAAGGTTACGTAAAAACATTTTCTTGCCATAAATGTATGTATGATTTAATGAGTTTATGAATTTATGAAAAGTCAGAGTTCACCAAGAGAATTAAGCGTGGCTTCTATATAAGAATAATTCGTACTCCATGAGCATGTAGAAGCACGACTCATCAGTTCAAGCAAAATGTCATCAACAACAACCTCTTTTTTCTCATCTTTAGTCTTACAATCGCCAAAATCATATCCCATGCCGACTGCATCGTTTAGATGACTTTTGGCTCTCTCACGGATAAGTTCCCGTGAATTTATCCTCAAAGTGTCGATGTCTGTAAATATGCCCATAAGGACTAAACTACCAGTTGATAACCATTGGTCGCCCTCATACAGCAGATATACTTTTTTTTGTTCCATATCTTAATGAATTTATGAATGTATGAAATAATGATTTTATGAAATTATGAATTATCGCCACCACTTTCGCAAAAATGCTATATCTTTCTTTGTAAGTTTCATATCACTAAAAAATCATTTGTTATTAAATAAATTCAGTTCGTAATTAGAGGGTTAGTATAGCACTAAGACATCTCGATGCCTATCTTCGCAGGGCTTGACACATAACTCAACAATCTCTTCATAGCGGTAGAAAGGCATTTGTCCTGTTTCGTCCAGAGTTGGATATGTCACCTCCATTTCCTGGTCAAACTTTGATAATTCTTGTATCAATTCTTTGATAGTCATAAGTATTCTTGTTATTAGTTAATAATGTCTTCTTTAATCAGTGATTTCGCCCCCCCCATATAACGTGGGGGATTCTGGCTTATCTTCTTTGATAACTACCTCATGCCCGGCATCCTCAAGGCATCGGACATAGTGCCCTATCTGGTCGGCCGCCAGAGGCAGGAGAACAAAAAGATAAGGATAGTCTTCTGCATCCTCTGTAAACACACGCGGAGCGATAGCCGGGAAATGATTAAGCACTACTGAAGCTATTTGGGCATCCCGTCCGTAAAGTTCGTAATACTCGCCCATTAGGAAAAAAAATATGGTGGAATGATTCGCCTTTTTCAGTTCGTGGAATCGCTTGTAATTTCGGCCGTAATGCTCGCGTGCCATATCCAGCGTGTAGCCATACTTGGCAGCGATGGCAGCGTCTTCCTCGGTGATTTTCTGTGATTTCGCAGACACGCTATAACGGGGTGCATCCTGTACTGTTTCCGTTGCTTCCGACACCTCGGCCGGGGTTGGAGAGGGTGCAACCTCTCCCGTGTCCGTGTCTGCCTCCTGCTGCTCACCCTGACCAAACCATGCACGCACGGTGGCGATGGCGTAAGGCTCCGTAGCCTGCCACTGCTTCGCCTCCTTGTTCCAGATGCAGCCATGCGCCTTGATCTCGCGCTTATGGAAATACGTATCTTTCCAATCGGCACCCACTACGGCCACACCGCCTTCCGGTAGTTCTACCAGTGACAAACCGGGCGCGGGGGCTGCGTTGCTCTCTGTTGCCTCGTTTTCTTTGCTCTGGCGGCTTTTCTTGCCGCGTGTGGTGGTCGGGTTGGGCGTGGGTGCTTCGGGCTTCTTATAGTAACTTGTATGAACAAAAACACGGTGTGCAATCTCACCCGTATATACACGGCTGTAGTCTCCGTGGGGAAATACCGTACACACGGAAAGTCCAAAGGCCTCAGACACGGCGCGTACTTCCGCATCCGTATAGTCGTGCGGCTTCTCATAGTTGCCGTCCTTGCCTTCGTCGGCGGCGGGTGCTGCTGCGTAAATGGTAGCAATGAGTTCGGCGCGTTTCTCGTCGCTCATCGTGCGGTTAGTCTCGATGGAGTTTGAAGTACCAATAAACTTGTCGGCAAAGTCCGTGTGCTCTTCCCTGACGGTATATGCCATGTCCTGCATACCGTCGAAGGAGTCGTGGAATGTTACAAACAGGTTCAAATCGGTGGCGGCGTCAAATTCTTCTTTGGTCGGTCCATCCTGCCAGCTTACCACATAGTCTTTACCCCATCCGTCGTACTTCTTTACTGAGAATTTAACACCGGGGAAGGCCGCCTGAGCCATCGCCAATATATTGCGTTTGCGGGCGTTGTTGCGCTTCGTCTCGGCACTCCTGAGTGCTTTTGCTTCGCGAGAGTTCCGGCGGTGGCGATAGTCTAATTTTTCGTAGGATCTATAACAAGAGGCCACGGCGTCATCGTAGGGCTTAATCGGATCCATGATGCCCTCCCATTTCTGGCAGCGTGCGCGGTAGTCTGCCAGACGGTCGGCGGCTTCCTGTTCCTTCTGGCGCTCCTCCTCGGCCTTCTGTTCAGCAAACAGGCGGCGGAACTCTGCAACCTCGGAGGCCATAACCTCCTCCCATGTCAGGGGACTATAATAGTAGCGCACATAGTCGTAACCCTCAGCGTCTGCCAGATACCAGCGGCCGGACTTATCCACGACGGCGGCGGCGATGGTATAAAATGTGGATAACTCCTCCTTTGTCGGGTTGAACTCGCAGAAGTCGTCACCGACATCCTCGGAACGGCATCCGCCATGCAGCGCGTAGTCAGCAACCAGGCGGTCGCAGTCCTCGGGAGATGTGGGCAGCTCATCAACGCGGATCACCTTCTCAATACAGCACAGGCGGGGGAGGTCTTCGCGTTCCTCGTCCTTGAACTTAACAAGGTACTTTAATTCATCCCTGTAGCCTCCGTCACCCTTAAAATAGGTGGACACAGCCCACACGAATTGTCCTTCACGTATAGGGGCGGGGCAGCCGGCGCCCTTGTGCTCGTCGGCTTCCAGTTCGTGCGCATGGAACTGGCTACGCTCGTATGCTTCGGCCTTTTCATGGATAGCCTTGCGGGCCTCACTTTCGGCGGCAAGTACAGTTTTTTCACCAAAGGTTTTAAGGAATGCCGGACGGCTCAGTGGAGCCATGACGCCGGCCCATCCACATATACCTTCATATTGTTCGTTTTCCGTGTGATATGCAGCGGAAAGTATAGGATTAGACAATACTTCGGCCAAACGGGCCACTATCTGCTCAAATGATACTGAATTTTTCATAACTCGATATTGTTTTATGATTTTTGAAAATCGGTGAATTTTTGGATATGCTATAAAAGGGATTATTTTACGTTTTGACGACGAACAGACGGGAAGTCGCAACTGGAGAAAGATGCGGGTAGGGCGTATGTGTCGTATAAGTCACAACCATGCACAAAATGAAAGCAATCATCATGCCGTAACTCATACACGGCGATACCTGCAGAACGTCGGAATATCTTTACCGTGGCAGACATGCTATAGGCGTTAGAAATCATTTTATTAGAGGTTCCCCACCATTCTTTAGCAATTAAGCTCCATAGGTGGCCAGAAATGGCGATAAAGTAGGCATAACATCGGCGACCGCCTTTTTCCTCAATAGCAACATACTTTTTTTCTTCCATAATAATATGATGTTTTATTGTTTTTGGAGATTGGAATATACACTTTGCGGGTATTTTTTTAAGCTCATCGCGTTTAACAGCCGTTCAGCCGTTTTCTCACGTCCCGAAATTACATTACCCGATATGTTGTAATGACATTTCATGTATAACCTATAAGCCCTCTGGTTGTACTCTGTATTGCTCATTCGTTCGTTATATAACAATACAAGCGATAATGCCCTATTATAAAGCCGATGGTTCCCAAAGGCCCTGTATATACGGTTTATCTGAACAGATAAATCTTTTTTACTTTTCATACTCGTTACTTTTCAGTCAATAGGGGCGAAAAAGAAAATTTCCAGGATAAAAACCACACCCATGAAGACAAGGGCTAAATTAGTGGCCTTCTCGTGCCGTTCCATCCATTCGGCGGCAGCATAGGAAACGCGGAGCTGCAGGCGGTAGATACGCGGAAGCGTGGTGAAGTGGTAACGGCACCAGCGTGCAGCGTTACGACAAGACTGGATAAAACGGGCCAGAAGTACAACGACAACAGCAGTAAAGGACATAAGGGTCTTTTTTGTGAGGGCTGCAAGGTTTACATCGGCAACCGAGTCTATAAATGACAAGGAAGAACTTTGATTTACTTTTGCTTTCATTGTTTTATGATTTTTGAAAATCGGTGAATAATTAGAGGAAATATAACGGGGATAGCCGGAACCATCCCCGGTCAGTATTAGCAACATGCGGCCTTTAGGCATCCGCGTTCGGTGTCCAAATTCTCGTAAATGGCTTCGCCGTTGCTAAATGTGCCAATACACGCCAAGAGGTTTTCGCTGCATTGCTCGAAAACGTCTTCACACTCTTCCACGAGGTTGCGGAATGTTTCATAAATTCGTTTGATGATGTTTTTTGCCTGTATCTTACACATGCCCCGATTCTCCAGCCACTCATCCTTTATAACGTCCTCAGCAGTCAAAGCATAACGGCCTGTGAGTTCGTACTCATCATAGATAGAGTCAAGTTCCACAGAGGCGGACCAATCAAAATTAGCACCGGAATAATAACCGGATGTTGCACCCGCTTGCACCTTCACGTATGCAGTTATACCGGCTATTTCCACGGCCTTCACACGTTCGGCAAAATAATGGGTGTTATAGGAGCGGTCCCCATCGTTTTCGTCTATCTCGCCCCATCCCAGGCGCAGCAAAGCGGCTTTGCAAGACTCGATGGAAAAATCAAAATCATCTTGTGTGCGGCACTCATCATATTCACCCAACCATTCTTGGGGGTAGTTGTTGGCGTCTATAGTCTCCTGATCGTAATACTTGTTAAACCCAAAAGCAAAAATCTTGCTTGCGTTTGCGGTTGCAAAATTCGGTGTACTCATATTTTTTTGTTTTATGCCTCACTGGAGGCGGTTATTTATTTTTGTTGATGCAAAGGTACGGACTTTATTTGATACCGCCAAACATTTTGAGAAAAAAATTCGCGTTTTCTTGAAAATAATTTCTTTTTGTCCGTTTTTAAAATTTGAAAGGGCATTTTTAGAAACATAAAACAGTGAAAATTCACATGTTCTATAATGAAGGTATATGTATAGGCACACGCTCTCGCCTGCTGGACATGTAGCCACATGGCGGGTATTCTTCCGGACATGGATCACCCACGGCGGGCACTCTTCCAGACATGCAGCACCACGGCGGGCACACCCTGCCGGACATGCAGCACCACCGGGCACACCTTGCCGGACATGCA
>NZ_BEWV01000205.1 GCF_002933775.1 Prevotella sp. MGM1
TGATACTGTATAATTCTACTTTCAAGGTTAGCAATATGTTGGGTTAACATTATATACGGGGGATAAAACGAAATGTGTAAAGTGGAAAATGTTGGCTTTGTATTGAAATGCGTTATAAATAAACGAGTTACGGGTGTTTGGTGCGATAGAGTAGGGGAGGGGTGTCAAAAACGAAACGTAACATTCGCTTTACATTGATGTTACATTCAAAGAACGTTTGAACGGTGTTTTACCAGGAAAATGTTACATGGCGGCTGAATGGTCGCCTTTTTCGTTGTAATTGGTTTCATGTGGTAGCTTGTGGGCCTTTTGTTTTAGCGTATTTTGATTTTATATTCTCTATTTTATTCCATATAGTTATTATTTGGTATATTTGCACCAAAAATATATAAGTTATGGCAAAGGTTATACATGTGCATCTGTTGAATAGGGGGCGTTATGAGCGTAAAGACTATTATTTTGCGAGTATCTCGGCTATATATACCGTTTTGACGGCTCAGGACGTTGGGGCAACAAAAGGGTATTTGTTACATGCAGGATTGTCTGGAAACGGCTCTGTGGCCACGAAATGCGCTATAATAAAGCAATCTACGCTTATACGTGGAACGAGGCGCACAGAGGGCAAATGAAGGCCTTTCAGACGGTATTTCAGTTATAAATAGGGTTGGGATGTTTGTGTGATGGCATGAGCACCCCTTTTTTCTGTCTAAAATGCGGTTAGGTGGACACTAAGGTGGACATTTAGGTGGACAAATAATGTGCTATAAAAACGAAATGTGTTGATTAGGTGGACATTTAGGTGGACACTTTTAACATAAAAATAAGTGGATAAATAGGGCGGATGGGTATAAAAAGGCTGAAAAACGGTGTTTTTAGTGGTTTTCGAGGGGCAAAATACACTAAAAACACCGTTTTCGAGGGGCTGATTTTATACGAAAGTGCCTAAATACAGGCGTTTACGAGAAATTACATGAATTTTGAACATACATTTCGTTTTATTCCAAACGAATGATGCCAATAACAAGGGCTACAGCATATATTTCCGAGTATGGTAATTCAAATGGGTCGTATTGCTCATTGTCAGATACGATTAGAATGTGCTGCTTGTCATGCCCTGGTTTGATGCGTTTAATGAGTGCCCCTTGAGCTGTGTCTAAGACATAGGGCTTATTCCATTGAAAGAAAAGACTTGCCATTGGTACACGTTGGCAAGCGACAATATCGCCAGAGATATATGTAGGTGTCATGCTATTACCTTTTACGGATATAAGAAAGTCCGCTCCATTAAACGCCGGCACGATATATCGTTCACACTCGTATTCAAGAACAGAATTCTCGCCAGTCAGTGCACCAGCCATAGCACTAAATGGAATGAGTGGGATACCATCATGGCTGTTGGTCGCTTGTTGGGCAATGGGGATGTTGCTATCTTTAATCATAGAACCTCTACCAGTTAAAAGCCATTCCGCTGATAACTGAGGATATAGGGTTAAAATCTTAACCAACATATCGCTTCCTGGTTGAGATGTCTTATTTTTACCCTTAAAATTGCTGGCTTCAATACCTGTGGTACTGTAGAAATCAATCTTTTTTATGTTGCTTCTATCCAAAAAAGCCATAATACGCTCTTTTATGGTTAAAGTTTTATCCATTATTCTTTGCAGGTTAAAATTTTATCCTTATCTTTGCAGCGTGTTCTAATTATGAACAGCGTTCAAAGGTACAAACATTTGGCGAGAATAAAGAATAAACATTAAAAAAGAATGATATGACACAGAAAGAATTTGAAGAACGGACACGGCGACTGATAGCAGTTGAAGAGTACTACTTGGTGGAAAATCTTTATATGGCTGCCGGTAATATGACCAAGGACGAGTTCTGCGAGGAGATGCGCAGAATGTGTGCATACGATGGTGCCAATGACCATATAGAGTTGCGCAAGTGCTTGAAGGAGATTGGACGGTATGTCGGTGCGAAAGATGTCGAACTCGGGTACTTGAAGAAGGCGATAACCAATAGGAATATGGAACTTGCCGAATTCCTTATCGGTAAAGCCTGTGCTTACGAGGACACGGACTTCTACAGTGAGGCCGTAAAACTCATCGGTCAGCGTGAGGTGACGCTTATGAAGTTGCGTATGGATCTTCCTCTTTGGAATGAGGACAAGGCATACCTCAAAGAAATTTTGGAGGACGATATACAAGGCAGAAAGATTGCCGGATAACTGACAGCCCGGAAAGACGGGCAGGGCGGTTAGTTCAGTTGGTAGAACAAACGGCGGTAACCAATCCGGCTGTATGGTCTGCGGTTCGAGTCCGCAACCGCCCACATAAACTATAAACCAGAGTGGTATGAAAAAGAAAATTGTTTTGGACCGTGGCAATGTCGCAAAGATAGCCAAAGTTATGAACTGCACTCCTGAGATGGTGAGCAAGTCAGTAAACTTCAAGAAGAACAGCCTGCTTGCCCGGAGGATACGTTATATTGCCAAAGAACAGTTCGGCGGTGTTGAAGTAGGAGAGTAGGGAGGTGCGGATTATGAAAAAGATTTTTAAGGAAGCCGTAAAAATGCTGGTAGCCGTGGTGCTTGGTCTGGTGTATATGTGGTTCGCACTGAGCTTCGCATGGAGTCTTGATGATATGTCCGTAGTTGAAAAGATTGCGGGTGTGGCATACGCCTTTTTGATGATGCCAATATACGAAGGTATAAAGAGACTGTTGAGGCTGTCATAAACAGGGAAAAGGATATGGAGTTTTACAAGAGAATACTGTGTGTAACCTTTGAGGAACTGACGGGAGGTGATAATCCGGTTATCACACCTCAGACCCTCATGAAGAATGTCCAGCGTGGCAATATCCAGTGTGCGCGCCAGGGCAAAGGTGAAGGCAACTATGCTCTTTATGTCTACTCCTCCCTCCCTGTGAAATACAAGATGAAGTTTGAGGCAAAATACGGCAAGCCTGAAGACGTGCTGAAAGCCCAGGAACTGAAAGACACCGTATGTATGGATGAGAAAGCCCGTGAGTTTTACGAGGCGTTTGAATATGATTTGAACGGTGTTCAAACGACGCTCACCGACAAGTTAAAGGAAGAGTATACAGTGAACGCGAGCGTGCTTGGCATGTTGTGGAACCGCATGAACGAACTGACCTCGACAAGCAACGCCCTCGGCAACGGCCGCCGCAGCGACCTTTGGGACATAGTGTTCGCACAAAGCGAGAAACTGCGTGAGGTGACCGGCCACACGCTGCCGAAAAACCTTGCACGACTGAAGGACAAAATGAACCGCTATAAGAAAGACGGGTATATGTCCGTCATCAGCGGCAAGGTGGGCAACAAGAACACCCTAAAGATAACCGAGGATGCCGGCCGCCGTCTGATAGCCCTGAAGCGCAGCCGTGTGCCGGTGCTGACGGACCGCCAGATATTCGACACCTTCAACAGTGAGGCGGAGGGTAGGGGATGGAAGCCCCTGAAAAGCGTGGCCGGAATGAAAGCCTGGCTTAACAGTGCCGCCATAGAGCCATTGTGGCATGATGCCGTTTACGGCGAGATGAGCGCACACCAGAAGTTCGACCGCCGGCACAAGACCCAACTTCCCACGATGCGTGACGCCCTGTGGTACGGTGACGGTACGAAACTGAACCTGTACTACCGTGACGAAGACGGCAATGTGCGCACTACGGGCGTGTATGAAGTGATAGACGCGGCTACGGAGGTGTTCCTCGGTTTCTGCATCAGCGACACGGAAGACTACGAGGCGCAGTATATGGCCTACCGTATGGCCATACAGGTGAGCGGCCACAAGCCATACGAGATTGTACACGACAACCAGGGTGGCCACAAGAGGGCCAATTCAAGCGGTATGCTGGACAAAATATGCCACATACACAGGACCACGGCTCCGTATAACGGTGCCTCGAAGACTATAGAGAGCGTGTTCGGACGCTTCCAGCAACAGGTGCTGCATAAGGACTGGCGTTTCACAGGCCAGAATATAACGGCCACGAAAGCCGGCAGTCGTCCGAACATGGAATTCATCGAGGCCAACAAGGACAAGCTATATACGCTGGACGAGTTGAAGGCCGCCTATCTGAAAGCCCGTACCGAATGGAACGAGATGGCGCATCCCGCCACAGGGGAATCCCGTATAATGATGTATGAGAACAGCGTAAACCCGGACACTCCGAAAGTGACGGTGTATGACATGATAGATATGTTCTGGGTGACCTGCAGCAGGATGAGTACCTTCACGAGCAGCGGCATAGAGATAACCGTGAAAGGGCAGAAGCGCGTATATGAGGTGATGAGTAGCCCCGGTGTTCCCGATATAGAGTGGCGACGGAAGCACACCTACCAGCGTTTCGTGGTGAAATACGACCCCTACGACTTTACGAGCATCCGCCTGTACTGGAAAGACAAGGCCGGCGGCCTCCGTTTCGAGCGGACAGCGGAACCCTACATTGTTATACATCGTGCCATACAGGAGCAGACGGAGGGCGAGGCCGCGTTTATACGGGCACAGCAGGCCGCCACGGAACAGAACCGCATAGAACGGCAGGTGGCAGCCAAGGAGATAGAATACGCCGAGGGGGTGGCACCGGAGCAGAACGGCCTTACCACACCAAAGCTGAAAGGCACACGGTCGGACGTGCAACGCCAGATAGACCGCCGTACGCGCAAATACAGCCGTGAGCCGGAAGAGTTGAGCCTTGGCCGTGTGACAAAGAAAGTAAGCCAGATGGACTGGATGGACACGGAAAACGACAGTACCGTGGTATTCCTGCCGAGGCGCGTGGAAAAGAAAGTAATGGACAATAAACTATAAAGAAATGGAACTGACAACAAAAGACAAAGAGCAGATATGCGCCCGTCTGAAGGCGTATGTGGACAAATACCCAAGCCAGAACAAGGCCGTGGGCAGTCTGAAAAGCACCAGTGCCGGAACGGTGAGCAATATTCTGAACGGCAAGTGGGAGAATATCAGCGAGGACATGTGGCGCAGGATAGCCGACCAAGTTGGCACCGTGGGTGGTGATGACGCCGGGTGGCAGATAGTGGAAACAGGCGCGTATCAGGAAATCACCTACGCCTTGGATGATGCCCAAAAGTATAAGAACGTGACATGGGTGGTCGGGGAAGCCGGCTGCGGCAAGACCACCACCGCCAAGATGTACGCTTCTGAACACCGGGAAGTGTTCTACCTCCAATGCTCAGAGGACATATACAAGGGCGAGTTCGTACGTGAGATAGCCCGTCTGGTGGGCATCCGTGGCGAGGGCTATACCGTCCGTGAACTGTGGAAGGCCATCCTTGACAACCTTATACAGATGGATGCCCCGCTGCTTGTGTTTGATGAGGCGGACAAACTGACCGAAAGCGTGTTCCACTACTTCATCAGCCTTTACAACAAGCTGGAGGACAAGTGCGGCGTGGTGTTCATGAGTACGGACTACATCAAGAAGCGTATCAGGAACGGCCTGCGCTGGGAAAAGGCAGGTTACAAGGAGTTTTACAGTCGTATCGGCCGCAAATACTTCGAACTGGAGGACACCACACCTAATGACGTGTATGCCATTTGTACGGCCAACGGCCTGTGTGACCGCAAGGACATCGACACGGTGATAAAGGATGCCGAAGCCTGCGACTTTGACTTGCGCCGTGTAAAAAAGAGCATACACAGGGTAAAGAGAATGAACGGGAAGTAACAATGGGAAGGGCATTGACAGTGAATGAGGTGTTGAACAGAAAGCGGCACACGTTTCCTTTTTCCGGAGCCTGGGCGGACGCATTCGGCCAGCCGGAACGTACCGGCGTATGGTTTGTGTGGGGCAACTCCGGCAACGGTAAGAGTAGCTTCGTGATGCAGCTCTGCAAGGAACTATGCAAGTATGACCGTGTGGTTTATGACAGCCTGGAGGAGGGCGACAGCATGACGATGCACCAGAGCCTGTTGCGTCATGGCATGAGTGATGTCGGTCGGCGTTTCAATCTGTTGGATGCCGAACCAATGGATGAACTGCAGGAGCGTCTGAGCCGCCGCAAGAGTTGGAACATAGCTATCATAGACTCCTTCCAATACACGCAAATGAGTTACCGTGACTATATCCGAATGAAGGAGCAGAACAGGGACAAACTGCTGATATTCGTCAGTCATGCCAAGGGACGTTCCCCACGCGGCAGCGCGGCCGAGAGCGTGATGTATGACGCCACGCTGAAGATATGGGTGGAGGGCTTCAAAGCGTTTAGCAAGGGACGGTTTATCGGTGAGACGGGAGAATACACTATTTGGCCGGAAGGGGCGGAGAAGTATTGGGGATTGGGTAATACGAATCATCAAGACAAATTATAAAACATATAATATGAGAAAGAAAGTATATATAGCAGGTAAGATTGGGAAAGAATTTCCCAGTGAAGCCACCTTTATAAAGTTTGAAAAAGCGGAAAGGCAACTTCTATCAAAAGGATATGAAACATTCAACCCGACTAACAGTAGTCTTGGAGCAACGGCTGATGCCCTTGCCAAGTTGAATGGCACAGACTTCTATCGGGAAATAATGTTACTCGATTTGCAGGAGCTTGCCAAGTGCGACGCTATCTGTATGCTCCCGGATTGGATTGAAAGTCCCGGTGCTGAAGTAGAGTTCCGTTTTGCGAAAGCAATAGGTTTGGAAATAATGTATAAGAACTACGACAAAGATGAGTAAGACAAGACAAATACTTGATTTGAGTAGCCCGACCATAAAGACCAGACATGAGCGTATTATCGGACTTGTGCAGCAATGCAATTATTGTTGTGGGAACGGATGGTTTTGGGGACTGGATGACAGCCGTGAAAGCATAAAAGTTCCGTGTCCTATTTGTGGCGGCACAGGTAAGGTGAGGCCAGAGATAACAGTAGATTGGAAACCCATAAATGAAAAGGTATGAGAGCGCATGATTTAACACAGGAACAGTTGGCATGGTTCAAAACTAACTTTAGCCATACCAAGAATCAGGAACTGGCGGATACGCTCAGCACTTCACCCCGCTCAGTTACACGGATAGCCCGTGAGTTGGGATTATGGAAGACCAAGGAGTTTGTGGTAGCCATGCAGCGCAATGCCTCGGAGTGCGGTGCAAGAGCCAATCGTGCAATGGGTGGCAATGCCGGGACTAAGAACCTTCTCCTTTATGGCAAGGCATACCGTTTCAAAGCCGGAGAAAGTCCTAAAGACCGCATGAGTGCAGAGGCATTTGACGACATGCACCGCCGTATAGGCGAGAGTCGCAAGGAAACATTCAGGAAGGAACGCCGTCGCGTGATGTTCGGATTAGAACAGAAGACAAGCCTCCGTGTGGTGAGATGTCCGAAAGAAAAAGTGAGCCTTCGCAATAATCTCCGGAAATACGGCTATGATATACCTCGTGGTTCCAATGAGGCTACTATAACAAGCAAGACCCGGCGTTCACTCAGTATGGAGGTGAAAGCAGAGAATATGGGGATTAGATTTTATACAGACGATGATACAGAAGAATGACATGGCACAGGAGGTAACCAATTTTGCCCGGTTTTATGGCATATTGAAAAAGAGTTATTCATTTGCTACCAAGGAGCTTGGCGAGGTGTTCAAGGAAGAAGTAGTGAGCCAGTTCTCCGGCGGACGTACTACTTCTCTCCGTGAGATGACAAAAAAGGAATATGACGAGATGTGCGACAAACTTGAAGGGTTCACCCCCGAATTGCTCCGTACCGTCCGCGATGAGCTTCGTCGGCACCGCAGCGTGTGTCTGAACCTTATGCAACGAATAGGCGTGGACACAACCGATTGGACAGCGATAAACAAATACTGTCGAAGTCCTAAAATAGCAGGTGTTGAGTTCCGTGAGCTGGATATTGACGACCTCGACCGTTTGTCGTTAAAACTTCGTATGATACTGAGAAAACAGAAAGATAAACATTAATAACCTTTTAATTTTACAATTATGGCAACAAAGAGACAAAAGAAAACAGTGATTACCGGAGTGACCCGTGAAGAGGCGGAACAGGCATTTGCCAGCTATGCAAAGTCTGACGCAAGTATTAACAAGATAAATGCGGACATTGACCTGCAATGCGCGAAAATCCGTGAGAAGTACCAGGATAAACTGGCGAGTCTGGCATGTGACCGCGAGTGTGCTTTTGACACATTGCAGGCATACGCCACAGAGAACCAGACGGAACTTTTCGCAAAGAAAAAGAGCCTCGATATGGCCCACGGTACAATAGGCTTCCGTACCGGGACACCGAAATTGAAGACGTTAAAAGGCTTCACATGGGCAAGTGCGCTGAACCTTGTCAAAGAGTTCCTGCCGGACTTTATCCGCAAGACTGAGGAAGTGGCAAAAGACAGGCTGCTTGCTGACCGCGATGTGGATGGCATGAACGAAAAAATGGCAAAATGCGGTATAGTGGTGGCGCAGGACGAAACATTCTACGTAGAGCCAAAGCAGGAGGAAAGTGTCTGAACTTTATGTTATAACGTGCTTTTGTTCAAAGTGTAAACAGAAAATGAGGCATCTGTAACGGGATGTCTCATTTTTTTGTAGTAATACGCAGAAAAACAGATACCTTTGCAGTATGTCACGCGGTAGGAACAAAGAACTAATATCTTCCAGGGACCTTAAAATGTTTGAGCGTTACTATTACTGGACGGAAATTCGTCGCTTGCGTTTTGATGATACCATCAAGAAACTGAGCGAGGAAGAGTTCTTTGTGTCCGAGAGCCGTGTGATGCAGATAATCCGCCGTATGATACAGAGCGGTGCCACCGTAGACGGCAAACACATAGAACGTCCCATGTTCACCGGCTTCAAGGTCACTTCAAAGGTTTCCCTACCGAAATCACAATCTTCTTCGGGGCAGCAGCTTTTATTGTTTCCTGAACAATGTCCTTGACGGAAACCGAGTACAGCATCTCGTAGACCTTGATGCCATGACTCCATGTGTAGAACTTTGATTTTTCCCTGATGAGTTCTCCGTCTTCTATCGGCCGGAAGCATTGCATTGAACGGTGCAGCCTGTCCACCATTTCCGACCGTTCCAGTATGGCCTCCATAGTCCCGGAACCATAGTGTGTGTCATCATAACAGTCTATGACGAGACGGACACCGATTTTCGCCTTTCCTTTCTGGCTTTTGCCCGCGAGGTTCTCCCAGTCCGTTTCCGGATTATCGATGAGAACACAAGGGAACGTGACAGGATACGTGTCCATGTCCACCTTGTCAATAGCCTCCAACTGTCCGTAATCCTCATCAACCAACGACAGTTCCGGCATTTCCTTCTTGATATGGTCAATGAGATGATAAAGCAATAATTCCATCTTTTATTCTTTGAATTGAATCGTTTATAATCCTGTTCACCTTGGTACGCAGTTCGGCGGAATCTCCCATGAACCTGCGTTGCGGTATTTTGGCGTGGACGGTGATGTTCTTTTTCTTTGTCAGGGCAAGACCTTTCCACTTGTCAGCCTCCGTTGGCAACTCTTTCGGCAGTTTGCCTTTTCCTTTGACACCGGCAAGCGAGTAGACCATGTGCCATGCGTATTTACGCATACGTTCGGTGATTGTCGGGTGTGTGGTAATCTCCCCACCGTCATTGTGTATGGCAGCATACGGTACAGGATTCTCTACTGTAACCGTTCCTGGACCGGTTGTCGCCTGTATGGAGCGCATGAGGTGGTCGCGCCTGGATGTGAGCGGCCCGTATTTGGAATCCGGTGAGTTGCCGTCCTGACGTCTGGTGCGTTTCCATGGGTGCAGTCCGTTGTCAAGCCATCCTCCGTCCCGGAAATTCTGTTTGAAGTGGTTTACAGTCACCACCCCGACCTTTCTCGGAAGTCGGTCGTTTACCTCCTTTACAATGTCGTCCTTTGCCTTTCTGACCAATTTTTCTATGTCTTTTGCCTCCATGACAGTAGTATTTTGTCCGTTTATGCTTGTTATTGAGAATAAATTGTTATCTTTGTGGCGGAGAAGTTCCTTGTCTATGCTGGATTGTAGTTCCAGCCGTGACTTGGGGCTTTTTCATTTTCTCAGCGATTTCAAGATATTGGCACTGTCTGAAATGCTGTAGAGGATAGTATTCCCGTCTGTGTATTCTTTCACAATAATCCAAGTTTTATCGCCCCGTATTGATGTCTCAAAGAGATGGATAGTAACATTCCCATCTGTTTTATCGTCTCCAGGTCCCAAGTACTTTGACTGTTTAAGAACGTCATCGATATATAGAAGCATCCTGTTTTTTTCTGCATAATGTATATGTGGCTGATTTGTCCACTCGTCTATGCTTCGTCTTGAGACCGCAATCTTTCCGTTAAAGTTGGGGTGTGAGAGGGAAGAACCCTGGAGCGTCTGCCTTGCCGCTTTCTTTATATCCTTTATTTCTCCTTTTTCAGTACCATACAGGCATCCGTCAATGAAGGGACAGTTGTAGCAGTCTTTCTGTCTGTTTGTAAACCACGCTTTCAGTCTGTTTCTGAATCCGCTTTTCCTGTAGGCGAAACATTGGCTGCACTTGTCCGGGAAATAGGGATGCCTGTCTGAGAACGTATGCCCGTCCTTTCCCGGATTATTCTCCAGTCCGCGATGCGGTGCTGCCGGTTCCAAATCATCGGGGCAGTTCACCGGCTCATCCGTTGCCTCAAGCGAGCATTTGCAGTTCCAGCGGTCCCCAGGATGATGTTCGTTCCAGAACGGGTCGTCAATGGGCAGCGTGAGTTTCATCTGCCAGTACCGGCGGTGTGAACTTTCCGGTTCCGGTGATGTCGTGGGCATCCATCTGAGGTTGGGCAGTATGTCCTTGTTGCGCTCGAACTCCCTCCAGTCTGCGGCCGCATGGGCGCGTATGACCGCCATATCATATTCCGTGCGCAGCCATGAGCCCACCTGATGGGAAGTTATGCCGGACACGTCATGCAGCCACTTGTCAAACGGCTTCAGGTTACCGTCCCCGTCAAGGAGCTTGGCGGCCATCTCCACGCCCATAGTATGGACCTTGAAAGCGGAGAAGACCTCATTTGAGTGCCGGAGTTCCCGGTAGAACATCGTGTCATGCGAGGGAGGTGTCTTGGCTTGTGCAAGACCCTCCACCGTACCCTCATTGATGACGCGCTGCACCTCATGCCATAAGGTCGCATCCACCTCTTTTGAAGTGTCAAAGCCGTTGTATACCTTGTGCATGAAAGCACTGAGCACGTCCGCATCGAACCGGACAGAAGCATTGTTTTGGATATGGTGGCCACAGTTGCAGTGATGGTCTCCGTAATAGAGCGTATCTATCAGAAGTCTGTGTCCGCCCCGGTAACCGGGGCTATTCCGAAAAAACTTCTCAAACTGTTTTTGAACGCTTTTTTATCACCGTTCAAATTCTCTTTTTCCGGCTTGTCCTCCTTGTCATTCATGCTCCGGCGTATGGCTTCCTTCTGTGCCAGGGCATCCGCTTTCTGCTTGTCGTAGTCCTTTGGCTTCTCCACTCCGAACGTCTCATAGAGCCAGTCATCATCCATCGGCAGCCCCATTCCCTGCAGTTTCTGTACGATGTCAATCTGTTGCGATGGAATGATTTTGTCTTTCTTGGCATATACGAACTCCCCGCCCTCGACATTATATCCGAGATTCGCGAAGATGGGGCGCATATTGTAGTTGAGGATGTCCAGGAGAAAGTCGCGGTCATCCACATTCATGTCGTCCTCCTCCTTCTTGTGGACCTCTCCAAGAGCCTGTGTGCCGGTTTCTTTCGCATCCGTGGTGAGCGTATTGCCAAGCACACGGATAGATATTTTGCTGTCCCAGTAGTCCGCGAAAGTCTTGTACAGGTCAGACGACCCGGTCTTGTTCCCGGCTTCTATCAGCGTGAGCTCACTGTCTTTTGGATGGATATACACCGCGTTCGTACCCTGCCGTCTTGCCTCTTGAATGAGCCGTTTTCGCGCCGTCTCGTCCCCAGCGTCGTATGTATATTCGCGGATGGGCATTCCGAAAATGTTGCAGAACTGCGCCCAGTCCGCCATGTCCCCGCGTTTGTAAAGCACGGCAGGCATCAGCTCGGCGAAAATGCCCAGTCCACGTTCCGTACCCACGAACAGGCAGTTCTCGAAGTCGTCTATGGGTATTCCGTCCTGGTCGTTCTGGAACTTGAGCAAAGTCTTCCGTACTGGGTCATAATGCTTGCGGTCGATGAGGTCGTACCTTATGTTGTTGTCCTCGTCCAAATAAAACTGTACCAGCGTGAAGCCCCAGAATTCCGACATGATAAGGTCTTTGCGAAGCTGCTTGAACCACGGCGAGCGTAACTGTGCATTGATGGTGTCGTCAGGTTCCCCGTTACGCTGGAACTCGATAGGCAGCCGTGTAACGCCGCGCAGCCTCTTGTCGAGCACTCCTGACAGGTGGAGGTCGAGCGTGGCAGACTCGTACATGTCGAACAGCCGTGTCCGGTTGGAATAGTCAATGCTTTTTGCCAGCGTGACCGAACTCATGTATGCTTTCATGTCGAAGAGGAATATCTCCGGCATCTGCAGCACCACATCCGGCAACCTCTGACCATTAGGAACACGCATTCCTCCCTGAACAATCTGCCGGGAATTTTTACTCTTTTTATTCTTGTCTTTTTTCATAGGAACAATGTTTATCTTAATGTCGGCCTTACATCGTCTGCCTGTATCTGCCACGGTGAATTATCGCTTAAATCCTCTTCCGGCAGCAATGGCGCACCATCTATTGTAATATCCCCCTTCATGACACCCTTGAGCCATTCCACCGCCCGGTCATATCTGTCCTGCCGTATTTTTGCAATCTTGTACGGGTTGTGCTGGCAGAATATGTGGTAGACGGTGATGTCGATGGCGAACATGAGGATGAGCGCATGGCGGTCATCCCCGGTTGCCGAGAAAATCGTGTTGCAGTCATACGTCTTGTTCATGTATGAGCGCATTTCCGCAACGGCCCTATCCTCGCATATCTCAATAATCTGTGGGTCGTATGACGCAGATTCTTTCCGCAGAAGAGAGTCAAGAATCTCCCTGTGTATAGTGGCATCATAGTCCTCTATGTTTATAAAGTTTGTCATGGTTACATCCTGTATATGTTATCTTCGTTAATCTCGTCGTATGATATGGTGAAAGTCGGTTCAAGTTCTGCCGTCTTCTCGTCTATGATGGTGGCACCACCCTCAATACAGTCCGGGCCGTCGGCGTTGTATGGCAGGTGCATCTCGAACAGCTTGAACTGGTTGATGAGTTCCTGCATGTGTGGATTGTCCCGTTCCTCCTCATTGAACACCCACGCGCCATTACGGTCAATCGGTTCCAGATGCGCTTCGATTCGCGTTGCCTTATCAGTCTTTTTGCGCTCGTCCCCCTTGATATAAAGCTCGCGCTTGCGTTTCTTGCATTCGTCCCGGAGCAGCGGTTTGAACACCTGGTTGAAGAACGGGTCCTGAAGCTTGTTGTTCTCCATGTAGAAATAGACATTCGTCTTGCTGCCTACATAATCCATCAGGTCGAAATACCAACTGATAAATACGGCGTTCAACTCACGCGCGAGGAAGCCCTTGATGATGTAATAGACACCTTTGTACTTACCGACCAGCCATAGACCTTTTGTGCTGCTTGCCTTTTTCTTTGAGTCTGAATATGCGGGGTCCCCGTAGGCTATGAGAAACTTGAACTTACGCAGCGGCGGCACTTTGCCGAACGGGAGGTTCTTGAAGATGTTTCCTTCCGAAACCGGATTGTTGAAATACTCCGCCTGTGCGTTCTTTGCGGAAATGTTGGAAAGCACTGTGTCAATCTGCTCTTCCGTGTTCTTCTGCGGCCATGTGCTGCATCCATTTTTGTCCCGTATGTTGACTATATCCCAATGTCTTGCCCTTTCCCCAGCACGTTTGATGCAGCAGTCCTTGGCGATGATATTTCCGCACCACAGCACCAGTGTAGGCTCCGATATGGAGCGGGTAGGGTAGAGTGCGCCTTCGAACCAGTCCCACTTCTTTTTCAGCGTTTCCGGATTGCGGCAGTCCTCGTCGGTGTCATAGTCATCAAGGTAGATGACATCCGGGCGCACTTCTTCGTTTCTCGCTCCACGTGGTGCGGAACCGGCACCCAACGCTACGAACTTCGCGCCGCATCGGGTCGTGAAATCCTTATCTGTCCATGCTCCGAGTGTGACCTGGTTACCGTAGAACTGGCGCAATCTCGGATTGCTCTCGAAGTTCAGCTTATACGGAGTAAGCAGCCGGATGGCAGATGCCTCGGTTGCCGATGCCAGGACTATAAACTTCTTACGCTTGGTAAGGGCAAGGTACATCAGAATGAACATGGCCACGGTGGACTTCGCCAACTCGCGGCTCCATGACAGGACCTCATACCATTCGTCATGCTCTATGACACGGCGTATCGCCTTGATATGGAATGGTGCGAACTCATACTTCGCGTATTTCGGGAAAAAGTATTTTATCCATGCGATAGGGTCTTTCTCCAGTTCCGTACGCTTCTTCTCAATGTCCCGTTTTGACATCCAGTCCTCTACGGGGACATCGGCGGCCAATGCCTTGTGATGCTCGCTCCATCTCTGGAGGGCTTTCTTGTCTTCAAGTGTCATCTCATCTGGTCTTTAATGAACGCGTCAAGCAGGTTGTTGAACTCCTTGGCCTTTTCCAAGTCAAGAGGACGCAGCCAGTTGGTGAAGCGTATGCCCACATCCACGATGTCGGCAATACCGACGTCCGTCTCAATCTTCTTGATGGCGGAAGCCAGTTTCGCGAGCGTGTCCGCCTCCGCGACGGTCGCGAAACGTTTGCCTTCCTCGCGACTGTTGATATTGTTGTTTATCTCTATAATCTGCCGGTTCAGTCCGGAGAGTATCTGTGCCGGCGTGATGGTGATGGACGCTTTCAGTTCATCCCATGCCCCGTCCTTAATCCATCTGGAAACGGTCTGCCGTGTGGTACCCACCTTGTCGGCAATCTCCTCCTGCGTATAGTTGCCGTTGAGGAAAAGCGACTTTGCGATGTCTTTCTTGTCGATGCTCTGTTTGCCCATAATAATTCAATAATCGTGCTGCAAAGTTCCGAATAATCAGGTAGAAAATGAAACAATGATTTTATGATGGCATCCTGCGCGACTATCATTGCAACCCGCTGACGCTACGATAAAAACGTGGTTTTGATATGTCGGGAAAACATGGGAATTTTGCATCAAAAATCGTGCGAAATGACATCAAGTTTTTTCAATGTTATCCCAGGTGACGGGAGTGCCGCGTTGCTTTTGTACGGCGACATAGGTGATGGCTACAAGGTGGAGAGCGGGCGCATAGTCAGCGAGCTCTTAGCCCTGCAGTCGCAATATAAGAAGATAGATGTGCGTATCAACAGCCGTGGCGGTGACGTGTTCAGCGGCATGGCCATATACAACGCGCTCAGACAGTCGAAGAGTGACATTACCATATATATAGATGGTGTGGCAGCCAGTATCGCCGCAATCATCGCCCTGTGTGGTAAACCACTATACATGAGCCCTTACGCCAAGCTGATGCTCCACAGTGTGAGCGGCGGAACCTGGGGTAATGCCTCAGTCTTGCGTCAGACGGCCGACCAAATGGAACAGCTCCAGAAAGACCTTTCCAACATGATAGCTGGACGTTGCGGCATGAAGGCCAAGGAGGTGCAGGCCAAGTACTTTGACGAGAAAGACCACTGGATAGACGCGAAGGAGGCTGTGGACATGAAACTTTGCGATGGTATCTATGACATGGAAACCACAGAGAAGCAGCCCACGACAACGGATGAGATATACAACTATTTTAATAACCGGCTCGTCAGCGGGCCACAAAATCAGAATGAGATGGCTTTAATAGATGACATCAAGGCGATTCCGTCATTCAGTGACAAGGAAGACGCAAGTGCCATTGTGGCACACATCAAGGCACTGGAGAACACGGCTACCAAAGTGAACGCTCTCCAGCAGACCAATGATGCCTACAAGGCACAAATTGAAAACTTGCAGAAAAAAGAGGTGGAGGTCTTTTTGAACAAGGCTGTGTCCGAGGGCAAGATTACAAAAGAGCAGCTCCCGTTGATGGAGAAGCTGATGAACAGCGACCGTAAGGCCGCAGAAGAACTTATCAACAGCATGAAGCCCGCCAGTCCGGCCAGACGTGCTGTGGACTTCATCAACCATGAAGACGGGAAGGGAGGCTTTGAAAACAAGACTTGGGACCAGCTTGACAAGGAAAATCTCCTTGCAGAGCTAAAAGACAAGGACTTCTCCCTTTTCTGTTCCAAGTTTAAGGATAAGTTCGGAATAGACTACAAAGAATAAACAGTAACCATTAAATTTTAGAGTAAAATGGCATTAAACAAGCAAATATGGGTGAACACCATCGTTGAGAACTTTTTCCCGGACAACAGTTTCGTGACAAAGAGTAAGGATGACTCCATTTTCGTGGAAAACAAAACCGTGCATATACCTAATGCGGGAGAACCGTCCGGTGTAGAGATTAACCGCACAGAGAAACCGGCAAAGGTAAAGCAACGTACAGACCATGATTTGGAGTACAGCATGGACGAACTGACCACGAATCCGATTTACATCCCCAACATTGACATGGTGGAATTGTCATACGACAAGCGTACGAGCATTCTCTGGAACGACCGTATGCAACTTCGGAACGCCGCCCATCAGAACCTTCTCTACCGTTGGGTCAATGAAGACCTTATCGTCGAGACATCCGGAGAGAACCGTGCGGCGCACACATCTGACAAGGCCACCGGAAACCGTAAGAAGATGACAAAGGCCGCCGTCCTTTCCCTGATGACGAGGTTTGATACGGACGATGTGCCGTCAGAAGACCGTTACATTCTTTTGGATGCCTGTATGCATGCAGACCTTCTGGCAGATTTGACAGAGAAGGAACTGAGTTCATTTCTGGCATCGGCCGATGCGCAGAAGGGTATTGTCGGCAATCTGTATGGCTTTAACATCATGAAGCGCTCACGGGTGCTCCGCATGACCGCTGCCAAGAAACTGCTGAAATGGAATGAGGCAGGCGTGGCCGGCGAACTGGCCGCAGGCTTGGCATGGCAATCCCAATGCGTGAGCCGTGCCATGGGAGAAGTCAAGATGTTTGGCGGCAAGGACGATCCAGTCTACTACGGCGACATCTATTCGTTCCTGATGCGCGTTGGTGGTACTCGTCGCCGTTACGACAAGAAAGGTGTTGCCACTATCGTAGAGGCGGCAGTTACGGCTTAATCATTAAAACAAGACCTTTATGCAATTACCAAGAGTAAAAATCCAGTTTCTAAACGGCCAATTGGGAACCGTCGGTGAAAGCCCCGACGGCCTCATGGCCCTTATCTGTGGCGCGTCTGCAGTAACCGGAAAACTTGAGCTGAACAAGGTGTACCCAGTTACAAGCATGGATGATCTGGCGGCACTCGGTGTGACTGAGGCAAACAACGCTACGCTTTACAAGCAGGTTAAGGAGTTTTATGACGAAGCTGAAAGCGGCACGAAACTCATAATCTATCCTGTTTCCGCAAATGCGAAAGCCACCTTTCTTTGTGATTATACAAACGTGGCGGAAGGATTTGCCCGTGACCTGATTATGCGCCAGAACGGTGCGCTTCGCGGTATAGGTGTGGCAGGCATTAACACTGGCGGTACATCTGTCAGCAATGATGGACTTGACCCCGATGTGTTTACGGCTCTCCCCAAAGCCCAGCAACTTGCCGAATGGGCGACATCAGAGTTGTATGCCCCGCTATTCTTTGTATTGGAAGGACACAACTATGATGCTTCCAAAGAACTGAAGGACCTGACAGGAGAGAAGTACAATCGTGTGGCAGTTGTCATAAGCGACACTGTCAGTGACAGTAAAGGCGCCTGTGTGGGAACTCTTCTCGGTCGTATTGCGTCCATACCTGTACAACGTAACATCGGTCGTGTGAAAGACGGCTGCCTGTTCCCATTGGAAATGTACGTGGGGACGAAAAAGATTGAGGAAAGTGGCAGCACTATCAGTGCAATCTTCGAGAAAGGGTATATCGTACCGAGAAAGCATGTCGGCCGTAGCGGCTACTATTTTTCTGATGACCAAATGGCGTGTGACCCTACGGACGATTACGCCCACATAGCGAACCGCCGTGTCATAGACAAAGCCTACCGCATTGCATACGATACCATGCTTGAGGAACTCCTTGACGAACTTGAACTGAATGAGGATGGAACTATGCAACATGCAGTCGTCAAGAGCTGGCAGCAGACGCTGGAGAACGCCATCAACCGCAAGATGACTGCCAACGGTGAACTGAGTGCCACAGACGGCGAAGGCTGTAAGGTATATATCAACGAGAAGCAGAACGTGGTGTCTACTTCCAGGATAGAACTGAATTTGAAAGTGCGTCCTCATGGCTATGCGCGGTATATTGACGTGAATTTGGGCTTCTTAGTGACAAAAGTATAAAAAATCAGATATGGTCAATACAAGAGAATATGAATGGGCTGATGTGTCGGTTGTCATGGCCGGCCGCATGGTTACCGGGCTCCGTGGTGTGAAATACAGTGCGAAGCAGGAAAAAGAAGCTCTGCATGCCAAAGGCAACAAGCCCCACAGCATCCAGCGTGGTAACAAGACGTATGACGGCGAGATAACGCTTCTCCAAAGCGAATATGAGGCGTTAAAGCAAGCCTGTGGGGGTGACATTCTGGATTCGAGTATGGACATCGTCGCAGCTTATGGCAATCCCAGTGCCGGTGATGTCGTTACGACAGACATTCTGGTCGGTGTCGAGTTTACGGAAGACAATACCGAGTGGAAACAAGGTGACAAGTACCAGGAGAAGACACTGCCGTTCCTGTTTATCGACAAGAAGAGCGTGTAGAGGCATATATGTGATTTGAACAATGTTCAACAACCATTCAAACAGTAAAAAATGAAGTACACAAAAGAACAGGTTGCCGAGTGGAAAAGGAAGCATGGCGATATTTTTGAACTCAGCGTGGAAGACAAAAGCTGCATACTTCGCAGACCGAACCGTAAGGATTTGAGCTATGTCAGCGTAGTGAAGGACCCGATAAAGATGAGCGAGACCCTGTTGAAACAGCTTTGGCTGGCTGGGGATACGGAGATACAGGAGGAAGACGACCTCTTCCTTGCGATTATTCCCAAAATGGAAGAAGTCATCAAGGTTAAGGAGTCAGTAATAAAAAAGCTTTAGCGGATGCCGATGTCCCCGATTCCGAAGAGTGTGACGTGTTATTCCTCAACACACTTTTAAGATATTATATGCACATTGACCCTGACACTTTGAGTGATGAAGAATGGGCATGGACAATCCGGTATCTGATTGACATCCGCAAAATGGAGGCGAAGGCGAATAATGGACAGCGTACTTAAGTTCCTAATCAAGTTACAGGCAGACGAGGGAAATGTGCTGAGCGTTGCCCGGCAGACCTCGAAGCAGCTTGACGAAATATCTCGTAAGGCGACTTCGACAGGGGCTCGTTTACGGGAAGCCTTCTCCTTCTCCAAATTCAAGGACTCGCTGATGTCCTTACCAGGAATGCAGTTCCTTGCAAACCCATACGTTCTCATCAGTGCCGGTATCGGGGCGGTCACATCCCTTGGCGCACAGGCGGAACAGACCTCCGTCGCGTTCACGACCCTTGTCGGCAGTGAGGAAAAGGCGGCCGGCATATTGAAACAAATCAATGAGTTTGCCGCTAAGACACCATACAGTAACCTGGATTTGGTGGATAACGCCAAGACCATGCTGAACTTTGGTGTGGAAACGGACAAGGTAAATGGTTACCTCCGTCAATTGGGTGACATCGCAGGCGGAGACAAAAACAAACTCGGTAGCCTTTCCCTTGTACTCGGTCAGGTGGCCAGTGCCGGCAAGATGAGCGGCCAGGACCTGCTCCAGTTTATCAATGCAGGATTCAACCCGTTGAAAGAACTGCAGAAGATGACCGGCAAGACCTATGCCGAACTTCAGGACATGATGAGCAAGGGGCAGATAGGCATGGACGCGGTGGCGGCAGCCATCAACCATGCCACCAGTGCCGGCGGGGCCTTTGCCGGGATGAGTGACAAGCTGAGCCAGACCGTAAGCGGAAAGTTCTCGACACTTGTCGGCAATGTCCAACAGGCGGCCGTAGATATGTTTGAGCAAATCAAACCTATAGTCAATGACATCATGGACCTGTTTCTTGCCATTGTCCCTCCGATAGCATCCGCCCTTAAAGGGATATTCGCTGTCGTAGCTGGTGTCATCGGATTCATTGTAAAATGGAGGGAAGAACTTGGTCTTCTTGCTGTAGTCGTGGGTGTGGGAACCATAGCCTTCAACCTTCATGCTATTGCCATTGCCGGAATGGTGGGAGTAATCAAAGTCGTTACGGCGGTGACAAAGGCATGGGAAGCTGTCCAGTGGCTTCTGAACGTAGCTCTGACGGCCAACCCGATAGGACTGATTATTACGGCTATTGCCGCCCTTGTCGCGGCCGTTGTCTATTGCTGGAACAAGTTTGCCGGTTTCCGTGCTTTCATTCTGACGATGTGGGATACCCTGAAGGGCTTTGGCAACATCATCAAAGAGTACGTCATAGACAGGATAAAGACCCTGATGAGCGGCATCGGCAAGATTGGCGAAGCCCTGGCAAAGCTCTTTGGCGGAGACTTCAAAGGCGCATGGAACAGTGCCGTACAAGGGGTAAAAGACATAACAGGTGTCACCAGTGCGGAAAAGGCGTTCAAACAGACCAGGAAACTGGCTGAAGGTGTAAAGACCGAATATGACAAGAACTATTCCGTTGAGAGTGCCAAAGATAAGAAATCTCCAGCAAAAGCCACGTCGATAAGTACACCGGGCACGAAAGGGAGCACAGCAGGAGAGGTAGTTTTTAATACCGCTACTACCGGAGGAAAGGGCAGTAAAGGCGGCAAGAAAGGCAGTGGGAATAAAACCGCCGAGGCTTTGGCCACAGGCGGAACGAGAAGTACCAGCATAACCATGAACATAAGCAAGTTCTTTGATAACATATACGTGACGATGGCTGACAAGACTGACACGGCGGAACTTGAACGCATCGTGCTTCAATGTATGAACAGGGCTCTTGCCATAGCAACCAGTACCGAATGATGAAAACGACAAGATTCATACTCCAGAACATAGCTCTCCGGGCAATGGGACTGACGAAAGTTCCCCCTTACTGGCTGTTCCGTGAAAACAACTTTTACGGAGTCAATACAGGCTATCTTGGCGGCAAGACCATCCCGGACGGTTCAGACTTCAATGTGGAGGATATGAGCGATGAGGAACTTGAGGAAGTGGTCCGTACCAACGCGATTGGTGTCCCCATGACCATGCCCTTACGGTTCCAATTAGAGGAATCCGGCGCAAAGGAGTGGCTGTTTCCTCTGGAGCCGATGATAAGCCTTAACGGCCAGAATATCATCGTCCGCCGTCATGTGAGCAAGGGTAGTATAAAAGGAAGCATCAAGGAACGCTGGACGCAGGACGACTATACGGTAAGGATTGAAGGCATTCTTATGTCCCGTGAGGGCAAATATCCGGAGGAGGACGTGGCGACCTTAAAAAACTTCTGCGAGGCGGGACACGTGAAGGCCCTGTGTCCTCTATTGGAGATTTTCGGCATAAGCCAACTTGCCATAGAGAGTTGGGACATTCCTTTCACGACAGGACTGACCAATCAGAACTATACCATTACGGCCTACAGTGACGACATATACAAGCTGTTGCTCAGCCGTGACGACTTAAATGCGTGAGACCATGTACACGATGATATACGACATAGAGATAGGCAACTATAAACTGGGTATGCTTGACAAAGTGGAGGTACACAAGAGCGTCGAGCAACTTTCAGATACCGCTATCATAACACTTCCGGCGGCGCAATACAACAACGCGCTTGAGGTGGAAAACAAACTGAAGCGCGGTGATGCCGTGAGCATCATGTTCGGATATAAGGAAAGCGGTATGGAGGGCGAATTCAGCGGTTGGCTGCAGCGTATCAGCACGGACGGAGGAAATATCAAACTGCACTGTGAGGACGACATGTTCCTGTTCCGAAAAGAGATACCCAATGAAGTGTTGAAAAAGGTCACGCTGGAAACCCTCCTTAACAAGGTGGTCACAGGGTGTGGGCTTGATTTGAAGGTGGATTGTTCCTATTCCTGGACATACGACAAGTTTGTCATCAACAACGCCACCGGCTACGACGTATTGAAAAAGATACAAGAAGAATGCGGTGCGGACACATATCTGTGTGGCGACACGCTGCATGTGCATCCTCCCGGCGAGATGATGGACGAGGAGCGGTTCTACGACCTTGCTGTCAATGTTGAGGAGGAAAGCCTTACTTACAGGAGAGCGGCAGACAAGAAAATAAAGGTGGTTGTCAAAGCCCTGCTCCCGGACGGGACGGTCAGGGAAGTGGAGACCGGCAGTACCGGCGGTGAGAAGATAGAGATAAAAAGCCCGACTTCCGACGAGGCGAGCATGAAGGCCAGGGGAGAACTGGAAGTGAAACGGCGCACCTTTGACGGCTACGAGGGCAGCATTACGGGCTGGCTGATACCGATGTGCCGTCCTGCGGACAGTGTAACGCTAAGGGACAAGGATTATCCGTATAAGGATGGAACGTATTTCGTGACGAGCGTGACCACAGAGTTCTCCAAAGAGGGAGGCAAACGAAAAATTGATTTAGGATTCAGATTAAGTTAAGGCATGAACGAGCATAGCAAATTAAGGGAGTACCTGAAACAGGCCGTCGGCGGGGAGAAAATCTCCATTTACCAGGGTGTCGTAAAATCTGTAACCGGGCAGCTTTGTGAGGTGGAGATAGGCAATATCATCATTCCCGATGTACGTTTGAAGGCATCGGAACTGGATGATGACGGCTGGATGCTTGTAACTCCGAAAGTGGGTACTGCAGTAACGGTCGGCAGCTTGAGCGGTGACCTCTCCCAGCTTGTGGTCCTGCAGGTGGACCATATAGAAACAATCGTCATCAATGGTGGCAAACTGGGCGGTCTGATAAATATAGAGCAGCTGACGGATAAGATAAACGAACTTGTGGACACATTCAACAAGCACACGCATAATGTTACGGTGTCCCATCCCGGTGGAACTTTTACGACCGTAAAGCCAGGAGCGGCAGCCCCCTCATTCAATAAAAGTGATTACGAGGATGAAACCATCAAGCACTGAGGAGTATGAAAGGAATGCAACTGACATGGGGAGCAGCTGACGGGCAATACCTTGAGCCGGTGGTCAGGAACGGGACACTGGCCGTAGATGATATTTTGCGGCAGAACCAGGCCCTTATCCTTACCCTGCATAAAGGGGAACTGAAAGAACGTCCGGCGGTGGGTGTAGGCATCAGTGACATGTTGCTGGATAATGACCCGATATACTGGCGGACGGCAATAAAAGAGCAACTGGAAATGGACGGGCAGCGTGTCGGAAGCGTTAAAATTACCCATACGGGCATACAGATAGAAGCAACTTATTAAAAATAAAAAAATATGATTGGAAATTTCTTTGAAAGACTTGGCGAGGTTCTTTCCACGGTGTGGGGATGGATACTCTGCCTTATTATGGTCGTGGTGGACTATGTGACCGGCTACGGCATGATGGTGAACATTGCTGTGATGGCGGTAGTGATGGACGGGGCTTGGGGCATAGCCTCCAGTCTGAAGCAGGGCAACTTCGCATTGAGTGAACTGGCGCGTGACACACTGGCGAAACTGGCGGTGTATGGCTGTGCCGTATTGAGTTTCATAGGCATTGATCGGCTACTGGGTGTGGGAGGAGGACTTACAACGGGTGTCATCTGCGCCTGTATCGTGTTGGTGGAACTGTGGAGTGCCAGTGCGAGTATGCTGATATGCTTTCCCCGGATGCCGTTCCTTCAGCTTCTGAAGAAGGCACTTGTGGGTGAGATTGCGAGAAAACTGAATATAGAACCGGGTGAAGTAGAGAATACCCTTCAAATGATGTGTGACGATGGGAAGAAACATTAAATATATTGCTGTCCACTGCACGGCAGGAAATCCAAAGCAGACGGTGAGAGACCTTGAAGCAATCTTCAGGAAGAACGGATGGAAGAATCCCGGCTACCACTATGTGGTGACCGTTGACGGTAAGATACACCAGATGCTTGACGAGGGCAAGGTCAGCAACGGTGTCCGTGGCTATAACAGCGTATGTATAAACATAGCCTATACCGGCGGATTAAACAACCTGGACACACGGAGCGATGAGCAGAAAAGGTCGTTGGTGTCGCTGCTGAAGTTATTACGGAAAAAATATCCCAATGCAGTCATACAGGGGCATCGTGACTTCAGTCCGGACTTGAACAAGAACGGAAAGATAGAGAAGTGCGAGTGGATTAAGGCCTGTCCTTGCTTTGATGCCAAAACTGAATATAAGGAGATTTGACCATGAAGAGGATTGTTAAAATCATGTGTGTTCTGCTGATGTCCGGATTCGTTCTTTCCCTGCCTGGCTGTAAGACAAAGGAGAAAGTGAGTGAAATCCATAAGGAGAATGCCCGGACGAGCATGACCGAAACGAAGACAGAAATGTGCCTTGGCGAGCGTCTTGAGTGTGACAGTTCTGCTGAACAGACTTTGCAGACGTCTGAAAAGGACAGCCTTGTAGAGAAGTTCTGGGAACGCATAGTCACGGATTCCTGCGGCCGTATCCTGTTTAAGGACAGTGAATACACAAAAGAGCGTTATCTGGGAAAGGGTACCAGCAAGGCAAACAGAAACGGAAGTAACCGGCAGACAGCAACGGAACAAGTAAAGAAACAGTCTCAGGCGGAAACAGACACTTCAAGCACGACAATTCGGGAAAGCACTCAGAAAACAGTCAAAAACACATACCGGTGGCTATGGTTTCCAGGGTTGCTCATACTCCTTTTTGCCTGTGGATTCATCATCTCAAAAGTGACACGATGAAACAGATTATCAAAGACGGACAGACTTTGGCCGATGTGGCCGTGCAGGAATTCGGTTCCTGGGAAGCCATGATAGCCATTGCGCATAAAAACGGTATCAGCATGACGGAAGTACCCCAAGCCGGCACGGAACTCATGATGCCTGACGTTGTGTGGAACAGGACGATGCAGAATTACTGTAGGGACAATGACGTGTCACCGGCAACCGCCCGTGACCAAAGCGGCTTCCGTCTGAGGATATTCGGTGAAGAGTTTAAGGAAACATTCAAATAAAAGCGTATGGCAAGGAGTGTAGCGGAAATAAAGAAAACCATGACGGATGCTTTCATGGCGGACGAAACCATCAGGGAGAAGTACGGGCTGAGCGAGCGTGACACATTCGGTGGAAGTTTCTCCAGTGTGAGCCTTGAGAATATCCTGTTCTTCATACTGGCCGCTTGTTACCATGTACTGGAGATGATATTCGACCAACATAAAATTGACATCGAGAACAAAATTGCTACTGCGGTGGTAGCCAGTGTACCGTGGTACTACAAGATGGCGTTGGCATTCCAATATGGTGACGGATTGGTCTTTAATGAGACCACGCAGAAATACGAGTATGCTAAGATGGACGAAAGCAAGCAGGTGGTCAAGTATGCGGCTGTACGTGACAAGGGCACAAGTGTCCAGATTCTTGTAAGCGGTGATAAGAATGGTACTCCTGTGGCTCTTTCAAATGATGTTCTAACGGTGTTCAAACAGTATATGAACAGGGTCAAGGTGGCAGGTGTGATTCTTAATGTCATCAGTAAAGATAGTGACAGACTTTCCATATCGGCAACTGTTGCGATAGACCCTCTTGTATTGAATGAAAGCGGCATGCGGTTGTCTGATGGAAGCAGACCTGTGGAGGATGCCATCAAGGGGCATTTGAAAAATATCACCTATGGTGGCACTTTTAACAAGACAAAACTTGTAGATACCATTCAATCTGTAGAAGGTGTCATTGATGTGGAGTTGCATGAGGTATGCTATACTGATGGGGTGAACGGAGGATGGACTGCGTTGTCAGGGAATAACTATATAGGTTCCAGTGGCAGCTATGTGGTTTATGGACTTGAAAATTCATTGAGCTATGTGGTACAAGATTGATTTTACTAAGTTGGTCGTGCAGTTGCTTCCTCCGATATTGCGCAGCGGATTCATGATAAACCTTTTGCGCATAATGATAATTCCACTGCGTTACGTGTACGGGAAATTCGACTCACTTCATACGAATGTATCCGTGAAACTGAATACAACATGCAACGTGATGTATTTGGAAAAGGCTCTTAATGATGCTTTTTTCTTGAAAGGCAGTCAGATATTCATATCGACTCCAGAAGAGGTCAAGGACGGAAATTTTTTCCATCTTCGGAATGAAGTACAGCTTTCAAAGCCATTGTATCTGTTATCAGAACAGCGTCCCTGTTACCTGAATATCAATGGGGAGAAAACCGCTATTGTACACATGATAGTTCATGTCCCGACATTCCTGTGTACTTCCACGGACAAGGATGAAGATAAATACGGAGGCCGTAATTATAATGAAATAAAGAACATATTAAACATATACAAACCAGCTGGGCGTACGTTCGGCATAGAATTATACGATTATGAATAAACTTGTTTTCAGTTCCGGCGGTCAGCCCGTTTACCTTGAAGATTTGAAACTGCTCCAGGACAACATGATGGAATTGGTACGTTCCCTATTTTTGTTAAGTCACGGTTCGGATGCCATTGCTTCGGATGATGAAGACTATGCAAACAGTGTGGGGCTTCCGGTATATGCGACGGCACGTCATATAAATGGGTGTGGTGATGCAAATCTGGAGACAATGCAGGCTCACAAATTGATAACAGCGGAAGGCGTCTATGATGTACCCGAATTTACATTACATGAAGGAGACGCTTATTTGGCCGGATATGACGGCTTTAGTATAGGAGCCGCTCCGTTATATTACCTTCTTGAGGAAAAAACCGTGGAAAGTCGCGAATTTGAAGACGGACAGATACGACCGGTCGTGAAGAGTTGCACGGCAAAGATTGTCATAGGTGCTCCCGGAACCGGTACTTACTACAAGGTGTCAGATGTACCCTCTTTTGATTTCCAGTTAGAAACCTTGCTGGGCATCAAACGTAGAGTGAACAAATCATATTATGCGTTAGAAATCGGATAAGAATATGAAATCCATTTACGAACTTCAACAAATAGCCAACCGCCTACGTGCAGTGACAGAGGCGGACAGCATCAGTCCGGAGGATACTTTCGGGCTGCAGAGTGATGTGTTGGCCTACATAGCCGATATGGAACAGAGTGCCGATGGTCTGGGCATACGCAAGGTGTACAAGACAAAGGCCGCCATGGAGGCGGACACGGATCCCGTGGGCACGAACGGCAAGGCTTTACGTTACGGGCAGCTTGTGAGTGTGTACGACACAGACAATGCGACATCCCCGGAAAACGGCAATATCTACGCCTGGCAGAAGCCCGGATGGCGTCTGATGGGCAATATGGGCAGTATCTACGAATTGAAAGAAAAGATAGAGGAGGAGAGTGAGGCACGGAAGAACGCAGACGACACGTTGTCCAATAAGATAGGTGATTTGACAAAACATGTCAATGATACGACAGGAACCCTCCAGGGGAACATAGACATTGAGGAGACCAGCCGTAACAATGCCGACAAGATACTGGAGAAGAATATAGAAAAAGAACGTGCGGAGCGTGTGTCAGCCTGTGAGGAACTTCAGGATAGCATTTCAGAAGAAGCCAAGAGCCGTGAATCTGCTGACACGGCACTCGGAAAACGCATAGACGAGGAGAATGCCGACCGTGAGATGATGTATGGCGTGGTGAACACTAAATGCAACCTTGCCTTGAGTGGAGCCATAGCCCGCTTCGACGGGATTGTGGATGACGCGGAAATGAAGCTGCAGAGCATAGCAGGAACAGACGGCCGGGTGTTGTATGTACGTTCCAAGAAAGTTTTTGGCTACAGTGGTGGAGGGATGGTAGCCGGGCTAATTTCCGGTGGAACAATACCAAGCCTGTATAATAATTGGTCTACTGCAGACCTGTATATGTCAAAGGAAAGGACAGAACTCCTGAAAGACAAACTGTATCTTCTTGGCGGTACAGCGTATATATGGGACGAAGACAAGGAAGAACTTGCAGAGTTCAGTGGCGGAGGTTCCGGCAGCGGATTCTACAATGTCACCGGCGAGCAGCCACCCGCGATCGGTTACTACACCAAGGAAACGGCCATTGCGGCACTTGCCGATGCGGACATCAAGGATGCGGACAAACCCGGCATGATTCTCACATTCGAGAAGTCCGCAGGTGAATGGGAGGACTACCGCTTCATATCCAACGACATCAATAATTTCCTCATACCTGCAAGCTGGGAAGAATACGGAGGCGGCAAAATCAAGTCAGTCACGCTTAATGGAAAGACGATAAATCCGGATTCCGACGGTAATGTGGCACTTGTGATAGACCAGATACAGGTTGATGAGAGCCTTGACGCAGAAAGTACCAATCCCGTACAGAACGCGGCCGTGGCACAAAAGATGAATGAAATCAGTGATGCGGCGGTGGGTGGCGTCGAGGTGATACCTGACGGAGACAAGAACACGCTGAACATCCTGAACAAGCAGGGCGGGATAATCGCGTCCGCCGAATTTACAGGCGGAGGCGGCGGAGGTTCCACGGCGAGCCGCATCATCCTTACGGCAGCCCTTGACAAGGCGCAGGTCAAGGAGGGCGGCACGGCAGAACTCACCTATTCATACAGCCACGTGAACTCGGAAGGTGATGCCACGGGTATCAAAGCTGACATAACCATTACCGTAAGCCGTGGTACGACCACCACGTACCAGCAGACACTGAAAGGCATTAGTGCAGGGACCTACACGCTCGACATAAGCGACTACCTGCTTGTCGGTACGACCGATGTGTACGTGAGGGCGGAAGCCACCACGGAGGACGGCACAAAGCAGACGAAACAGGCATATACGAGCATAAACGTAATAACGCTCTCTCTTACGAGTGCCTACAACCTTGCCTCCACCATCGCTGACGGCGGCTACAAGGACACCGACACGATAGAGATACCGTTCACTATTACGGGCAGTGGAACGAAAGACGTGTCCATGTATTTGGACGGGGCAGACATCCCGGTGTCACAGACCATAAACAAGAGTGGCACGGTGAACGGCTCATTCTCCATTTCCGGCTCTTCACTGAGTGCAGGACGGCATACCGTACAACTGGTTGCGGAACGTAACGGATTGAAGAGTGACAGTATCTATATAGACATACTGAAGGCGGGCCTGAATGTTCCTTTCGTGGGCATAAAGTATACCGACACATCGGGTACGATACAGACGGCAAACCACCTTATGCCGACAATCCATGCAGCACAGTACGAGCAGATGAGCTTCAACTTCATCGCATACGACCCGGACGGGACGCCGGCACAGGTAGAAGTGTATCTTAACGGCAAACAGGCAAGCACCATCAATGCCCCACGCTCCATGCAGACATATACCAACCGGTTCGCTTCACAGGGGACAAACACCCTTATGCTGAAGGTCGGGAAGACAGAATACACGGTAAGCATTGATGTGTCGGAGAGCAGCCTTGACATATCGGAGGCCACATACGGCCTGCTTGCCAAGTTTGACGCTGCGGGGCGGAGTAACACCGAGGGCGACCCTGCCAAATGGGAATCTAACGGCATAAAGACGACTTTCGAGGGCTTTGACTGGAGCAGCAACGGATGGACGGGGGAGAGCCTGAGGCTTACCAACGGCGCAAAGGCCACCATCGGCTACAAGCCGTTTGCCACGGATGTGAAATCCACGGGCCTGACCATAGAGATGACAATCAAGGTCAGCAACGTGATGAACCGTGCGGCAAGCGTGGTGAGCTGCATCAATAACGGCAAGGGATTGTTAATCACGGCCGAGAACGCGAGTTTCAAGACGGGACAGACGGTGGATTATACCAATGAGGATGACGAACTTGTTACCCGTGAAATCAAACTGGGTACGAACTACGTCTCCGACAAGTGGATAAAGATAGCCCTTGTCATATCCACACGTGACGAAAACCGTCTGATGCACATCTATGTGGACGGCAACCGGACAGGGGCCGACATCTACGACTCCTCGTTCAACTTCGCCCAGGACGTGCCGCAGGACATTGTCATCGACAGTTCGGAAGCGGACGTCGAGGTGCGCAACATACGCATATACAGCCGTGCCATATCCGATGACGAGGAACTTGAAAACCGCATTGTGGATGCGGATACCTCCGGCGGTATGATTGAACTGTACGAAGAGAACGACATTTTGGGGGATACCGGAGGCGTGGACATCGACAAGATACGTGCCAAAGGCAAGGGTGTGCTGCGCATCGTGCGGCCCAACAAACTGGATGACGTGTATGCCGAGAACAACAAGAAGACGGACTTCAAGGCCGACATATACTTCTATTCCCCGTTCGGCAAGGAGTATGACTTCGTGCTGACGGACTGCAACATCCGCATCCAGGGCACCTCGTCGACCAAGTATCCGTCCAAGAACATCCGCATATACTTCAACAAGGGCGGCGAGAACCTTACGCTCAGCGTGAACGGGGTGGCAGACCCGCTGGGCAAGAACAAATACCGCATGCGTCCGGGGGCCGTCCCGATGAACCTGTTTACGATGAAGTCGGATTACTCGGACTCGTCCATGAGCATGAACACGGGCGGTGCAAAGCTCTTTAACGACATACTGAAAGAACTCGGACTGCTTACTCCTCCACAAAGGGAGCAGTTCCAATTGACCGGGAATCTCAATGCCGTAAGTGTCCGTTCCTCGATAGACGGTTTCCCGATAGACATATTCTGTGCGGAGACCGTTGACGGGGAAAGCGAGTATTACGGACAGTATAACTTCAACAACGAGAAGTCGAAAAGTGAAGACCTGTTCGGCATGACCGGTGTCGAGGGCTTCACACCGGCAATGCCCATGACGTTCGAGATGCTGAACAACGGCGCGAAAATGTGCCTGTTCCAGTCTGCGAGCGATGCGGAGATACCCGGCATATTCGACGAGGGGATGGAAACGAACTACCCTGATGATGTCAAATGGGCAGGACTGACGGAAGCCCAGCAGAATGCCGTGACACGCCTGTTCGCATGGATAAGAGCCTGCGTACCTGCGGGTGCAAGTTCAAACGACATATCCTCTTTTGTGAGCCAAAAGTTTAAGGACGAAATAGACCAGTACTTCGACAAGGACTTCATCCTGACCTACTACCTGTGGACGGACTATTACCTTGCCGTGGACCAAAGGGCCAAGAACATGATGCTGCGAACGTGGGACGGCCTGAAATGGTATATCACCTACTATGACGGCGACACGCAGATGGGCAAGCGCAACGACTGCTTCCTTGTGTACACCTACACCACGGACCGTGACACCTACGACGCCGAGGCGAGCAAGTACGCCTTTGAAGGCCGCGAGAGCTGGCTGTGGAATCTTGTGCTGGCCAACCTCGGCGACGACCTCAGACGCTGTGCGGCGAATCTCCGCGCCGTGATGACCAACGAGCGTGTCCTGGAGATGTTCAACACGGAACAGGCGGGCAACTGGAGCGACCGTGCTTTTAACAAGTCAGGCGAGATAAAGTACATCCGTCCTGCCGTGCAGCAAATGTACGGCAAGGTATGGCCCTATATTTACGCCCTGCAAGGCTCTAACGCCGCGCACCGCGAGTACTTCATCAGAAACCGTTTCGCGTTGCTTGACGCCAAGTACGGCACGAGCAACTTTACGAGTGATAACGTGGATTTGTACATGTCCCGCTCTGCGTCCGATGCCGCAGACGTGGTGAAGATTACGGCCAACGAAGTGTACGCCTTCGGCTATGGCACGAACAACTCGCCCAACATAGCCAATACCGGAATCGTACAGGAGGACGAGACCGCCTCTCTGGACGTGTCCGGAGCATACACGGTGAATGACCCCTTGCGCCTGTATGGCGCGAGCCGCATGAAAGTGCTTGACATGACCGGGGCGGCCGACCATCTGAAAAACGGCTTTGACCTTGGAAAGTGTGGTGTGTTGCGTGAGCTGAATATGGAATCAAAGGGTAAAGGCTCCACCGGATGGTGGCTTGTGCTGAACGCCTGCAAGTCACTGCAGAAAATCAATCTGCGCAACCAGGCACAGGCAAAGACCGGCAGCAGCACATCCAAGGAACTTGATTTCAGCAACCAGACAAAACTGGAGTACCTGGATGCGAGAGGTGTGCAGGTGGAGAGCGTGAACTTTGCGCATGGCGCGCCATTGGCAGAGGCTTATTTGCCGGACACCCTTACGACATTGAAACTGGAATATCTCTCGGTGCTAAATTCGGAAGGTCTGTCCATCGGGAACTACACGAATATATCGACGTTCGTGTTTTCCGGCTGCCCCGGCCTCGACTGGCAGACCCTTATTTCGAAGTGTGCCAACGTGCAGCATGTACGTGTTACCGGCATAGACATGGAAGGCGACGGGACGTTGCTTGAACAGTACATGGAGACCGGCGGTGTCGATGCCGGCGGCAACTATACCGATACCTGCGCTTTTGTCGGTACATACCGACTGACCCGTTATATGGACGAGGATACATACGCCGCATACAGGAAGCATTATCCGGAACTGAACATCATCCAGCCGGAGTATACGATGATAGAGTTTGATGACAATGCGGCAGATGATGCTAACGTGAGCAACCTTGACAACCTGACCGGCTATAAATACGGCAATGCATACGTTCCCAACGGCCATATATCCGCCATCCTCAAACAACGTCACCGCTCGTTGGCCAAGGTTACGAAAAAGGCGACGACCCGCAATGTAAATATGGCCAATGTTGACACGGTTGTCAACAACCAGGATGGCGAGATGACATACTACCCCCTGGATGATACGGCCGGTGACAGATATGCGGACGGCAGTGCGGCCAAATTGGACGGCACGGAAGGCGACTGGATGATGTTTGAGCCTTTCTTTTGGAGTAAGGGTATCAATGACTACCTGAAAGAAAAGCATTATTCCTGTTACTGCAGCAATGACCGTGACCATGAGCCGGTAAGGCCGTCGGTGGATATTGTTACACTTGATGACATCAAGTCTGTGTCCGGCGGATATATGTCCGGGCGGAAGATAATGACCGGGAAGGAAACCTTGTCCGTCTCTTACAGTACGGATTCAAGCTATTCCGTATGCCGTGTGGATGTATCCGGCCACCGCCGTGTCCGTTTTCCTTCTGTACCCGGAACCAATATGATAGGAGCCATATTCACGGATACCTCCGGCTGTATCCTTCAGTCCGTTGTGGTCGAACCATTGAACTGCCGTTTTGAGGCCGGGATGTATCTGATAGCCGATATTCCGACCGGTGCGTCAGAACTTCATTTCACCATATTGAATACGGCTGAATTCGACAAGGTGGTGCTGAGTAATAGCGACAAGATAGAGGATATGGAACCGGACTGGGTGGCTAATGACGAACACCTGTGCGCCGTGGTCGGCAGCAGTATAGTCGGCAGCAAATTACGGTCTTGCATAACAGGCGGCACGACTGCGTCCAACATGGGCTGGAGTGATTTTCACTATTACTCGGTACAGCGTGGTATGCAGCAGATAGACGCTTTGATGCACTCACGTATAGCCAACCTTTCTTATGCCAAGTATGGCCGTCGTGACATGCAGGAGCAATGCGGCGCAGGCTCGCATACGAATAACCGGACAACTGGTGGCACGGCAAGCCGTGGCATGATCGATACTATCGGTTATGAAGAAGCCCGTTCCATCAAGGAAAATATCACGAACTCGATGGTTGACGGACAGGTGCATCAGTATGCCTGGTACAAGTCAAAGGATGAGTATGGACAGGAAACCGTGGTTCAGGTAAACAATATCTGCTGTCTTGGCTACGAGGATATTTACGGTCATAAATATGACATGATGGACGGTGTGGATGTTCCTAATACGAGTGGCAACGCTGGCAAATGGCGCATCTGGATGCCGGATGGCAGCATAAGGTGGGTAAAAGGCAAGACGACAAATGACCAATGGATAACAGCTGTGGCACATGGCAAGCACATGGATGTAATTCCTGTAGGTAGCATGAATGGTTCGTCAAGTACATACTATTGTGACAAGTATTGGTATAGTGGCTCCGCAGGCCGTGTGGTCCATCGCGGGTGCAACTTTGCGCATGCGCTTGGCGGTGTGTCGGATGCGAATGCGAATTACGATGCTTCGCATGCGAGTTCGCATGTCGGCTCGCGTCTGGCCTTCCGCGGCAAAATCGTCCGGGCGGAAAGCGTGGAGGCGTATAAAGCGTTGGTCGAGGTCGCGTAAGCGCAAAGCGTCAAAGCGGGAGCGAAGCGACAAAACGAAAACATTATTGTGCCGCTTCTCCTCCCGGTTCAAAAACCGGCGTAAGCCGGTCGAAAATAATTTTATAAAATAAATGTATATGAAAAAGAGAGTATTTGATTTTCTGAAATGCAGTAACCGTTGGAAACATCTTGCCGGCGGTTACTTTTCTGCGGCTTTGTTGTCGTTAGTATGACAGTCGGCAAAGATTTAGCGTAAAAGTAAGTACCTTTGTAGCCCAAAAAGGTGGAGTTTCCCAGTAGGCCGTGTGGTCTATCGCGGGTACAACAATGCGCATGCGAATGGCGGTGTGTCGAATGCGAATGCGAATAACGATGCTTCGAATGCGAATACGAATGTCGGCTCGCGTCTGGTAATCAAACAATCGGCGTACAGTACAGGGGACGTGTCCCCAATGCGGTGCCGAGGGAGGCAAGCCTCAGCAACAGCATCTTGATGGGTGGAAAGCTGAAAAATCACGTGTCGGGTGGAGTTTGGTAGGCCGGTAACGGTTCGAAGAAGTCAGACCCGGAGGAAGGAAGGCCTTAACCTTCCATAAAACAAAAACAGAATCCTATGCGCAGAGAAGGACATATCATGGAGGAGATTATCGAATACCACAACATGGCTGAGGCATTCGATACCGTCCTGCGTGGAACCAAACGCAAAAGGTCGAGGCAAGGCCGCTATCTGCTTGAGCATAGGGAAGAGGTCATTGCGGAACTTACAGCCTCGTTGGCCGACGGCTCTTTCCAACTTGGTGGGTATTATGAGAGGGACATCGAGGAATACGGCAAGAAACGCAGGCTCCAGATACTCTCCATGAAAGACCGTATCGCGGTGTTTGCCGTGATGAACGTTGTGGACCATCATCTACAGAGACGGTACATCCGGACAACCGGGGCGAGTATCAAGAGGCGTGGTACACACGATTTGATGAAGTGCATACGCACGGACATACAAAGCGATCAGGAAGGTACGCTGTATGCCTACAAGTTCGATATCAGACGGTTCTATGACAATGTGCGCCAAGACTTCGTCATGTGGTGTTTTCGCAGGGTATTCAAGGACGAAAAACTGTTGACGATACTTGGCGGATTCGTCACCATGCTTCCGGATGGTATCAGCTTCGGGCTGCGAAGTTCTCAAGGGGCGGGCAACCTGCTCCTGTCTATATTTTTAGACCATTATTTGAAAGACAAGTACGGTGTCCGTCATTACTACCGCTATTGCGATGACGGCCTTGTACTGGGTAAAACGAAAGCGGAACTATGGGTGATTCGTGACATCATCCACGGGCAGATGGAAATGATAGACCTGGAGGTAAAGCCCAATGAAAGGGTGTTCCCCATAGAGGAAGGCATCGACTTCCTCGGCTATGTCATCCATCCTGATTATGTCGGACTGCGCAAGCGCATCAAGCAGAAGTTCGCCCGGAAGATGCACGAGGTAAAATCGAGAAGAAGGCGGCGTGAACTGATAGTGTCCTTTTATGGCATGACGAAACACGCCGACTGTAACAAGTTGTTTAATAAATTAACAGGCAAAAAAATGAAAAGTTTTAAAGAGCTTAATGTCGTTTATCGACCAGAAGATGGCGAAGTATACTTCCCTGGTCCGAGGGTAAGTGTACGTGATTTGGTAAATGTTCCCATTACAGTTTATGATTGTACTTTTACTGCAAAAACACAGTATGGTGCGGAACGTTGTGTCGTTGCTGTCATAGTAAATGGTGAAAAGCAGAAATTTATTACAGACAGCAAGGAAATGAAGAATATTCTCCAACAAATAAAAGAGATAGAGGACGGTTTTCCTTTTGAGACGACTATAAAATCAGAGTCTTTTGACAAAGGAAAGTTTAAATATATGTTCACATGAAAAGAGTTGAAGGAAGTGCAGGAATAAAACTGCTTGAATGCACCAACCCGGTAAAAGGCAAGTGGCGCATCCGCTGGGATGTGCAGCCGGGAGAGCACAGAAACGCCTCGTACATGGAAGAGGAGTTCGGACACAAGCCGGAAGATGAGGAAATACGTTCCACGGTCATGGCGTGGTACAACAAACAGACTGATACTGCCATTCTCTCCGGTTTCAGTTATAGGGATATTCCGGTATGGCTGTCAAGTGAAAACCAGTTCAATTACAAGTCTGCCTACGACCTCGCCGTACAGACAGGAGGCGGCACGTTACCCGTGACATTCAAGTTCGGGACGGATACGGAACCACGCTACCATACGTTTGAAACGTTGGAGGAACTGACAGACTTCTATACCAAAGCCATGAAGCACATCCAGAACACACTGGCCGACGGGTGGAAGAAAAAGGACGCTTTCGACTTGAAGGAATACCAGGTTGAATAACTGAAAGAATCCCGTTCGGGGGAGGGATAGAAAAAGCCCCCGGCCTGTTAAATAGTCGTCTCACTTACTATTAAACACACGTTACCATCAGTAGGCACGACCGGGGGCGTATACCCTCGTTCGCCTGCTGATGGCTTTTTTATGTGTTTGCGCAATTGCGCGTATAATAAGTGAGACGATGCAAAAGTACAAAAAATAGTTGGGAATGAAGATAATTGAGATACTGAAATTTAACAGGGAGCTATTAAAACGGTTGCAGACAGCCGGGATAAGGCTTGAAGATACAAGATACATAGACTTGTATGTCGAATATAAAGACATGCTGGATAGGGGAGAGAAGGTGTCATATACCGTAGCCTTGCTTGCGGATAAATACTCCGTGAGTGAACGTAAGGTGTATAGCCTGATAAAGCGTTTCCAAAGCGACTGCAAACAGGTTGCAGTGTGATTTATTGTATTCTTTCTTTGCTCTGTTTGAAAAATCAGAACTTTGCCGGGAGAAAATAAAAACAGAAATGAGAAAGCAGTATTTATCAGCACCGTTGCCCTTCGTGGGGCAGAAGCGGATGTTCGCAAAGGAGTTTATCAAAGTATTGGAACAATATCCAGACGGAACAACATTTGTTGATTTGTTCGGTGGTTCCGGCCTATTGTCACATATCACCAAGTGCCGGAAGCCAAACTCAACCGTAGTGTATAATGATTTTGACAACTACCGTAAGAGGTTGGAATCCGTGCCACAGACAAATGCTTTGTTGGCGGAACTCCGGCAGATAGTGTCAGGTGTTCCACGCCATAAGCCTATTACGGGAGAAAAAAGAGACAAAGTCTTTGCTTGTATACAAAAATATGAGCAGCGTTATGGATATGTGGATTTTATCACCCTCTCATCGTCCATTCTGTTTTCTATGAAGTACAAGTTGAGCATTGAGGATATGCGTAAAGAAACGCTGTATAACAATGTAAGGACAGCGGACTATCAGCCGGCGACGGATTATCTGGATGGATTGACCATCGTGTCTGAAGATTATAAGAAGGTGTTTGATAGATATAAGGATGTGCCGGGTGTCGTGTTCCTTGTAGACCCTCCATATTTAAGCACGGAAGTCGGTACATACAATATGTGTTGGAAGTTGTCCGATTACCTTGATGTGTTGACTGTTCTTGCCGGACACGACTTCGTATATTTCACTTCCAACAAGTCTTCCATACTGGAATTGTGTGATTGGATAGGCAGGAATAAACTGACAGGAAACCCCTTTGAGCGGTGTACGAAAGTCGAGTTTAACGCTCACATGAACTATAATTCCTCATACACGGATATGATGTTGTACAAGAAGGCCGTTTAAGTATCATTTGAAAAGCGTTTGAATGATGAATAAATACCATGTAATACTTGACAGGATATTGCGTGAAGGCAAGACACAGACCAACAAGAAAGGCAACATAAAATATCTCCTGAATGAACGCTTGACTCTGTTCCCGGCAGATTTGCTTGACATATTTGAGAACCATGGGATAGCACGTAAAAAACTAAAGTGTGAGTTGCGGCTGTTTATGCAAGGGGAACGGAACGTGGAACGGTATCGCGATGTAGGGATAAACTGGTGGGACTATTGCGGAGCTGTATTGGTAAACAGTTATCCTACATATTTTGAAAAATTGCCTCCGCTGATTTCAAAGATAAACCGGGAAAAGCGGAACAGTAAGAATTATGTGCTTTTCCTCGGTGAAACCAACGCAGAAACGAACCAGGCTCCATGTCTCAGCCTCGTACAGTTCCAGATAGATGACGGTGAACTGGTTGTTTCCGCATATCAGCGAAGCAGTGATGCGAATTTGGGATTGCCATCAGACATATATCATTTGTATTTGATGTCCCGACAGATTGATTTGCCTTTGAAATCAATAACTCTAAACCTTGGAAATGTCCATGTCTATGAAAATAACATAGAAAGGACGGAAAGGCTGTTGGAGGGCGATGAGAATGTCAAATTCGATTTGAATGTATGATATAAAAAGGCATCTGACGAGAAATCAAATGCCTTTTTGTGCCTTAAAATGTTTTTTCAAATCACATTTCGTTTTTTGAGTGGAAAATCGCTTTTCGTTTTTGAAACCGCTCGCTTTTCGTTTTGCCGTGATTATATGGAGGCGATGTTGAGCCGGGGAACACGCTGCCGACATAAGGATAAATAGCGAGAGCCGACAGATTGCAGAAATGCAACTTGTCGGCTCTCTTCTTAGGGAAAGGCTGCTATTTCAACGAGATTACATTCGCAGCCTCACGCTTGTTCGGGTCCATGACCTCGGCGTATATCTGAGTGTTTTTCACGTTGCGATGCGTTAGCATCTTTGCAATAGTGTAGATTGGCACACCTGCCGAAGTTAGCAGGGTGGCGTATGTGTGGCGGAAGCAGTGGAAAATGATAGCCTATGCAAGAAAAAGCGAACGGATGAAAATTAAACGTAAGTCGTTTGAAATGAACGGTATTTCAGCATTCTGCCAAGTAGAGAAAATGCAAACGGCAACGGAATATTGAGGTTGTTCAGTTACCAAACCGTTAGCCGGGCAGTTACCGAAACGGGAATAGGTAACGGCAGGCAATGAAAAGAAACCCTCACCGTTTTATTTGCGCTCATACACAGTGTTTTGCATATCAAGGAACGCTTATACGGCAAGTAATTTTGCACTAAAAAATAT
>NZ_BEWV01000206.1 GCF_002933775.1 Prevotella sp. MGM1
CACTATACTCTTGATACTCTCTCCCGCCCACCGGAAAAATCCGCTGACCCCTAATAACGTTGTGACGTGTCCGACGGTTTAAGGGAATTTAATAAACGTGTTTTATGTATGAACAAAAAAACAGGATGTTTACGGCATCCTGTTTGAAGTCCTGAATATTTCAGGCAAAGGCGAACGGCCTTAACCGTTCATAAAAACCGTTTAAGCAAATGGCATTGAAATTTGTTTTGCGTTTTTGGAGATTTAGAATATTAACCATTACGGTTAAATTCTTCTAATTTCTGAAAATGCAAGGGGCGTGAATTATAGTAGCGCCCTTAAACGGTTTTTGCAAATATAGTTATTTATTCTTTACGGTGCAATGCCCGTTAACAATATTTAGCAAAAAAGGTGTGGAACGGTTTGGCCGTGGTCTTCGATGACATCCACGCCACTACTATTAACGAACAAAAAAGATACAATTATGAAAACGAAAGAATTAAGCCACGCAGCGCAAAATTTGGTGATCTATGTAAGAAACGAGTGTGAAATATACGACCGTTACACGCTGGAAGCGGTTGCCATGGTTGTAAAGGCGAAATGCACGAACGACATAAACGGCGCCCGTCTGGACGATGTAACGGCATGGGATAACCTTTCTTTTTGGATTGGTTGGCAGACCGTAACGAAAAAGGCGATACAAGCCGCCGCAAAGCTGGTGCGCAAATACGACCATATTACACCGACCGCCGCCGATATTGAAGCAGCAACAAAAGTATATGCCGCCAATATTATAGACAAAGCAAAATATCAAATAAGGAGAGATAAACAAGAGAAATTAGGCCGTTTGAAACACGAGCTACAAAACTATATAGATAATGCGAGCTTTGGATTACCGGAAACACGTCGCCGGAACATGATACTATTACATTGGGATATTCGCAAATTTGAAAGAGAGCTGCAAAACGCATAAACTCTCAGCCCGTGCCGTGTGGCATTCCCGGAGCCCCCTCGGACTGGCACAAAATAAATCAATAGCTATAAAACCCAAAAGACATGAAAAAGTTAGAAAGAGTAAACCAGGTAGAAAAAGCGGCGATTCGTCTTTATATGGCAAATCGTGATTTTACGGCGTTTACTCTTTCTAACTTTTTCATGATTTTGCAAAGTGTTAAAAATGCTCGGGATTGTTACACGTAATGAAATATACGAAGTTATAAAAAAGCAGTATTCGGATAAATGTTTTACGAAAAATGAATTTAAGATATTTTGTTTTGGAACAAAGAGTGTTTTTATAATAAAAATCCTCCAAATACCTTACTACTCATATTTCATAGAACGAGCAGGATGTATATGAGATATAAGATAACTGGGAGCAATCAGTACAAATACGCAAATAAGAAGTGTTGCAGCATTTATAATTATTATCAATGGTATATTTATCTCCATCGGTGCCATGTTGACATAGTATGTCGAAGGATCGAGTTTGACAAATCCTGTATGTATTTGTATAAGTACAAGCCCAATACCTATAATGTTGCCAAATATCAGACCGCGTCCAATAATGAAGACTGCAAACCAAAGGAATGTACGCCTTATAGTTGGGTTGGACGCTCCAAGAGCTTTAAGCGTTCCTATCATTTGAGTGCGTTCGAGTATTATTATGAGCAATCCGGATATCATAGTAAAGCCAGCCACACATACCATTAAAGCCAAAATAATCCAAACGTTGACATCAAGAAGTTCGAGCCATGAGAAAATTTGCGGATATGCCTCATATATTGTTTGTGATGTAAGGATGTTGCCGTTACAGTCTGGCTTTTTGTTTATTTGTGAAACAATACCATCCGCCGTCTCTTCAATTTTTGTAAAGTCATCGATTATTAGTTCTGCTCCAGTGCAAAAATCATTTTGCCATCCGTTAAGTTTGTTTATTGTGTATATATCAGCGAAACATATATTACCGTCAAACTGTGTCATATTTGTCTTATATATTCCGCTTATAGTAAAACGTCTTGCTCTTACTTCGTCTTCTGAAACAAAATATGCGAAAACCTTATCACCAACTTTTAATCTCAGTTTATCGGCTATCATCTGAGATATAAGAATCCTGTTACTGCTTTTTAAATCACTGAATACCGGGCATTGGCCACTTGTGAGGTTATTTGCCAGAAAGGATGTTGAGTATTCAGGGCCTATTCCTTTGAATGTAATACCAAGGAAATCGGTATCTGTTTTCAATATTCCTTGTGTCAAAGAATAGCGGCCTACCCGTGCTACCCCCTCTGAATCACCCAATACTTTCATGAGGCTGTCATCTATACAAATCGGATAAGGGTCCGTACTCTGCATAGTCATGAAGTTTGTTACCTGTATATGGCTTCCGAAACCAATGACTTTATCACGTATTGTATGTTTGAAGCCTATGACCACAGATACTGTGATAATCATCACAGCCAAACCGATTGCGACACCAATGGTTGCAATGCGTATAGCAGGACGACTCACTTTCTGCTTGTCGCTCTTGTCACTATATATTTTCTTTGATAAAAAGAGTGGCAGATTCATTCCTCGTATTTTCTTCCAGGATATGCTTCAAGTGCTTTTTTCAAAACAATCAAAGCTCTGTTAAGATCATCTTTATTGAGTACGTAAGCTATACGCACTTGATTGTTTCCCACTCCTGGGGTGGTATAGAAACCTGCCGCAGGAGCCATCATCAGTGTCTCACCCTCATAGTTGAATTCGGCAAGACACCATCTGCAAAATTCTTCCGCATTGTCTACAGGCAGTTTGGCTACGGTGTAGAATGCGCCCATCGGAATCGGCGAATATACTCCCGGAATTCTGTTCAGTCCGTCTATCAGGCATTTACGCCGTTCTACATATTCGTCATATACATCACGATAGTAATCTTCCGGAGCATCAAGCGACGCCTCAGCCACAATCTGACCGATTAGAGGGGGAGATAACCGTGCCTGGCAGAATTTCATTACGGCGTTTCTTACCTGCTCATTCTTTGTAATCAGTGCTCCGATACGTATACCACATTCTGAATATCTTTTTGATACAGAGTCTATCAGAATGACATTCTGTTCTATGTCTTCAAGGTGGCATGCACTTATATATGGCGATCCGGTGTATATGTATTCGCGATATACCTCATCGGAAAATAGATAAAGATCATACTTTTTCACCAAATCACGAATTTGATTCATTTCGCGTCGGGTATAAAGATAGCCTGTCGGGTTATTGGGATTACATATCATGATTGCCCGTGTGCGCTCGTTTATCAGTTCCTCGAACTTCTCTACTTTCGGAAGTGAGAAACCTTCTTCTATCGTTGTGGCTATTGTCCTTATTTTAGCTCCTGCTGATATGGCAAATGCCATATAGTTGGCGTATGCCGGTTCAGGAACGATAATCTCATCACCGGGATTTAGGCACGACATAAAGGCAAATAGGACGGCTTCACTTCCGCCGGCCGTAATTATGATATCATCGGCAGTGACGTTAATATTGAATTTCTTATAATAATGCGTCAGCTTCTCTCGGTAGCTCAGATACCCTTGCGATGGAGAATATTCAAGAATAGCACGGTCTATGTGCTTCAATGCATCAAGACCCACTTGTGGTGTCGGCAAGTCTGGCTGACCAATATTCAGGTGATAGACTTTTATCCCATTTTTCTTTGCTTCTGCTGCCAATGGGGCAAGCTTTCTTATGGGAGATTCTGGCATCTCGTGTCCGCGAATCGATATATCTGGCATTTTATATATTTTTTCATTATTAAGTTCTCTGCAAACTTACATAAAAATATCGGAAAAGGCTTAACGACTGTTAGTGTATAGCGTGGTTCTTAACATAATTTTTAATTCTCTATTCTCAAATTACGATTAAATAGACTAATTTTGCCTGACTAATAAGAATAAAAGGCATTTGCAATGAACTACGAGGAGTTGGTCAGTACCAACGATAATATACAGCATAGGATAGTCAGAATTCCGATAGGCTTGTTCAAAAGAAAGGCGATAGAAGGAAAATACGTGAATATAGTGGATTTGCGTAAAGAACTTACAGATAATATTATTTTTTGCGAATGCCTGAAAAAGGAATGTGATGCAAACATCCGGTTGGTCAATAAGAGACAGCTGCATTTCACGCCATTGGCAGAAAAAGATGTTTTATCCTCACTTGAAGTGGAGCAGGGACATTTCATTTCTTTTGAACACCTTTTGCGTGATAATCCGGCAGTGGTAAGCAGGCCAGGATTTGTCTATGAAACTGTTGTTGCACTGTTGGAAGTCACCTCTTATCTTAATAGTCAAAAAGTATATCACGTATGTTTCTCACCATCAAATGTATTTGTACGTAAGACAGATTATAGCATAGTGTTGCTGTCGCATGGCTCATTTTATATTAACAGGGTGTCTCCTGAATTATTATATGATGGCAGTAGAGATTATATTGCTCCGGAAGTATTAAATGGAGGTTCTGTAGATGAGCGTTGCGATGTATATTCTGTTGGTAAATTTTTTGAATATCTCTTTTCTGTGGCCGAAATGCCTTATGAGTATAAAAAGGTTATACTCAAGGCAACTTCTAAAATGGCAGAGGACAGATATGGTTCGATAGATGAGATGAAAAGAATAATCCGCCAGCGCTCCAATATGTGGAGAACAACCAAGATGCTATTGACTGCGTCGTGCATAGCTCTTGTTTTTGTAGGATTTTTCTTTGGACTAATGCCTGAACCGGTGAATGTGGAATATATAAAACCTTTACCTAAAGAACCGGAGGAAATATTGCTTGACAGTGGTTTCGATCCCAATACGGAATTAGGATTTATTATGCCGGACACAACTGGCAATATGACACCGGAGCAGATAGAGGAGATGAAAGTGTATGAGGCTAAAAGTGAAGAGATTTTCCGTAAAATATATACAAAAGAAGCTGATCGTATTTTATCTAAAATATATAATAAGACTTATATGGGAGCGAATGAAAAGAGTTTCATTACCGGTAGCCAGACAACCACAGATGAGCTATTAAAGGCTCAAATTGAAATAGCTGCAAAGGCTGGAATCAGTGAAGCGAAAAGTCAGAAAATAGCATTTACGATAATAGAAAGAATCACAGAAGAAAAGAAAAAGGGTTTGACAAAATACGGAATACAGAAATAATTATAAATAAAAAGATAATATGAGAAGTAGAACAGCAGAATGGTTTGAGTGCAAAATCCGTTATGAGAAAACAATGGAAGACGGTATGCAGAAGAAAGTAACCGAGGCGTATACGGTAGATGCATTGAGCTTCACCGAAGCAGAACAACGAATAATAGAGGAAATGTCTTCATACATAAGTGGAGAATTTGAGGTCGCAGACATTAAAAAGGCACCTTATAAAGAGATTTTTTTCAGTGAAGAAGATATGGCAGATCGTTGGTATAAGGCTAAGTTGCAATTTATCACCATAGACGAGAAAACAGACAAGGAGAAAAAGTCAAACGTAAACTATCTTGTAAACGCATCCACCCTGAACGGAGCTGTGAAAAACATTGATGAGGTCATGAACGGAACAATGATAGACTATGTCATCGCATCTGTTGTTGAGACACAGCTCATGGATGTTTTTGAGTATAAGAAAAAGGAAAAAGACGACAAACCGGAATATGAGCAATAATGTGCTTATGGATTATGACGTAAGGAAAAATTTGTCAGAAGTATTGTCTGGTATTCCGGATAATGTCAAACTTGTTGCTATAAGTAAGTATCATCCGGATGAATATATAGAGGCGGCTTATTCTGATGGGCAGCGAATATTCGGGGAGAGCCACGAGCAGGAATTAACAAAGAAACATGATTCGCTTCCATCGGATATTCAATGGCATTTTATCGGGCATTTGCAGACCAATAAGGTAAAGTATATAGCACCTTATATTTCAATGATAGAGTCTGTCGATTCATTACGTCTTTTACGTGAGATTAACAGGCAGGCAGGCAAGCATGATAGGGTAATTGATATATTGCTTGAATTACATGTGGCGGAAGAAGCCACCAAATATGGTTTCTCTTTGAATGATTGCAGAAATCTGCTGGAAGATGGTGAATGGCGTGAGATGAGAAATATTCGAATTTGCGGACTCATGACTATGGCCTCATTTGTAGAAGACAAAGAGCAGATCAGGAACGAGTTCACAATGGCAGCTGATTTCTTTGATGAGGTGAAAGCACGTTATTTTGCCAATGATGATGCCTTTTGTGAGCGTTCATGGGGTATGAGTGATGATTATCCAATAGCTATAGAATGCCGCAGTACAATGGTAAGAGTAGGGACTAAAATATTTGGTCCGAGAGTCTACTAATGCCGGTTTAAAGTAATATCTGTTATTTTATGTATAAAATATAATAAGAAGATTTTATACTGAAATTGGAATAATAAAAAGGTCATCGCTTGATGACCTTTTTATTATTAATAATATATATTCCTCTGTTTAATATAGTTATATCGGTACCAAGATATTGCCCGCAGACAGAATATATCATGTTTGATTGTATTTTGTCGTTTATGTTCTCTATGCCATTTGGTTTTCCGCCCATGAATTTAAAACTTACAGTTCCCATATCAGTGTCTTCTGATATATCCGTTATCGGTTTACTCATAAATCCACCTGAATAAACAGAGGCAGACGGTGATGTATCATCGGTGAGTGATGTTACATTATTTATTCCTGGAAAAGGGTCACCTTGCAACTCCTCTTTATATATATCCGTCGTAATATAAGTATAGGAATACTTATTAATGAGAGCCTGGTTGTATATCTTTTCCATATTATTCATGTAATCTTTATTTACAACCGAATAAACGAAATATTCCGGCATGAATATTCCATCGGCCGCAATGACAGACATACGTGGGTGACCGGCCATATTGTTTACTTTACATCCGCCAAGACTGAAATAATAATCATCGTAGTCCACATGGTATATAAGCATGCCATGACCTTGCAAATACCTGTTCCAACCTTTTTTCTGTACATTCTCTACAATGTAGTATTCATTGCCTGTCACATCCTTGTCATTTAGAATACGATATGCTTTACCTCCATCCGATAATGTTTTTAATGTTGCATCACATGGAGATTTGAGTGTGTCTATCGTCATCCAGCCTAACCGTTCACGTTCCCAACTCGTATATTCGGTTGGTCGGTAACCGTTTTGAGTATATTCTCCGGCATCCATCAAGTCCCAATAGTCAAGATTTTGGTTTATACATCGTTCGGCGATGCTTCCAGGAGCTGGATACATATCGGGAAGTCCGAGGCAATGTGAAAACTCATGGCAAAAGAGTCCGATACCGTTTATTAGCAATCCGTTTTTAATTTGGTCGGCCGGAGTGGCGTTAAGTTCATTGTTTACCCCATATCTGCACAATCTTTTTCCGTCTAAATACATATTGTTAGTCAGTATACCTGATTTTGGATGTATGCAATCTGTTGAATTGCCGGCCCAACTTTGTGAATATCCGGCATAAATAATATACACCAAATCAATATTGCCGTCATTATTGGCATCATATCCGGAGAAGTCAACCGTATCGTCAATAGCCGTACATGCGTCTTTGAAAATATCGTTCATGTTTTCTGAAGAAGAATAGCCACCGCCGTAATACTTCAAGGGCTTATCCAATGTTACAGGGCCGTACACATCAAATTCAGGAATAAATTTCCCAAAGCTCATATCCGTAAAGTATCTTTTTACGCTTCCGTAATTCTTTCCCATTTCCGGATCGTTGGTCTGGTTGAATAGCTCTTCTGCATTTAAATATTTATCAAATGTCTTTGCCGGATTATTTACTTTAAATGTACTGTCGCTAAACTCAACCAAAATTACAGGAACTCTTGGGCTTCCAAAGGATTGTAATAGGGTGGTGTTGTTTTCTATTGGCTCTCTGAGTAGTTGTGCTTTATTGGAGTTTGCTGATATTTTATCATAAAAAATGGTTTTGTTTTGCTTCTCAATGATTAGTTTTTCCTCATGGCTCCTCTCTTCTTTATCATGTGCAATATAATTTGTCGGATATAATATACCGTCGTCTTTAATATCGGCAATGTAGAATGCAAATCCTGATTTGTAAAGCAGTACGCCGTCAATTGTGGTATAATACGAGAAATCATGATTTCCCAAAGCCCTAACCGTTATTGTTGTTCCATCAGGCTGCTTTACTTTAACGATACCAGGGTGCATCTTAACGCCATGGCTGTTCAATGAAAGGATAATGCAAAATAGAAGTAGGATATATTTCATTGATTTTAATATGAGTATGTAATTATGAGAAACTATTCTTTGAAAAAGTATTGTCCGCGTTTCTTTGTTATATTGCCATAGTTTATGGCATGTACAGGACAATGGTGGTAGCAAGCCAGACAACATGTACAACTGTCTTCATGTTTCCATTCAGGCAGCAATCCGTGACCGCCTATTATATTGTCAGTTGGACATATTTGGGTACATTTACCGCATTTTATACATGTTTTCTCATCAACCTTGAAAGGTTTGTCTGTTATCATATATTTATTGAAAAAGTTTCCTATCATATATGAATATATTTGAGGGGTTGGACCTTTTTTCAATAAATCGACTCCGTTTTCACGATTTCTGATTACATCTACAATAATATTTAACTTTTCTTTGGCGGCTTCGATCTTTTCTCTTTCACGCTTCTTTGTGTCAGTATACATGAATGGCAGGCACACATAGCTCTCCGGCATGACAAGAGAAAAGAAACTCTTGGCTTCCAATCCTTTTTTCGATAAGTCTTTGTTTAGTATCGTTATTGCGTCTCCAACGGTATCACCGCAAGTACACAGGGCATAGCAATAATGTGATTGGGAATGGGGGAGGCTCAGTTTCTTTATGAAATCTCTCACTATTCGTGGCGGTTGCCAACCATGTATGGGGAAGCAAATACCAATACGTTCATCATCGGACAGTGTGTATTTGCATTCGGTTTTTATTTCATCTGAAATTGAAAGAATACGCTCACCTGTATGTCTGGCAATGAATTCCGCCGCCCACCGTGTGTTTCCTGTTCCGGAAAAATAGAATATCATGTTACAAAGGTAAAGAAAATATCTGATAAAACATGAGGTAAATATGGATTTTGTTTAGAACTGATTATCAGTTGAGAGCGGTAAACGGGACTCGAACCCGCGACCCTCGGCTTGGGAAGCCGATGCTCTACCAACTGAGCTATTACCGCATTACAATAAAATCTTTATGAAATTAAATCCGTATAAAAAGAAAAAGAGCCGATACCCGGACTCGAACCGGGGACCTATTCATTACGAATGAATTGCTCTACCAACTGAGCCATATCGGCTTTTCAATGAACTCTTTTTCTATTGCGGATGCAAAGATAATATATTTTTTCTTTGCCACAAAATTTTTATAAAGAAAGTTTTTCCTTTAAGTATTTTCCTGTTATACTTTTGCGGTTCTTGCATATATCTTCAGGTGTTCCGCAAGCAACAAGCATTCCACCGCAATCTCCTCCGTCCGGTCCCATGTCTATCACATGGTCTGCGCATTTTATGACATCAAGGTTGTGTTCGATAACCACTACGGTATGCCCTCGCTCTATAAGTGCATCAAATGTTTTCAGTAACCTCTTAATGTCATGAAAGTGCAGGCCGGTGGTCGGTTCGTCAAATATAAATAAAGTAGGTTCCTGATTTTCATGCCCGATAAAATACGCAAGTTTTACACGCTGGTTTTCTCCTCCTGACAGTGTAGATGAATTCTGCCCAAGTTTGATATATCCTAAGCCGACATCTTCAAGAGGTTTCAGTCGCTTTACGATCGCCTTTTGATTGTTGTCTGAGAAAAATTGTATGGCTTCACTTATTGTCATGTTGAGCACATCATCGATGTTCTTTCCGTTATAGGTTACATCAAGGATGTCTTTTTTGAAACGGTGCCCGTGGCAACTCTCGCATGGCAATATAAGATCTGCCATGAATTGCATTTCAACTGTTATCACACCTACACCTTTGCACTCGTCGCATCGTCCGCCATCAGTATTGAACGAAAAGTATTGTGATGTAAATCCCATTTGCTGCGATAACGGTTGCTGAGCGAACAAATCTCTTATCGCATCATACGCTTTCACATATGTAGCCGGATTGGAACGCGTGCTTTTTCCAATCGGGTTTTGATCCACAAACTCAATGTGCTTGATAGCTTTTATGTCGCCATCAATACTCGAATGCTCACCGGGAGCATCGCAAACATCTCCCATCAACCGTTTTACGGCAGGGTAGAGTATACCTTTTATAAGGCTTGACTTGCCGGAACCACTTACGCCGGTAACCGTAGTGAATACATTTAACGGGATGCTGACATCAACACCTCGCAGATTGTTCATTCTGGCACCTTTTATGTTAATGCTTCTGTTCCATTTTCTTCTTCCGGCAGGAAGTTCTATTGTCTCCTTGCCGATGAGGTATCTGACAGTATGACTGTCCGGATATTTCTCATATACCTTTACGTCATTCATTAGTGCCGCATTCCCCTCGAACACGATTTTTCCTCCGAGACGCCCTGCGTCAGGTCCGACATCTATCAGATAATCAGCCGCACGCATTATTTCCTCATCATGCTCCACAATGACAACGGTGTTTCCGAGTCCTTGCAATTCCTTTAAAGTATTGATAAGTCTCTCCGTGTCACGGCTGTGTAACCCTATGCTTGGCTCGTCAAGAATGTACAACGAACCGACAAGACTGCTTCCAAGCGATGTTGTCAGATTTATCCTCTGGCTTTCTCCACCGCTGAGAGTGTTTGACATGCGGCTCAGCGTGAGATAGCCCAATCCAACATTAAGTAGAAATTGCAGCCTGTTTTTTATTTCGGTTAGAAGTCTTCTGCCAATATGTTCTTCATGTTCGGTAAGTTGCAGGTTATCAAACCATTCCTTTAGTCTGGTTATAGGCATTTCTACAAGATTGGAAATGCTTTTCCCGCATATCTTTACATACTCGGCCTCTTTTTTTAATCTGGTTCCATGGCATGAAGGACACACAGTTTTTCCTCTATAACGATTCATCATCACAAGATATTGTATCTTGTATTGATTCTCTTTTACCATCATAAAGAAAGCGTCTATACATACCCTGTCTTTGATATTGCTTTTCTTTTCGCTCGGCAAACCGTGCCACAACCAGTCTTTTTGTTTTTGTGTCAGATTATAGTAAGGTTCGAATATAGGAAAATCGTCCTTTGCGGCTTTGCGGCAAAATTCGTTTTTCCATGCACTCATTTTATCTCCGTTCCAGCATACCACACATCCGTCGTACACACTGAGAGACGTGTTTGGAACGACTAGTTTTTCATCTATTCCGACTATGTTTCCAAACCCTTGACACTCCGGGCATGCTCCTGCCGGTGAGTTGAATGAGAACATGTTGTCACTCGGTTCTTCAAACGTAATCCCGTCTGCCTCGAATTTTGTGGAAAAATCATAGCATATCATTGAAGGGAGAAACATGATGCGGCAGGCACCATCGCCTTCATAAAAAGCCGTTTCAGAAGAGTCAACCAATCTTGATATAGAATCTTTGCCGTTGTCCACGGACATTCGGTCAATTACAAGATATATGTCTTCCGCTTTCAAATTATCAACGTCTTCTTTTTCGACAACATCTTCTATCCTCTTGAAGTCTCCGCCATGAAATAAACGTGAGTAACCTTGTTTTATATACATGTGTAACTGCTCTGCGACAGTACGTTCTTCGTTTATATGCAGCGGCGACATTATCGTGAATTTTGTGCCGTCCGAATAGCTTTGCACACAATTTATAATATCCTCTGTGGAATGCTTTTTCACTTCTTGCCCGCTTATTGGAGAATAAGTACGACCGATACGCGTGAAAAGCAGTCTTAGATATTCATATATTTCTGTTGTCGTACCCACTGTTGAGCGTGGATTCCTGCTTATTACCTTTTGCTCTATTGCTATTGCAGGCGGTATACCTTTTATAAAGTCGCATTCCGGTTTGTTCTTTCTACCCAAAAATTGTCTTGCGTAAGAAGATAGACTCTCCACGTAACGTCGTTGTCCTTCGGCATATAAAGTATCGAACGCAAGCGACGATTTGCCTGAGCCACTCACTCCTGCCATTACGATAAACTTATTTCGTGGGATTTTTATGTCTATGTCTTTGAGATTGTTGACCCTCGCTCCCTTTATTTCTATGTATCCGTCCATAATAATCGCTAAACCTTTTGAATTCGCAAAGATAATGCAAATAGGTAAAAAAACAAAGCCGATAAAGATTTATTTTCAGTGATTTACACCGTATCCGAACAGTGCGAAATCTCCGAGTAGCGGATCATCGGGAAATATTTCGCCCATCTTTGCCGTCAGTTTGACAGCTGCTGACATAGATGCGGTGCGGCTGGTTGACAGCCCAAGCCTGCAAGCTTCTTGGATTACATGCGTATCCATAGGCATTATCAGTGTGCGCTTGTCTATTAAATTACTCCACAGTCCGAGATCTACCGGTGAGTTGTCTCTAACCATCCATCTTAGAAACATACAGATACGCTTACATGCCGACTTTGTATCTTTTGGAATAATCCCGTCTATTCCGTAACTTGAAAAATATCCGCATATAGCCGCAACAGCCGAACTTCCGTCACTGGCGTTTTGTCTTACATAGTTTCCAATGGATCCATGTTCTACAATCATATCTTTCAATGCATGCAGAAAAACATTCATTGTGCGCTTGGAGTACAGTCGGTAATAACAGGTGTCTTCGCAAGGAATGTCTTTATCAAACTCTCCGTTTTTAACCCATTTATAGGTGTTGCCGTTCGAGCAGTCAAGAATATACTGTATTTTAGGGAAAAACTGTTTCCTGCTGCCGTAGCTCAGGCATGAAGCGATGAAAGCAAGAGTCTCTTGATTAAGTTGGCCTTCTACCTGATGCATGAACCAACTCGGATCTTCCGGCAGAAAGTCCGCTGTTTCATATATTGAGGCATATCCGATTAATAGCGTTTTTATGTCTTCCATATTTGATAATAAGTTTTACCCGCATATCGTGCAGAACCAAACTTTAATGACAACCACACTGTGTTGTTATTGTTTGTCTGCCCGAAATGCGGGTAGAAACATTAAAAAGAATATTAAATTAGAGTATTGTTTTCACTGCTTCCAACATACCTTTATCCTGAATAAGATCAAGATATTGCTTAACAAGATTATTCAGACCTGCAACGGCATTGAGGTCTTCGCCCCATATTGATGTTGAGCCGAGAACACCGTCTGTAACTTTCTGTGTGTCGCCTGTAGCCCAGAGTTCTTTCAACAGATCCATGATTTCCTGTGAGTCGTTCGGTACTATTTCCGCTCCGTCCTCACGATTGCCGCCTTTATAGTATGTTATTATAGCGGCAAGACCGAATACGAGACCTTTCGGCAGTTCGCCCTTACGTTCAAGATATGTCTTGACACCTGGCAGGTCACGTGCACAGAATTTCGGGAAAGAGTTGAGCATAATGCTGGTCACCTGATGGTCTACATACGGATTATCGAAGCGTTCGAGCACATCTGCCGCAAATTTCTCCAACTCTTCCATTGGCAAGTCAAGTGTCTGCATGAGCTCCTCAAATTGTACCTTATGTATATATTTCCCGATAACCTCGTGGTTACAAGCATCACGTACAATATTTACGCCACTGAGATAGGCCACCGGAGAAAGAACTGTATGCGGGCCGTTGAGAAGAGTAACCTTGCGTTTGTGATACGGTTCTTCAGACGGAACGAATAGCACATGCAGACCGGCTTTGTCTGCCGGGAACTCGTTGGCTATCTCTTTCGGAGCCTCGATGACCCAGAGGTGGAATGTTTCTGCCTGAACCACCAGATTGTCGCGGTAGCTTATTTTTTCCTGTATTTCGGCAATTTCCTTGCGTGGGAAACCGGGAACGATACGGTCTACAAGAGTAGCGTATACACCGCAACTTTCGTCAAACCACTGTTTGAACTCTTTCGGAAGTTTCCACAGCTCGATATATTTGTTTATGCAATCTTTAAGCACATGACCGTTAAGGAATATAAGCTCACATGGGAATATAATAAGACCCTTTGACGGATCACCGTTGAATGTCTGCCAACGGCGATAGAGCAGTTGGACGAGCTTGCCCGGATATGACGAGGCAGGAGCATCTTCCAGTTTGCACTCCGGGTCGAAAGCGATTCCGGCCTCTGTCGTGTTTGAAATAACGAAACGTATCTCCGGCTGATCGGCCAAAGCCATGAAAGCCTGGTTTTGTGTATATGGGTTCAGCGCACGGCTGATGACATCAATACGCTGCAAAGTATTCACAGGCTGACCGTTTTCGCGACCTTGAAGGTTAACATGGTACAAACAGTCCTGGGCGTTGAGCCATTCGACCATTCCTCGTTCAATTGGCTGAACAACGACAACAGAACCGTTGAAATCGGTTTTCTGGTTCATGTTCCAAATAATCCAATCTACAAAGGCACGAAGAAAGTTTCCTTCACCAAACTGGATTACCTTTTCAGGCATTACGCTCTTAGGCGCAAAATTTTTGTTTAATGGTTTCATAATATAATATTGTTTTTTTAGATTTGTTTTTAATTTTATAACCGCAAAGTTACGTCTTTTTTTTCAAAAGACAACAAAAGTTCTGAAAATAAATTAACATCGGTTTCATGAATTTTGATAGTCTCCCGTTTGAATTCACGCCTATGCAAGTGTATTTTGTAAATAATGTATCATAATATACCAATTCGTTATACCGGTGAATTTACGTGTCAATATAGATCGAAATGGTAAAATGAGCTTCGATTTTTGATATAAAGATGATTTGTATACCATGTGTGTCCGGTCTTGGAGAGGTTGTGTCGCATTGGGATATCCGTTACTTTGCATTTAGATACCGAACGGAATCCATTCAGACGCTCGTTACAATGTGATAAGTATCCCGTTGCAACACGATAAAATACTTGTTACTGGCCAAATTTTAATATTTATAGTATGAGAAAGCGAGGTCTTGCACGATTGTGAGACCTCGCTTTTCATAATTGCGGATATATACCGGGCCTATATTTATAGGTAGGATTCTGGCGCTGATGTCAAATTTTACGGTGTGGTAAAATCAACTTAATGTAATCCGGCTTGTTGTTATGTAAATTAAATATCATATTCGTATATATTTCCTGTGTTGTTTCTATCGCAAATTTACAAATAAATATGCCATATTGCAAATCCGGACTCTATACAAATAACGATATAAGGTTTGTTAAAAACAAATATTACATGGCAAAAGCATTGAAGCCGCCATCCACTACTGCGACTGTGCCTGTGACAAACTTAGCCGCATCACTCATCAGATAATGGATGGTACCGCAAAGTTCTTCAGGATCCCCCATACGGCCAAAAGGCGTCTGGCGTATTACGTCTTGTCCGCGCTGGGTATATGTGCCGTCAGGATTTGTAAGCAAGGAGCGGTTTTGCTCGGTAATGAAAAATCCTGGAGCGATGGCGTTCACGCGTATGCCCTCACCGAATTTTTTGGCGCATTCCGTGGCCATGAATGCGGTGAAATTACTTATTCCGGCTTTTGCCGCGGCATAACCGCAAACACGTGTCATAGGTCTGAAAGATGCCATGGACGAGAAGTTGATGATGCTGCCCTTGCCCTGAGACGTCATCGGTTCGAGAAATACCTGTGTGGGTATTACCGTACCGGTAAGATTGAGAGACAATACTCTTTGGAACTGCTCCGGATCAAGGTCAAAAAAGTTTTGGTCAGGACCGATTGTCGCTCCTGCCATGTTGCCTCCGGCTGCATTGAGCAGGGTGTCTATTCTGCCGTATTTGGCCATAATATCGTCACGGTTTTTCCTTACTGTATCGATATTCATCACATCGGTCTTCATGAACTCGCACGAACCGCCGTAAGCGACAATGTCTGCCGCAGCCGATTGTCCCACCTCCTCGTTGCGGCCGAGTATTATTACTTTTGCACCGTTAAGTGCCAAATATTTTGCTATTGCACGACCAAGCACTCCCGTTCCGCCTGTGATTACTACCACGTAATCATTGATGTTGAATAAATTTTTCATTGAAAAAATCCCGGTTGTTTATAATTTATACCTAATTCTTTGTCTACTGTAGCCAGTATTCCCTGCACTTGTCCCATTGCGAACATGCGTCCGAGGAACGAATAGCCGGCGTTATATCCTCTGTTTTCGTCGCCAAGCATTGTCATACCATGGTCTACGCGCATGGGCAGGCTCGGATTAATGCTCTCGAAAATTCTTGCGAGTTCAATGATATCGGCTCGTCCGCCAAGATGAGAGGCTTCTGTGAAATCGCCATTGGGGAATATATGGCATGAGCGGAGGTGTACAAACCATGTACGTGCCGCATATTTCTTTGCTAAGGCCACAACATCGTTGTGCATGCCGGCCGAAAGGGAACCGGCACAGAATGTTAATCCGTTATGGGGATTATCAACGGCATCGAGGAACCACTGTATATCTTCATCGCATGTGACTATGCGCGGAAGTCCGAGAATAGGGAATGGGGGATCGTCGGGGTGCACACACATATACATATCGTACTCTTCGCATGTAGGCATGATGGCATTGAGGAAATAGCGCATGTTCTCACGCAGTTTGGCCTTATCTATATCTTTGTATAAAGCGAGCAGTTGCCGGAACAGCTCTACTGGATGTTCGTCATCTTCCTTTATATTCCCGCTGACAAATCCTTGAGTTTTTACGATAATGTTTTCCACAAGCCGATGTTCATCTTGTGGAGTCATTTTCTTTCTCAACTCCTCTACCTCTTCCAATACTTCTTTTGTCCAGTCGCTCTTCGCTCCGTCGCGTTTCAAGATGTAAATATCGAAATAAGCAAACTGAGCATGTGAGAAATAAAGATTTGTCGTGCCATTAGGATTGGGATGGGAAAGATCTGTGCGTGCCCAGTCTAATACGGGCATAAAATTGTAGCAAATGGTATGAATGCCCTCAAGGGACAGGTTTTTCAGACTTTCCTTGTAATTCTCAATTAACAGATCACGGTCTTCACCTCCATACTTAATGCTTTCGCAAACAGGCAGACTCTCGACAACAGACCAGCGCATGCCGTAGCTTTCGATGTATTCACGCAATTCACGTATCTTCTCACGAGTCCAAATCTCGCCGTTCGGTACATCGTGTAAGGCCGTGACAATACCTTCCACACCGATTTCACGTAGCATGGCAAGGGTTATTTTGTCATTCCTGCCAAACCATCTCCATGTTCTTTCCATAAGATATATTTCTTCTGTTTAAAAATTAACATATAACAATCTGGTTACAAATATAATAAATAAGAAGCAAATGCCTTATATGCCAATGTTTTTTTCTATGCAAACGATTGCAATCAGCGTCTTCTGAACTCAGAGCAGGTTATGGCGGTTGCAATAGCCACATTGAGGCTTTCGGCTGTGTTGCCGCTGTTAAAACAAGGTATCAATATCTCATGATCAATCAATCTGCGTATAGTAGGTGAAATGCCTTTGCCTTCGTTGCCGAAAACTATAACTCCGTTTGAGGACAATTCTTCTTTATATATATCCTTTCCTTCCAGCAAAGTACCGTATATAGACATTTTACAGCTGAGCCGGCTTAAAGTATCCGCAAGATCTGTATAAAGCAAATGCACTCCGGCAATGCTTCCCATTGTTGCCTGGACAACTTTCGGATTGTAAGCATCCGCTGTGTCATGACTGCAAAGTATGGTGTCTATGCCAAACCAATCGGCTATCCGTATTATTGTGCCAAGATTGCCGGGATCTTGCACTCCGTCAAGGGCGATATAAAGTTTGTCAGCAGGCATTTCAGACACAGGTGCAGGTAAGTTTTTATCCGGAATGGGAAATAATGCCAAAACTTGTTGGGGGTGCCGTAAAAAACTGACCTTCCGCAGTTCTTCTTCATTCACTTCGATGATATTTCCACAATTCGGATTATTACCGTTTATCCATTCGGCAGTGGCTATGATTGTAACAGGGATGTTGCGACGCATCAGATCTCCTACTACTTTCGGTCCCTCGGCCACGAACAGTCCTTCGGTCTTACGATTTTTTTTTTGCTCCAATGAATGAACGTACTTTATGATATTCTTACTAATCATAATCCAATTTTGATTTTGCAAAAAGTCTTTAAATATTCAGCAAAATTACGAATAAAGTTTTAACTTTGCAACTTTAAAAGATATTAATGCGATACTATCTATATATTTGTACGTTTTTGTGTGTCATTGGTTTGGCTTCCTGTTCAAGCACAAAATATGTGCCTGATGGTAGTTTTTTACTTAATGATATTAATATAAAGAATGGGGAGGCGGGAAACAAGACAAATGTAAATCATTTGAAGAATTATGTCCGCCAAAAGAGCAATTCAAGTTGGTTCTCAACTTTAAAGATACCGTTGGCTACATATTCCGTTTCAGGACGTGATAGTAGCAAGTGGATAAACAGGATATTGAAATCAATGGGTGAAGCCCCCATTCTTTATGATTCTTTAAAAGCGATTCAATCTTGCAACGACTTGCGGGCAAAAATGCGCAATGACGGATATCTTGATGCCGATATTGCCGTTTCGACAAGGAAGAAAGGGAAAAAGATCGATATCACTTATCTGGTTTTTCCTGGTGAACCATACGTGATAAAAGATATAAAATATGATATAAGAGATACTGTAATTGCCGGTTTGCTGAAAGCTGACAAAAATTTTGTTCGCGGACTACGACCGGGAACGGTGTTCAATGTGAATAGCCTTGACCAGGAACGTAAAAGAATAGTAGACAAATTGATAAATAACGGATATTATAGGTTTAATAAAGATTTTATAACTTATAATGCCGATACTGTGAGTGGTTCGAAAGATATCAATCTCACGCTTTTGCTGCATAAATACCAAGACCAAAATCAGAAAGATGATACATTACACAGACGTTATACCATACGAAATGTTGTATTCCAAAGCGGTGACCCTGAAGACAGCGTAATACATCTTCGTAAAAAAGTGCTTATAAACAATACTTTTATTGAGTCGGGGCAACCTTATTCCGCTAAGGAATTGCAAAAGACATACAATCATTTCGGGCGCTTGCAGGCTGTCAAATATACAAATATCGGTTTTAGAGAAATTCCCGACAGTTCGCTTTTGGATTGTAGAATTCAGATAAGCACCAATAAGCCGAGTACAATAAGCTTTCAGCCGGAAGGAACAAATACGGCAGGAGATTTGGGAGCGGCTTTAAGTCTTACGTATCAAACAAAAAACCTGTTTCGCGGTTCGGAGTTGCTCAGTCTGGAATTTCGCGGGGCATACGAGGCGATAAAGGGTTTGGAAGGATATGCCAATGAGAATTTTGAAGAATATGGAGCGGAAGCCCGTTTGCTTTTTCCCCGTTTTATAGCTCCTTTTCTTTCAAGAAAATTCAGGCGTAGGGTAACTGCCACATCAGAAGTTTCAATATCATATAATCTGCAAAACCGTCCGGAATATCACAGGCGAGTCTTGTCTGCCGCATGGAGATATAAATGGAATGATGCAAACCATCATGATAAATATCAAATTGATCTGCTTGATTTGAATTATGTATCCATGCCATGGATATCCGAAAGATTCAGAACAGACTATTTAGAGAATGCTACAAGTCGCAATGCTATATTGAGATATAATTATGAAAACTTGTTCATAATGAAATTCGGACTTGGATATTCTTATAATAATGGTAGATATGCAATAAAGGCTTACGCTGAGACTGCCGGAAATTTACTAAATCTCAGCTCACATGTTTTAGGGGCGTCCCGAAATGATTTGGGGGTATATCAACTTTTCAATATCGCTTTTGCACAATACGCGAAGGCTGATTTTGAATATACTAAAAACTGGAAGATCGATTATAACAACACTCTTGTTTTTCATTTTGGTATTGGAGTGGCTTATCCCTATGGAAATAGCACAATACTTCCTTTTGAGAAACGTTATTTCTCAGGAGGCGCAAACAGTGTAAGAGGTTGGAACGTCAGAGGGCTGGGCCCAGGAAGGTATGTCGAACGTGATGGAAATATAAATTTCATCAACCAGACAGGTGACATGAAAATAGATTTGAATATAGAGTATAGGACTCACTTGTTCTGGAAGTTTAATGGGGCGTTGTTTGTGGACGCAGGCAATATTTGGACATTAAGAGAGTACCCAGAGCAACAAGGAGGAATGTTTAGATTTGATCATTTTGTCAAAGATATGGCGGTTAGCTATGGTATGGGATTGCGTTTTAACTTTGATTATTTCATATTGCGATTTGATTTCGGCATGAAAGCGGTAAATCCTGTCTACACAACAAAAAAAGAACATTATCCGATAATAAATCCAAAACTCAGTCGGGATTTGACTTTTCATTTTGCGGTAGGTCTTCCTTTCTGAAATCAACCAGCCATTTTCCATTCCGCTTGACGAGTTTTAAAGTAAGAGTTCTTCTGTTAATAAATTTTCCGGGGTTGTCGATTGAATAAATAGAAAGCCAATTATCAATCTCTATTGTGGTAATACAAGAAGTGTCTCCACTACTCATTTGTATGTTTTTTATCTCTATTTGAGCTTCTTCAGGATTGGATTTCAAAATACTCAAATCATCTTCTGTTATGATAGAAGACAAGTATGCTATATGCTTTTTGCTTTCCGGAGTACATAATCCTAACGTTTCTTTCATATTATAGTTGAAAAACGCTTTTCCAAAGGACATTATACAATCCTTTATTTTCGTTTCTTCCGATTCTTGACAGCCTATTATACTCATTATGCATAGAGTGGATATAAACAGTTTTAATTTCATAATATGAACATTGACTTTATAAATTAAGCCTCGCAAAGTTACCAAAATCATTTGGTTATCATTCAGTTTTTTGTTACTTTTGCACAAAATAATAACAAAATGCTGAATTTTATATCCTTTGGCAGTGGTAGCAGTGGTAATTGTTATTACTTGTATACTGCGACGGATGGATTACTGATAGATGCCGGAGTCGGCATAAGAACACTGAAAAAACACTTTAAAGATTACGGTCTGAGTATATCTAAAGTTCGAAATATACTTATAACACATGATCATGCCGACCATGTTAAATCTGTCGGATGCATAAGCCATGAGAATAATATCCATGTTTACACAACAAGAGAGGTGCATCAAGGGATTAGGCGTAATTATTGTGTGCACCACAAAATAAATACCGAGCATGTCCATTACTTACAGAAGAGTGAAGAACTTGAAATTGGGGAATTCAGAATTACCCCTTTTGAAGTTCCGCATGACAGTGCGGATAATGTGGGGTATTGTATTGAGCATGGAAATGTTGTATTCTGTTTGATAACAGATGCAGGGTTGGTTACAGATGAAATGAAGGCTTATATACGAAAAGCAAATTATCTTGTTATAGAGGCAAACCATGATGAGGAGATGGTTCTTAACGGGGCATATCCGCAATATTTGAAGTCAAGGATATTAAGTGGGAAAGGACATTTGAGTAATTCCGCATGTGCCCATGCTCTTGTAGAGAACGCAACGGAAAATCTAAAGAAAGTATGGTTGTGTCATTTGAGTGAAGAGAACAATCATCCGGAACTTGCCAGAAAGACCATAGAGAATATCCTTCGTGCGTCAGGAATAGTTGTTGGTAAGGATTTTGATATGGAGATATTGAAAAGAAAGACTCCTACCGGTATTTATGAATTGAATAATGGTCATATAAATGAACTTCATATTATATGATTTAAAAAAAATAAGAAAGAAATGAAAATAAATGATATATTAGGGAAATTAGGAATATCCGAACTTAGTGGAATGCAAAAAGAATCTTATGATGCCATTATGAATACGGATAAAGATGTGGTCGTTCTATCACCTACTGGTACAGGTAAAACTTTGGCATATATGTTGGCCTTGATAGAAAAACTTGACCGTGATAATAGCAGCGTACAAGCGCTCGTTGTTGTTCCAGGTAGGGAACTTGCCCATCAATCAGATAAAGTATTAAAGAGTTTAAAAACAAATATTTCTTCCGCAAGTTGTTATGGCGGACGCCCGGCCATGGATGAACACCGTGCCATGAAGCAGTCCTGCCCACAAATAGTATTTGGTACCCCCGGACGATTAAACGATCATATTAATAAAGGTAATATATCTCCTTACGCAATACGGTATATTGTGATAGATGAGTTTGACAAATGCCTTGAAATGGGATTTCATAATGAGATGTCTAAGTTGTTAAAGAGCCTCCCCGGGATAAACCGTAGGATTTTACTTTCGGCTACTGATGCAAAGGAAATACCTGAATTCATCAAAATATCAAATGCAATAAGACTAAATTACATAAATGAAGATAACGGCATATCACAACGTGTAAATTTTCATAAGGTAAATAGTCCGATAAAAGATAAATTAGAGACATTGAATAATTTGATTTGTTCATTTGGCGCACAAAACTCTATCGTATTTTTAAATCATAGGGAGAGCGTTGAGCGTGTGGCCAAATATCTGGGAACTCAAGGGTTTGTGGTAAGTCTTTTTCATGGCGGATTAGAGCAAAAGCAGCGAGAAGATGCTTTGTATAAATTTAGTAATGGCTCTGCAAATATACTTGTGGCTACAGATTTGGCTTCTCGCGGAATAGACATTAAAGATATAAATAATATAATTCACTATCAGTTACCATACGGTAAGGAAGAGTACATACATCGTATCGGACGTACAGCACGATGGAAATCTGAAGGAAACGTATTCTTTATATTAGGACCGGATGAGATATTGCCGGATTATGTAGATGACAAATGTGCTTCTTATTCAATAAAAGAGGCTGTGCCAAAGCCTTCATTGCCTAAAATGGCAACTCTTTATATCGGTAAAGGTAAGAAGGATAAGATAAGTAAGGGGGATATTGTCGGATTTCTGTGCAAGAAAGGTGGAATAGCCGCAAATGATATTGGGCAGATTGATGTAAAGGACAGATATACTTATGTTGCAATATCCAGAAATAAGGTAGATGATGTGTTATATGCGGTTAACGGTGAGAAGATAAAAGGAATCAAAACAATAGTAGAATTTATCAAATAATTCAAAAAGTAAGGAATAGATATATTTCTGTTAAATTATTTTGTAATTTGAAATAAAAACTATAACTTCGCAGACAGATTTTAATAGATATAAAGAATATATTTACATAATACTTTAATCAACATTAATATGAAGAAGTACAACTTTAATGCAGGTCCATCAATGCTCCCACGTGAAGTGATTGAAAATACCGCTAAGCAGTGTTTAGACTTCAACGGTTCCGGTCTTTCCCTGATGGAGATCAGTCATCGGGCAAAGGATTTTCAGCCTGTAATAGATGAAGCGGAGGCGCTCATCAAGGAATTATTGCAAATACCGGATGGATATTCGGTTGTATTTTTAGGCGGTGGAGCTTCTCTTGAATTCTGCATGATACCATATAACTTCCTTATTAATAAAGCCGCATACTTGAATACGGGTACATGGGCGAAGAAAGCAATGAAAGAAGCCAAACTTTTCGGTGAGGTAATAGAAGTAGCTTCTTCCGCTGATGCCAACTACACATTTATTCCTAAGGATTGGACTTGTCCGGAAGATGTGGATTATCTTCATATAACCACAAACAATACCATCTACGGCACTGAGATACGTAAGGATATTGACGTGAATGTTCCTTTGATTGCAGATATGTCATCAGATATATTCAGCCGTCCGGTTGATGTCAAGAAATATGACTGTATCTATGCGGGAGCACAGAAAAATCTGGCAATGGCAGGTGTCACTTTGGTTATTGTAAAGAATGAGAAATTGGGCAAGGCACCTAGACAGATACCTACGATGCTTAATTATCTGACACACGTGGAAAAAGGTTCGATGTTCAATACTCCTCCCGTCGTTCCGATTTATTCGGCTCTTGAAACTTTGCGTTGGATAAAAGCTAATGGAGGTGTAGAGGCTATGGATAAGTTGGCATTGCAACGTGCGGATATACTTTATGGAGAAATAGAACGTAATAAGTTATTCCGTGGAACCGTGAAAGAGGAAGACCGTTCGGTTATGAATATCTGCTTTGTGATGAATGAAGAATATGCGGAATTGGAAAAACCGTTCTTTGAATATGCAACATCCAAAGGCATGGTCGGCATAAAAGGCCATAGGAGCGTGGGTGGTTTCAGGGCAAGTTGCTATAACGCACAGACAATAGAAGGCGTTAATGCTCTTGTACAGTGTATGAAAGAATTTGAAGCTCAACATTAATTGTTTTGTATCATTGTCAGGGCGGAGTGTTCCGCCCTGACTTTTTATTTATATAAAGTAAAGAAAGAATAAATATGAAGGTATTGATTGCAACTGAGAAACCGTTTGCGGCGGCTGCCGTAGACGGCATAAAGGCTGAACTTGAATCTGCAGGACATGACGTTATTTTGTTGGAGAAGTATACGGATAAAGCGCAATTGTTAGATGCGGTTAAGGATGCTGATGCAATGATTGTGCGTTCCGATAAAATATCAGCAGACGTATTGGACGTGGCAAACAACATGAAGATCATAGTAAGGGCGGGTGCCGGATATGATTCCATTGATACAGAATTTGCCAAGCAAAAGAATATTGTGGTGGAAAATACTCCAGGTCAGAATGCCAATGCCGTTGCCGAACTAGTATTCGGTATGCTTGTATTTGCTGTTCGTAGTTTTTATAATGGTAAATCTGGAACGGAATTAAAAGGTAAAAAACTTGGAATACTTGCTTTCGGCAATGTCGGACGGAATGTAGCCCGTATCGCTACCGGTTTTGGCATGGATGTTTATGCTTACGATGCCTATTGCTCCAAGGAGGCAATAGAGAACGGCGGTGCAAAAGCCGTTGACAGTTCGGATGACTTGTTTAAACTTTGTGATGTGGTTTCCCTCCATATTCCTGCAACAGCCGAAACAAAAGGGAGCATCAATTATGATGTTGTCAGTATGATGAAGAAAGGTGCAGTTCTTGTCAATACAGCCCGTAAAGAGATTGTCGATGAAGACGGTCTTTTGAAGTTGATGTCAGAGCGTGAGGATATTAAGTATGTCAGCGATATCAAGCCTGATAAGGATGCGGAGTTTGCTAAGTTTGAGGGGCGTTATTTCTCTACACCGAAGAAAATGGGAGCACAGACGGCGGAAGCGAATACGAATGCCGGTATTGCCGCCGCAAGGCAGATTAATGCTTTCTTTGCTACAGGTGATACAAAGTTTCAGGTGAACAAATAATATTTATATGGCAAGAATAAAACCGTTTAAAGGTATACGTCCACCAAAGGAACTTGTGGAGAGGGTGGAGTCACGTCCTTACGATGTACTCAATTCCGATGAGGCACGAATCGAGGCCGGAGACAATGAAATGAGTTTATATCATATCATCAAGCCTGAAATTGATTTTGAGCCTAATACGAGCGAATATGATTCACGTGTTTACGAGAAAGCCGTAGAGAACTTCAAGAAATTCCAAGACAACGGATGGTTAAGGCAGGACGACAAAGAGTTGTATTATATTTATGCACAAACCATGAATGGCAAAACTCAATATGGTCTTGTCGTTGGAGCCTATGTGGACGATTATATGACAGGTATAATCAAGAAACATGAACTTACACGTAGGGATAAGGAAGAGGATCGTATGAGGCATGTTCGAATAAACAATGCCAATATAGAACCTGTCTTTTTCGCATATCCAGATAATGAGGCCATGGATAAATTGATAATGCGGTACGCTTCCACACAGCCGGAATATGATTTTATCGCTCCTATTGATGGTTTCCGTCACCAATTATGGATTATCGATAATTCGGATGATATTGAAACAATCACTACCGAATTTGCCAAAATGCCGAGTTTGTATATAGCCGATGGACATCATCGTTCTGCTGCAGCTGCTCTTGTAGGTGCGGAGAAGGCAAAACAAAATCCCAATCATACCGGGGATGAAGAGTATAATTATTTCATGGCTGTGTGTTTTCAGGCATCTCAACTGACAATTCTTGATTATAACCGTGTTGTGACAGACTTAAACGGCATGACAAAGAGCGAGTTCCTCTCAGCGTTAGGCAAGAATTTTGTTGTTGAAGATAAGGGCACGGAAGTATATAAGCCGGCTAAATTGCATGAATTCTCACTCTATATGGAAGAGCATTGGTATCGCCTTGAAGCCAAGGAGGGTACATATAATGAGGCTGATCCAATCGGAGTTCTTGACGTAGACATTTCAAGCAGACTTATTTTGGACGAACTTCTCGGTATAAAAGACCTGCGTAGTGACAAGCGCATAGACTTTGTCGGTGGATTGAGGGGACTGGAAGAACTTAAACGTCGGGTCGACAGCGGTGAGATGAAGATGGCTTTGGCTCTTTATCCTGTCTCAATGCAACAGATAATGGATATTGCCGACAGTGGAAAGATAATGCCCCCGAAGGCCACATGGTTTGAGCCAAAGTTGCGTTCGGGATTGATTATTCATAAATTATCCGATTAGTCAAACTGAAATAATCCATTCTGTATCAACATTTTAATGACAGATACATATAAAACCATAACGGATAAAACAGGCGAGGGATATTACACCGAGAAACGGAGTAAGTTCCTCGCTTTTTGTCATCACGTCACTTCGCTTGAAGAGATAAAGTCATTATTGACAATGTACCGCAAAAAGTATTACGATGCGCGTCATGTGTGTTATGCGTACATGCTTGGTGCGGAACGCAATGACTATCGTGCCAATGATGACGGTGAGCCAAGCAGCACGGCCGGAAAACCAATACTTGGACAGATAAACAGTTCCGAACTGACAGATATACTCGTCGTTGTCGTGCGATACTATGGCGGAGTAAATCTCGGTACAAGCGGATTAATAGTCGCTTACCGTGCCGCGGCAGCCAATGCAATAGCTAATTCTGAAGTAGAGATCCGTCTTGTGGAGGAAGAAGTGACATATAATTTTCCTTATGTCATGATGAATGATGTCATGAAGATAATAAAAGACATGTCTCCGCGAATAGTGGCTCAGACATACGATAATACTTGCGAGATAAAATTAAGCATCCGAAAGTCGGAAGCCGAGCAACTGCGTGCAAGGTTGAACAAATTATCTTTTGAATAATTTTGTGATTAAGGAAATAAATATTACCTTTGCACACGGAAAGGAAAGTTGGCAGAGTGACCGAATGCGCTGGACTCGAAATCCGGTATACCCATTGCGGGTATCGGGGGTTTGAATCCCTCACTTTCCGCTTTTATTATTATTTTTTTAGACGATAAAAAGCCGCTTATGTTATCATAAGCGGCTTTTTGTATTTTCAATCTTTGTCATTGTCATTTGATTAGACTGACAGAACGTTTCAGGAATGCATCAAGTGAAGCACCTTTCAGCATGCCGTTCTGTAACAAGGCCAAGTCTATAAGTTGGCGGACAATGTCATTGCTCTTTGCATAACCGGCCAAAATATCCTTTTTCTTCTCTTTCTCTGTCTCGATTGCTTTTTCGGTATTGTGCAGGTCGTCTTTTTCCTCTTGAGTGATTTCTTCTTGTTTCTTCTTATCCTGACTCTGGTGTATGGCTGCGAGACGTGCTTGCAAACCTTTGAGTTCGCTCAATACGGGTGACAGTGCTTCCTTGTTCTTTGTCTCGCTATCGTCCAAGACTCTCTTTATCAGCGGATGATCGCTGTTTAAGACCAGATTGTAGCTGTCAGGCATCTGTGCATAGAAACTCATGCCAGCCTGATAACGGCTCATCTCTTTCATTCGGCGCATATACTCATTTTGGGTAATCATCACCGGAGCGCCTGATTCTCCAAGACTTTGCGTCTCTACATAAAATTCCACTTTATCTATGTTGGGAATCTGAGAGCGGAATACCGTAGAAAGATTATCACGTTCATCATCGCTAAGCTCGCTCTTCTTCAATTCTTCTTTGACAATCAGTCTTTCCACTATATCGCTATCGACACGTGTGAACCGGCTCTTCTCAAATTTCTGTTCAAGCATTGAAACGACAGGCACATCGAGTTGACCGTCGAGGAGGAGCACACTATATCCCTTTGCTTTTGCTGTTTCTATATAACTGTATTGCTCTTCCCTGTCAGTTGAGTACAGATATACCAATTGTCCGTCTTTGTCTGTCTGGTTATCTTTTATCAGTGTCTTGTACTCCTCAAAAGTGAAATATTTGTTGTCACAGTCTTTCAAAAGTGCGAAATCTTTGGCCTTGTCATAGAAGCTTTCCTCACTGAGCATACCATAGTTGATAAAAAGTTTCAAGTCATTCCATTTATCCTCATATCCTTTTCTGTCTTCTTTGAATATACTTTGCAAGCGGTCGCTAACTTTTTTAGTGATATAAGTCGAAATCTTCTTCACATCGCGATCACTTTGAAGGTATGAGCGGCTGACATTCAAAGGAATGTCAGGAGAGTCAATAACACCGTGAAGCAAGGTAAGAAACTCTGGCACTATGCCTTCTACCTGATCTGTGACAAATACCTGATTGCAATACAACTGAATTTTGTTTCGCTGTAAATCAATATTAGACTTCACTCTAGGGAAGTATAATATACCTGTAAGATTGAACGGATAGTCAACATTCAGATGTATCCAAAACATCGGCTCGTCCTGCATGGGATAGAGTGTCCTGTAAAAAGACTTATAGTCTTCGTCTTTCAGTGTGCTTGGAGTCTTGGTCCATAGCGGTTCCACATTGTTGATGATATTGTCTTCATCTGTTTCTACACTCTTTCCGTCTTTCCACTCCGTTTTCTTTCCGCAAGCCACTGGTACTGGCATGAATTTACAATATTTATTCAAAAGGCTTTCAATCCTGCCTTTCTCTAAAAATTCCTTGCAGTCATCATCTATATAAAGAATAATGTCTGAGCCGCGGTTTTCTTTTTCAGTGTTGTCAATCTCGTATGCCGGACTTCCGTCACAACTCCATTTTACGGCTTTGGCTCCGTCTTTATAACTTCTCGTTATTATCTCCACTTTCTTGCTCACCATAAATGACGAGTAGAAACCAAGACCGAAATGGCCTATTATATTATTGGCGTTGTCCTTGTATTTTTCAAGAAAATCGTTTACGCCGGAAAATGCTATTTGATTTATATATTTCTCAATCTCTTCATCTGTCATACCAATGCCATGGTCACTGATAGTTATCGTACCAGCTGTTTCATCGACATTTACTTTTACAGTGAGGTCACCCAGTTCGCCCTTAAACTCGCCTTTATCAGCAAGTGTCTTTATTTTCTGCGTAGCATCCACGGCATTTGAAACCATCTCACGAAGAAAAATCTCATGATCTGAGTATAAGAACTTTTTGATAACGGGGAATATGTTCTCGGTTGTAACCCCGATATTACCTTTTTGCATATTATAGTTTTATTTAAATGTTTTCATTTTATTGCAATGCAAACACCATGCCAAAAGATTCATGTCATACAGTTTTCTTATCCATCGGAAGACTTGTGGTGTGTGGCAAAATATCGTACAAAAACCATTCTGAGAATCAGTTGTTTTGAAATAAAAAACCGTTGTATGAAAATACAGCCTTATTTTATGTGCAAACACAATCATTTGATAATAAGTGTAATAAGTTGGTCTATTCTTGTTTTGTGCAATTTTTCTGGCATATTTTATCTCTTTTCAAATCTAATTTGGTATATGTTTAGTTCCAATTGGATACTTATTGCCCCACATTTAGCGGCTCATTACATTGTAACGGACTGCTAAATGCAACGCAATTACCTGCTAAATTAACTCTAACGAGTATCCCAATGCAAAAACTTGTACTTTAGAATAAAGAATTGCAGGGTAGGGACTGGTCACGGAAAACCTGGTTCACAAAAAAATAAGGACCTTTTTTCGTGATTTTATTATTACTAATTTGATGGTGGAAGGCGAATATGAGGATATACAAGTTATTCATAATTATATTCATTATTCGTGATGATATGGCTCACCCTTTATAATTGTACATGCCCGATATAACTGTTCTGTGAATATGAGCCTTACCATTTGATGGGAAAATGTCATCCGTGACAATGAAATCTTCTCATTGGCTCTTTTATATACGGCATCCGAAAAACCATAAGCTCCTCCTATCACAAATACAAGTCTGCGGGCTGAGTTACGTTTCTGTTCTATCCACTTGGCAAACTCTACACTCCGATACTCATATCCTTTCTCATCCATGAGAACCATGGTGTCAGTCGGCTGTATTTGCTTTAATATAAGCTCACCTTCAGCCTGTTTTTGCTGTTCTTCCGTGATGTTCTTTGTGTTTTTGATGTCAGGTATTATTTTGATTTCAAAAGGCATGTAATGCCCAATGCGCTCGGTGTAATCATCTATTCCGGCACAGAAATGCTTGTTTACAGTCCGCCCAATGAGTATAAGAATAGTTTTCATATGCCTATCTCAAATCTATTATTTCTGCCTGTGGGTAGTCTTTGGTATTAAAGGTGAATACAGCGTCGTTGATATTCGCTTTCTTGAAGTTCTTTATAGTAATGTCAGTCCAGCCCTTGGGTTGTTTAATTCTCAACTGTGAAATAATATAAGTTTTACCATTGACTGTTACAATCATCTCCGAGATTGATTGTTTATTGTTCGTGGCAGTGAGATGTACTTGATAATTATTACCGTTTTTCTTTAACGAACAGGCATACCCTTTGCGGTACATATTAATGAAATTATATGGATTTATGGCCTGTATCTCTTTTGCGGTAGGTGTGGTCACATTCACTTCTTGATTTTTCTTTATATATGTCCACATGGTCTTTCCATTGAACCACACAATGGCTTGAGGACTCTTTACCTGTATTTTGGGACCTTTCATGGCTATCGAACCACTAAGATTACCATATTGCTTACCGGTCATTTTGAAGTCTGCCGATATTCCCCCCTTGTTGCTTATTACTGCAACGGCCTTATCCAGTACATTTTTTGCAGATTGAGCTGTGACAACTCCACATATTAATGTGAGCATGAAAACCATGCCTATTTTTTTCGTAAATAATATTGTTTTCATTTTCTTATCGAACTTAAAAGATTATTCAGACTTACTTCATCTTGTATCAGCACCTCACGTGGCTTGCTCCCCATGGCTGCTCCCACGACACCAGCTTTCTCTAGCTGATCCATCAGACGGCCCGCTCTGTTATATCCAATAGAGAACTTGCGTTGTATAAGGCTTGTACTTCCAGACTGGTTCAGCACAATCAGCCGAGCAGCATCTTCAAACATCGGGTCGAGATGTTGCATGTCCACATCCGACGCTCCGCCAATGGCTTCGCCCGATTCGACATCCGGTTCAGGCAACTCGAATGGAGTTACATATCCCTGCTGGCCGGCTATAAAAAGATTGACCCGTTCCACTTCAGGAGTATCCACAAATGCACATTGCACACGTACAGGCTCGTTGCCATTGAGGAACAATAAGTCGCCACGGCCTATTAGCTGATTGGCTCCGGGTCGGTCAAGGATCGTCTTTGAGTCTATCATGGCACTTACCTTGAAAGCCACACGTCCGGGGAAGTTCGCTTTTATATTACCGGTAATAATAGTCGTCGTAGGTCGCTGGGTCGCTATGACCATGTGTATTCCGACTGCACGAGCCAGCTGGGCAATACGTGCTATTGGAAGTTCTATTTCCTTACCGGCTGTCATTATCAAGTCACCAAACTCATCTATTATCACGACAATATATGGCATGAAACGGTGCCCGTTCTGAGGATTTAGCTGGCGTGAAATGAATTTCTTGTTATATTCCTTTATATTCCTTGCGCCGGCAGCTTTAAGCAGGTCATATCTAGTGTCCATCTCTTTACAGAGACTATTCAGAGTACGGACTACTTTCGTTACGTCTGTTATGATAGGTTCGGCGTCGTCATCAGGTACTTTTGCAAGGAAATGATTGGCAATAGGTTCGTATATGCTGAATTCCACTTTTTTCGGGTCAATGAGCACAATTTTCAACTCAGCTGGATGTTTCTTGTATAATAATGATGTTATTATTGCGTTTAGTCCTACTGATTTTCCTTGACCTGTGGCTCCGGCTACAAGCAAATGTGGAATTTTTGCAAGGTCGAACATGAACACTTCATTTGTAATTGTCTTGCCTATCGCGCAAGGCAATTCCATCGTCGTCTCCTGGAATTTTTTTGAATTGAGTATGCTTTCCATCGAGACAATATTCGGTTTTGCGTTCGGAACTTCAATACCGATTGTTCCTTTACCTGGAATTGGAGCTATGATGCGGATACCCAAAGCCGACAAGCTCAATGCGATGTCATCTTCAAGATTTCTTATTTTAGAAATACGGACACCTTGTGCCGGTGTTATCTCATATAGCGTGATTGTGGGACCGACAGTAGCCTTAATGCTGCTAATCTCCACCCCAAAATTACGTAAAACCTCCACAATACGGTTCTTGTTTGCCGTTTGTTCAACCATATCGATATAAGGCTTACCATCATTATCATATTTTTTCAGCAAATCAAGTGTAGGATAATGATAGTTCTCAAGGTCGCGCTTGGGGTCATATGGAGTGATTAGGTCGTGATCTGTGTCTACAAGCAGTTTGCCGTCAGCTTTTTCCTCATTCTTGGCGGCCTCAATTTTTATATCTATACTATCATTTTCTTTTTCAACAGGTAAATCGAAAGGTACTTCTTTAGCCACATTAGTTTCAGCCGTAATACTTTCTTCGGTGTCAAACTCAACGGTTTGAGGTGCCGGATTGTCAAAAACCTCCGGATCTTCTAATATATCGAGGGGTATTTCCGTTTTATTCTCTGCAGTACATTCATTATTGCTTACTGTGAATTTTACCCTGTCAGTAAAGAATTTCACGGGATTAAGTATCTTTCTTACTACATAAATCGTCTCGGCACTTATGTATGTAAGGAAAATAATTGCAGTCAATCCCAATAAAGCGGTTAGGCCCGGGGAGCCTATAAGATTTTCAATCCAAATACATATATATGCTCCATGATCGCCTCCAGGATTGAAACAACTGTCTATAAACAACGGAGTTATGAATTTGGCCAACACTACTGAAGCCCATATCATAATACTCATCATACACATAAACCACTTCAAAAGAACCACATTATACACTCTCATGAGTTTCATTGCAACGAGAATGAAAAACACAGGAATGAAAAATGCCGGTAGTCCGAAACTTCTTTTTATAAAAAAGTATGAGAGATACGAGCCGAAAGAGCCACAACTGTTTTGAAACTCTCTCTCAGCATTCATAATCTCTCCGGCACGGGGAGTTTCTATCAGGCTCTGATCGGCGGCACCAGTGGAGAAAAATGAGATAAATGACATTATTAGAAAAATGGCGAACACAAATGCCGCCAGACCTGTAATGAAGTTTATTTTCTCGTTATTGAATATATTGTTGATGCCTAATACATTACCGAATGAATATGTTTTACTCTTTTTCTTTCTCGCTACCATTTTCTATTTCGATGAATAAATTTATTCTGCAAAATTAGCAGAAAAAAGTCATATTTGATTATAAACTCATTGCTTTTTTGTAATTTTGCAAGTCGAAAAGACTTGAAAATGAAGAAAACATTATACAGTAAATATGACAAAACGCAGATAAATACGTTGCCACGTGTTGCATTTGAGGGACGTATTGTTGTCGTTTTGACTCCTACGGAAGCCGAAAGGGCAGTGGAATACTTGCTGTCTCAGCCTATCTTAGGAGTGGATACAGAGACGCGCCCGTCGTTTAAACGGGGTGTCGTACACAATGTTTCTCTACTTCAAATAGCTTCTCACGACATTTGTTTTTTATTCCGTTTAAAGCATACGGGTATGTCTCCTTCAATAATACGGTTGCTTGAAGATACTACCGTACCGAAGATCGGCCTGTCGCTTAACGATGATATATCTATGCTTCATAAAGTAGCTAGGTTCACTCCGGGATATTTTATTGATTTGCAGAAGCATGTAAAGGAAATCGGGGTGGAGGATTTGAGTCTTCAAAAGCTATATGCCAATTTTTTCGGGCAAAAGATAAGCAAGGCCCAAAGACTGACTAATTGGGATGCAGACATACTTAGCGACAAGCAGAAGCAATATGCGGCTATTGACGCTTGGAGTTGTATAAATTTATATGAAGAACTTATTAGGTTGGAAAAAACCGGAGATTATGAACTTATAAAAGTGCAAGATGAAGTACAGGCAAATATATCTTAAAAAGGGTAAGGAAGACAGTCTCAAACGCTTTCACCCATGGGTTTTCTCCGGTGCGATAAAGCATGCTGAACCGGGTATTGAGGAAGGAGATATAGTAAAAGTGTTGACAGATAGCGGAGAGTTTATCGCTTTGGGACATTACCAAATAGGCTCTATTGCTGTCAGGGTATTGTCTTTTCAGGAATGTGATATTAATTCTTTATTTTGGCAATCCAAATTACAGTCGGCATTGGAGGTAAGGGTATGCATTGGAGTGGCTGACTCATCCGATAATAATACTTATCGCTTGGTGCATGGCGAAGGAGACAACTTGCCGGGATTGGTTATAGACATATATGGGAAAACCGCCGTAATGCAGGCACATAGCGTGGGTATGCATGTTTGTCGCAATGAGATAGCCAACAGTTTGGTCACTGTGATGGGAAACCGTATTGACAACATATATTACAAAAGCGAAACGACTTTACCTTATAAAGCGGAACTTGGCCAAGAGAACGGTTTTGTATATGGAAATTCCGAGGATAATATTGCGATAGAGAACGGATTGAAATTCCATGTCGATTGGCTAAAAGGACAAAAAACAGGTTTTTTTGTAGATCAGCGTGAGAATAGAGCTTTATTGGAAAGCTATGCCCGTGGCCGTAAGGTGCTTAATATGTTTTGTTATACCGGTGGATTTTCTTTTTACGCTATGCGTGGAGGAGCGGAATTGGTGCATTCTGTAGACAGCAGCGCAAAAGCGATAGAGCTTACAGAACGTAATGTCGAGTTGAATTATCCCGGTGATAATCGTCATGCGGCTTATTGTGCAGATGCTTTTAAGTATCTTGAAGAATCCGGAAACAATTACGATTTGATAATATTGGATCCTCCGGCATTTGCGAAGCATCGTGCGGCATTGCACAACGCTCTTAAAGGTTATACACGACTTAATGTCAAGGCATTTGAAAAAATCAAGCCGGGTGGCATATTATTTACTTTCTCTTGCAGTCAGGTTGTGACTAAAGATAATTTCCGCAATGCGGTATTTACCGCAGCTGCAATGGCTAAACGTAATGTGAGAATAATGCATCAGCTTCATCAGCCGGCAGATCATCCCGTTAATATATATCATCCTGAGGGAGAATATCTCAAAGGACTGGTGCTTTATGTGGAATAGAATTTGGATTTAGCAAGTATTGTTTCTGCATATATCGAGCGACTTGATTTGCTTGATAAAGACCGCGTTCATATTGTGGCGGTGAGCGGTGGCGCTGATAGTGTGGCCTTATTATTGGTATTATCCGAATTGGGCTTTTGCGTGGAGGCGGCCCATTGCAATTTCCATCTGCGTGGAAAAGAATCTGACAGGGATGAGGATTTTGTTCGTGAGCTATGCAATAAGAATAATATACCATTCCACTTAACTCACTTTGATACAACCGGATATGCTTGTCTGCATAAAGTAAGCATCGAGCTTGCGGCCAGAAAATTGCGTTATTCTTATTTTGAGCAATTACGAAAGAATATTGATGCAGTTGACATTTGTGTGGCACACCATAGTGATGACACTGTTGAGACCGTGTTGATGAATCTGGTCCGCGGTACGGGGATACACGGATTGTCGGGTATCAAAGCCGTAAATGGAAATATCAAGCGTCCTTTTTTATGCGTAAACCGTGGTGATATAGAAAATTATTTGAAGCACAAAAAACAGATTTATGTCACCGATAGCACAAACCTAACTGATGAAGCCACGCGAAATAAGTTCCGTCTTAATGTGATACCGATGCTCAAATGCATCAATCCAAAGGCATCGGAAAATATAAGACGTACAGCGGAATACATGGCTGAAGCGGTCAAGATTTTTGACGATGCTATATCCAAGGGCATTAAACGTGTCGTCAATAGGGTAGCCGAGGATGATTGTTTATATATAAATATAAAGAGTCTGCTTAAAGAACCGTCACCGGAATATTTGTTGCACCAGATACTGAAGGATTATCATTTTACGGCAATGCAAGTAGAACAAATATATCACAGTGTTGGTTCGCAACCGGGAAAGCTATTTGCTTCTGGTGATTTTGAATTATTGATAGATCGTTGTCATATAATTGTCTCACCTCATGCCGAGGTCTTTAAATCATTGAAAATTCCACAATGTGGTACTTATATTTTGTCTGATTTAGGCAGAATATCAATCACACAAACAATGGTTGATGAAAATTTCGTTATATCCCGCGATAAAAATAAAGTATGTCTTGATGCTTCCGAAATAGAATTTCCGCTTGTTTTGCGTATAATTTCCCCCGGAGACAGGTTTATTCCGTTTGGCATGAGAGGCTCAAAGCTTGTCAGCGATTATCTTACCGACAAGAAAAAAACACTGTTTCAAAAGAAAAAACAACTCGTTCTTACTGATGCTTCAGGTGCCATCGTGTGGCTGGTAAACGAAAGACCTGATGCCCGTCACTGTATATCCGATAAAACGAAGAACGCTCTTGTCGTATCATTTGAATGTATGAAATATAAATAAAGTCTGCCCCAACATTTATAAAAATGCTTTGAGGCAGACTTATTTGTCGTTTTACCCAGGATATAAATCCCCCTTTTTCTGTTATTTATAGTGAGTATTCGCTTTTTCGATAGTACGAATATTGTCTCTTATCCAATACATTCCACTCTGTATGTCAGATAGTGAATGCAAGTTCTTCCTTACCTTCCTGCTTGGTTATCGTGATTTTATCTCCGGCTTTCAATTCGCCGTTGATTATCATTTCGCCCAATCCATCTTCTATATATGTCTGGATGGCACGTTTCAAAGGACGTGCACCAAACTGGACATCATATCCTTTTGACGCTACGAACTCCTTGGCCTCGGCACTGATATCAAGTTGATACCCCATGGCCTCTACTCGTCCAAACAATCCCCTAAGCTCAATGTCGATTATCTTTTTAATCGCATCCATATCCAACTGATCGAAAGTGATAATCTCATCGAGCCTGTTGAGAAATTCCGGTGAAAACTGACGGCTCAGTGACTTTTGGATAATACTGCGAGCATATTCCTTATCTTTGTCGTTAAGAGCAAGTCCACCATCAGACGCATTAAAACCTACTCCACGCGAAAACTCTTTCAATCGCTTGGTTCCGGCATTGCTCGTCATGATAATCACCGTATTACGAAAGTCTACGAAGCGGCCGTTTCCATCTGTCAGCCGTCCCTCGTCAAGCACTTGCAACAACAGGTTATATATGTTGCCATGAGCTTTTTCAATCTCGTCCAGCAATATGATAGAGTAGGGGTGGCGCCTCACTTTCTCCGTGAGTTGTCCTCCCTCCTCATAACCGACATATCCCGGAGGTGCGCCGATAAGTCTGGATACGTTAAAGCTCTCGGTGTACTCACTCATATCTATTCTTATAAGAGCCTCTGATGAACCAAACATAAACTCTGCAAGTTTCTTTGCAAGATATGTCTTGCCCACACCTGTAGGCCCGAGGAACATGAAAGCGCCAATCGGATGATTGGGGTCTTTCAGTCCGACTCTGTTTCTCTGTATAGCCTTTACAATCTTGTCAATAGCCGGTTCCTGAGCGATAACGACTCCTTTAAGTTCTTCTGACATTCCTTTAAGTCGTATACCCTCTGCCTCTGCCATGCGCTGTACTGGAACACCGGTCATCATCGACACAACATCGGCCACGTCACTGCCGGTTACAGTCTGCCTGTCACTACTTTCACCATTGGTCCACTTTTCGTTAAGCTCTTTCAGCTCTGCTTCCAACTCCGTCTGTCGGTCCCTATAACCAGCGGCAAGTTCAAAGTTCTGGTTTCTTACCGCAGCTTGTTTTTTATCCTTTATTATGTCTATTTCTTTTTCTTTCTCGGTTATTTCCGGTGGAATCGTCATAGAGCCGAGACGAACTCTCGAACCGACCTCGTCAAGAGCGTCTATCGCTTTGTCTGGGAATTGCCTGTCTGTAATATATCTTTCTGTCAGCTTGACACAAGCATGCAGTGCCTCGTCTGTGTATTCCACATGGTGGTGATGCTCATATCTACCCTTTATATTTTTCAATATAGCATAAGTCTCATCACTTGTTGTCGGTTCGACAAGAACTTTCTGAAATCTTCTTTCAAGTGCGCCGTCTTTTTCGATGCTATTGCGATACTCATCAAGTGTTGTCGCTCCTATACATTGTATTGTGCCTCTTGCCAACGCCGGTTTTAATATATTTGCGGCATCCATGCTTCCAGGAGTGGATCCCGCTCCCACAAGGGTATGAATCTCATCTATGAATATAATTATATCGGGATTTGTCTCTATTTCCTTTATCAATGCCTTTATACGTTCCTCAAACTGTCCTCTGTATTTTGTTCCTGCCACAATGCCGGTCATATCAAGGCTGACCACCCGCTTGTTGAACAGCATCGGAGATACGTGGCGAGCAGCTATAAGCTGTGCCAATCCCTCAACAATAGCGCTTTTGCCAACACCTGGCTCACCTATTAGTATGGGATTGTTTTTCTTCCTTCTACAAAGAATTTCTATCACGCGGGCAATTTCACGCTCACGCCCGACAACCGGGTCAAGCTTGCCGTCAAGAGCTGCTTTTGTCATGTCAACCCCGAAATTGTCTATGACAGGTGTTTTACCTTGGGACTTACGGTTTTGAGTGGCAGTCTGAGAATTCTTTGCGTTCATGTCTCCCCGGCTTCCACCACCATGTGGGTCAGCCTGCTCAAATTCACTTTCCTCCTCATCAGGTAATCCTATGCCGTCTTGTATATGTCCTTTGGATTGAAGCATTGTCATGGCATCTTCGTAATTCATGTTGTTTATTTCCAGTATTTCTTTAGCTCCATTATCTACATTATCATGAAGTATGGCAAGTAGCAGATGTTGCTCGTCAACACGTTGTGTACGCTGTATACGTGCTTCAAGAACGGCAAGTTTCAGTATGTTGCTTGCTTTTTCATTCAATACCAGTTCCGATGTGTTGATTGGTACACCAATCTCATCTTCACGCACTTTGTTTTCAAGGCCAGCCTTTACAGACTGTATATTAATGTCCAACCTGTTGAATACATCTATTACCGGACTCTCTTTTATTCTCAACAATCCGAGAAGAAGATGCTCCGGACCGACAGAGCGACTTGCCAAGCGCGCGGCTTCTTCCCTGCTATAAGCAAGAATCTCTGATACTTTGGGCGAAAATTGACTTGTCATTATTTATCCTCTCTCTTTAAATTAAACAATCTATTAATTAATAAGCGTAAGAAAGCAAAAGCCATGCCAAAGTACACAAACGGAATGTTATGTCTATTAAATATTTGTTATATTGCGTTCGTTGCCTTATTCATTAAGGAATATTCTTGTGTCATTTACTGATATTTATTTAATAAGTCAATACGGCTTCTGCGACCGGTATATACAAGAATATTGGCTGTGGTATCGTAATATGTATCGCAAACATATTTGCTTTATATGTTATTTCGTATTATATTTGCATACTGTTAAACGACAAACGCCCCTATGACTGCATGATAAATATTGACAAAATAGCGTGTCTTAAAAACGCTGCAACTCTAATGTTCCAGACTTTAAAATTTGATTTAACTGATGTCGGTTTGCTTTCAGTAACTGTTCAGACCTATCATGTATTTATTGTTTACTGCATATAGTATATAATTCACCACCATACTGATTTACAGGCGAGACTCCACCATAACGTGTAGTCTCGCCTTTTACTTTAATAAAGTATATTATTTTATTACAAATCAGTCACAAAGTGTTCTTCATCTAAGTATTTATTGCATTCCGTTCGGATACCGGTTGCTCTGCATTTAGCGTCTAAACGCAATGCAACGGGTATCCAAACGGAATACAACCACTATCTAAATACAACTGAAACTATTTTTGCCTGAAATCACTACAGTAAGTTGTCAAAAATTATAGTGTAATCCGTCGGTTTACATCTTTTTCTATAATAAGTTATGTCTAAACGGAATTATAATGTATTTGACATTATTTTTACATACCTCTAAAATATTTGCACCAACCGCCATTATACTTTTTCTTGGCTGAAGATTATTATTCGAGCATGTCAAGCCATGATAACGAATATGCTGGGGCTAACGTGGCATAGTTGCCAAATGTAACGTGCATATTTGTTTTTATTCCTAAAAATCCATTATCACAGTACAACTGCAACACCATTTTCGAGGCCGTAAAGGTCTGTATGGCAGTACACGTGTACTTATAAAATTGTTTAAATGTTTCTTTATGTCTGAAAAAAGTAGTAATTTTGAAGGCTTTAAAGATGTAAAAACGCGTCAGAACGGCTTAAAAGTGCCTTAAACGGCATTTCAGCGGTAAACCGCCGGCCTTGTGGCAGCTAAGCAGATAACAATAAAAACAAATAACAATCAATGGATCAAACATTAGACCAAGACAGAATCATAAAAATTAATATTGAGGAAGAAATGAAATCCTCATATATTGATTATTCGATGTCTGTAATCGTAGCCCGTGCTCTTCCGGATGTTCGCGACGGATTTAAACCTGTTCATCGCCGTATCCTATATGGAATGATGGGTATCGGTAACGGCAGCGATAAGCCGTATAAGAAATGCGCACGTGTTGTCGGTGAGGTGTTAGGAAAATATCACCCGCACGGAGATATTTCCGTATATGGCGCTCTTGTCAGAATGGCACAGGAGTGGAGCATGAGATATACATTGGTAGACGGTCAAGGCAACTTCGGTTCTGTGGATGGAGACTCAGCGGCAGCAATGCGTTATACCGAATGCCGACTATCTAAAATGGGAGAGCATGTCATGGATGATTTGGAAAAAGACACCGTAGACATGACGAACAACTTTGACGACTCGTTGCAGGAGCCGACCGTAATGCCGACAAAAATACCTAATTTGCTGGTAAATGGCGGAAATGGTATAGCCGTGGGTATGGCGACCAATATTCCGACACACAATCTGGCGGAAGTAATAGACGGCTGTTGCGCTTACATAGACAATCCGGATATAGACACAGACGGGCTTATGGAGTATATCAAAGCTCCCGACTTCCCGACCGGTGCATATATATATGGTATACAAGGAGTGAAAGACGCGTACGATACAGGTCGCGGACGGATTGTGATGAGAGCCAAAGCCGAAATCGAGACAGGAGACACTCATGATAAAATCGTGGTGACGGAAATTCCTTATGGCGTAAACAAGGCTGATCTCGTGAAATATATAGCAGATTTGGCAAATGAAAAAAGAATAGAAGGCATCAGCTATGTAAACGACGAGTCGGGACGTCAGGGTATGCGTATCGTCGTTGACGTAAAGCGAGAGGCAAACGCCAATGTCATTCTTAATAAACTTTTTAAGATGACAGCACTGCAAAGTTCTTTCTCGGTGAACTGTATCGCCCTTGTGAAAGGCAGGCCGAGACTTCTTTCCTTGAAAGATTGCGTGAGGTATTTTGTGGAGCATCGTCATGACGTGACGATCCGCAGGACAAGGTTTGATTTGAAGAAAGCGCAAGACCGTGCCCACATTCTGGAAGCGCTCATAGTTGCCTGCGATAATATCGATGAGGTGGTACATCTTATCCGTACGTCCAAGACTCCGCAAGATGCTATCGAAAACCTCAAGAAACGTTTCGACTTTGACGATGTTCAGGCAAAGGCAATTGTTGACATGCGTCTAAGCCAGTTGACCGGCCTTCGCATGGATCAGTTGCATCAAGAGTACGAGGAACTTGAAAAACTCATAGCCCACTTACAGGAGATACTTGACAATCCTGAATTGTGTAAGCAGGTGATGAAAGCCGAGTTGCTGGAAGTAAAAGAGAAATATGGTGACGAGCGTCGTACTGAAATAAAGTATTCGAGCGAAGAGTTTAATGCGGAGGATTTCTATCCGGATGATCCAGTCGTGATTACAATCAGCCACTTGGGATATATCAAGCGCACGGCTCTTTCTGAATTTAAGGAACAGAGCCGCGGTGGAGTAGGAAGCAAGGGTGCCCAGACGCGTGACGCTGATTTCACGGAATACATATATCCCGCTACAATGCATAACACATTGCTTTTCTTCACTCAGAAAGGACGTTGTTATTGGCTTAAATGTTATGAAATTCCGGAGGGGGCAAAGAACTCGAAAGGCAGAGCTATACAGAACTTGCTCAATATTGAATCCGACGATGCCATCAATGCAGTTTTGAGAATAAAGAAGTTTAATGACGAAGAGTTCCTCAAAAGTCATTACGTAGTATTTGCGACAAAGCACGGTATAATAAAGAAAACATGCCTTGAAGCATATAGCCGCCCGCGCACAAACGGCGTAATAGCCATAAATATCATGGAAGGCGATCAAGTCGTGGCAGTCAGGTTGACAAACGGTAATAACGAACTGATCATAGCCAACCGTAACGGCCGTGCGATACGATTTAATGAAAAAGACGTACGTGTGATGGGACGTGTGTCTACCGGAGTGCGCAGTATGCGCCTTGATGATGGTGACGACGAGGTGATAGGCATGGTGTGTGTCAACGACCCGCAAACAGAGACCATAATGGTTGTAAGCGAAAACGGATATGGAAAGCGTAGCGAGATTGAGGACTATCGGAAAACGGCCCGTGGAGCAAAGGGTGTGAAAACATTGAGCGTCACGGAAAAGACTGGCCGACTGGTTGCGATTAAGGTTGTGACCGATGAAAATGACCTCATGATTATCAACAAGAGCGGAATATTGATACGCTTGAAAGTTGCCGATGTACGTGTAATGGGGCGTGCGACACAAGGTGTCAGACTGATAAACCTCACAAAGAAAAACGATATTATTGCAAGTGTTTGCAAGGTGATGAGTGCAGGTGACGCTGAGATAATGGAGCAAGATGGACAGACCGCATCGGAAGCAAGTGCATCACAAGCAAATAATAATAATATGTCTGATTCTGATGACGCGTCGGAAATTCATCCTGACGAAACGGCTCCAATCGTAGAATTCGGTGAAGAATAAAATGGTACAGACAAATGTTTAATTAAAACTATAAAACGATGAAAAAACTGATTATGATGGCAGTCACTGTTGCAGCGTCCGCCACAGCCTTTGCCCAAGACAATGTGGTAAAGGAAGCACAAAAGCTTTGTGACAAGGGAGAATTTGAAGAAGCACTGAAAATCATTACTCCCGCATTGACATCTGATGCCACAACCGATAAGGCTGCGGCATGGAATACACTTAACAATATTCATTATCAGAAGTTTGCGGGCATTCAGCAGAAGAAAGCTGAAAGCGAGATAAAGAAAGATAACACTCCATACGATACTCTTGGCATGCATAGAAGTATTATCGCTGCAATGGAGGCCGCTTTGAAATGTGATGAGTTTGACAGGCAACCAAACGAGAAGGGAAAAGTAAAAATACGTTTCAGAAAAGCCAATCAGGACAGATACCAAATGGGACGTCTGAATCTTATACAGGCAGGACTATTTGAGTATAACCACAAAAATCTTGACAATGCTCAAAAGGCATGGACTTTGTATATTGATAGTGCGGAGGATCCTATGTTTACGGATATTGATCTGACAAAAGATGAATATCGTGCAGAGATTGCATATTTTGCCGGTTTGGTATCTTATCAAAAGAAAGACTATGCAAGTGCAGTTAAATATGCCAAAATTGCGGCTCAGGACTCGGCGAAAGCAGCCGACGCCAATGAAATACTTTTATTCTCACAAAAAGAGAATTGCAAAACAAAGGAAGACTCTTTGGCTTATGTGGGAATATTGAAAGATCTTCATAAACAAAAGCCTAACGAAGATAAGTATTTCAATCTTTTGATGGAATATTATTCAGCTCCTGGACGTCAGGCTGAGCGCATGAAATGGCTGGAAGAAGAGATTACTGCCGATCCGAATAATAAAATGGCTTGGGCTTTGAAAGGTGAGGCCGAGATGAACAGTCAAAAATGGAATGAGGCCGTAGAATCATATAAGAAAGCCCTTGAGATAGACCCAAACTTCATCCAAGTGATATTCAACATCGGAGTATGTCTCAACTCTAAAGCCATAGAACTGAAAGATCAGTTAGCTGATAAGAAGACCGGTGGTCTTACGACAGCAAACCTGAATAAAGTGAAGGAGGTTCTGAATCAGGCGTTGACGTATATGGAAAAAGCCAAAGAACAGGATCCTTCACGTGAAAAAGTAAACTGGGCATATCCTTTGTACCAAATTTATTATTCATTGGGTAACAAGGAGAAATCAGCAGAAATGGAGAAACTGCTTGGCAACTAAAAAATAAACATATAACCATTAAATGAAGAAGCTGATATTATTAACGCTTCTCTTACTATTGATAACACCGTGCTTGAGAGCTCAACGAAAAGAGATGTCTCAAGCACGGTCTTATATAAAGAGTGGCAAGGAACTGGAAAAAGCGGAAAAAATGATGACCGAGCTTTTGGCCAAAGATTCTGTTTGTAGGACTAATCCTAAAATATATTTGCTTTTATATCAAGCACTGCAAAAGCAATACGAAGTCGGTAATGAAAAGCTTTATCTAAAACAGAAATATGATACGGCTGCCATATTCAATCTGACAAAGCGTATGTTCACAGTACTTGAAACGCTTGATTCCATCGATGCCATTCCTGATAAAAAAGGACGTGTAGTTTTGGAATATCGCCGTAAACACGCTTCGGAGTTAAACACATTGCGACCTAATCTTTTTTACGGCGGGACATATTATATAAGAAAAACAGATTATAAAACTGCTTTTGATTTCTTTTCCACATACATAGAATGTGACCGAAAACCATTGTTTTCAGGTTATGACTATCAGGATAACGATAAGCGTATGACAGATGCGGCATATTGGGCCACATATTGCGGATTTAAAATGAATAATCCCGAAAAAACACTTATGTACGCAGATACGGCATTACATAATATATCCAAGAAAAAATATACCTTACGGTTTATTGCCGAAGCATATAAAGCTGAAAAAAAAGACGCACAGTATGTGCAAGTATTACGGACCGGATTTAAGGAATATCCAGAATACCCGTATTTCTTGTCACGATTGATGGATTATTACACAAATGCGGATAGTCTGAATGAGGCTTTACTCCTGGCGGACAAGGCTCTGGCTGTTGATAGTGACAACGAATTGTTTATGCTGGCAAAGTCTACTGTATTACTTAATATTGGTAAATATGACGATTGCATATCGTTAAGTGATTCGCTAATACAAAAAAATGACACACTTCCTGAGCCGTATTTTAATGCCGGTACGGCTTATCTGAATAAAATATTGATTTTAGAAAGGGATAAACAAACTTCAAAGAACAAGAAACAAATTAAGAATTTATACAAAAAGGCAAGACCATATTTAGAGAAATATCGTGAATATGCGCCTGACAATAAAGACAAGTGGGGACATGCGTTATATCGTATTTATTTAAATCTCAATATGGGAAAGCAATTCGATGAAATAGATAAAATACTAAAAAATTAAAAAATAAGCCTCATTGGCAATTCTACTTTAAAGTAAAAACGTTATCTTTGTAAAATGATAATATTTGATTTTTAACTTATAAAATTATGGAAAATAACACACAACTTATTTCACAATGTACGGAAAAAGCACAGCAATGGCTAACCCCGGCTTTTGACCAAGAGACACAAGCTTCTGTTCGTAGGATGCTGGAGAATGAGGATAAAACCGATTTGATAGAATGTTTCTATAAAGAGTTAGAGTTTGGAACTGGAGGATTACGCGGCATTATGGGAGCCGGCAGTAATCGCATGAATATATATACTGTCGGTATGGCAACACAAGGTTTTGCCAATTATCTGAAGAAAAACTTTGCGGATCGTTCGGATATATCTGTCGTTGTATGTCATGACTGCCGCAATAATAGTCGCCAGTTTGCAGAAACAGTCGCAGATATATTCTCGGCAAATGGAATAAAAGTTTATCTTTTCGATGATATGCGTCCGACACCGGAATGTTCATTTGCCATAAGACACCTAAAATGCCAAGCTGGAGTTAATGTTACCGCAAGTCATAATCCACGCGAGTATAATGGATATAAAGCGTATTGGGAAGATGGGGCGCAGGTATTGGCACCACATGATACCGGCATCATAGATGAAGTCAATAAAGTTACCATTGATGATGTTAAGTTTTCCGGAAATAAAGAGTTGATTCAGATTATCGGTGAGGATATTGACAAGATATATTTGGAGCGCATAAAGGAGATTTGCATCGATCCTGAAGTTATAAAACGCCAAAAGGATCTCAAAATAGTCTATACTCCATTACATGGTACTGGAATGACAATGATACCTCGTTCGTTAAAGTTATGGGGATTTGAAAATATTCATTGCGTGGAAGAGCAGATGGTGAAAAGTGGTGACTTCCCCACTGTTGTATCTCCAAATCCAGAGAATGGTGAAGCTCTTACATTTGCATTGCGCGATGCCAAGGCAATGGATGCAGACGTTGTTATGGCAAGTGATCCGGATGCAGACCGTGTTGGTATGGCATGCAAGAATGATAAGGGAGAGTGGATTCTAATAAATGGAAACCAAACATGTTTACTGTTCCTTTATTATATAATCACCAATAGAAAGGCTACCGGTAAGATGAGAGATGGTGATTTCATCGTAAAAACAATTGTTACCACAGAGGTTATCCGCGAGATTGCTGAAAAACAAAATATAGAAATGCGTGATTGCTATACTGGTTTTAAATGGATAGCCCGTGAAATCGCCATATCTGAGGGTAAACAGCAATACATTGGCGGTGGAGAAGAAAGTTATGGTTTCCTGGCACAAGACTTTGTCCGTGATAAAGATGCAGTTTCAGCATGTTCATTACTTGCCGAGATTTGCGCTTACGCTAAAGATAAAGGTAAGACTTTGTATGATATCTTGATGGATATATATGCCGAATATGGTTTCTCCAAAGAGTTTACAATTAATGTAGTGAAACCTGGTAAGAGCGGAGCTGATGAGATTAAACAAATGATGACTGACTTCCGCAATGAACCTCCAAAGGAGATAGGTGGCAGTAAGGTCATTGTATGTAAAGACTACCAGACTTTAGAACAGACAAATGCAAATGGCACAAAGACAAAACTTGATATGCCAACAACAAGTAATGTGCTTCAATGGTTCTGTGAAGACGGCACAAAAATAAGTGTGCGCCCTTCAGGAACAGAGCCGAAGATAAAGTTCTATATAGAGATAAAAGATAATAGTATGAAGTGTTCTGGATGTTACGACAGATGCTGTAGTGCAGCAGAAAATAAAATCAATGCGATAAAGAGTTCATTAAAACTCTGATTGTTTTATTACCATAAATAAAATAGCATGACAAACAAAGCTTGTCATGCTATTTTTAATTTGCTTGAGGATGCTCATTTTTAATATAAATGCAATTATCCATATATAAGTTCATCGCATTTATTTGATGTTTAATGGCTCTATATGATTATGTCCTGCAATAAAAATGCAATTTAAATATCTACTCATAATAAATTAGTGCAATGTATTATATCTTTAATGACCTCACCTCCAATTATAAGACCTGCAACACCTGGCACAAAAGAATTACTTGCCGGCATTAGTTCTGTGGATTGACACGATGTCATGTTTGGGACTTCTTCGCTATACACGACTTTTAGATGTTCCACACCTAATTTACGAAGTCTCTTTCTGACTGCTTTTGCAAGCGGATCTATTTTAGTCTTACTTATGTCTGACACTTTGAATGCCGTAGCGTCAAGTTTATTTCCAGCCCCCATACTGCTTATTATAGGAATATTCTGTTTATTACAGCGTACGACCAATTCAACCTTGGCAACAACTGTATCTATACAATCCACCACATAATCATACTTGGATAAATCTATTTGATCTGCATTGGACGGCAAATAGAATACCTTGTATGTCTTCACAATACAATCCGGATTTATATCCTCAATCCTTTTCTTCGCCACATCCACTTTGTACTGTCCGATAGTACTTGTCAGGGCATATATCTGTCTGTTTATGTTAGTGGCAGAAACACTATCACTATCAAATATATCAATATATCCTATACCGCTTCGTGCTATCACTTCCGCTGCATATCCGCCAACTCCGCCAACTCCGAATATGGCTACTTTGCTATTATATAATCTCTCCATTGCTTGTTTACCAAGAAGAGCTTCTGTTCTATTAAACCGTTCCTTGACACTATCCATGTTTCCTATTCAATTGTAAAAAGTAAAAAGAGTCTCAAGAATACCTTGAAACTCTTTTTTGTAGTGGATAGGGGAATCGAACCCCTATGCCAAGATTGAGAATCTTGTATCCTAACCATTAGATGAATCCACCATTAAATTTACAGTCTATTCTCCGCGGAAGCTGGGGGATTCGAACCCCCGGTACGATGAACTCGTACGGCAGTTTAGCAAACTGCTGGTTTCAGCCACTCACCCAAACTTCCTTTCCGGATTTAATTACCGTAGCATTTTCTCTCAAATGCGGTGCAAAGGTAGGCATTTTATTTGATACATGCAAATTTTAAATGAACATTTTTCCGGAAACCATGTATTTTTCATTATTTTGCATAATGATATCAATTCAGTTAGATTATTTCTTTGAGATTTTCTTTATAGCACTCAATTACATTTGAGTGAAACAACGCCTGTAATTTTATTATCCAAATAGTAACTGTCTGAATATTTTTGCCCGTCTAATTTATATTCAACGCGGATAATTTTCAGATAACCGTCCATATTGGTCGATGAATATGTAATATCATGACTGTATCTATCAGATTGTTTCAGTACATTCCGCATTATATACACCAATGAGTCTGTAATATATGTGGTTGAATCAATATCATGAAACACAATATTGGAAGGTTTCTTACCGTCCAACATGTTTCTCTCCATAAAACCTTTCACTACCGATTCTGCTTTATGTTGTTGTCCGCATGATAAAACGGACAACAACATAACAACAATAAACATGTGATACAATAATCTCATTTACTTCAAAGGAATGCTTTTAAGTATTTCTATCAGATGATTCCACACTTTCTGTACCGATGGTATGTAAAGCCTTTCCTCCGGTGTGTGCACATAGCGCAGGGTAGGACCGAATGAAACCATATCAAGATGTGGATACCTTTCAGAGAAAAGTCCGCACTCCAATCCGGCATGAATGCCTTTTACTATTGGCTCATTACCAAATAAATTCTTATATGTATCTACAGCAATTTTCGTTAGTTCGCTGTTTGGATTCATCTTCCATGCCGGATACCCGTCATTTTGCACTACTTTTGCTCCCGCTAATTCAAATATTGCTTTTACTGTATTGCATTGATTTTCAAGATTACTCATAACATTGCTTCGCTGTGATGAAACGACAGTCATTTTGCTATCCTCTGTCACAACACTTGCGACATTACTTGATGTCTCGACCATATAGGACAATGCTTCATCCTGGCACATTGCAAAAACCCCATTATCCACACCTTGCAATGCACGTATAATGTTATCCGAAATAATCTTGGGGAGAATCTTTTGGGCTTCGACGCTCTCCATATTGAAGATCATCTCTGTATCGGATACATGAAACTCATCTTCAACATCGCTTGTAAATATATTCCAATCCACACGCACTTTCTCTTTTACATCACTGGGGATAGCTATTATAAACTTACCATCTCTTGGAATTGCATTGTGCATTTTTCCCGAATTAAACTCAGCCAGACGAATATCATACTTTTCCAGCTCATTATATAAGAAACGGCCGAGAACCTTTATCGCATTAGCTCTTTTTTTATCTATATCATCACCTGAATGTCCTCCTGTAAGCCCCTTTATAGAACCTTGTATGAAAAAGTAATTGTCAGGCGCATTTTCTTTTGTAAATTCAAATGTGGCTGTTGTGCTTCTTCCACCAGCGCATGAAACAAAAAACTGTCCTTCATCCTCACTGTCAAGGTTTATAAGCATGTCGCCATTCATGAAACCAGCCTGCATTCCGCTTGCACCGGTAAGTTGTGTTTCTTCATCACGGGTAAAAACACATTCTATCGGGCCATGTTCTATATCATCGGCATCCAATACCGCAAGTTCGATGGCTACTCCAATACCGTCATCGGCACCAAGAGTCGTACCTTCAGCCTTAAGCCAATCACCGTCAATGTATGTCTTTATGGGGTCCTTGTCAAAATCAAATTCTACATCCACAAGCTTGTCACATACCATATCCATGTGGCTTTGAAGAATAACAGTCTTACGATTTTCATATCCGGGAGTTGCGGATTTCTTTATAATCACATTACCAGTTGCATCCACTTTCGTTTCCAAGTCACGGCTTTCTCCCCAGTTTTTAAGATATTCAATCATCTTTTCCTCGCGCTTTGATGGGCGCGGAATATTGTTTATATGGGCAAATTGCTCAAAAACACCAATCGGCTTTAAGTCACTTTTATTCATTATTTTTTCTTTTTTATTACTGTTTTAATTAATAATTGATTAATTTACATTATCTTTGTAACCGCAAAGTTACGGATTATGATTGAGATTATACTATTGAGCACGTTAATTATTGCTATATCAATGGCATTTTTGTGTGTGAAATTATTTTTCCGTAGAGATGGTAAATTCTCATCGCAGCATATCCATGATAATCCCGGGATGAAAGAGCGAGGAATCCATTGTGTAATGGATCAGGACCGTGAGGCACGCACCATATCATCCCGATCTATCAAGGTAAAGAAGAATAGAGAACGATTAAAAAATTAAGATAAGATGAACAAGAAAAACATTTTCCATGCATTATCAGTGGTGGCAGTAGCCGGTTTGACACTCACCGCATGCGACAAGTCTGCTCCCAAGATGGATGAACAGCCCGCCAAAACTTCAACATCAGTCACGGGTGAAATGAAAATCGCATACGTTGAGGTTGATTCTTTGATGTCTCAGTACAAGTTCTGCAAAGATTTTACAGCCATTTTGCAGAAGAAGAGTAATAACGCTCGCAATACTTTAAACCAAAAAGGCCAAAAATTGCAAGCTGCAGCAGCAAACTTCCAGCAGAAATTAAATAATAACGGTTTTACCAGCCGCGAACAGGCTGCGAGTGTTCAGGCTGCATTACAGCGTCAGCAAGAAGATTTGCAAGAACTGCAAAACCGTCTTGGTTCGGAATTAGACTCAGAGACCGCAAAGTACAATGCCGCATTACGTGACTCGTTGCAAAATTTCCTGAAAGTTTATAACAAAACCAAGAAATATGATTTGATTTTGTCAAAAGCCGGTGACAACATATTGCTTGCAGACAAGAAGCTTGATATCACGGCAGATGTTATTAACGGATTGAACAAGAGATACAAACCTGCAAAAACAGATAAAAAATGAATTTGTATGGCAATAAATATTATTAACTCTTGAATTAATAAGCAATATAATAATTAAATGCGGTGATTTCAAATTTTGAAATCACCGCATTTAATTATTACACGCAAAAAACTAAAATAAGTAGCCGCATTTGGAAATAAATGCGGCTACTTACATATCAATACATATTACATATTATACTCCTGCCAACTCTTAATCTTTATATCCTGTTGCTTTATTGCGCAGAATGCCTCAATAAAGGCTTTGGCCAGTCTCACATTCGTCATCAACGGAATATTATGATCAATTGCACCACGGCGAATGCGGTATCCGTTTGTTAACTCACGTCTTGTCTGATTCTTGGGAACATTTATTATCAGGTCAAACTTATGCTCGGCAATCATGTCCATCACATTATTTTCGCTATTCTCATCTGGCCATCCGACTGTTATCACTGGCACTTCGTTTTCTTTCAAGAATTTGGCTGTCCCGGCTGTGGCGTAGACCTCAAATCCTTTCTTTGCCAACTGGCGTGCCGGTTCAAGCAATGCTACTTTACCCTTTACTCCTCCAGAAGACATGAGAATACGTTTTTCAGGAATACGGTATCCTGTGGCTATCAAAGCATTGAGAAGTGCCTCATTCATATCGTCCCCGATACATCCCACCTCTCCGGTTGAAGACATATCCACACCAAGCACCGGATCGGCGTTTTGTAAACGAGCAAAAGAGAATTGTGAAGCTTTCACACCTATTCTGTCAATGTCAAACTCACTCTTGTCAGGTTTGTTATATGGAGTGTCTAACATTATCTTTGTTGCCGTCTCTATAAAATTACGCTTCAGTATCTTGCTGACGAACGGGAAGGAACGGGAGGCACGTAGATTACACTCAATAACCTTTATTTCGCGGTTCTTTGCAAGAAACTGAATGTTGAACGGTCCGCTGATATTAAGTTCTTCCGCTATCTTACAGGCTGTTTTCTTAATTTGCCTGATAGTCGAGAAATAGATATTCTGGGCCGGGAATACCATTGTAGCGTCACCAGAGTGAACACCAGCATACTCAACATGCTCAGAAATGGCATATTCAACGATTTGACCTTTGTCGGCAACGGCATCAAACTCAATCTCTTTCGTATCCTGCATGAACTGAGATACGACAACCGGATACTCCTTATTAACCTCTGTTGCCATCTTTAAGAAACGCTCAAGTTCTTCCGAACTGTGGCATACGTTCATTGCTGCGCCTGACAATACATAAGAAGGACGTACCAAAACCGGGAAACCGACTTTGTCCACAAATTCCTTAATATCATCAAATGAAGTAAGTGCACGCCATGCGGGCTGGTCTATTCCGAGTTTGTCGAGCATTGCCGAAAACTTATCACGATTTTCCGCCCTGTCTATGTCGATTGGTGAAGTACCGAGCACCGGCACACCGCGGCGGTGTAATTTCATAGCCAGATTATTGGGGATCTGTCCTCCAACACTTACAATTACACCTTTCGGCTCTTCGAGATCTATCACGTCCAGCACGCGTTCGAGTGACAACTCATCGAAATACAACCTGTCGCACATGTCATAATCGGTAGACACGGTTTCTGGGTTATAATTTATCATGATAGATTTGTAGCCGAGTTTGCGTGCGGTCTCAATCGCATTCACCGAGCACCAATCAAACTCAACGGAAGATCCAATCCGATAAGCACCGGAACCAAGTACTACCACCGACTTCTCATTCTTGTAATAATCAATGTCATGACCATCGGTGGCGTATGTGAAATAGAGATAGTTGGTCAGTTCTGGGTGCTCGCTGGCAACGGTATTTATGCGTTTGACGGCAGGTAGGATTCCCTTTTGCTTACGATGACGACGTACTTCGAGATTTTCTTTTTCCATGCTGCCTGTAGTCGATTTCAATACAAAACGCGCAATCTGAAAATCGGAGAATCCGGCAACTTTCACATCCTTAAGCAAAGCATCTGGCAACTCATCCAACGAGTTGTATTCCTGTAATTTATGCTTAAGGTCAACAATGTTTTTTAAACGGATAAGGAACCAAGAGTCTATTTTTGTGAGTTCTTCTATGCGCTCTATGCTGTAACCCTCTTCCAAAGCCTGAGCGATGGCGAATATACGCAAATCTGTGGGATTAGCCAATTCTTCATCAAGGTTTTCAAATCTCGTGTGGTCGTTACCCACAAAGCCGTGCATACCTTGACCAATCATTCTTAAGCCCTTTTGTATCATCTCTTCAAACGAGCGTCCGATAGACATTATTTCTCCGACAGACTTCATCGACGAACCTATAAGGCGGCTTACACCGGCAAACTTAGTCAAATCCCACCTCGGAATCTTGCAAATCATATAGTCAAGCTGTGGGGCGGTATAGGCAGAATTGGGTGTACCCATCTCTCCAATTTGATCAAGCGTATAACCAAGAGCTATCTTGGCGGCTACAAAAGCCAGCGGATAACCGGTAGCTTTCGATGCCAATGCCGATGAACGGCTAAGACGTGCATTAACCTCTATTATTCTATAATCGTTTGTCTCAGCATTGAAAGCAAACTGTATATTGCACTCTCCTACGATACCAAGGTGACGCACGCAGCGAATGGAAATGTCTTGAAGCATTTTCACCTGTTCGTCTGTAAGGGAACAAGTGGGAGCCACGACGATCGATTCGCCTGTATGTATTCCAAGCGGATCGAAATTCTCCATTGACGCAACCGTGAAACAGTGGTCATTGGCATCGCGTATAACCTCAAACTCTATTTCTTTCCAGCCTTTAAGCGACTCTTCTACCAAAACCTGTGGGGCGAAAGTAAATGCGCTTCCTGCCAGTTCTTTGAATACATCCTCGTCTTTGCATATTCCCGAACCGAGTCCGCCAAGCGCATAAGCGGAGCGGATCATAACCGGATAGCCAATTTTACGTGCTGCGGCAAGAGCGTCGTCCATGTTTTCAACAGCCTCGCTTATCGGGGTTTTCAATTCTATCTCATCAAGTTTTTTTACGAACAAATCCCTGTCTTCCGTATACATAATGGCATCTACGGATGTCCCCAAAACCTCTACGCCATATTCTTTAAGAATGCCGTTTGTATATAATTCAGTTCCACAGTTTAGGGCGGTCTGTCCTCCGAATGCAAGAAGAATACCGTCCGGACGCTCTTTCTTTATAATCTCCGTGACAAAATAAGGAGTCACAGGTTGAAAATAAACCTTGTCCGCAATACCCTCCGATGTCTGTATTGTGGCGATATTAGGATTGACAAGCACAGACGAAATCCCCTCTTCACGCAATGCTTTCAATGCCTGCGAACCTGAATAATCGAATTCGCCTGCTTGTCCGATTTTTAAGGCACCTGAACCGAGCACAAGCACCTTCTCTAATTTTTTCTTCATATCTTTGGTTGTTTCAATAAATTGTCAGCTAATTAATATCCATGCCCTGCCGCTTGATACAGGAAGATGTCCCAAATCCATATTATTATTTCTATTTAACATCATGATTCCATTCTGCCATATCCATTAATAACATAAATTCAATACCTATTTTCATAAAATATTTCGTGATGCAAAGATACGAATTTTATTTTTTTTCTTTCATAAATGGTTATGCTTTTTAAATACTTATGTATGCGATTGCTTAAAATTCATATCACCAAGTTTTGTAATCGATAGGATATGAGATTGCATTTTATCACTTTGCAATACATGTGTTTTGTTTTGCTTTTTAACAGTACTTTTGTAAATATAATATCATCGATTATACTTCTGTCAATTTATGGATACCAACTATAAAAAGAATAATTATCAATGGTTTTTACTATAAAAAAATGGCAGAAGTATATTGTAATATACAGATTTTCCAATTATATCTTATAACAGAAACCGTTATCCTGCATTGGGATACTCGTTGTCATTCATTCGGTATCTAATTGGCGTCCGTTTAGATACTAAACGCACTGCAATAAGTATCCCAATACAACGCAACGAGGCTCCCAATGCAGAGCAAAGAGAGCCTCGTTTTTTTGATAATTATAAAATATAGTTACATACCTATGGGTACCGTGTTATATATAGAATTCATGACATAGTTAGAGCATTCATGTTCGGACACCATCAGATATAAAGAGCATTGACAATGCTTTTTCTGCAATATCATTTTTTATGGCTGAAAATATGATTTTATCATCACTATATCTGCATGTCGTTTTGTAAATATTTATCATATTTTTCTTTATTTAAATGTGTATTCCTAAAATCAAAGTTACTACAAAATTTATATAAATGCAAGTTTTATTACGATACACTTTGATATACAATCAATGAATTGGAGTACCTTTTACTTTAATATCTTGTTTTTGTTTATATAATTATCGTTGAGAGCATTTCCACAAATAAATAAAAGCGAGCCTAAATGATTTATCGTCTATAAAATATCATTTAGGCTCGTGTATTATCTCTTTTCTTTGATTATTCCGTGCCTGTAGGCATATAACAACTTTTTTAGATCGGAAATCTGTGCCCGCAGCTCGGCTCCTTTATCCGTATCGGCCACCAGCATGCGGTGTGCTGACATTTCGACAATCTGTGTCGTACTCTTTATATCCGTACCTCGTTTTATAGAATCTGCGGCAGATGTAAAAGGCTCGTGCTGTACTAATTGAAAGCCACGGCTGTGATATACCAATGTATATCCGGCTATGCCGGTCTCTTTATGATATGCTTCACTAAATCCTCCATCAATGACCATGAGCTTTCCATTTGCCTTGATCGGATTTTCGCCTTTCGAGGCATGTACCGGAACATGTCCGTTGATTATATGACGGTTAGGCCCTTCCACTCCGAATGCATCAAGGATACGGTCGCACACTGTTTCATCATCACGCAACTTAAAATAATTGCCTTTTTCCTCATGGTATGTCTCTTTATCTTTGAGGAAATAACGCTCGAATGTTGCCATCTTGGACTTATCGAATAGCGGACTGTCTTTACCACACCATAAATACAGGAAATAATCTATCGCATACTTCCGCACATTTCCATCGGTGTCATTTTCAAAGGCGGCACGTATCATCATTCCTATTTTCTGCATTAGCTCAAGACCGCTGTATTTCTTACCTGTATACAGTTCAACTTCCCTTAATGTTCCGTCATCATTTAAAGGTACCGAAGCATGAAACAAAAGATTACTGTTATATATGGCATACATACATCCGTGCCCTAACAATATACGTATGTGTTTCCGAAGTTTCTCACTTACGACAAACGAATGACAAAGACGCTGCATAAGCAAAACTTCTTCCTGTGTCAGTTCATTGGGATTTTCCGGGTTGATTGTTGGAAAATGATTGTTGCACATCTCATATTCCTTCCCGTCTATTTTGCATATACCTCTCTCATAATCGACATGTTCAAACAGGCATCTGTCTTGCATGTTCCATTCCGGTCTGCGCTTGAATATGCCGGCCTCCTCCTTAAACTGAATCACACTTATGGCTTTATGCATCTTCGCTGTTAGCCTCATTGTCTTTTCATCCATATTACGACCCTTCAACAATTTGGGCATAAACTCGTCACAAGGATCATCACCATAAACATCCATGGCAAACGTGGCAAGAGGAACGAGATTTATTCCATACCCCTCCTCAAGGGTAGACAAATTGGCATACCGCAGGGATAAACGGAGCACGTTGCATATACACGCCGGATTTCCCGCACAAGCACCCATCCACAGAATATCGTGATTTCCCCACTGTATATCCCAACTGTGATAATGACGCATGGTATCCATTATTATATGAGCACCCGGACCACGGTCGTAAATATCTCCAAGAATATGTAATTGGTCTATTGCAAGACGTTGTATGACTCCGCATAATGCAATTATGAAATCATCGGCTCTGCCTGTTGTAACGATTGTATCAACAATGACATTCACATAGGCTGCCTTGTCTGTGTCTCCTGTACTTTCATGAAGCAATTCCTCGATTATATAACTGAAATCTTCCGGTAGCGATTTTCTTACTTTCGAGCGTGTATATTTACTGCTCACATCAAGGCATATCTTGACAAGGTTATGTATCGTTATGTGATACCAATCGTCTATATCCGGCTCTGATGATTTTATCAATTCCAGTTTTTCCTCCGGATAATATATCAAAGTACACAAGTCTTTCTTCTCTATTTCCCGCATATTACCGGCAAACAACTCATTTACTTTACGTTTTATGTTGCCGGAAGCGTTTTTAAGCACATGTTGAAAGGCTTCATTCTCTCCATGAATATCCGCAAGGAAATGTTCAGTTCCTTTTGGAAGATTAGATATAGCTTCAAGATTTATTATTTCTGTACTGGCATCTGCTATTGTTGGAAATGATTGCGACAGCAGACTTAGATAGCGCATATCGGTGTCCATATCATTATGATTGATTGATGTCATATTTCCAAATGTTTTGTTATAATTCTCTTTATTTTTCTTGTTGCTCGGTCGTTTATACTTGTCACTGGCATAAAACCGACATCAAGACAAGTAAAGTCGGCTGCGACCTGCATCAGCCGACCGGCAAACTCTGACAATTCTTCTTCCCTAAGATACCTTTCTATTTTATCATCTTGTACTATTGCTGTCCGAAGAAAGGACGATAGTTCCAATACATTGCTTAGTGTCAGTTTTTTATGTGATATTCTCTCGTGTGCAGCTTTAATAACTGTCACGAATTCCATATTGGCATCAGAGTTTCTTTTACTTGATAACGGCCTTGATTTATGGTGCTTCTCTGGGAGATAGAATGATACTGATGAAAAATCAATATCAGGTATTATGAACTGCAAAATAGTGGCACCTTTCATTACTGTACTGAGTATTTCTTCCTGATATGAATATAAAAGTAATCTGAACCAATCATTTTGACCGATTCCTTTTACTATATTGTATTCTTTATCACTTATCCATTTCTCGTCCAATGCTTGCCCGGCTTTAATCAATACGGAAAGAGCTGTTATTGTTTTGTCATCCATAAGTTTTAAAACATCACTATTCAGAACCTTATTATATACAGCAAATACCTGACAACCGGCATCTACAGTCGTTATGGTTTCGGTGATAAGCGGGTTGCGCACAGTCTCTATACGATTATTCCATCCGTAATTCTTAATGCAATTAGCTTCCATACTCCCCATTGCAATTATGGAATAAGCTTTTTTCAAAATCTTTCTCTGATAAAGAAACAGTTTTGGATATTTTTCACGCCAATAGTTTTGACGCATTATCCATGGCTCTAACTGTCCATGAGGAGTAAATACATATCGTATGTTTCGTGCGTCGGCATGTATCAATGCCATGAATGTAGTGAATTCCCAGCACCCATGCAGGTGTATTATATCCGGCTTCCATTGCTTGATACTCTTCTTGAGTTCCGACAGGTCGGTACTTTTCCTGCTATCCACATATTCGGCCATGACGTTTAATAACATGTCTACATATCTAGCAATCATGTCATCTTTGCCAGGATAAAAATGCAATATTCTCATTAATTATTTGCGTATAAAATCATTTTTATCGGAAGTTGCATATTTTATCATGAGTTTCATATTACTCCATAATAAACCTATTTCCATGACAACAATTTTTGCAGCGGATATACTTTCACCCAAAAAAGCACATGCTCTCTTGGCTATAATGAAGCGCATACAGACTGTTATAAAAAAACAGCAGATGGCGGCTATCATAAAAACAATGTCTTCAACAAACACAGAGTAGGCAAGAACTGATATTTGACCAATATAGTTCAAATGCAACACCAGCATATCAATGTTAAAACGGGCACGATAGGAGTGGCTTCTATTGAGATGTTTTCTCGTTTCCATATAACAAAGGCGTGTGTTTGTCCATGTCTTCTTAGACGGAGTATCTTGCAGCATGAAAGAATCTTCTGAAGTGACAACAGCGGTCCGATCCGATTGTGCATATTCATTCACGATGAAGTCATATTCACCACGTAAATATTTCAAGTTCTTCAAAAAACCGTTTTTCTTCATAAAATCACTCTTGCGTATAGCCAGATTTGCTCCGCAATGCCTGTAAGCCATGCCATTCAATGCCTTGCGGAATGTGTACCATGAAGAAATCATTCGTTCGAAACGATAAAAAGACTTGGTGTTTTCATCAAACTGAGTATATCCCATGACGATGTTATTCTCATTATTACAAAAATGCGAGAATGCTTTCAGCCATTTGTCGCTATACGGACGACAGTCTGCATCAGAAAATATAATCCATTCATTATGTGCGGCTTTAACACCAACAGTCAAAGCTAATTTCCTGCGACTTAAATACTTACTTGATGTGGGTATGAATGTTGTATATAGATTTTTATATTCCTTTTTCAATAATTTTAAAACATTATTTGTATCATCAGTCGATGATTCGTCAACCACAATAACCTCATATCCGGGTTCATAAACCTGGGAAAGGAAATATGGCAGATTTTTTTGTAAATCTGACGCACTATCATGCGCTGAAATTACAATAGAGAATTTAGGCAATGCCATATCATCATCATTATCAGAAAATATTGAATGCGGCAACCTGCGAAAAAAAACATTACATAATGAAGATATAATAGCCATCAATAACAGACCGCTACAGATAGCTATTTGAAGAATATCAATCTCCATGACAATATATATTTTAATTAAAAATCACAACTTAAATAGCCTTTTGGAATACTACGGCAATTATACTGTGAGGCCATTATTTCTCCATAAGCCCCAGCAGACTTTATCGCAATTAAATCATTACGCATAGTTTTATTCAATAATATATCTTTTCCAAAAACATCACTAGACTCACAAATAGGACCGACAACATCATAAAGTTCTTTTGAACCGCCCCCAGATATATTCTCGATTTTATGGTATGCATGATATAGCGCCGGCCGAATTAAGTCCGTCATGCCAGCATCAACTATTAAAAATTGCTTGTTCGTACCTTTCTTTATATACAATGTTTTTGTTATCAATGTTCCACATTGCCCAACAACAGCACGTCCCAATTCAAAATGCACCCTCTTATTTGAACCTATATTCAAATAAGTTGAATATGTATCAAAATATGCTTTAAAATCTGGTATGCAATTTTCTTCCGGGTTATCATAATCAATGCCAAGACCTCCTCCGACGTTTATGTCAGAAATTATAATTCCGGCTTTTTCAAAACAACTTATTATTTCATTTATGCGTTCACATAGTGATTTAAAAACAGACATATCCTGTATCTGAGATCCTATATGAAAATGTAATCCAATAAATTCAATACAATCCATTTTCATTGCGGATTTCACCACATCATTCATGTCAGTCAAAGATATACCGAATTTATTTTCTGCAAGTCCCGTGGTTATGTTTGCATGTGTATGGGCATCAACATCGGGATTTATTCTTAAAGCCACGCGAGCCACAGTGTTTTTTTTATTGGCAAGCATGTTTATCACTTCTAATTCAGCCATACTCTCAACATTAAAGCAATAAATACCTTTGTCTAATGCCAAGTTGATTTCCCAATCGCTTTTACCAACTCCGGCAAAAACTATTTTAGACGGCTCAAATCCTGTCTGACAAGCAATGCTTATTTCCCCTCCACTTACACAGTCTGCCCCCAATCCAGCATTACTGATTATTCTCAGCAATGCTGGATTAGCATTGGCTTTTATTGCATAGTGAACAATGAAATTATTATGTTTATTTATTTCATCGTTAATAATCCCCAATGTATTTTTCAATAAGTCAACATCATAATAATATAATGGTGTTTGTAAAGATTGAAACCTATCAATAGGATATGTTTTTCTCATCATCAATATATTTGTATGTTATTCCTTATTTGCCGAACAATGTCTTACTAAGACTTTGTAATGCTCGTTTTTTGTCTTCTTCCCTTATTAAAAACGAAATATTGTAATTCGAGCCACCATAAGAAATCATTCTTACCGGAATATTCTTCATTGCTTCTGCCGCTATGGTCTCAAATCCGACATTGCTCCAATCTAAATCACCAACAACACAGATAATGCACATATTGGTATCGACAGTGACGGTTCCGTATTTTTTAAGTTCATCAACAATTTCTGTTAGATGAGAAGAATTATCTATACTCATGGACACTCCGACCTCAGATGTACAAACCATGTCTATCGGGGTCTGATAACTCTCAAATATTTCAAATACCTTACGAAGGAAACCTGTTGCCAATAACATTCTACTGCTTTTTACTTTTATAGCAGTGATATTATCTTTTGCCGCAACAGCTTTAATCTTACCATATTCAGTCATATTACTTATTGTCGTACCTTCGGCTTCGGGAGCCATGGTATTAAGCAATCGTACAGGTATTCCCGCATATTTTGCTGGCTGGATACATGTTGGATGCAATATTTTGGCACCAAAATAGGCCAATTCCGCCGCTTCTTCAAAATGGAGTTGGTGAACAGGCTCTGTTCCTTCTACAATTCGCGGATCATTATTATGCATTCCGTCTATATCTGTCCATATCTGAATTTCATCAGCACAAATGGCTGCTCCGATTAAAGATGCTGTATAATCACTGCCACCTCGTTGTAGGTTGTCGATCTCATCATAAGCATTACGGCAAATAAAACCCTGTGTAATATATACCTGCCCATCACATTCTTTTTCCAGAATAATACTTAAGTTCTTCTTTATATAAGCGAGATCTGGTTCTCCATTTTTATCTGTGCGCATGAAGTCCAATGCAGAAATCAATTTTACATTAAAGCCTTTTTCTTTCATGTAGTTAGCGACCATATTGGTGCTGATAATCTCTCCTTGGGCAACAATGACCTTTTCTTCAAAACTGGTGAACAATTCTTTTGTAAATGTTCGGATGAAGTTGAATTCTTCTTTAAGGAAACTTCTGGTTATATCCTGCCATTCTTTTGTTTCATAAAGCTCATTTATATGAGCCATGTATTTATTTTCAAGTTTGTTTATTACCTCATTAGCTCCTTCCGGATTTTTCTTATATAAATAATCAGATATCTCAACAAGTGAATTTGTTGTGCCTGACATTGCTGATAAAACGACAAAAACGGGTTCATTATAAGAAACCACAAGGTTTGTTACTTCCTTCATTCTGCTTGGGCTTCCAACCGATGTTCCCCCAAATTTCATTACTTTCATATCTCTTTTATATTCGTTATTAATCATTATTATATAGATAAATCCTCACGAGTTCCATAATCTCCGATTAAGGAACAAGGGTCGCTCGTATCGTTTTCTTCTATTGCGGATATTTTATTATAATCATTAGTTACTTCTTCCAAAATGCCATCAATACATCGATATACAACCCCAGGATATTTATCCAATAAAGGCATATTATGAGTGCTCATAATAACAGATGTCCCTGTTTGGGATATTTGCCGAAGTAACGCTATTATATTTTCTGCTGTGACAGGATCCAAATTGCCGGTTGGCTCATCTGCTATTATCAACTTTGGCTTATTCAATATCGCACGCGCAATAGCTATTCGCTGTTGTTCTCCTCCGGAAAGCTCATGTGGAAGTTTATCTGCTTTACCCTGCATTTCCACATCAATCAAAACATCCTCTATGCGCTTATTTATTTCTTCTTTATTTTTCCATCCTGTCGCCTTTAATACAAATCTAAGATTTTGATATATGGTCCGATCATACAGCAATTGGAAATCTTGGAATATTACTCCCATTTGACGACGCAAGGCTGGTATGTATTTTTGTTTTAACTTACATAAATCATGATTTAAGACTATTGCATTTTCAGCTTCATCTATGTTTAACTCAAAATACAAGGATTTTAACAATGAGCTTTTACCGGAACCTACACGTCCTATTATATATATAAATTCACCTTCATCAACATGAAAGCAAATATTTTTAAGCACAGGAGTTTCCGATTGCTGATATATATTTACATTCTTATAATCTATCAACATATTGTATCACATTATGTTATTTAATGTTTATGCCAATTAGGATCGTGTCGAGTCTGAAGTTCCTTAGCTAAATCCTCGATGCGTAATCCTTTACTAGTTAATAAAACAATTAAATGATATAACATATCCGAACCCTCATAGATAAGTCTATCATCTGTTCCATTCACAGCCTCAATGACCATTTCCAGTGCTTCTTCACCCACTTTTTGAGCCATCCTGTTCAGTCCTTCCTTAAAGAGTGAAGTCGTATAACTTCCTTCTGGCATTTCTTTATACCGCTTTTCTATAAAATCCTGAATAAAAGATAGAAACATAATTGGCTGGTATTCATTACTCTCGCTCCAGCAAGTATCAGTTCCTTTATGGCAAACGGGACCTTGTGGATGAACTTTTATAAGTAATGCGTCATTATCACAATCAATATTGATACTGACAAGCTTTAGATAATTACCGGATGTTTCTCCTTTCACCCATAGTTTCTGCCTGCTGCGACTAAAAAAAGTGACAAAACCGGTATCAATGGTTTGATTATAAGCATCTTCATTCATATAACCAAGCATTAACACCTTGCTTGTTACGGCATCTTGTATTATTGCAGGGATTAGTCCCGACATCTTTTCAAAATCAATTTTCATTTTTAAATTATATACGTATATTTATACCTTCATGAATTAAATACTCTTTCAAATCTCTTATCTTAATCTCTCCAAGATGAAAAACACTTGCAGCCAAAGCAGCATCCGCATGTCCGTCTATGAATACATCCTTAAAATCCTTTTTACATCCGGCACCTCCACTTGCTATTATGGGGATAGATAGTTTATTTGCAAGTTTATTTATTGCTTCATTCGCATAGCCTTTTTTAACACCATCATGATCCATGCTGGTAAACAATATTTCTCCCGCACCTCTTTCTTGTGCTTCATATGCCCACTCAAACAAATCACGTTCTGTTCGTTCACGACCTCCTTTTAAATAACAGAACCATCCATCCGAATCAAGTCGCGCATCAATTGCACAAACACAGACTTGACTCCCTTTGCTTTTTGCTATGTCATCTATTAAGTCTGGATTGCGAAGCGCCGCACTATTTATACTAACCTTATCCGCTCCTGCATCTAGTAGCCTTTCAACATCTGCCAATTCATTTATGCCTCCTCCTACTGTAAAAGGGATATTCAGTTCTTTTGCAACACGGGATACCAATTCAGTAAAGGTTTTACGCCCTTCGTAGCTGGCTGTAATATCCAAATAGACCAATTCATCCGCACCTGCTTTACAATAAGCCTTGCCCAACTCTGTCGGATCACCGATATCACGTAATCCTACAAAATTTACGCCTTTTACAGTTATGCCATTTTTGACATCCAAGCAAGGTATTATTCTTTTTGCAAGTCCCATAATTCACTTAATTTAATTTTTCCTTCATAAAAGGATTTACCAAAAACCACAGCCGGAATATTCTCTTTTTCCAAATCCAGTATATCATCAATACAGGACACACCACCACTGGCAATTAAATTCAAATCAGGAAATTTACTCATAATGTCTTTATACAGTGATATTGCAGGACCTGTCAATGTTCCGTCTTTGGATATATCCGTACACAGAACATTTTTGACACCAAGATTTATATAATGCTCAAGAAAGGCCAATAGATCTATATCGGAATCCTTCTCCCAACCGTTTATTGCAATTTTTCCATTCCGAACATCGGCTCCTAAAATTATTCTATTTGCTCCATATTTAGACAACCAATCTTCAAATATACTATTATTGGTAACAGCAATTGAACCAACCGTTACCATTGATGCGCCATTATCAAAAGCATTCTTGATATCATCGTCAGTCTTGATTCCACCACCAAAATCAATTATAAGGTTGGTGTTGTCTGTTATATCTTTTAATACTTTAATATTTACAATGTGTCTGGCTTTGGCTCCATCCAAGTCAACAATATGTAGTCTTTTACATCCACAATCCTCAAAACATTTTGCCATATAAACAGGGTCATCACAGTAAACGGTTTTAGTACTATAATTACCTTTTGTCAATCTGACACATTTCCCATCTATTATATCTATTGCAGGAATGAGTTGTATCATAATTTCAAAAAATTTTGTAGAATAACGTCACCTATATCACCACTTTTTTCCGGATGGAACTGGGTCGCATAAAAATTTCCTTTCTGTAATGCCGCACTGAAAGGTTGAATATAATTCGCTTCAGCTATTGTCGCATCACAAATCGGTACATAATAACTATGTACAAAATATACATATTCATTATTCTCTACTCCATCAAATAGCTTCCCTTTCAAATCATATATTGAATTCCAACCAATAGCCGGTACTTTTTCTGCATGTCGCATTGGTAAAAAACGCTTTACGTCTGCGTCTATAATCCCCAAACACTCTGTATCATTCTCTTCTGAATGACGACACATCAACTGTTGTCCAATACATATGCCCAAGACCGGTTGTTTAAGTCCGGATACCACATTGTCTAAATTATATTTTCGTAAATATTCCATTGCGGTCTTAGCTTCTCCCTGTCCCGGTAATATAACCTTATCCGCACAGCATATTCTTTCCACATCATCTGTCACATATGGAGTAATTCCCAATCGCATTAACGCATTGACAACAGAATATATATTACCGGCATTATATTTTACAACGACAACATCCATTAGTTGAATATTATGGTTTTATTATGATATGTGAGTATTTTTCTCTCTATATGTTTTGTTACTGCACGCGATAAAACTATTTTTTCAAGATCCCGTCCTTTCAATACAAGAGTCTCTGGGGTATCTTTATGACTGATGCGTACCACATCTTGTTCTATTATAGGCCCGGCATCCAATTCATCTGTAACATAATGACTGGTTGCACCTATTATTTTTACACCGCGCTCCCATGCCTGATGATATGGTTTCGCTCCAATAAATGCAGGTAAAAAAGAATGATGTATGTTTATGATATGATTCGGGTAAGCCTTTATCATTTCATTACTTATTATTTGCATATAGCGGGCCAATACTATAAAGCTCACTTTTTCTTTTTTCAACAGTTCCATTTCTTCCTTTTCCACCTCTGCTTTATTGGAATGGTCCTTATTTATAGACCAAACATAATAAGGAATTTCAAACTGCTCTGCAATATATCTTAAATCCTCATGATTACTTATTATACAAGGTATATCGACATTCCATTCACCTGCCTTATATCTTGCAAGCAAATCATAAAGGCAATGGCTCATTTTACTGACAAAAATAGCCATACGAGGACGGACATCATTAAAATACAAACTGCATTCCATCTGATATCTTTGCGCATAGAGTGTATCTATGTATTCCTTGATTTTTTCTCTTGGAATAATAAATCTATTCAATTCCCATTCTATACGCATGAAGAAGAAGCCATCCTGTCTGTCTACATACTGATCCAAATACACAATATTACCTTGATTATCTGTTATGAATTTTGTTATCTCAGATATAATTCCCGATTGATCCGGACAATGTAAAAGTAATATTGCAGTTGGTTTCATCCTTTTTGCTTTAATTTATTATTTATTTAATTGACAAAATTACAAAAAAGCAATGGAATAAACGAATAAAAGAGAAAGAATTAAATTGTACAGATAAATATGTGGATTTTATGTAATAAAAGAGGGAGATCCTGATATCAGGATCTCCCTCTTTATAAGTATAAGTGCTATTTAATTAAGCGTTGTCACTCCAATCCATTTTAGTCATGCGCACATAGCTCTGATAACGTTTCTTTGCCATGTCTTCACAAGCCTTGAACAAGTCTGCGGCTTCATTCGGGAATTGCTTCATTACAGAAAGGAAACGAACCTCACCCTTCAGATAATCCTGGAAGTTTTCCCATGCGGGTTCTTTTGAGTCGAGAGAGAACGGATTCTTTCCTTCCTCTTCAAGAGCGGGATTATAACGCCACAAGTGCCAATATCCGCAAGCTACAGCTGCTGCCTCCTCGGCCTGAGCCTTGCCCATACCTTTCTTCAAGCCATGGTTGATACAAGGTGCATAAGCTATAATGATTGACGGTCCGGGATATGCCTCTGCCTCACGTATTGCCTTCAAACACTGGCTCTGGTCTGCGCCCATTGCTATTTGCGCAACATATACATAACCGTAGGTCGTAGCAATCATACCGAGATCCTTTTTACGAACACGTTTACCAGAAGCAGCAAATTTAGCAATGGCACCAAGCGGTGTCGCTTTTGAAGACTGGCCACCAGTATTTGAATAAACCTCTGTATCAAGAACCAATATATTAACATCTTCACCCGATGCTATCACATGGTCAAGACCTCCATAACCGATATCGTAAGAAGCTCCATCACCACCAATTATCCATTGTGAACGCTTAACAAGATAGTGGGAAAGTTCTTTCAACTTAATACATGTTTCACAACCTTGTGATGCACCTTCCTCTATCATCGGATTGAGTTTTGCGGCGGCAGCCTTACTTGCATCAGCGTCTTCCTTGCCGTCAAGCCATTCCTGAGCGGCAGCCTTAAATTCGGCAGGAACTTTATCATCTGAAATAGCGCCGTTAAGAAGTTCTACAATGCGTGCACGCATCTTCTTGTTAGCCAATGTCATACCGAGGCCGAACTCGCAGAAATCTTCAAACAGTGAGTTCGCCCAAGCCGGTCCCTGTCCTTTGTCATTTGTTGTATACGGAGTTGAAGGTATGGAACCGGAATAGATTGAAGAGCAACCTGTAGCATTAGCTACAATCTCACGGTCGCCAAACAACTGTGAAATCAGTTTAACATAAGGTGTTTCACCACAACCGGAGCATGCACCGGAGAACTCAAACAGAGGTGTTGCAAACTGAGAGTTCTTGGGACTCTGTTTGATATCAACCAAATTCTGCTTACTCTTAACATTCTTAACACAATACTCCCAATTTGCGGCCTGGCCAAGTTCGCCTTCCAACGGAACCATATTAAGTGCCTTGCCTCCTGCTTTTGGATTACCGGGACATACATCAACACAGTTTCCGCAACCCAGACAATCCATTACACCTACTTGCATACGGAACTTCATTCCTTTCAGAGCAGCCGGAGCCTTGACATCAAGTGTTGTAGCATCGAAACCGGCAACCTCGTTCTCATCCATAACAAACGGACGGATACAAGCGTGAGGACATACATAAGCACACTTATTACACTGGATACAGTTTTCGGGAATCCATGTTGGAACAAATGCGGCCACACCACGCTTCTCATAAGCTGATGTACCTTGAGGCCATGTTCCATCTTCAATGCCTTTAAATGCAGATACAGGCAGCAAATCGCCATTTTGTGCATTGATAGGACGCACAACTTCATTTATGAATGCCGGATCAGCATTCTCCTTAGCTGCATCAGCAGGAAGATTTGACCATGCAGAATCGACAACCAACTCTTTATATTCACCTCCACTGTCAACAGCGGCGTAGTTCTTGTCCACAACATCCTGCCCCTTCTTGCCATAAGACTTAACGATGAACTTCTTCATCTGCTCAACAGCCAAATCTACCGGAATAACTCCGGTAATGCGGAAAAACGCACTTTGAAGAATTGTATTAGTACGGTTGCCCAAACCAATTTCCTGCGCAATCTTTGTGGCGTTGATATAATATACCTTTATATTATTGTCCGCAAAATATTTCTTTACCTTATTAGGCAAATTAGCGGCCAATGTGTCACCTTCCCAAATCGTATTAAGCAGGAATGTTCCGTTCTTCTGCAATCCACGGGTCACATCATACATGTTTAGATATGCCTGGACATGGCAAGCAACGAAATTGGGGGTATTAACCAAATATGTTGAACGGATAGGATTGTCACCAAAGCGCAAATGGGAACAAGTGAAACCACCGGATTTCTTAGAGTCATAAGAGAAATAAGCCTGACAATGCTTATCCGTATTATCACCGATAATCTTAACAGAGTTCTTGTTTGCTCCAACAGTACCGTCTGCACCGAGACCATAGAATTTTGCCTCAAACATACCCTCACCGCCCAGTGCTATTTCGTCTTTCTTGGGCAAAGAAGTGAATGTCACATCATCTACGATACCGATTGTGAAATGATTCTTCGGCTCACTAAGCGCAAGATTTTCATAAACGGATAGTATCTGTGCCGGAGTTGTATCATTAGAACCAAGACCATAACGTCCTCCAACGATAACAGGAGCATTCTCGACACCATAGAACGCTTCCTTGACATCCAGATACAATGGTTCGCCATTGGCACCAGGTTCTTTAGTCCTGTCAAGAACAGCAATTCTTTTTGCTGTCTTTGGCACGGCTGCTAACAGGTGCTTAACAGAGAACGGACGGTAGAGGTGAACAGAAACCATTCCGACTTTCTCTCCTTGTGCGGTGAGATGATCTATGGCTTCACGCGCTGCTTCAGTTGCCGAACCCATAAGTATGATTACGCGCTCGGCGTCTTCAGCACCATAGTAATTGAACAAACCGTATTTACGTCCTGTAATCTCAGAGATTTTGTCCATGTATTCTTCAACGATAGCAGGAACTGAATCATAGTAAGAATTACATGACTCACGGTGTGCAAAGAATGTATCAGGATTCTCTGCCATACCACGAGCAACAGGACGCTCGGGGGTCAATGCGCGGTGACGGAATTCCGACAAGGCATCTTGGTCTACCAGAGGAGCCAGATCTTCATTTTCCAACATCTCAATTTTCTGAATTTCATGAGATGTACGGAAACCGTCAAAGAAGTTCAAGAACGGTACACGGCTCTTGATCGTTGCCAAATGAGCGACACCGGCCAAGTCCATAACTTCCTGTACAGAACCTTCCGCCAACATGGCAAATCCTGTCTGACGGCAAGACATCACATCCTGATGGTCGCCGAAAATACAAAGAGAATGTGAGGCCAAAGTACGTGCAGACACATGGAAAACACAAGGAAGGAACTCACCTGCAATCTTATACATATTCGGAATCATAAGCAGGAGGCCCTGTGATGCCGTATATGTAGAAGTCAGAGCACCGGCTTGCAAAGAACCATGAACAGCACCGGCAGCACCACCTTCCGACTGCATCTCCTGTACGAGAACTGTTTCTCCAAAAATATTCTTACGACCTTGTGCGGCCCATTCATCCACATACTCAGCCATTGTTGAAGACGGAGTAATGGGGTAGATGGCAGCCACTTCTGAAAACATATACGAGATATGCGCAGCGGCTTGATTACCATCACATGTGATAAACTTTTTTTGTTTTGCCATTTTAATAGATAAAATATTTAAATGAATAATTTATTTAATTGATACTTGTTTTATTTCTAATATAAAAATCCCAACAACCATAGCGGTATTTGATTTCCTTTTCCTATTTCCGTATTATATCTTGCGTAAATAACATCCGGGCTGTATCTGATTCTTGCCTGTGAAGTTGCGTCACAAATCCTGAATTTCAGATTTCCATCCACTGTGTAATGACAATCCCTGATGCCTTGATTTATTATGTGGTCTTTCCACATCGAATTTACGAAAAACGTCTCCATCGTATCCTGTGTCTCCACTTTTATCGGATATATGGCATACATAAGGTTGGAATTGTGCATCATCACCTTTGAAGGCTTTTGCGGATAGTCATGTCCCACTGGATATATAATATTAATCAGTCGTGCCTCAGCCAAATTCTTTATATAGTTCATTACCGTGGCTCTGCTCGTCTCTATATCATTTGCCAACAAACTTATATTGGGTGCTTTCGGACCGTCTATAGCCAAGTGATAAAACAGTTTTTTTATTTTCGTAAGATATTTCAGTTCAATCTTCTTCACAAGCAATATGTCAACCTCTGTCATCATATTCATTGTCTTCAACAAATTTTCAGAATAGTTGCGATGCTCCTGAAAAAACGGGTAAAAACCATGATGGATATAATCATTGAAGTATTTTCCTGGAGAAACTTTCGGCAAAATCTTCTTTACTATTTGTTCATGGCTATCCAATATCTCGTCAAGCGTATATGGCTCAAAATTATTTCCTGTCTGCAAATTTATGAATTCCCGAAAAGAGAAACCACGTAGATTATAACTTTCCACAATACCGTTAAGCTCCGGATTTTCCTCTTTAAGACGCATTACGCTCGAACCGGTAAACACGATTCTCAGGTTTGGATAATTATCATAGCATTTACGCAATTCTTTGCTCCAATCAGGCTGTTTGAATACTTGATCGATTAACAGTACGCGCCCACCGTTTTTATAGAACTTTCCTGCAAAATCGGCAAATCCACGCCCTTGAAAATAGAAATTATTCATATTGACATAAAGACACTGCCGATCTGTCAAGTCGAAGTTCTCTTTGGCATATTGTAACAGGAAAGTAGTCTTTCCGACTCCTCTCGTACCTTTTATGCCAATCATACGAGCCGACCAATCAATCTCATCCATCAATGTACGACGAACAGGCGCATTCGTATGCTCAACCAAATACTTGTGAGTTCTAAAAAAAACTTCCATTCCTATTTGCTTATGTTAATTAGCTGCAAAGATAATGATTTAATTCGTAAATTGCAAACTCAATATTACAAATTATCAAAAAAAATTATTAAATTTGTCGGCAAATATTACAAAATTACAAACTACTTGCATGACACTGCATGTCTTCAATCCGGAGCATGATATTGCTTTGGCACAAAACACAATCAATTTTACCGCACCGCAAGCCGCAAAATGCTTGCGGAAAGATATCGGCTTCATTGCCGCCTTATGGGCTAATGATGGAGATTACGTATTGGTGGAAGATACCGATCGTGCAAAAAAGGCTTTTTATCAATTTACTTGCGAGCTTGCCGAAACCGGTATAGACCGTACATTCCATGGAGTGGAATTTATTTCCAATGATATGCTTCACTCTTTACAGATTGACAATATCACTACATGGGGATGGGATTTTGCCATAAGAAATGAACTAATGAGAAACGGAATCGATAGCAGACTATTACCGGAACCAACTGAAGTTAACATTATCAGGCAGTTATCTCATCGTTCGACAGCCGCATCGGTACTCAAATCTATAAACTTGCCAGACACTGTCGGTATAGCATATACATGTATGACTGAGGGTGAGGCTTTCGGTCACGTCTCAGATTTCGGGGCGGCAGTCCTTAAAGCTCCATGGAGTTGTAGTGGGCGCGGGCTGCGATTTGTATCTCCCGCGGATATTACGCCGCATATTGTAGGATGGGTTAGAAACATAATAAAGAACCAGGGTTGCATTATCATTGAACCTCATTACGATAGAATATGCGACTTCGGCATGGAATTCCGGTGCGCCGAAGATGGTAAAATCGTTTATGATGGACTGTCCGTTTTCAATACCGAGCACGGCTCTTATACAGGAAACATCATTGCGACGGAATACTTTAAGGAAAGCATGCTAACACATTATGTTTCAAAGCAATTACTTGATAACATTAAAGAAATGATACAATTTAAATGCGGCGAGATATACAGTGGTAAATATTGTGGGCCGTTTGGTGTTGATATGATGATAGTACGGGAAAATAATACAGGAAAATGCAAAGTTCATCCGTGTGTGGAAATAAATCTCAGACGGACAATGGGACACGTCGCACTGTCTTTATCACAATATGCCGACAACAAGACAAAACCACTTTTTTGTATTGAGAAAGACAAGAATTACCAATTAAAACTTAATTTTATATGAAAAAATTACCATTATTACTAATCTTTTCGGCACTTACCCTAAGTTCTCAGGCGCAGTACCGTTCTGAAGTATGGTGTCCGGATCAAGGCGACGGAACCTACATTAACCCGATTATCAATGCGGATTACAGTGACCCTGACGTTTGTGTCGGTGCTTCAGGAACAGATTTTTACCTTACGGCCAGTTCGTTCAACTGTATTCCCGGTCTTCCCATTCTACACTCGAAAGATTTGGTCAACTGGGAAATTATCGGCCATGCGCTTACAGAGCTGACACCTAAGGAAGTCTTTGACAAAACCGCTCACGGCATGGGCGTATGGGCACCAAGTATCAGGTATCATAACGGAGAGTATTATATCTATTGGGGAGATCCCGACTATGGTGTATATATGGTAAAGACAAAAGATCCGGCAGGGAAATGGGATGATCCAGTTCTGGTGATTGCCGGCGAAGGAATGATAGATACGACTCCGCTGTGGGACGATGACGGCCGTTGTTATCTTGTAAACGGATGGGCCGGAAGCCGCGCCGGATTCAAGAGTATTCTCTCGGTACGTGAGTTGTCTCCCGACGGAACCAAAGCCATCAGCGACCCCGTTATTGTTTTTGACGGAAACAATGAACATCGGACAGTAGAAGGACCTAAGTTTTATAAACATGACGGGTGGTACTGGATCATGGCTCCTGCAGGCGGTGTTCCTACCGGTTGGCAATTGGCTATGCGTTCGAAAAGCCCTTACGGTCCTTATGAGCATAAGATAGTCTTGGCTCAAGGCAAAACGAATATTAACGGCCCGCACCAAGGAGGATGGGTACATACCGCACAAGGAGAAGATTGGTTTTTACATTTCCAGGACAAGGGAGCATACGGACGTGTTGTTCATCTTCAACCGGTAAACTGGGTCAAAGGATGGCCGGTAATGGGTAAAGCCAAGAATGGAGAATTATGCGGAGAACCAGTGACAAGATATAAAAAACCGAATGTAGGGAAAACATATCCTATTCAGAATCCTGTTGAAAGCGATGAGTTCAACAGTGTGACATTAGGCAAACAATGGCAGTGGCATTCCAATTATGATCAAAGATACGGTCAACCGACTCCATACGGCTTTTTCCGTATGTATACACATAAGCTGAGTGACAAGTTCGTAAACCTTTGGGAAGCCCCCAATCTATTGCTCCAAAAAACACCAGCGGACTCTTTCACGGCCACGGCAAAAATAAAATTCGCCGCTAAAAAGGAAAATCAATATGGCGGCATTATCATGATGGGACTCGATTACAGTGCACTTGTGGTAAAAAGAGTGGGGGACAAGTTTCAACTTCAACAGATCACATGCCAGAAAGCAGACAAGAACAAGCCGGAGACAGTCAAAGTCATTGCCGAGTTAAATCCTACTGACAAGGATAAAATCAACTACGAACCGGCTATATATGAGGAAATATATCTGCGTCTCACTGTAAAAGAAGGTGGCATACTTACGTTCGCATACAGCAGGGACGGCAAAAAGTTCAAAGCGGCAGGCGATGAGTTCAAGATGCGTGAAGGCAAATGGATTGGTTCTAAATTTGGCTTCCTTGCCGAAGAACCGGCTGGAAAAGGTGTGACAGGATTCATGGATATTGACTGGATTCGTGTGACAAAATAATAAAATTAAAATTCATACAAACCGGAACGAAATAAAATCCCGCTTGTCTTGCATATCGCTTTACTGAGGCGATGCTAATTCAAGCGGGATTTTATCTATATGTAAACATAATGTCAAAGAAAACGATTAGTTATAAGTATGTGTTTACGCAAAAAATATTTAAAACGCATCCTTTTATACATTAAAATTTGATTTAAACCAGAGTAACATATGCGCCATGGATAGATTTTATGCGTTTGGCATCCCGTCATACTCTATTTAGCAACTAATCACAACGCAACGAGTATCCCAATACATTGCAAGGAGTATCCCGTTGCAATGCATTTAGATGCTTATTATAACTACAAAAGCCCCAATAAAGCCGGCTATACATACCCGATTGGAATGTATAGCCGGCTTTATTGGGGCTTTATCCACAAAAGTATTAAAACCATTATATTATATATCCATATAGTATATAGGATCGTTTTTATCAAAATTCAAGGTTGCGAACAAACTGTTTAAGTTGCCACGTCTTTTTGTTTTGTAAATAAATATCATTATCTTCATACATTTGTCTTTTTGTTTAGTCCTGCAAATATACATCATAATATACTATAATACAAATTTTATCACGATACAATTTAATATATAGAAAAGAGAGCCGCAAGCAATAATGACTCACGGCTCTCTTTTAATTGTGGGATTATTTATATTGATATAAAACGACATTTGAATTGAGTCCGCTTTCAACCGGTGCCCAATTTTCATATCCGGATTTCTTGTATTTTATACCTACCACATTTATATCTTTAAACTTGCGCCATTTCACTCCCTTGCGGTCAAGATCTGAAATTCTGTTGGCCGGAAGATTCGTAACTTCGATACGTACAACATTGTCACCTTTCTTAAAAACATTTCCACAATTCAAAGTGAAAGGCACAGACCATGCGCATCCGATAAATTTACCGTTAATATACACTCTCGCACTTTCTCTCACATCACCCAAATCAATCATCCAGTCGGCTTTTGCCTCCTGAGCCGTCATATATACATGTGTTGTATATGCTCCAGTTCCCATTGTGACCTTTACAGAATCATCGTCGAGAGTCTCCCATGTCTGTAATTTATCCAGTTTGAAACTCTTGGATACAGCGGGAGCGCTGTTGCAAAATTCCAAATCCCATTTACCGTTAAGGATTTTTCCCATTCCTGCAATTTCTGTTTTATGCTCAACTGTAGCTCCATTTTGTTTGGCATTATATGTTTGCAAAATCATGGATTCACCACTTTTTAGATTGATAAATATACCGTTGTCATCTGTATCCGTAGCATATATTTCACCATTTAGAGGATTAAACCATCTGGCATCGACATAACTTACGGTCAGTGGAATGCGGGTTTTTATGTCATTGGGAGATAAGTTGGCTATGAAATAATGATGTCCGGTGTCGTTCTTGCGGCGTATCATACGCAATCCGTACTTGCTCTTCATTGTCTCAGCCTTGGCTGCCTTGGCCATATCTGCCGCAGAAGTCCCGTATATAATCACTGCTCCTTGGGATTTTAGCATATCAATATGCTCACGAACCTTTTGGGGCATACGTCCGCTACCGGGTATTATGAGTGCATGATAGCGAGTTCCGGCCGCTGTTTCAAGCATACCGTTTTTATAAGACGTGCCCATCAGGTATTTCTCACTAATGTAATCACAGTCATATCCGGCCTTGTCTATTTCAATGATACTCTTTATAAATTCAGGCGCTTTCTTTGCCATCGAGTGTATGTCAAACTGCATTAACAACGAGCCCGGGCCTTTCCCTTTACGCTCTGCCCACATATCCCGTATCGGGAGATAAACGAGGAAATCGTTGTCTGGCTGTCCCATTTGCAAAAAACTCTGGCAACGCTCTATATACTTCATGAAATAAGGAGCATCATGCCAAATGCTGTTGGTCGGACTCATATCTATCGATGCATAAAATTTCCATCCAGGCCAGACATCATTTTTGGGTGAATAGCATGTACCATGAAAATACATATTATTTACGCCGCATGTAAACATCAGGTCGATATCAGGTTTGCATTGTGATAAAGAAGTGCGGAAATGTTCTGTAAGCCATGTGAATGTCTCGCTGCTCACCAAGGTCTTTCCATTGATATGGGCAGCAGAGGAAGCATATTTCAACATTGAGACATCGCTGTCGTTCTTTTTTGTGAAACCGGTATCCCGGCGCAAGCCTTTTATACCAAATTCCGAAAGGCCGAAACCTTCAATTTCCGGAATATCAACAGCCGAATAAACATCAATCAGGTTTGCCGGAGACCCATGAGCCTGATTACGTGTTTTCGCTCCATGCTTATGTGCCCAAGCTGTCCACTGATTAGTAAAATTCTCCAGCAACAGGTCACTTAGGGTCTCTCTATAATCTACAAGCACTTTATTGTCTTTATCTTCTACTTCGCCAAGCAACTCCAACAGATGCTCTTCCAATTTATAACCACGGCGAGCCTCAAACTCTTCAAACAGACGTGGAGTCCAGTTCGCCTTATAAACTTCATAGGAATCGTTAAAGAAAGAGTTGGGGTAGGGCACCTTATTGCTCTCGAATGCCTTATCGAACATTTGAAGATAATTAGCCACGGCATTTTTATCAAAATGGTCCATGACATATCCCTCACCACCAGGAGCGGCACGTTTTACTTGCTGACGTGTACGTGAACAATATGCAGATATAATTCTAAAACTCTGTTTTTTCGGAGCTTTCTTCCATGTTACAATACCGTTCGCATCTGTCATTGAGGTAAGGTCAACAACCGTTCCATTGCCATATGCCATGACTCTGCTTAATTTTGCGAACGGCTTCTCTTTTGCATCTGTCACACTAATGTTCACTCCGCCGCGGAGTTCTTTGCCGGTAACAGTAATATCCGTATGGACTAATTTTGCGGCAGCCTCATTTATTGGAACATTCGGACCGCCAAACGGCCAGCCCGTGCCATTGTTCATGTCAATAAGAAGACCGTTTTTGTTTCCTTCTGATTTAACAAACCTGAATGCTTCCATCCAGGGTGAGGACAGGAAACGCAACTCATTCTTCTCATTACCTTGAACGCCATATAAAGGAGTAACTTCCAATGCTCCGATACCGACTTTGGAATACTCTTTCATGTTCCATTCTAAATCATTCTCATTCACAGCCGATCCAAGCCACCACCAACGTGCACCGGGTTTTGCCTCAATCGCAGTAACAGGCCATGATTGGGCGGCCGCATTTCCAGCGACAAACATCAAGGCCATAATTGTCATAAATCTATTTTTCATTATCTTTATTTGTATTATTTAATTTCCATCAGGTTTCTTCAAATCCTCTGTCTTAGACGGACTCCATTTAAATGTTTTCCAATCATCCGGATGACTTGGATCAAAATCCTTGAAATCATTTCTAAGATATTTCAACAGTGGAAGATTAAGTCTCTTCATTCCCATAACAACCATTTTTGCTACTTCGTATGCACCATACGGATTGAAGTGGGTATTGTCAGCAAGCTCCTTTTCCTGTCCTGAAAATGTATTCGCAGGATAATGTACTAACGAGCGCTTACTATCCTCGTATCCAAGAGCTTCAAAGAATTCACGTGTCATTTGATTTAAGTCTATTACAGGAACATCCTCCCTTTCTGCAACAGCTTTCATAGCCGCAGGAAAATCACCATGAGTATCTATAATATGCTTCTTGGTTTCATCAAAACGACGGCGTTGGGTAGGGGTACAAAAAATAATCGTAGCTCCCTTAGAGCGCACGTTATCGATAAAAATCTTTAAGTTCCTGGAATAATGATACCATGCTCCGGAACCAGGCCCCTTCTCTTTCTCATCATTATGCCCGAACTCACACACTACATAATCACCAGGTTTCAATGTTGACATAATCTTTATCAAACGATTTTGTGCGATAAAAGAACCTGCCGTCAATCCACTTTCTGCATGATTGGCTATAGCGATATTACCATCAAACCATCTCGGAAACATTTGTCCCCAACTGGCCCACGGCTCATTATTTTGATCTACAACAGTCGAATTACCGCATAAATATACGGTGGGACAACTATCATCTCGTTCTATATGGATGCTTCTGACAGCCGGAGCGTCACCATTGAATTCCAATGTCAACTTATCGTCCCAGTTCAGATAATCTTTTTCACGTTCTTTAATCCGTACTTTAGATTTATCATTGATTTGAGGAGAGCGTTTATTTATCACAAATTCATAAACAGCTGTTTTTCCTTTGGCTGTGGCAACATTCTCAACTAACAACCGACGGCTCTCCGCACGAATGGTTGTCATGGCTTTCTTTTTCTTTGAGCCAATCTCAACTTTTACTTTATAATTACCATCCGGAACTTTTACTGAAAAATAAAAAGGAGACTTACTTGTTGTATTGGGAGCTGGTAATATATCATATCCGTATCCAATTGAATCCGAATAGACATTTTGATTTTGCGTCATGTCAAAATCAAATGTTTGTGCCAATGCCATTAATGGGACATAAGCGATTAAAGTTAATAGTTTTCTTTTCATTTGTTTTTATTGATTTAAATAATTTGTTTATGCAATGTTTTGATATTACTATTTATCATAATGCCCATTATCTAAAAAAAATAACGACATGATTTCATGTCATTATTTTTAATACTCTCATCAACCATTTTATATCATCCCAACTAAAATCAGGTGCTTGCATCAACGTATTGAGCTGCGTTCGTTTATTCTTTGAGATTTTCTTTGTAATAGTCCGCTCATGAACTTTTATTATCTCACCATTTAGCTCGTAATAATAATAATTGACAAGAGGATATTCATTTATATCAGATAAATCCATTGTTGATACATTAACATAAGAACCCAATTCCAAATTTGTTATTTGCTTATTATTCAAGATCTCTGATTTATATGCTTCCAAATCTATCAATGTCGCACATAAAAGTTTATTATCTTTCAGTGTGTCAACAATATACGCCAATATCGTATCAACTTTGAGGTATGTGCGGTCTGCGAAATCAACTTTTTTCACATTCTTCATCTCTGCCTGCATGGTTGTTTTCCCATGTTTATATAACAAAGCACCATTTGCCATAAAAACATTAACAGCCTCCTTCTCTATAACTTTACCAGTTTCTAAAGTTATTATTGCAGGTTTAAATTGGGGATAAGCAGTAGTTAAACGACTTGAATCAGTAGCTTTCTGCGCCAACAATGATATTGAAAAAAATACAACTACAATAATCAATAAAGATATTTTTTTCATGTATTTTTAATGTAATTAGTAGCTTAATTATATATAATTTTGGATTGCAAATATACGTTATATATTTCTAAAATAATAGGATAGACACAACAGCTTACCATTTTTTGTGTGTTTTTAACTTAAATATTTATATATGGATATACACTGTATTCGGTTTTTTTGTAATTTTGCAACGTTTTTTGAATATAATTATTACACACATTTTATCATCAAAAATTTAATTTTAAATTACATATAAATTAAGCAATGAGACAATTAAAGATCCAAAAGAGCATTACCAATCGTTCCAGTGAGGCATTGGACAAGTACCTTGTTGAAATAGGACGGGCTCCTCTAATATCTATTGATGAGGAAATTGAGCTTGCCCAAAAAATTCGAAAAGGAGGTCCGGAAGGTGAGCGCGCTAAGGATAAATTAGTTACGGCAAACCTTCGGTTTGTTGTGTCTGTTGCTAAGCAATATCAGCATCAAGGTCTCAGTCTGACGGATCTTATTGATGAAGGAAATATCGGACTTATCAAAGCTGCGCAAAAATTTGATGAAACAAGAGGATTTAAATTTATTTCTTATGCGGTATGGTGGATTCGTCAAAGCATATTGCAAGCCATAGCTGAGCAAAGTCGTATTGTTCGTTTGCCATTAAATCAAGTTGGCTCATTGAATAAAATAAATCATGAAATCAACAAATTTGAACAAGAAAATCAACGTCATCCATCTGTGGCAGAATTGAGTGAGGCTACAAATCTAGATGAAGAGAAAATCGGGCAAAGTCTAATGGCTGACGGGCATCATGTATCTATCGACGCTCCTTTTCAAGATGGAGAGGACAACTGCATGTTGGATGTGATGGCAAGCGGAGATGACAGCCGTACAGACCGCCATGTTGATCACGAATCAATGGCACAAGAACTTAACAGTGTGCTTAATAAAGTACTGAAAGAAAGAGAAATAACAATTATTCGTGAATGTTTTGGAATCGGATGTCACGAAAAAGGTTTAGAAGAGATTGGAGACCAATTGGGATTGACTAGAGAAAGAGTACGTCAAATACGTGAAAAAAGTATTGCCAAACTTCGAGATAGTGGAAATGCGAAGATTCTTATGAAATATTTAGGATAAAGCTTCTGAATATTTTTGCAAGATCAATTTTTTATTATTATTTTTGGACTATGAAAGAAAGATGGTCCATAATATTAATAGTACTGGGTATATATTTTTTTATACCCAGTATTATTTTATGTAAACCAATCAATGATTCTCTTATTTTCAATAAAGTTTTTTCATATAAGCGCAATTATACAGAACCGATAAAGGGTGAGGAGTATGGTATATATTTGAAATATAGTTTTAAAACCCAAAGGCGCAACCCTACCCTATTTTTAATTCCAACAATGTATACAATAGCTAAAGGAGAACGACATTATATTGGAGAGACCTATGGCAAAATAGTATTCAATAATATTGTTAATTATGAAATAAAACCACAGGTAGCAATAGGCAACATTTCTCATTATCGTAAAATAATGCCTGTAATATTCAAATATACAATCCCACAATTATATGAAATGTCATTATTTAATGATAAAGTTCTGTCCCCTTTTAATTATAATAACAGGAAATTTTATAAGTATATAATAGACAGCATAAGTAGTCAAAACACTAAAATACTATTTGAGCCACGAGTAAACAGTACTCAACTCATAAAAGGTTTTTGTCATGTTAATAATTCTACTGGAAGAATTGAATATACAAGTTTTACCGGAGAATATGATATGATCAGGTTTATGACAAATATAGATATGAGAACAAATAATTCATACAATTTGATATTACCACAATATAGTAATACAAAGATTTATTTTAAGTTTTTAGGAAACGATATTGAGGCTTCTTTTGATATATTTTATGATCCGCAAACCAATATTTTTCATTCTGATTCAATAAAGAACACATCAAATTATATTTTGATGAATAAGGTGCGTCCTATACCTCTTACAAATACAGAAGATAGTATATATAATGAATATTTCAATAAAAAAAGTAATAATGATACTATCGATTACGATAAAAAACAAACTCAGGCATCTAAAATAAAAGAAGTAGCCTGGGATATAATCGGTGATCATATTTTAAACTCAATGAAAGCAGAGACAGATAATGCCTATTTGCGTCTTTCGCCTATATTTAACCCTCTTTACCTAAGTTATGGTCATAGTCGTGGATTATCATATAAAATGAGGATTAACGGTCATTATAACTTTTCATACAACAAACAAATTTCATTTAATCCATATTTTGGATATAACTTTAAAATAAAAAAAATATACCTTACCGCTCCTTTACGATATACATTTAATAGAAAAAAAAATAGATGGATTGAGTTTGTTTTCGCTACAGGAAATCGGATAACTGATTCAAGAGTTTTAGATATCATTAAAAATGAAAATCGTGACACTATAGATTTTTCAACTCTGAAATTAGATTATTTCAATGATAACATTCTAAAATTATCAACAAATACCAATATAAATAAACATATATCAGTATTATTTGGATGCATTTATCATTATAGAAATGCAGTAAATAAAAATAATATGGCTGATTTGAACAAACCTACTTCATATCGTAGTTTTGCTCCAAATATATCTATACAATTGAATCTAAATTCAAAAGGACCAATTATTACTGCAAACTACGAACGTTGCATATCAAAATTCTTAATGTCAAATATGGAGTACGAAAAATGGGAATTTGATTTATCTTTCAAAAAAAAATGGCAGAATCTAAAACGATATACAGTCCGAACTGGTTGCGGGTTCTATACAAATCGTTCTACATCATTCTTTGTTGACTTTTCTAATTTTCATGAAAACTATCTTCCAAATGAAGATAACGATTGGACTGGGCAATTTCAATTATTAAACAGTCAATGGTACAATGCTTCAAAGTATTACATTCGTACCAATATGTCCTATGAATCCCCTTTGTTATTTCTAACTTGGCTCCCCTGGTGCGGTAAGTATATTGAAAACGAAAGCATTTATATTAGTGCATTACAAATAGAGCATACACGCCCTTATTTTGAAGTTGGATATGGAATTACAAACAGATACTTTTCACTAGGAATATTTGGAAGTCTTCTAAATGGAGGATTTTATGAAATCGGATATAAATTTACATTTGAATTATTTAGGAATTGGTAATGAACAATATTATTGATAAGCTTTTACCGCTAACTATATATAAGGCCAGTGCCGGAAGTGGCAAAACATTTACATTGGCAACAGAGTATATAAAATTATTAATCAAAAATCCTCTTGATTACAAACACATTCTTGCTGTTACTTTTACAAATAAGGCAACAGAAGAAATGAAAATGAGAATTTTAAGCCAATTATATGGTATTTGGAAAGAACTTCCCGACTCTAATGTATATGCAGAAACTATATGTAAAGATTTAGGTATATCACACAGTAAAGTAATATCGCAAGCCAGAATCGCATTAAACTTTCTGATGCATAATTACAGTTATTTCAAAGTTGAGACTATCGATTCTTTTTTTCAAAGAATCTTTCGTAATATATCCAGAGAATTGGATATTAATATAAATATGCGTTTAGAGCTAAATGATAGTCAAATAGAAGAAAAAGCTGTAGATGAGATTATTGAAGAATTGGATGAAAATAACAATATCCTACAATGGATAATCTCTTACATTAATGAAAAAATTTCTGATGATAAAAGTTGGAATGTTATTCATCATATAAAGAATTTTGGGAAAACAATATTTAATGATTACTACAAACAAGAAAGTCAGTCATTAGCTCTAATTATTGATAACGGTAATTTCTTTGAGAAATACATCACAGTTCTTAGGAAAGACAAGGAAACCGCACAAAACTACATGCAAAGAATTGCACAAACTTTTTTCAGCACACTCGAAGAAGCCAACCTGTCCATAGATGATTTATCTAACAAGTCAAGTGGGGTTGCAGGTTTTTTCTTGCATATTAATAATGGAATTTTCGATGAATCCATAGAGAAAAAACGTGTCATAGAATGTCTTAACTCTGCAGAAAAATGGTCTACAAAGACCCATCCTCAAAAAAACTATATACATAAAGTCGCAACAGATAAATTAATGCCCATTTTAAAAAAGGCATTCGAAGAACGTCCTATCCAATGGAATAAATATAAATCTTCAGATCTTACTCTCCGTCATCTATACCAACTTAGATTATTAGATATAATTGAAAAAAAAGTTAGAGAAATAAATGAAAGAAATAACTGTTTTTTATTAAGTGATACACAAAATCTATTAAAATCTTTAATTGGTGACGACGATTCCCCTTTCATTTTTGAAAAAATAGGCAGTTATTTGAAGCATATAATGATAGATGAGTTTCAAGATACAAGCTATATACAGTGGGAGAATTTTAAGATCTTATTAAAAGAGTGCATGAGTCATAAAGATACAAAAAATCTAATTGTCGGCGATGTCAAACAAAGTATATATAGATGGCGTTCAGGTGATTGGGAATTATTAAATAGCATAGAGTCACAATTTGAACGCCCTAATCAACAATTAAAAATAGAAACATTACAAACAAATTACAGATCACAAAAGAATATTATTCTTTTTAATAATACTTTCTTTTCAAAAGCAATTGAAATAGAATGTGATAAAATATATGACTCAAACTATTCTACTCTACTCAAACAAGCTTATGCAGATGTTTGCCAAACGATACCGGATAAACGTCAGGATAAGGGATATATAAATATAAAACTGTTGCCAAAAGAAAACTACCAGTATTGTGTTTTAGAAGAGATCAGAAATTCATTGCATAAACTAATTGACAATGGTATTTCATCAAATAATATTACCATATTGGTTCGTAATAATAAATATATTCCTATTATTGCGGAATACTTTACAAAAAATGAGCCGGAGTTTAATATTGTATCAGACGAGGCATTCCGACTTAGTGCATCACTTTCTATAAACATACTCATATTGTCACTTCGTTTATTAATAAAACCTAATGATCGAATTACCAAATTGGCATTAATGAAAGCATACATCAGTTCACAGAACGATGATTATGATGAATGTTATTTTATACATGAGGATTCAGAGAATATTTTGCCATATGAGTTTACAAATGAAATAGCAAATCTTCAAGAAATGCCTTTGTATGAGCTGGTAGAACGATTACTTGATATATTTAAGCTTAAAGAGATTAAAGGACAAAGTGCATATATATGTGCGTTCTATGATTATTTAGATACATTCATATCCAATAACGTTCCATGTATTGCTAATTTCTTGGAAGAATGGGATTCCAACACATGTAACAAAACTATACAAAGCGATAGTTTTGAAGGCATTAGAATAATTTCCATACATAAAAGTAAAGGGTTGGAATATAATAACGTTATCATTCCATTTTGTGACTGGCAAATAACACAAAGAGAGATATTATGGTGTAAACCTAATATCTCTCCTTACAACAAATTGCCTATCGCTCCAATCGACTATAGCAAAAGTATGATTGGCACTATATATGAAAGAGATTATCATCATGAGTATTTACAGAATACAGTTGATAATCTAAACCTTTTATATGTTGCATTTACACGGGCATGTGACAATTTATTTGTTATTGGCAAAAGAGATACCACAAATTCAAGATCTAATCTTATCCAATTATGCTTACCACACATAGCCAAAGAACTGCAAACAAACTTCATTAAAGAGGAGAATAAATCTATTCCCATTGAATTTGAATATGGGAGTATTTGTGAAGAAAAAAGCAATAAGGAAAAAAAATCATCAAATGTATTCCTGAAAAAACCAGAAATTATTAAAATCCAGTTGAAGACATTCAAAGAAAAGATTGAGTTTAGGCAAAGCAATAAAAGTCGTACATTCATTGGAAATGATGACATAGATAGTGCAAGAATGAAATATATCAATGCAGGTAATGTTCTGCATCATATTTTTTCAAAAATACACACAACAGAAGATATTGAAATAGCATTAGAGAATTTGGAAATAGATGGGATACTTAATTCATTTACCAAAAGTGATATTAGAAAAATGTTAAATGAAAGACTTGAAAATAAAAAAATAGCTGATTGGTTCTCTGGGAAATGGGATATACATAACGAATGCGCCATATTATATAAAGACAAGACAAACGGCTCTGTCCAAATACGCAGACCTGATAGAGTTATGACTGACGGCAACAAAATGATCATAGTTGATTTTAAATTCGGTATTCCTCGTGAAGAATACAAACAACAATTGCAGGAATATATGAATTTAGCTGCAAACATGGGATATAAGAGAATAGAAGGATATTTATGGTTTGTATATAGTAACAAAATAGAAAAGTTATGAAAGATTTTTTAGAATATGTAGCCCAAGATATAGTAGATAAGTATGGTTCTGATCTATCCAGGATAGCTATTGTTTTTCCTAATAAGCGAGCTTCTCTCTTTTTTAATGAATATCTTGCCCAAATTACAGAAAAGCCTATATGGTGTCCTAATTATATAACAATTAGTGAGCTTTTCCGCTCACACTCGTCATTTACAATCGCTGATCCGATAAAGTTGATATGTGAATTGCATAAATGCTTTCTTGAATGTACTAAAAGTTCCGAAACCCTTGATCATTTTTATAATTGGGGGCAAATGCTTCTTTCTGATTTTGATGATATAGACAAAAACATGGCTGACGCAAGGAAAGTTTTTATGAATGTGAGAGACATCCATGAATTGGATGATATATCATATTTAAATGAAGAACAGATAAAAGTATTAAAAAAATTCTTCAGCAATTTCAATGAGGAGCATAATTCTGAATTGAAAAAACGCTTTTTAAATCTTTGGAACAGGATATATGATATTTATAAATTGTTCAATAGCAAATTAAGAATTGAGAGACAGACTTATGAAGGAGCTTTATACAAACAAGTTGCCAATGACAATTATGTTGAGTTCAAATACGAACAATACATATTTGTTGGATTTAATGTTCTTCAGGAAGTTGAAAAAAAACTTTTTAAGCGCTTAAAAAAAGAAGGGAAAGCTGTTTTTTATTGGGACTTTGATCTGTATTATATGAAAAACCATAATATGAATGGTCATGAGGCCGGACATTATATTTCTTCATATTTAAGTGATTTCCCCAATGAATTAGACACTAATAATGATGATATATATAATAATTTCAATAAACCTAAAAACATTACATGTATTTCTGCTTCAACTGAAAATGTACAGGCCCGATATGTAAGTACATGGTTGAAAGAAAAAGATAGAATATCTGCCGGAGCACGTACTGCAATCATATTGTGCAATGAAAATCTATTATTACCAGTCATATATAGCATTCCAGATGATGTAAATTCCATAAATATAACGACTGGGTATCCTTTATCACAAACCTCAATAGCATCTTTTTTGTCGTTATTGATTTCATTGCAAATCAATGGTTTTATCCCTTCTTCCGGGAAATATAGACTGAAAGATGTTAATTATATTTTACAACACCCATATATAAAGTATATTTCAAAAAACTATAATATGCTTTATAATGCTCTAAATCAAGAAAAAAAAGAATATTATCCTACTCCTGAATTATTGTGTATAGACAAAGGTTGTACTTTACTCTTTCAGAATATAAATAATGGTGGAGGGGTATCATTGATTGAATCTATAACAAAATGGATTATTGATATAATAAAAGAAATAGCTTCAAATGTAAAAGAGATCAAGCATCCGTTACTGCACGAATCATTATTTCGCACATATACATTGATAAATAGATTCTATAGTCTAATACTATCTGGTGATTTGAATGTTGATGTTATTACTTATCAACGGTTAATTAATCAAGTCGTTAATACAACATCAATACCATTTCACGGAGAGCCTATTGAAGGCATACAAATCATGGGAGTATTGGAAACAAGAAATATTGATTTCACCAATCTATTGATTTTATCTGTCAATGAAGGTAATATGCCCAAAGATATAAATGACAACTCTTTTATTCCTTATAATATTCGTAAAGCACACAATCTCACTACAATAGACAACAAAATAGCCATATATGCCTATTATTTTTATAGATTGCTGCAACGGGCAAAAGATATTACAGTTTTATATAATAGTTCCACGGAAAGTCAAACGAGAGGCGAATTAAGTCGTTTCATGCTACAAATAATGGTGGAAAGCAACCATAATGTAATCAATAAAACATTGCATGCAGACTCTAAACCAATGATATTTGAAGCAAAAGAAATCGATAAGAATAAAACAATCGCTGATTTGCTTATAAATAGATTTGATAAAAACAGTGAAAGAAACAAAGAAAGAGTAAATTCACCTTTACTCACTCCCACTGCGATTAATCAATATATGAGATGCCCCAAACAGTTTTATTATAATTATGTATGTGGAATAAAAGATAAAGAAGAGGACATCATAGATAAGATTGACAATCGGGTTTTCGGAAATATATTTCATTCGGCATCTCAGAAAATATATCAAAATCTGCAAACAATCAATAATGGCATCATTACACATGAATGTTTAAAAGAATGTTTAGACAACCGCAAGCAAATAGAAGACATTGTTGATGAAGCTTTTATGGAAGAATTGTTTAAATCAGAAAAAGAATCACGCCCCAATTATACCGGATTGCATTTAATAAACCGTCAAGTCATAATTACATATATTCGAAAATTGCTTAAGATAGATATGCAATTTACTCCATTTCAAATCATAAGTCTGGAAGAAGACGTTATCGCAGACTGGAATATTAGTATTAATGCCACATCTTTTACAACTACAATAGGAGGTCGTGTTGATAGATTAGACTGTATTACAGATAAATTCGGTAAGCGAATAAGAGTCATTGATTATAAAACAGGCAATAAAAATATTGAATCTTTAAACAATATAGATGATATTTTTGATACTTCAAATATTTCCAAGCATATTGATTATTATTTTCAATCATTTTTATACAGTCTTATTATTCGATCGTCTGCAAATACTGACATTTCACATCTACCAGTAAGCCCAGCATTATTGTTTATACAACATGCTTCAACAAAAGACAGCTATGATCCTACTCTATGCTTATCTAAAGAACCTGTAATAGACATATTTGATGTAAAAAAAGAATTTGAAGAATTGCTGTCTCACACAATTAATGAGATATTCAATATGTCTATACCATTTACACCAACATCAAACAATGAGACATGTACCTATTGTCCCTACTCACTAATTTGCAGATTATGAAACTGTAAATTAGGTTTAAGTTTTACCATAAAGATTAGTCCTAAAAGCATTTGCTTTTAGGACTAATTAAAATAATATCACTTATACTTAATCTATGTAATCATTCTATGCATTCGGAAGTTCTATCCATTTAACATAACAGAAGTCTTGGCGATGAGGTAGCTTATCGCACTTTGGATACATTCGAACTGCCGTCTTGAATATTCCGGCATTATTAGATTCTAATTTTCCTTCAAAAGTATAACAATTACCATCATGCGCAACTACATTAAATGGAATTATATTTGAAATCCGCTCTTCACCGTTCTTGTCCTGTGTAATAGAAACAAGTTCCAGACCAACAGCATCATCCAGCCCCTGCTCGTCTATAACATATTTCAAAGAGTAGTTTTTACCCATTTCTATGCCCGTTGACGGTATATCCCACTCAGAAGAAACAACCTTTATTGAGTCCCAACGTTCTGCCACGGCCTCTTTCCATTGAGCAATATCTTTGGCCAAACGATAATTATCAGCAGCAAGAGTCTTAAAGCGTATGGCCTCTTTTTCATAGAACTTATCATAATAATCATCAAGTTGCCGCTTCATTGTATAATGAGGTGCTATTTGGGCAATAGAATTCTTTATCACCTTTATCCAACCCTCGCTAAATCCTTTTTCGTTTTTATTATAATATAGCGGGATTATCTCACGTTCAAGAAGACTATAAATTGTTGCCGCATCAAGTTTGTCTTGATAACCTTGGTTCTGATAAGTGCGTTTTTCTGTCAAAGCCCATCCTGCGCCTTCACGATATCCTTCAAGCCACCAACCGTCAAGAACAGACAGATTAACGACACCATTCATTTCGGCTTTTTCTCCTGAAGTACCAGATGCTTCAAGCGGACGTGTAGGAGTATTCATCCAAATATCGACACCTGAAACCAACCGACGAGCTAATTGGAAATCATAATTTTCAAGGAATATGATTTTTCCTAAAAACTCGGGGCGTTGGCTGATCTCATAAATTTTCTTGATTAAACCTTGACCTGCTCCATCTGCCGGATGCGCTTTACCTGAAAACAAGAACTGTACAGGATGTTCCGGATTATTTACAATCTTAGCTAAACGGTCAAGATCTGTAAACAACAGATGCGCACGCTTATAAGTTGCAAATCTACGACAGAAACCTATCATCAATGCATTCGGATTAATTTTTTCAAGCAATGACACTACACGCGATGGATCTCCTTGGTTTTTAAGCCATGCCTCACGGAATTGCAAGCGGATATAATCAACCAATTTCTGTTTAAGAGCCATACGTGTATTCCAAATCTCCTCGTTTGGTACATTATATATGGCCTCCCAAATACTTTGGTTGCTTTGATCACCCATAAATGACTTATCAAAGTACTTAGAGTACAACTGACGCCATTCTGTAGCAGTCCAAGTAGGGAAGTGCACACCATTGGTCACATATCCGACATGGTTCTCTTCCGGATAATAACCTTTCCATATCGGTGAAAACATTTTCTGACTCACCCAACCGTGGAGTTTACTTACGCCATTAACTTCTTGGCATGTATTACATGCGAAGACAGACATACAGAATTTTTCTCCATGATCATCAGGATTATTACGTCCCATTCCAATAAACTCATCCCAAGTAATGCCCAACTTTGCCGGATATGCTCCCATATACTTACCAAACAATCCCTCATCGAAATAGTCATGACCCGCCGGAACAGGAGTGTGAACTGTATATAATGAAGAAGCTCTTACAAGCTCCATAGCTTGGTTAAATGTCAAACCGCCATCTATATAATCGCATAAACGTTGCAAATTACATAAAGCGGCATGTCCCTCATTGCAATGATAAATATCTTTGGTAATACCAAGTTTTTTGAGAGCAAGCACACCTCCGATACCAAGAAGTATTTCCTGCTTCAACCGATTCTCCCAATCACCACCATAAAGAGAGTGAGTGATCGGCTTGTCAAATTCTGAATTCATTTCATTATCGGTATCCAAAAGGTACAATTTTATTCTACCTACATTCACACACCAAACATAGGCATGAACCTGATAATTTGTATAAGGGACATCTACCACCAACGGATTTCCGTCCTTATCAAGTTGACGAACAATCGGTAATGAATTGAAATTTTGTGACTCATACTTAGCTATCTGCTGGCCATCCATGCTAAGTGACTGTGTGAAATATCCGAATCGATATAAAAATCCTACGGCACACATATCAACATTGCTGTCAGAGGCCTCTTTCAGGTAATCTCCAGCCAGCATTCCCAATCCGCCGGAATAAATTTTCAGGACATGATTTAAACCATATTCCATAGAAAAGTATGCTACGGACGGACGGTTTGCATCCGGTTTCACATCCATGTATTCACGGAACATTGCATACACTTTATTTATTCTCGCCATGAGAGTTTTATCATTTACAATCTCTTCCTTACGCTCATAGCTAAGTCTTTCCAATAGGAGAACAGGATTGTGGTTTATTTCATGATAAAGCTCCGGATCCAAGTCACGGAAAAGATCTCTTGCCTCGTAATTCCATGCCCACCAGACATTATGTGCAATCTCATCCAGACATTTTAATTCTTCCGGAAGGATTGATTTGACAGTAATCTCCTGCCATTGAGGAGAATTTGCATAATCTGCTTTAATTTTCATAATTATTATATTATTAAATTCTATTTTCTTTACGCTGTTCAGCCCTATTCAAAGCTATATTATACGCTTCCATATAGTATTTTATAAATCCACTCCACAGTGCCTTTTTAGATAATTCTTCCGCTCTCTTTCTTACCTTGTCTACATCTTGCTTTGTAAATTTTGAAAACTCTGTTACGGTATCTTTGATGGCATCGGCTACTTCTGAATAATTGTAATCTGTACGATGAACCACCTTTACTCCGTCTTCAATATCACTATATCCTCCTTTCACTGAATTTACCCATAAGCCAAATCCTGCCAAATCGGTAGTAATGCAAGGAACTTTAAATGCAATAGACTCCAATGGAGTATATCCCCATGGTTCATAATATGATGGATAAATGCACAAATCATTACCTAATACAATATCATAATATGACATATTGAGAACACCGTCATTTCCATCCAAATAACATGGCAGAAATATAACCTTGACTTTATCATTCTTATGATTATGCATATCAAAATACTTCATCATCCCCAAAGTATTATCATGGCTCATTTCATGCAGCCAATGGGTTATCTGGGGAACTTCAAGTGGTGTATCAAAACTTTTTCCACTTTTAATACGCTCAATCAAATCTTGTCGCGGCTCACCTACCCAACCTGGTACCTCTATAAAAGCCAGAACATTACGATTTAAATCCTTGCAGCGTAACAGTCTGTTCATCGATTCTATATATACATCGATACCTTTATTTCTAAATTCATAACGCCCGCTTGTAGATATAATCATTGTTTCATCATCAAGATTATCTCCTAGCAGAGCATTTGCCAAATCAAGCAGTTTCTTTCTTGCAGCCTTACGTTTTTTGGCAAATACAGTCGGTTGGGGAACGAAGCTATTATCAAATCCATTCGGAAGAACCACATCAACCTCTTTGTCCAATAATTCCCTACATTCATTTGCCGTAATCTCGCTGACAGTTGTAAAACAGTCCACATTAAATGCAGTCTGTTTTTCTATGGAATGCTTACTCTGCATATTCAACTCACCGGCCATCTGATCTCCGTTATATGCAAACAGATAATCATAAAGAGGCTTCATATTTCCGGCTATACTTCGTCCGATACTTGTGGCATGTGTGGTAAATACAGTCCCTATCTGAGGCAACTTATTATTTATATACAATAACCCCAAGCCTGTCATCCATTCATTTCCATGATATATGACCCGTTTGTCAGGAGCTATATTGTCATTATAGAAACTCTCTACAACCAAAGCTGCCGCATACGAAAACATCGAGGCTTCATCATAATCACCATAGGAGTGTAAACTATCTACTTGATATTTGTCCCACAACCAAGTATAAATCGTATTTTTCTTTTCAAAAAAAGGTTTAAAATCAACAAGTATTGCAATTGGCTCACCAGGGATTGTCCAACGCCCTATCCTAACATTTAACCCTTCTGCCTCAGCCTTCTTTTTCCATGAGCAGAACAATTCTTTATCTTCTTTAAAATAAGGGCTTTCATTTTCCTGCCAAAAATCAGGACCTATAAATATTATCCTGTCATGCAACATGTCCTGTAATGTCTTTGCGCGTGTGGAAAGAACTGTATAGATACCACCGACCTTATTACATACCTCCCAACTTGATTCAAAGATATAGTCCGGATTTGATATATTTTTTACCATATTAAATCTAATATATGGCAGCAAAGTTACACATTATTTTACATAATTCCGATAAATGAACATATAAATTTCAAAAAAACACCAATTTAATGATTTATATTTAGTAATTTTGTTTTCTAATCAATATAGAAGCAGTTATGAAAAGATGTATTTGGCTTGTATCATTGTTAATCGCCTCAAACATTGGGATTTGCGCTCAAAACAAAACAAGCAACTTCGAAGGATATTTTTTTAATGATGAGTATAATGTATACATACGAATGAATCTTCATTCAAACAATATAATTGTACCCGGACATGAAATGTTCGGACGTTTACCAGGATATTTGGGAAAGAAAAACAACAACTTCTTTTGGCTTATAACATCCGGAAAAATAATCGAATGTGATAAATCGGAATTTGATCTTGTCAACGATTACGGGAGTGAGGATTTAAAAGTATCTTTCATCAAAAAAAATGACAGTATATATATTCTGAGGCAGGAAAGCGGCAACTCTCTTAAAGTGCCTAATAATAGAAAATGGCAGAAACTGCCAAAAGAAATGGAGTTTAAAAAGAAGTGACGGTTTGGAAAAACCGTCACTTTCTCATTCATAAATTTCTTCTATATCATTATCGTCGATAAGACTTTCATCCACAAATGATTCGCAAGGATTATAGCCTTCAGGCATATCAAATCTGTCCCGTTCACTATATTCCAAATTCGGATTTGCCAAAACACGTTTCATATAATAGGCGAATATTGGTAGGGCCATTGTCGCTCCCTGCCCCATCCGCATTGAATCAAAATGGATATCCCTATCGTCTCCTCCAACCCAGACACCACTTACAAGCGTAGGCGTGAAGCCTATAAACCAAGCATCACTATTGTTGTTCGTCGTACCGGTTTTTCCGGCAAGCTCACCTTTAAGATTATATTTAAACCTAAGGCGTCCAGCCGTACCTCCATCAACAACACCTTTAAGCATATATACCATCATACGTGCGCTTTCCGTACTTATAACCTCACTCATACGAGGCTGAAACGTCGCAATGACATTACCATTATTGTCCTCGATCTTTGTTACAAAAAGCGGTTCACAGCGTATTCCGTTGTTCGCAAATGCCGTATATGCACTAACCATCTCTGCCACAGATACATCACACGGGCCGAGACACAACGACATAGACGGATGGATATCAGGATTTTTAATACCATATTCATGCAACAACGCTACAAAAGCCTGAGGGTTCAACTTACTCATCAGATATGCCGATATCCAGTTGTTCGATTGTGCCAATCCCCATTTCAACGGAACCATTTGGCCATATCTGCTATGACTTGAATTGCGTGGAGTCCACGGCCTGCCTGCCACGATATACGTCTGTTGCACATTGGGAGCCATATCACATGGTGACATTCCGTTTTCCATTGCAAGAGAGTAAAGAAACGGTTTAATAGTTGAACCGACCTGACGACGTCCGTCTGTGCACATATCATAATTAAAATGCATGAAATCCAAGCCTCCGACATAAGCTTTCACCGCACCGTTCTGCGGACTCATACTCATGAAGCCGCAACGCAGGAATGACTTGTAATACTTTATCGAGTCAAGAGGCGTCATGGTTGTATCCACTTCACCATGATATGTAAATATCGGCATTTCGGTCGGAGTATTGAATGCTTTTATTATCTCATCTTCCGACGCTCCGGACGACTTCATTTCATGGTATCTATCACTCTGTCTGACAGAACGCATCAATATTTGCCGCACCTGTTTGCTTGTCAGTTTACCGGAAAAAGGAGCGTTGGATTTTCCTTTGTTCTCACGGTTGAAAGCCGGTTGCAAGAATTTAACCACATGATCTCTTGTCGCTTGTTCTGCATATTGCTGCATACGCGAGTCTATCGTTGTATAAACCTTCAACCCGTCTGCATATACATTGTACGGTTCACCGTTCTTTTTAAAGTTCTTATTGCACCAACCATACAAAGGATCGTTCTCCCAATTAATGGAATCCTGATAATACTTTATCTTGTTCCATTCAGTATAATTATTCCGCTCCGGTTTTTTGGCCATCATGTATCTACGCAAAAAATCACGGAAATACGCGGCTATACCATCTTTATGATCAGCAACATGGAAATTCAGTTTCAATGGTTCCGCTGAATACTTATCATATAACTCCCGGCTCAAATACCCGGCTTTCACCATTTGCATCAACACAACATTACGTCTTTCACGACATCTTTCCGGATTACGTACCGGATTAAAATAAGACGGATTCTTGCAAAGTCCTATGAGCATTGCCGATTCCGGAATATTAAGTTTCGACGGTTCCTTGTTAAAATATGTATTTGCGGCAGTTTTAATTCCAACTGCATTATGCAAAAAATCAAAGTAATTAAGATATAAAGCGATTATCTCATCTTTGGTGTAATTACGCTCCAACTGTACTGCAATAACCCATTCTATCGGTTTCTGCATTAATCTCTCCATCACGGTATGAGCCTTTGCCGAGTACAGTTGCTTGGCCAGCTGTTGGGTTATGGTAGAACCGCCACCGGCACTCTTCTGCCCCATCACTCCCCGTTTGACCACTGCACGCACAAGTGCATAAAAATCAATTCCCGAATGTTCATAGAATCTTATATCCTCAGTTGCCACAAGTGCCTCCACAAGCGAGGACGGCAACTGGGAATAATCTATACATATCCTATTCTCCTTATTATAATTCCATGTTCCCATTATTTTGCCATCCGCCGAATACACCTGCGTGGCAAATCTGTTTATGGGATTCTGCAAATCTTCTATAGGCGGCATATAGCCAATCATCCCCTTTGATATTGCCCAGAAAGCCAATGCTCCCACCAGTAATGTGACAATCAGTAATATCCAAAGGAAACGAACAAAAACTTTTCTCATATCAAGAATTATTCATCCGACAATGTCTGTTGTATCAGATGCAAAAATACTTATTTTCGTTTAGAATAAAAAAAATATAGTCGATTTTCTCTCCAATCGCTATTAATAAATCGGAAATAATATGTAACTTAGCACTCAAAATCAGAAAACAAATAACAAAAATGGATGGAAATGCATAATTTTGTGACAATCGCAGACATCACGAAAGAGAAGATTCTCTATATGATAGAGATGGCTCAGGAGTTTGAGAAACACCCAAACAGAGAGATTTTAAAAGGTAAGGTCATTGCCACGTTGTTTTTTGAGCCGTCAACGCGTACCCGTCTTAGTTTCGAGACTGCCGCAAACAGGCTCGGCGCACGTGTAATAGGTTTTGCTGACCCTAAAATAACAAGCGGTACAAAAGGGGAAACACTTAAGGACACTATATTGATGGTATCCAATTATGCGGATACCATCGTCATGCGACATTATATAGAAGGCGCGGCACAGTATGCAAGCGAAGTTTCTCCAGTTCCAATCGTAAACGCTGGAGACGGAGCACATCAACATCCTTCACAATGTATGCTCGACCTTTATTCCATATATAAGACACAAGGGACATTGGAAAACCTGAACATATATCTGGTCGGCGACTTGAAATATGGCCGTACTGTGCATTCTTTGATTATGGCTATGCGCCATTTTAATCCCACATTCCATTTTGTGGCTCCCAAAGAATTATCCATGCCCAATGAATATAAGATTTATTGTAAGGAGCATGGCATAAAATACCAGGAGCATACTGCATTTAATGAGAATGTTATTGCCGATGCCGACATATTGTATATGACACGTGTACAAAAGGAGCGGTTCTCAGACCTCATGGAGTATGAACGTGTGAAGAACATATATATATTGAAAAATGACATGTTGGCAAACGCAAAACCCAATATGAAGATATTGCATCCTCTGCCCCGTGTCAATGAGATTGCTTATGATGTGGACGATAATCCCCATGCTTATTATATACAGCAGGCCGGCAATGGTCTTTTCGCCCGTGAGGCAATATTCTGTGATGTACTTGGAATTACTTTGGACGAAGTGAAAAACGATAAAACCATAATCAGATAGATCATGAACAAAAATGAAATGTTGGTTGCCGCAATAAAGAACGGCACCGTAATCGATCATATCCCGACGGAGAAGACATATCAAGTCGTAAACCTGCTCGGACTTGAAAATCTGTCGACACCGGTTACCATCGGATATAATTACAGGTCTAAAAAACTCAAACGAAAAGGCATAATAAAAGCCGAAGACAAGTTTTTCACAGATGAGGAAATTTCACGCTTATCCGTTGTAGCGCCTAACATTGTTCTCAATATAATAAAAGATTATGAGGTGGTGGCGAAGAAACCGGTTGTCACTCCGAACGATTTATCGGGAATAGTGAAATGTAACAATCCAAAATGCATAACAAATAATGAGCCTATGCGGACACTTTTCCATGTGACAGATAAGGAAAACGGAATATTGAAATGCCATTATTGTGAGAAAGAACAGAATATAGATAAGGTGGAATTAGTATAAATTCCACCTTATTTATTACGTAAATTAAGAAATAATAAGTACTTTTGCAATGCCTAAGTATCAGGGCTCAAACATTTAAACATAATATTTTGTAACAATGAAAAGAGATCAAGAGATTTTTGACCTTATCGAGAAAGAACACCAGCGACAGCTTAAAGGCATGGAGCTTATTGCGTCGGAGAATTTCGTTAGTGACGAGGTAATGGAAGCCATGGGCTCTTACCTTACCAACAAGTATGCCGAAGGTTACCCCGGAAAACGCTATTACGGCGGATGCGGTGTGGTTGATCAAGTTGAACAACTGGCTATTGACAGGGTTAAAGAACTCTTTGGAGCTGAATATGCCAACGTACAGCCACACTCAGGCGCGCAAGCTAACGCAGCCGTACTGCTCGCTGTACTTAATCCAGGAGACACGTTCATGGGCTTGAATCTGGCACATGGCGGACACTTGTCTCATGGTTCATTGGTGAACACTTCAGGTATTCTATATAAGGCTATCGGTTACGACCTCGATCAACAGACTGGGCGTGTAGACTATGATCAGATGGAGAAACTGGCATTGGAGCATAAGCCCAAACTGATTATTGGCGGTGGTTCGGCTTACAGCCGTGAATGGGACTATAAACGCATGCGTGAAATTGCCGACAAGACCGGAGCATTGTTAATGATTGACATGGCCCACCCTGCCGGACTTATTGCCGCCGGAATGCTTGACAACCCTGTTAAATACGCGCATATAGTTACGTCTACAACACACAAGACACTGCGAGGACCTCGTGGAGGTATCATTCTCATGGGTAAGGACTTCGAAAATCCATGGGGACTAACCACCCCTAAAGGTGCGGTAAAGATGATGAGCCAATTGCTCAATTCTGCAGTTTTCCCGGGACAGCAAGGAGGTCCGTTGGAGCATGTCATCGCAGCAAAAGCAGTTGCATTTGGTGAAGCTCTGCAACCGGAATTCAAGGAATGGGCGAAGCAGGTTCAGAAGAATGCCAAAGTATTGGCAGACGAGTTGATTAAACGCGGATTTACAATTGTAAGCGGTGGTACAGACAATCATTCTATGCTTGTCGACTTACGCTCCAAATATCCGGAACTCACAGGTAAAGTTGCCGAGAACGCACTTGTTGCGGCCGACATAACTGTAAACAAGAACATGGTTCCATTCGACAGCCGCAGTGCTTTCCTGACAAGCGGTATACGTCTCGGAACTCCTGCTATTACAACCCGCGGGGCAAAAGAAGATATGATGGTTCTGATTGCCGGCTTGATCGAAGAAGTACTCAACGATCCTGAAAACGAAGAGGTTATCGCAAGAGTTAGAAGCAAGGTAAACGAAACAATGAAAAACTATCCTTTGTTTGCATACTAAAACTTTTTATCATATTTATAATGGCGGGGTGTCAGGAAATTTATTTTTTCCGGCTTCCCGCTTTTTATTTATTATAAAATGATGAAAAACCTAATATGATTTTATCAAATAATCTGACAAAATGCGTATAACAATTCGATTATCTGAAAATTAAAACCTCTTGGACGAAAATAACGGCTGTATTTATGTGCATTTTTATCTTTGTGATATTCAATCTATTACCATAATACAGTCCCGTTTTGTGCATAAAACAACAACGATTATGAAGCCGTTATTTTGTGATTGGCATCTAATTACAGTCCATTCGGTACCTTATTGCAGTGCAACAGGATACTTGTTGGAACGCAACGAGTATCTAAACAGACGACAATTAGCTGCCAAACGCATCACAACAAGTATCCTATTACAAAATAAAGCAAAGAAAAAGTAATTTTAAAACGCAAAAAACAATTTTTGAAATCCTATTTCACAAAAAAACAGAGGCATTTTTTTATGATATTATCATTACATTAATGGCTTTTCCCAAATAAAATAACACATGCCTCAGAAATAGGTTTGAACCTGTTAGAGGCATGCGCTATTTTCTCTTTAAATATACCTTTTTACTTCTTTCGCATTTTCATCAAAGCATAAAAACCCTAAAAGAATACGGAGGTAGCGTAACGGTCATCTTACCATCTGCCTTTACGCTATATGTACCACGTTCTGGAATTACTGTGGATTGCCCGGGCTTTCCACTTATACCCTCATACCTTACAACATCGGCAACAGGAATACTTTCTGCATTTAACGTCACATTCAATTCCACAGGAAGAACATTGGCAATCTTCAAGAAAGCCTGTCCCGTATTGTTATCACGCACAATGCTCGCCGCCACACGATGTCTGGCAATGCTGTCAATACTCAACGATGATTTAACGTATCTGTTTCCTGAATATGTGGAAAACAGACGTTGTGTCTCATAACTCGGTGTCCGCTGTATTTTTTCATTATCGAAATACAGCATATCAGGACTCCAATTACTATGACCGTTTTTAGATAGCAGAGGAGCATAAGATGTCATTGTGACTATATCGGCATTTCTCTCTATATTACACAGATGCACGGCCTCAGCCAAAGCGCAGTCTATATTGCCTTTCCCTTGGCGGGCGGCGTATTCTCCAAGATACACTTTAGGGCCTTTGCGGTCGTAGTTGTCGTAATAATGCTGATTATTCAAGAACCACCCCACGCTCTCATAATAATGCTCATCAACCATGTCTATCACTTCAGCATGTTCCCTGGCAAACTTCCATCCCTCGACATAATCGGACGAAGGTGCATGGAAAGGGCCAACAGTGCCGCATACGATAATATTCGGATAGCGTTCCTTTATCGCTTTACATATCATGAGACATCGTTCCTCAAATGCAGTCGAAATAATATCCTCATTACCAATACCGATATATTTCAGGTTGAAAGGTGCCGGATGACCGGCATCGGCTCTCATCTTTGCCCATTTACTCGTAGCCGGATCGCCATTGGCCCAATCTATCATGTCAAGCAGTTCCTGTATATATGCCGGCATATCTTTCATTGGGATTCCTCCCTGTTGCCCTCCGTAACCGTCTTTGTCCGGAGCAGAATTCTGACATGGTACACCCGCAGCCAATACAGGAAGAGGCTCAGCTCCAATGTCTTCGCAATACTGGAAATATTCAAAGAAGCCGAGCCCCCTTGTCTGGTGATAACGCCATATATTTTTATCGGGTATACGGTCTTGAAGCGGACCTATTGTATGCCACCAATGATATATATTGTCCAATCCGTCTCCATGGCTCATACACCCTCCCGGGAAGCGGACAAACTTTGGATGCAAGTCAGCTATTGCTTGCGCAAGGTCTTTTCGTAGCCCGTTTTTCCTGCCGTTAAACGTATCTTTTGGGAAAAGACTTATCATATCCACGGCAACCTCATTATCTTTCTCGGGAATTATGGCCAATTCAGCCTTTGATACGCTTTCGTTAGCAGCCAAAACCGTCTCGTACTTATTCCATGTACCATGTATGCCCTTGGTTGATATACGTGCGGAAGCGACAATATTGCCATCTGAAATAAGTGCTACAGTAAACCGTTTGGCCTTACTTTCTATGTTGTTCACAAAGAAAGAGAATTCATATTGGGCACCTTTCTTGACCGGAATTCCATCCCATCCAGTATTAATTAATGTATCGGAAGTGAGTATGGCGTAGTTAGGATTGTTTTTGCTCAAAGGCATTGATGAAGAAATTCTTAATTCACTGCCGGATGTGCGCCATGCCGTAGACGGTCCCCAACCGTTACGGTCTTTTGGCGAATATTCAAAATCACGGTTTTGAACCAGTTCCGCATACAGTCCCCCGTCGGCGGCATGACTTATATCTTCGAAAAACACACCGATCAGTTTGTCGCTGATTGCTTTTTGTTTCTTTCCATCCATGTGAAGAATGGCATTCACCGGCTTGCCTCCAAGTTTGTCAAATAGTTTACCGTCATCGGCCAACTTCTCACCATTCAGGCTGTTACGACTATTCCACAAATCAAAATAGGTCTTCACGTCATTTTTAAGTTTCCCGTCCACGTCCCACTTATAACCGACATGTCGCTTTCCCGCAATATCAATAGTGTCTTTCTTTGTCTGTCTGACCACGGCCTCATATTCACCTACCGGTATGGCGACATCTTGTGTGAAATGACGAAAAGCGGCATCCGTGACGGTTTTTCTCGCTTCACCATCCTTTGTTTTAAACAATATAGAATACTTATTTTCGCCATCTTTACGTATCACGGGAGCAATACACCCTTTCACAGACATCCTCGGATAGTCTTGTGGTCTCCATGTTGTCAAATCGTCTGAATATGCCACGGCAAAACAAGGAGAGTAGTCATTAACCTGGAATACGGCAGCATATCCTTTACCATCAAGCCGTGTAATGAAAGGAGAATACATACGTTTCTCTGATCCCCACTGAGAATAATCGGAAGAAAAGAGCTGCCCCAGATGTTCATTCTTGCCGTTTTCGGCTACATGAGCAACATGAAAACCATGTCGTTCATTCGGACAATAAAAAAACAAGGCATGGGTCTCGACCTTTGGGGAAGCTTGTTTCTGCTCCCGTTTGATTTTTGCCTCAATGCCACATGTCATCAGGACTGTAACAGCCAATAACTGAGATCTAATGTTCATAATTAATAAATTGTATTTATAGTTTCCCCAAATAGATAATATGCAAGGCGACGAATGAAAAACCATCTATGCCCATCCGATTTACTTCACAACTTGCGCCACGGCATAACCTATACTGTACAAAGATAGAAATAAATAATTTAATAGACAAAAAAAATAAACATAACACGACCTGTTTCCGAATTTTGGATTAACTTTGCATAGTTAAATGACAAATACACACCAACTTGTAATGAGCCTGTCTGAACCGCAAAATATATTAACAGTACAAAATAGAAAGGAGTTTCGCCTATGGTTGGAAGCCTATCACACTACTGAAAAGGAATGCTGGTTGAAAGTAAAAAGGGGACGGCCGTACGGAGACATGCACTTCTGGTATATTGACGCTGTGGAAGAGGCTTTGTGCTTTGGTTGGATAGACAGTACGATAAAACGTATTGACGGTGTAGTGCAACAACGTTTTACACCACGGACAAAGAAAAGCACATGGACAGAATTAAATAAAGAACGCTGCCGGAGAATGGAACGGCTTGGAAGAATGACCGATGCGGGAAGGGCCGTGCTTCCGAATATGTCTGAGAATGGTTTCCGCATTGACAAAGACATACTTGAGATATTACAGAACGATGATACTGTATGGAACAATTTCTGTCATTTTCCACCATTGTATATGCGTGTACGTATCAACACGATACAGATAGCCAAACGGGAACAGACACTATTTGAGCGCAGACTGAGTAAGTTTATAGATTATACCCGCAAGAATATTATGTATGGGGAATGGAACGATAACGGAAGATTACTTGAAGAATAAAAACATAAAGGTGTCGACAAATGATTTGTTGACACCTTTATAATAATATATGCTTACAATTTGTCGCATTCTTGTATCCAAAGTGCCCCGGATATATCACTTGACATGCGCCAATCACCGCGTGGACTTAAACTTACACTCCCCACTTTAGGGCCGTCTGGCATACATGAACGCTTGAATTGCTGGCTGAAAAAGCGCCGGAAAAATGTTTTTAACCAATGCTTTATAGTATCGCCGTCATACTTAATGGTGGCTGTTAGGGGTGAGTTAAAAGCGTTCAAAGCCAGCATATATATTTTTGCGGGACTGAAACCAAAACGCAAGAAATGATACAAGAAGAAATCGTGCAACTCATAGGGACCTACCAAATCCTCAGTTTTCTGCTTTATCTCTCCGTCCTCTTCTGCCGGAATTAGTTCCGGGCTTATTGGGGTGTCTATTATATCCCAAAGCGTTGCTTTCGATTTGACATCCATCTCATTATCCGCAATGTAGCCCACAAGATAGCGTATCAGTGTCTTGGGTACCCCTGAATTTACCCCATACATGGACATGTGGTCTCCATTATATGTCGCCCATCCCAATGAGAGCTCACTTAAATCACCTGTTCCGATAACCAATCCTCCCACTTCGTTTGACAAATCCATGAGTATCTGTGTCCTTTCACGTGCCTGACTGTTCTCGTAAGTCACATCATGCACGTTTACATCATGATCAATATCTTTAAAATGTAGTAATACACTCTCGGAGATATTTATCTCTTTAACGGTGATTCCCAAAGAACACATCAAAGAAACCGCATTGTCATGAGTGCGATCCGTTGTTCCAAATCCTGGCATTGTGACACCGACAATTCCCTTGCGGTCAAGTTTGAGACGGTCGAATGCACGCACACAAACTAATAAGGCCAATGTGGAATCAAGTCCTCCACTGATACCAATAACAGCTTTTTTACTGTTTGTATGTGAAAGACGTTTTACCAATCCCATTGTCTGGATGTTAAGTATCTCTTCGCATGCCGATGATATTTTATCGCATTGCGGTATAAACGGATTGGGATTGACCGGGCGAATAAGTCTGAATTCCTTTTCTGTAATTGGCTTACAATTAACTGTACGAATACTATCAGTACGCTCCCTTTCCATAAACGTGCTGTTGGCACGGCGCTCATGACGAAGTTTTTCTATGTCAATCTGTGTTATCATCAATTGACTATCTAATGAAAAACGCTCACTTTCGCAAAGCAACTGCCCATTTTCATATATAAGAGCATTTCCACCATATACAACATCCTGAGTGCTTTCACCATATCCACAACTTGAATATACATAACCACTGATAAGTCGTGCGCTTTGGGTCGAAAGTAAAGATTTCAGATAATCGTGTTTACCTATAAGTTCATCACTTGCCGAAAGATTAAAGATTATATCGGCACCACCTAATGCCAAACAACAACTTGGGGGTATCGGCGCCCATAAATCCTCACATATTTCAATCCCAAACTTAGCTCCCGAACTTGTCGTAAAAATGGTTGGCCCGGATGTCAACATGATTTGTCGGCCGGCAATTACGATAGTCTCTAAGCGCAAATCCGAAGCGGATGCAAACCAGCGCTTCTCATAAAACTCTCCATAATTGGGCAGGTTTACTTTAGGTACAACTCCAAGAATATCACCTCCCTGTATGACCATGGCACAATTAAGCAACATTCCGTTTACAGGAACAGGCAGACCAAGGATTATAATGATATTCAATTCTTTTGTAAAATCAAGCAAACAAGATACCGATTCATTTGTTTTTTTTAACAACAAATCATCATTAAACATATCTTGACAAGAATAACCGGTAATCCCCAATTCTGGGAAACATAATATTTCCACGCCTTGCTCCTCCGCTTGAGATATAAGCGTCGTCATTTCATGAACATTATAATCAACGTCAGCAACAGTGACATTCGGAACCGCAGATGCTACTGTAATAAATCCGTATTTCATTGCTTTGCATTACTTGATTGTGACCTGGGTTGCTCCATAACCGTATTCACGAAATGAAGCATCCTGATATGGATAATTCTTAAACCTGTACCGTAATTCATTTATTATGGCATGTCGTAAAACACCTTCGCCTTTACCATGAATGAATACAATCTTTCTACCTTTCTGTTTGGCATATTCGGCCAATGTCTTACGAAATGTATCAAGTTGATAATTCAGTATATCAACAGCCGACATACCTTTTGTTGTATCAAGCAGTTCATTGGCATGTAAGTCTATGACAACCGGGGAGTTTTTTTCTTCCAACTTGTCTTTTTTATTTCCTGATACGATTTTAACTGAATCTGTCACGACTTTGCTCATCAACTCTTTCTTGAATTTATCCGGATCCAAAACCAGAGTTCTTTCTTGTTTATCATTTTCAATGAGGGTATATATTAGAGCCGATTGCTCAAAAAAATCATTCTCTTGAAATGTATGTAGCTTATAAAACTTAACCGTATCTACACGTAACTGTAAATCCACAACTGGTTTGAGCATAAAACTCTTATTTCGCTTGTAAGAATTAATCTGTATACAAATTCTTTCCAAATCATTTAATTGCTCACGGCCGAACTCCTCCATGAACAACTTCGTATTAGGCTCTACCTCACCTGCTGACCTCAGGCACCAATTAGCACCATCAACAGTAAAAAGATGATAACGCATATAATAGTTACTGTCATTCACAAAATATGCCTCAAAGCGAGTTGACATGAGCGAAGTTATATCGACAGGCACAAATGCTATATACGCACTGAGCATATCACCACCTCTGCGTTCCTCGACAGGTGTTTTAAATGTCACCGGCCTATCAGCTGGGTCATAATCCTCTTCCTCATCTATTTGTATCGTTTTTTTTCTCTTGTCGCTATCAACCATATTGGCTGTATCATAATTCTCATCGCCACCAACAACTACAACATCTGTCATCGCCGTTGGTATTTGAAAACCATCCTCATCTTCCACTAAAACAATATTGCCGGACTGAATCCCTGCTATTATTCCACCACCGACATCGTTCAAAAAACGAACCTTATCTCCTATCTTCATTTTATTCTATTCTTTAAGGTATTAATAAAGAGCTATCTCCATAACTTAAAAATCTAAAATCATGTGATAACGCATAGTCATATATCTTTCTCCAATTTCCATTTACAAACGCACTGACCAAAAGTAAAAGAGTACTCTGCGGTTGATGAAAATTGGTTATAAGCATTTTTACTATTTTATATTCGTATCCAGGAACGATTATTATCTGTGTACTTGAATGCAAAACTTCTATTTTTTTACTCTCCATATATGCCAGCAAACACTCTATCGCTTCCAATGGGGTAATATTTGCTGTCGTTTCATAAGGTTCCCATTGGTCAATATGTAATTCTTCACCTGACGAATTGGCATTTTTAAATAAACGTAATCCCATATAATAGAGACTTTCAAGGGTTCTTACACTTGTGGTCCCTACAGCAATGGCCTGACCGTTATACTCTTTTAATCGTTCCAATGTACTTTTATGAACACTGATATACTCCGTGTGCATTTCATGTCCTTCGATCGTTTCACTCTTAACAGGCTTAAAAGTACCGGCTCCAACATGCAATGTTATCTCATCACGCTCAATACCTCTCATGTCTATATCCGAAAGAACACGTTGCGTAAAATGAAGTCCAGCAGTCGGAGCCGCCACACTTCCTTTTATTTTGGAATATACTGTCTGATAAGTATTCTTGTCGCTCTCTTGTGTTTCCCTATTTAAATATGGAGGAATCGGTAACTCCCCTGCTGCGTCCAAAATATCAGCAAATGTAACTTCTTCATTCCACTCAAAGTCTATGCGATGACATGTATGATATAAATCACCTCTCTTCGCTGTCAAAACAATATGCTTCCCATTAACATCAAATTCAGACGTTAAAACTCCTTCTTTCCATTTTTTCAAATTACCCACAAGACATAGCCAAGAACATTCATGAGTGGTTTGAAAAACTCGCTCATAATCGGATGGAGAATACGGTTCCAACAAAAAAACCTCAATCAAGGCTCCTGTCAACTTCTTAAAATGAAGACGTGCTTGAATAACCTTTGTATTATTAAACACCATCAATGAATTAGATGGTAAATAATCCGTAAGATTATAAAATCTGTCCGTTATGATTTCTCCATGATTATATATCAACAAACTAGAATTATCTCGCTCCTCCTTGGGATATTTAGCAATACGCTCATCTGGTAGATTATAATTATAATCACTTATATTTATATTCTTTATATCCATAAACATCTTCTTCTAATTAAAAACACGCACGAAACAATGCATAAATAAATGTATAAACTAATACTGATATGATAACATCCAAGTCCGTATTGAGATATCCTTGCGATGTATATTGTGACGAAATAAACCGCATTCCACTTGATATATAACGGTTTATACGGAAGTAAACAATATAATATACAAATAATCCAACACAACCACCCCAGATTAATCCGCATATTATATCTCCCGGATAATGCACGCCCAAATACATCCTTGTCCAACAATTCAATAAAGACCAGAAAATAAGCATTACCGAGAATATCTTGCTACGAACAAGCATACTGAAAAAAATCGCTATACTAAATGTATTTGCCGCATGAGCTGAAAAAAAACCATATTTCCCTCCCCTATATCCATCGACAACATCAACAAGCATCGCTATTTGCGAATCATGGGAAGGACGAAGCCGTGCAATATTGGGCTTCACAAACATATCATCAACTGTACCGGATAATAGAACGCACAATGCAGCACAACAAATAATCAAAAGTATTTGCTTCATACTTTCATTATTACGCACCACTATATAAAATAGTGATATATATAATGGGACCCAAGTGACTGCTGATGTCAAAACCATGGCCAAATTGTCCACAAAAAGAGAAGTACTTCCATTCACGGACAATAATAATTCTTTGTCTAACTGTATTAATGCGTCTAAATCCATATCATATTCTTTCTATGTTTGATGTTTCTATCCAGCCCTTTCTTCCATCCAAAAGACGTATCTCTTTCCACTCCATCAGTTCACCATCCAAGATTTGGACCTTTGTTCCCTCATGCAACATAAAAAGATCTGAACCTCCACTTGAAGGACTTTTCTTTATCAAAACAAACGGTGTCAAAATAATAGCTTCATTACGCTCTATCAATTTCTGATTCTGTTCATAAGCAAATATTGTAGCTGTAACAAATATCACAACAAAAATACTTCCTCCAAAAAATCCTATCTTTCTTAGAACAATACGACGAGAAAAGAAATAAAGCAAGAAAAAGATTATTACCATACCTAATGCAACAAATCCTAAATCGACCCACCCATCAACATTCATAAGATTCATTGCTGAATTGTACCACTCTATGAAAAATATTTTCGGACGAGGAACAATCTTGTCTATTATCCTATTATTCGCAATCCGCAAATTCGTCTTAATATCGTCATCACTAGGATCTAATAACAACGCACGCTCATAATTTATAATAGCTCTCGTTATATTACCTGATTTATAATAAGCATTACCCAAATTATAATATAAATCAGAACTTACTCCCTTACTAAGTACCAATTCATAATCCTTTACTGCCAACTTGTATTGTTTCATCAAATACAAACTATCTGCCTCATCCTTTGTTATAGCAAATAATGAAAGGGGAGCTAAAACAAGTATTATAACAAAATACAATCTCAGTCCAATAATTCTTTTGCCAAAGGATTTTTTCCCCTTCATTCCATCTTCTATTTGCATAATAGCATCCATTACAGTATTAAATGTTTTGTTCATATTTCCTTTTGCATCACCAGGTGCATAACGTTCAAATTCACATTCATCAAGTGCTTCTATAAAACGTTTTATTATTTCATTATCAATTCCAAAGTCAAATAACTTCTGACTTATATTATCACGAGATAGTTGTTCTACTGGAATTCGAAGTTTATATCCTATATATCCCCATAAAGCCCTTAACACTTCATCATAAAATCCAGCTTGGTTGTCCTCCGACATCAACTTCTTGGCTGTCCTCAATCGTTTGGCAGCAACCTTATTAGCCCTATTCTCTTTTTGCTTATACCAATCTGTTCCATTTTTCTTATATTTAAAAATAAAAAACATGCCTATAAACAATAAGAAAAAGAGCGTTAACACCAACTTATATCTAAAAGAACCAAAGAAAATATCGTCAGAAATGACAGATGGCCCAATCTTAATATCTCTTATATCATTGTCACTTAATGCTTGCGACTTTGCCACCTCAATATCATCCTCGGGATTCTTAGAAACGTTTAAAACCAATTTAGAAGACTTTAAGGTCTTATAGCTATTCGATTCTAAATCATAGTATATGAATTCAACAGGGGGAATTTCAAATTTTCCTTGATTTCGAGGCACGGCCAAATAATCATATACCATGCTTCCCTCAACCCCACGACTTGTCAATTCCGTTTTGTCTGTAGTTTGAACATCGTACCTGTCAAAATCCTTTGGATAATTTACACTAGGGGCTTTTATTAACTTCAGATTTCCTGTTCCATTAACAGTCACGCTTACTTTTATCGGCTCATTTGTTTTAACTTCATTCTTATTCAAACCAACAGATAATGTGAATTTACCTACTCCGCCAGAAAAACCAGCAGGTCTGTTTGGCAATGGAACGACTTGAAGTGTCAATCCTGGAGCTTTTATACTATGCTTGACTTCTGTATACCCGGAACCACCATTGAAAAAAGCCTCAAATGGATCCACATTAAGATTCTTAAGCGCAACAATACCATTAAATGTTATACTCGGTATATCCAATTTTCCCACAACCTGTGGAAACATGACATATTGACTCCATGTTACAGTACGATATGGACGTCCGTTAAACATCTCTACTTTAAAATTCTTTTGCTGGGGCAATTCCAGTTCTTGTGTATGAAAACCCTTTAAATCCGGCATTTTCCCAATCAATTGTGTCAAATCAACCAATGTATAAACCTTATATGTCAATAAAACCGGTTCTTGCTCATAAACACTACGTTTATTGGCACTGACCTTTACAAATAAATCGGAACCGGATATCTTTGTACCGGAACCATGAGCAATTGGTTTACCCTGACTTCCTTTATTGGTATTCGATGATTGTGGATTTGAACCAACATATACTTTTACCGAATTAGATTCTATTCTTTTATTACCTACGATTATTTGGGCGGAAGGGATGACAAACGTTCCTTTCTTACTTGCAAACAAAACATAGGTATATGTAAGTGTTTGGGAAGAACTGGCTTTACCATTTACTAATTGATAACTCGATTGATATGATGTTTTAGGTCCAATCAAGACTTCCAATTCTTCCGGTATTTTTCCTATCCTAAACTCTTTTACATCCTGGCTGTTCACCGTGTATGTCAAATGAAACTGTTCACCAACAACGATATTTGGTGATACTTCCGCAATAATTTTTTGCCCAAAAACCGATATTGCAAATACAAAACTTAAAAAAGAAACTATAAATATCCTCATTTTACCAATTCTTTTGATTTCTTCTTGAGCGAGGTTGCTGCATTGCTTTCTTCATTTTCTGCTGGGCATCTTTTTCTTGCTGAATAACAGCATTAAGCAACTGCTCTGCATTTTCCTTACTCATTCCACCTTTTGGCTTGTCCTGTTCCTGATTATCTTTTGGCTGCTGTTTCTGACGTTTATCTTCTTTTTGATTGTCCTCTTTATTATTTTGCTTCATTTTTTGATTATCTTTCTTTTCTTGCTCCTTCTGCTGTTTCAACTGTCGTTTGCATAACTCCAAATTATATCTGGTTTCATCATCATTCGGGTTAAGACGAAGAGAATTCTTATATGATTCTATTGCCTCCGAGTACATTTTATGATTTTGACAGATGACTCCTATATTATGAAATGATCTTGCTTTACGAAATACATTTGTTTCTATACGTGCTGCTTCTTCATATTGACGAATGGCAACAGAATCCTTTTTCTGCATTAATAGAGCATTGCCCAAATTATATATGGCTTGGGGATTTTTTTTGTTTTTTTCTTGAGCTTTTCTATAATAGACCTCTGCTTCGGAGTAATTAGCTTTCTTATAATCTTTATTACCTGAACGAATATAAAATCTATCTACTTGCCCATACATTGGTACTGAAAATAATGCCATCATAATAATGAGCAAGAGTGTTTTTCTGTTATCAAAAAGCCTTATATTACGGAATATCGGATTTTTACGCTCAAATATACAAATCTCAATAATGATAACCAATAAAGCTATCAAACAAAATACTTGAAATTGTTCACCATGCTCTGTATACATATTATTAGAAATCTCATTCTTAGATAATTTTGCCAATTCTATATCCAACAGCCTCTGTGCATCACTATTATTATTCACATGTATATAGGCACCTCCACCTGCTTTTGCAATTTCTTCACACATGGCCTCATTCAATGCAGACATAACGATATTACCATTAATATCTTTTATTTCTCTTCCATCAACTATAATTGGTGAGCCCTGTGTTGTTCCTATACCTAAAACAAAAACAGCCATACCGTTTTCTTTCGCTCTCAAGGCTGCCTCATTTGCTCCTCCTTCATGGTTCTCACCATCCGTTATAAGAATTATAGCCTTTCCTATTCCCCTTTGCTTAGTAAAACTATTTGAAGCCATATCTATAGCACCGGCAATATCTGTTCCTTGTGCATCAATTAACGATGGCTCAATCGTATTCAAAAACATTTTTGCTGAAACAAAATCACTTGTAATAGGTAATTGAACAAAAGACTCACCTGCAAAAACTATTAAACCAACCTTGTCATTAGTAAACTTATCTATAAGATTCTCTACTAACATTTTGCTTCTAACCAAACGATTAGGCTCTACATCCTCCGCCAACATTGAATTACTAATATCCAAAGCTATTATAGTTTCAATACCGACACGTTTATCATTAATAACACTTGTCCCAATTTGAGGACGAGCTATTGCAATAACCAATACCGCTATCCCTAACTCCAATAACCAAAATTTTATTCTTGGGCGCCAAACCGAAACATCCGGCATCAAATCTTTTACTAAATTTAAATCACCGAATATACGTAATTTTTGTTTTTGACGATGTATAACATAAAACCGAACTAATGCTAAAATAGGAATTAGCACTAATAAATATAAATACTCCGGATTTCCAAATCTAAACATATTATTATGGTATCTTTCTAAAAACCGTTATTCTCAAAAGTATTTCTAATAACAGAGATATTATTGCAACAATAGCAAATGGCTGATATGCCTCATATTTCTTACTATACTTCTTTAAACTTAATTTAGTCTTTTCTAATTTATCAATCTCTTTATATATATATTGTAACTCACGAGTATTTGTTGCACGATAAAAACTACCTTGTGTCTCTCTTGCTATATCGTCCAATACTTTTGTATCTATTTCAACAGGAAGATATACATATTGTATTTGACCGGCAACCTCTTTCGGATAAGGAGCCAACTTATCCGTACCTACCCCAATCGTATATATCCTAATACCAAAACTTCTGGCTATTTCCGCCGCAGTCATAGGAGACAAATCACCCATATTATTACTTCCATCAGTGAGAAGTATAACTACTTTACTTTTAGCTTTTGAATCTTTCAAACGACTTATTGCATTAGCCAATCCCATACCGATAGCCGTTCCATCTTGTATTAACCCTCTCGCTGCAATATCAGTTCTAACATTCTTCAATAAATTAAGTAAAGATGCATGATCAATTGTCATGGGACATTGAGTAAATGCCTCACCCGCAAATATCGTTAACCCAATATTGTCATTGGGCCGATCCACGATAAACTCTGATGCAACTTGTTTTGATGCCTCCAGCCTATTGGGTTTCAAATCCTCTGCCAACATACTTGTGGAAACATCCATAACCATCATTATATCAATTCCCTCCACAAACTCATTATTCCAAGAGTTATTTGTTTGGGGACGAGCCATGGCAAATACTATAAAAACAAAAGCAATTATACGAAGAAGTATCTGTACTGGCATTAATCTTATCCTCCAACTTTTAGGAAAATATTGGTATGCCGACGAATCACTGACCCGAATTGTTGATTCTGTTTTGTTCTTATACATTATATGCCATATCAAATATGGTATTATTAGTAATAATAAAAACAGATATTCTTTATTCGCAAATTCTATCACATTCATTGTTATCAAACAATTCTATATTCATTGATGCTTAAACTTTATAAAATTAGTATTTGACTAATTCCATATACAATATAACACAATAATGTCAAACACGAGATTGCTATTCCAATTATTATTATTCTCAAAAAATTACGGGTTTTAATAGATTGGACCTCTTTATTGGTTAATTGCGGATAATGGTCTTTTTCATCTATAACCTTTTCTATTTTTGTAGAATTAATAAATGCAATAGCATTTACAAGGTTTTTATCATCTTCATTTATAAGCGTTGAGTACTTCGCAAATTTAACTAAATCTGCCACTTGAAACAAAGAACCAAGCTCATATATATCTTTTGGCTCCTGTATATTTTTCAATCTTTCAATAATTTCATTACTAGTCATTTCCATCGCATTAAATCCAAATCGCTCCTGAATATATTTACGCAGGGCATCCGTCAGTTTGGTATAGTACTCTTTTGGATTGTCCGATGCGGGATATTTTTCGGCTTTAATTTGTTCTATGGCCTTAATTGCTTTTTGATGTGGTAAAAGACGTTTTACAAATTTTACTTTCTTTATAATTGGTTTATTATCACGTAAACGCAAATAAAAATAATAATCCAAAGACAACAATATTAGCATTAATATACTCAGTCCAAACAACCAACTCCAATCACTCCATTTAAACGGATTTGTCTGAATATCTTTTGGACCATAATACTTAAATACATCAGTTGTGTCCACATTTACAGACAGTACTTTCAATGCCAAACTTTCACTTTTATATACTTTTTTGTCTACATTTATTTCAAATGGTGGTAAATAATATAAACCCGCATCAAACGAAGTTAAAGTATATACACGTGAATACAACACTCCATTTTCTATTGCATCTATTTTTGTTTCACTTGTATTTAAAACCTCAACTCCGGGAATTATCTGTTGCTGGGGGGTAAATACCGGAAAAAAAACATTCGCAGATTTATCTGTTGTTACTGATAACGTAATTTGCACTTGTTGGCCTATGAATATTTCAACAGAGTCCAACCGTGCATCAACTGACACCTTTGCTATCGCAGATAGTTTAAGAACAAATAATATGGTTAGAATAAATAGTCGCTTTCTCATTCTCAACTTCTCTGTTTAAACATTATCATCAATGACTTTACATAATCCTCATCAGTCGAAATACAGATATTGTCAACATTACTTTTATTAAAAATATCTTTCAACATCCTTTGACGCTTCAACCAATAATTATAATGAGCCTCACGTAAACGTTTACTTCCCGTATCAATATACTGTTCAATACCTGTTTCCGCATCAATAATTCTCATTATTCCAATATCAGGTAATTCTTTTGCTCGTTTATCATAAACCTGAATAGCAATAACATCATGCTTACGACTACATATACTCAAAGGTTGTAAAATGTCATTTTTTACATAAAAATCACTAAGGATAAACATTGTACATTGTCGTTTCATCATGCCTGACATAAATTCCAAAGCACCTTTTAAATCTGTTTTTTTACTATCAGGCTTAAAATTAAGCATTTCATGGATTATATACAAAATATGCCTACGTCCTTTCTTTGGTGGAATATACTTTTCTATTCTATCAGAGAAAAAAACTACTCCGATTTTGTCATTATTCAAAATAGCACTAAATGCTAATGTAGCGGCAATCTCAGCCACCATATTACTTTTAGTTTGATGATGGGTACCAAAGTCAAGAGAACCGCTGACATCGATTAATAACATCACGGTTAATTCTCTTTCTTCTTCGAAAACCTTCACATAAGGATGTCCAAAACGTGCTGTAACATTCCAGTCTATATCACGAACATTATCGCCAAACTGATATTCACGAACCTCACTAAATGCCATTCCACGCCCTTTAAACGCAGAATGATATTGTCCAGCAAAAATATTAGCACTCAGACGACGAGTCTTTATCTCTATTTTGCGTACTTTGGTTATAAGTTCATGAGCTTCCATCAAGGCACTTCTACCTTATTTATTATTCTACTTATAATTTCTTCACTTGTAACGTTATTTGCCTCTGCCTCATAAGTCAGCCCGATGCGATGACGGAGGACATCATGTGCAACCGCACGTACATCTTCTGGTATCACATATCCGCGACGTTTAATGAAAGCATAAGCACGAGATGCTTTTGCTAAGTTTATACTTGCACGTGGACTACCACCAAACGAAATAATCCCTTTCATATCATTTAATCCATAACGTTCTGGGAACCTTGTCGCAAAAACAATGTCTGCAATATATTGTTCTATCTTCTCATCTATATAAACGTCATATACTACCGTACGAGCTTTCAATATCTCTTCTGATGATATCACTGGTTTTATTTCTTTTGGTACACCTGATATATTCTCCCGTATAATTCGTTTTTCTTCTTCTAATGTTGGATAGTCAATAATTACTTTAAGCATGAAACGATCAACTTGTGCTTCTGGCAATAAATATGTCCCCTCTTGCTCTATTGGATTTTGAGTTGCCATAACAAAAAAGGGATTAGGTAACTTAAAAGAATCACTGCCTATAGTAACTTGTTTCTCCTGCATTGCTTCCAACAACGCACTTTGAACCTTTGCTGGCGCACGATTTATTTCATCAGCTAATACAAAATTGGCAAAAACTGGTCCTCGTTTTACTTGAAATGTTTCCTCTTTCTGAGAATATATCATTGTCCCTAAAACATCCGCCGGAAGCAAATCTGGCGTAAACTGTATTCTGCTATAATCTGTATCTATTAATTGTGATAAAGTTTTTATAGCCAATGTCTTCGCTAATCCCGGAACACCTTCCAATAAAATATGTCCATCACTTAACAAACCTATTAATAGAGATTCTACAAGGTGTTTTTGACCAACAATAATTTGATCCATCCCTTTTATCAAATTTGTAATAAATGAACTTTGTTGCTCTATCCGTATATTTAATTCACGAATATCAATTGCCTCTGACATAATTATTATTTTAATTCTACTATATTATATATTCAGAATACAAAAGTAGTCAATAAATAAGTTTTTTTCAGAAAACTACACCTTAATAAATCAAAAAAAGTTTCTTAATTTTTATATTTTAAGAAACTTTTATATTCAACTTACTTTCGTTTTTTCTTTAATTCCAATTTAGGTATTTTTATTTTTTGCCCCTCTTTTATTTTTGCATTCTGCTCCAAATCATTATAAACCTCAATATAGCATACCATACCATCACCCAAAGTGACCCGAGATATACCAGTAAGAGTTTCCCCCGCTTTAACTGTTCTCACATGATCTGTCCCAATAATACGATAAGCACCTGTTCTCACACGATGATCTTTTGCTTCATATTGGTCATAATTCGATATTTGAATATTATCAAGAACAGTATTTTCTTGCTTTTGCAATGTATCTTTTTTGAATGCAACCTCACTCACATCTGATATCTCTTTTTTCTCAACTTTCGTTATTTTCTTTTTTATATTGATATTGGCCTTTTTAGCAACTGAAAATTTCGGAGTTTGAACATTTGGAGTTGAATCATATATTCCATAACGATAACCTCCATATGCAAATGCACAACATGCTATTGCTGAAATTATAAAAAAAACAATCTTATTGTCTTTTTTAGTTGATAACATTATACTGTTAATATTATCATCCGTCATATTTTGAGAATCTAACTCTCCTTTGGTTTCACTATTAATTTGAGAACTTAATAAAGAACTCTTACATTCCATTGGTCCTGCTACATTTTGCTTTTTATCTTCAACTTCATCATTCTCTATATCATCAATCTTGCTATCCAAGAATACTTCTGTGTTATTTTCATTTATTACAGAATCACCGTCATCTTTTTTTTTGACTTCGTCCGCTTCTTGAACATTCTCATCTATATTAACTATTTCAATATCCTCCCCCAAAATAACTGTATCAAATTGTGAAAATGGTTTATTAACCAACTCTTTCATTGTTGAATCTGGTGTGAAAGTTATTTTTCCATGACTTTCTATCACAACTCGTTCTCCAGTATTAACATTAACACTTTCACGAGCATCAACTCCAATTATTTTAAAAGTCCCCAATCCTTTAACTTTGACAAACCCGTCATTGTCTAATCCCGTCCTTATTACATTAAATATTGCATTGGCAAAGCCTTCGGACTCCAGACTCCCCAACTGATACCTTTCAATTAATACCTTTGATATTTCTTGTATTGAAATTCTCCCCATTTTATTTATCCTTACTTTCTGTCTTTAACTTATCTTTCCATGACGTATTGGGTTTGAACCCCAGTACAAGCTTTGGAGGAACAAGCATACGCTGCTGTGTTGAAGGATTAATCATTATACGCTCCAGCTTCTTCTTTACTTTGAAACAACCAAAATTTGATATCATCACAGAATCTCCATCCATGAATTTATCACTCATAACATCTATGATATCTGTAACCATTCTTTGTGTATCAGATATACCATAACCTGTATCACGAGCCAATGCTGAAATAAACTCTTTATTATTCATTATTCTCAATTTTGTATGACAGTTCCAAATAAATCAAAACTTTCTGCATCAACAATCTTCACATCATAAAAACTACCTATAATCAATCGTCTCTCCGCAATAGGAATCAAAACTTCCGGATCTACTTCTGGAGAACTGTATTCTGTACGTCCTACATAATACTCTCCTTCTTTTCTATCTATCAACACACGTACTATATTTCCAATCCTTTCTGCTTCAAATTCTGCATTTATTCGTTGCTGCAAAGTCATAATTTTATCAAGACGTTGCTGCTTTATTTCTTCAGGAACATCATCTTCGTAATGTAATGCAGAATACGTATTTTCTTCTTCTGAATAAACGAATGCCCCCATACGTTCAAAACGCATTTCACGAACAAAATCGATCAGTTCATTAAATTCCTCTTCCGTCTCTCCAGGAAAACCGACCATTAATGTTGTCCTAATATAAATTCCTGGCACTTTCCTACGTATACTTTCTATCAACTCATAAGTTTCTTTTTTAGTAATATTCCTATGCATACGCTTTAATACATTATCCGACACATGTTGTAAAGCAATATCCAAGTATTTACATACATTCTGCTTTTCGCGCATCACATCCAATAATTCTAAAGGGAAATTTGCAGGATAAGCATAATGCAAACGAATCCATTCCACCCCCGGAATATCTGCCATGCGGGATATCAATTCCGCAATATGCTGTCTACCATCTATATCTACACCATAATATGTAAGTTCTTGAGCGATTATCTGAAACTCCTTTGTTCCATCTGATACAAGTGAACGTACCTCATTTAATATTTCGTCCATCTGACGACTCTTATGCTTGCCTGTGATAATGGGTATTGCACAATAAGCACACCGTCTGTCGCAGCCTTCACTTATCTTTAGATAAGCATAATGCCGTGGAGTTGTTATATGATGTCTAATTCTTTCGGTCTCATCATCAGAAACTCCAAGTTCATTGAGTAATTCCGTATAATCAAACTTCCCATAATATTTATCGACTTGTGGTATCTCCGCTTCAAGTTCACCCTTGTATCTTTGTGACAAGCACCCCATCACATAAAGTCTCTCTATCTTACCTTCATCTTTCGCCTGTGCAAATTCCAATATTGTATTTATACTTTCCTGTTTGGCGTCTCCAATAAATCCACATGTATTTATTACAACTATTTCTCCATGAGGATTTTCACTATCATGAGTACAATAATACCCCTTATTTTCAAATTTGTTCATAAGAATTTCAGTATCCACCAAATTCTTAGAACACCCCATTGTGATAAAATCAATCGTTTTCTTCACTTTTCAATCTGTTGTATTAAACAGAGAATTTACAAAATGATGTTTTCTAAACAACTGTAAATCTTCCATACCCTCACCAAGTCCTATATATTTCACAGGCACTTTCAATTGATCGCTTATGCCAATCACAACACCACCTTTGGCTGTGCCATCAAGTTTAGTTATAGCCAATGATGTAATCTGCGTAACCGCAGCAAACTGCTTGGCTTGTTCAAAAGCATTTTGGCCCGTACTTCCATCTAGCACAAGCATGACTTCATCCGGTGTTTGTGGAAGTACCTTTTTCATTACATCCTTTATTTTTTTTAACTCATTCATCAAGCCTATTTTATTATGAAGACGACCAGCCGTATCAATAATTACAACATCAGCATCATTTGCTTTTGCACTACTTAGTGTGTCAAACGCCACAGATGCCGGGTCACTACCCATTTGCTGCTTAACAACAGGGACACCGACACGTTCTCCCCAAATGCAAAGTTGCTCCACAGCCGCAGCTCTAAATGTATCGGCTGCACCAAGATAGACTTTCTTTCCTGCTTTCTTAAATTGATAGGCAAGTTTTCCTATTGTTGTTGTTTTTCCAACACCATTTACTCCAACAACAAGTATTACATAAGGCTTATGACCAGAAGGCAACTCCCAATCATCATTATTCCCATTATTATTTTCAGCAAGTAAAGATGCAATCTCATCACAAAGAATACGATTAAGCTCGGAAGTACTTACATATTTATCTCGTGCCACCCTATCCTCAATTCGCTGTATAATTTTCAGAGTTGTATCTACTCCTACATCACTCGTTATAAGTACTTCTTCCAAGTTGTCCAGAACGTCATCATCAACCTTCGACTTGCCTGCAACCGCACGTGTCAATTTGTCAAATACACTTGTTTTAGTCTTTTCCAAGCCCTTATCAAGCGTTTCTTTTTTGTTCTTATTAAAAAAGCCGAAAATTCCCATATTAATACATTTTAGTTGCAAAGGTACAACAAAAAAATTGATAGACGGAGAAAAACAAAGGAAAAACAAGAAAATACAAAACTCAAATGTGTTTATGTAATAAAATAAGAGTTCTGAAATATTTATTCCAGAACTCTTATGCGGTGCGTACGGGACTCGAACCCGTGACCCCATGCGTGACAGGCATGTATTCTAACCAACTGAACTAACGCACCAATCTTTCTCCGTTTGCGGATGCAAAGGTACTAATAAAAAATTGAACAACCAAATTTATTCTGTAAAAATCACAAAAAAGTTTGTACCAATAGTGCATTTTGAAACCTATTACCGTCATACAACCAATCATGTAATACTCCACCGATTGAGTATCCCATTTTTTCAAACAAGTGTATAGATGCATTATTAGTTTCAGCTACAAATGCATAAAGTTGATGCAAATGCAATATATTCTTAGAATACGTTGCAAGATGATTTAATATACTTCCGGCATATCCCTGATTACGATATTTGTCAATAACAACAATACTGACTTCTGCACGCAAATGACGAGGATCAAAATTTATGACATCAGCGATCCCAACAATTTCATTATCTTTGTTTTCAACCATTAATCTTACTTGTTTGTCTGTATATATATCTCCGGTAACAGATAAGATATAATCATGCAGTGTAAATTTTGAATATGGCACATTAGTTATTCCGACATTCCACAACGCTACATTATTTTCTATTTCATAGAGAATTTCAAGATCTTCCGGTTCCAACGCCCGTAATTTTACATGTGGAAAAATATCCATATCTCTCATTTATCTTATTATTTCATCCGGAGTTATAAGTATCCCTGTATTAACGTTAAATGTTCCCAACTTGACATTAGTATCCTTATTTTTTGACATAAAATTAATTATATTCTCATAACTGTACACTGTTGTATCAAAAACTATATATGTCACCGCCTTTCCATCCGCACAAACTGAGAAAGGTATTTTCCTTATTTCATTCTCATTTTTCACACAAAACGATTCTGTCGTTAATCCCATACGATGGGATATTTCTATACACGATTTCAACATTCTTTCATTTCCGATAAATATAAACTTAGGCTCATTACCAAACTTTTCTACAAAACCGAGAGATTTACGCATCCATTTAGTCATCATCACAACAAACGCAATAAAAGCCTTCATGTATATGGCAACCTTTATAGGCAAAACAACCCCCAATTTAAGATGTCCATAATGCTTACGAAAAAAGATCAACATGGCTTGATAAAACACATGAACGTATCTAAAAGATGTCTTGTGCGTGCTTTCTCCTTTATAATGCAATATTTGAAACGGCAAATACCAGTTATCAAATCCCCCCTTCAGTAATCTATATGACAAATCAATATCCTCTCCATACATAAAAAAATCAGTATCAAGAAGTCCCACTTTATCAAGCGCAGAGCGCCTTACCAAAAAGAATGCTCCGCTTACCACATCTATTTTTGCCGGTTTGTCCCAGTCCAAATAACTCATATAATAACGTCCGAAACGTTTACTTTTCGGAAATTTTGCGCAAAGTCCGCACATTTTATAAAAAGAAGTCATTGGTGTAGGTAAACCACGTCGCGATTCCATTGCCACAGTCCCGTCTGCATTATACATCTTAACCCCGACTCCTCCTGCATTCAAATGCTTATCCGAAAATTCTAAAGCCCCACGAATTGTATTCTCACACACAAACGTATCAGGATTAAGCAGCAATATATATTCTCCCGAAGAGCGTCTTATCGCAATATTATTAGCTCTTGCAAACCCTAAATTTCTATTAGACTCTATTATATTTACATATTCAAACCGCTTACGAAGATACCCGATAGAATCATCTTCTGAATGATTGTCAACTACAAAAATTTCACTTTCTATACCTTTGAGAGCTTTCTCCAAACTATTAAGACACTGCTCTATATAGTATTTTACATTATAGTTTACGATTACAACTGTCAGTTTCATCCCCTTGCATTATATAGTTCCTCCTCACATTTTGTCTTGCCTGGATACACAAAAAACATGCTTATAAATACTATAATAGCAAGATAACCGAATGAACTTTGCATGAATAGATAATACAACAAAATATTCATTGCAAACAAACTGCCAAGGATAACCAACCTTATCTTGCCCCATTTTACTAACGCACGTTTTCCACTGAAAGCCAATTCCTTACGAACTTTGGTAAACTTAAACAACCGAAGTGAGACTGGTATACATATTATGGTTACCAATTCCATAACAGACATAACGACAAACTCTAATTGACCGTATGCATCTAAAAGTATTCCTTGTCCTATACCCCAAAGCTCAAAAAAGCCAACAAATAATAATGGCAACAATATCGCAATAATGAATATTGTCAATAGATTTTTTCTTGTTTTATCCATATTAGATTTATTTTTTATCAAATGGTGTCCTGTTTAATATAGATCTACCAAGAGTAACTTCGTCTGTATACTCCAATTCGTCTCCAACAGATATGCCTCTTGCGATAACGCTAAGTTCAATATCAAACGACGATAGTTTCCTGTATATGTAAAAGTTGGTCGTATCACCTTCCATAGTCGAACTCAGAGCCAATATCACCTCTTTTATATCACCTTCAGATACCCTGTTTACAAGAGACTCTATCTCTATATCTCCTGGGCCAATACCATCCATAGGCGATATTACTCCACCAAGAACATGATATAAACCATCGAACTGCTGCGTATTTTCGACAGCCATAACATCCTGAATATTTTCCACTACACATATAACAGTGCTGTCACGCCTCATATCTGCACATATAGGACAAATATCCGTATCGCTGATATTATGGCATTTAGAACAATGCTTTACTTCATTGCGCATTTTACTTATTGAACCCGCAAAAGCATTTACAGATTCCACGTCCTGCCGCAATAGATGAAGAACCAACCTAAGAGCGGTCTTGCGCCCCACTCCCGGTAGTTTGGCAAACTCGCCCACCGCCTTTTCAAGTAATCGTGAAGGATAATGATGTTCCATGCCTGAATTACTTTATTTCTATCTCACTAAGTTCAAGCCATCTCATACTTTTCTCTTCCAGTTCTTGTTGTAATACGGGAAGTCGCTTACTATTCTCAGTCAATTCATCAACACTAAGTGTTCCGCTGCACAATGCAGCTTCAATATTCTTCTGTTCATGCTCCAAATCTGATATTTCTTTTTCCAATATAGAGAACTCCATCTTTTCTTTGTAAGTCATCCTACGCCTTGTATCATTATGGTAGTTCTTTTTACCCGATACCTTTTTGTCACATCCCACCTTTCTATCTTCCTTAGCCGACTCCAATGCATTCCACGATCTGTATTGCGTATAATTACCGGGAAAATCCTTTATTTCCCCATTGCCCTTGAATACTAGAAGATGATCAACTACCTTATCCATAAAATAACGGTCATGGCTCACAACAATGACACACCCTGGAAAATCGGCAAGATACTCCTCCAACACCTGAAGTGTCACTATGTCAAGATCATTCGTCGGCTCGTCTAATACAAGAAAATTAGGATTACGCATCAGAACCGTACATAAATAAAGTTTACGCCGCTCGCCGCCACTCAACTTATATACGTAGTTATGCTGCTGCTCGGGAGTAAACATGAAATACTGCAGAAATTGAGATGCCGTCATATGACGTCCGCCACCTAAATCAATATAGTCAGCAATTGCCGTTATAACATCTATAACTTTTTGTCTTTCATCAAATACAAGACCTTCTTGGGAAAAATAACCGAACCGTACAGTCTCACCAACAACGATTTTACCAGAATCAGGTTTCTCTTGCCCAATTAGCATTTTGACAAATGTCGACTTTCCTGTGCCATTATTTCCTACTATACCCATTTTCTCATACCGTGAAAAATTATAATAGAAATCATTCATCACCACACACTCAGGCGACCATGCTTTGGATATATACTGGCATTCAAAAATTTTTGTACCTATATATACACTACTTGATTTCAACCGTATCTGTCGCTCCTCTACACGCCGTTTAGCCACCTTTTCCAACTCATAGAAAGCCTCCTCCCTGTATCTTGCCTTATGCCCTCGAGCCTGAGGCATACGCCGCATCCAATCCAACTCTGTTCTATAAAGATTATTAGCCCGTGCAATCTCAGCGTTTTTGGCATCTATACGTTCTTGTCGTTTTTCTAAATAATAACTATAGTTTCCACGATAGGTATATATTTTATTGTCGTCAAGCTCCAAAATAACACTGCACACCCTGTCAAGAAAGAACCTGTCATGGGTCACCATCAGTAAAGTTTTGTTACCGCGGGCAAGAAACAATTCCAACCACTCTATCATTTCAAGATCAAGATGGTTTGTCGGCTCATCGAGTATCAATAAATCAGGCTCCGTAATAAGTACATTTGCCAATGCGACCCTTTTTTGCTGACCTCCACTAAGCTGATTGATCTGTTGAGAAAGATCTGTAATTTTAAGCTTTGTCAATATTTGCTTGGCCTTAAGCACCATTTCATCGTCACCACGATGATTGAAGCAAGCGTCAAGTACGGAATCTTCCGGATTAAATTTAGGAGACTGTTCAAGGTACCCTATTTTCAAATTGCGCCTAAAAACAATTTCTCCGGAATCATAAGTATCTTGCCCAGATATAATAGACAATAACGTTGATTTACCCGTACCGTTTTTTGCTATAAGTCCTACTTTCTTGCCTTCTGCTATGCTGAAACTTATATCCTCAAATAATGTAAGAGCACCAAATGATTTTGTCAGGTTCTGAACATCTAAATATGGAATTTCTTTTGCCATTGCGTTATTTTATTCAGCAAATGTCTTGTTTACTGCTTCTATATAATTAAGTACTTCATCCCGTCCTTGCCTATTTTCTGACGATGTTACAAACATTGGTGGAAGTTCTTCCCATGTCTCACCTAGTTTCTTTTTATAAGATATAAGGTTTGATTGCACTTTTGTTGTATTAAGTTTGTCTGCTTTCGTGAAAACAATTGCAAAAGGCACACTGCTAGCACCAAGCCAATTTATAAAGTCTATATCTATTTTCTGGGCTTCAAGACGAATATCCACAAGTACAAAAACATTTACAAGCTGTTCTCTTTGCAATATATATCCGTTTATCATCTGTTCCAGTTTCGCTATCTCTTTTTTTGAACGTTTTGCGAAACCATATCCAGGCAAGTCGACAAGATACCATTCTTTATTTATTATAAAATGATTTATCAGCATTGTTTTGCCAGGTGTAGCGGATGTTTTTGCCAATTTTTTATTTCTACACAACATATTTATCAGGCTCGACTTACCCACATTGGATCTTCCGATAAATGCATATTCAGGTTTCACATCCTTAGGGCACATTGATACCATGGGGGAACTTATGACATACTCAGCGTTCTTTATTTCCATATCAATAATACTATTTAAGGTGCAAATTTACGGTAAAATAGACAAAACACAAAATAAAAACAATACTTTTAGACTTATGTTATAATGTATATAAAATAAAAAGAGAAGCGGAAGTGCTTCTCTTTGTGACTCCTATAGGATTCAAACCTATAACCTTCTGATCCGTAGTCAGATGCTCTATTCAGTTGAGCTAAGGAGCCTCTTTTGTATTGTTTGCGCCTCATTTCTGAATTGCGATGCAAAGGTAGTCACTTTTTTTGATACTACCAAACATTTCACAAACTTTTTTCAAAAAAATCAATATTTTATTGAAAAGGACACCAAAACTAATAAAATTAAGCATAAATATTCACGTCAACTTTTATTCGCATCAATACCACAAAAACATAACTGCCCATTGTGCCTTTATCCACAAATTTATTAAAATATCAATTACCCTTTGGATAATTATTAATCATTTTCACATAGGCCTCATGATATTTGTCTATTATTTTTATCAACCAGACAATATTTTCGAGTTTCAAACGCCTTAATGGACACAAAACGATAAACCAGTTGCATTTTATCGATATACAATAAAAAAATCAGATGGTGGCCTGAGTCCCCAATTAGCAGACAACAAATAACTCTTAGCATATATTAGAGCAAGTTACCTGACAAACGGCAAAGCAAAAAAAATATAACTAGCAAACATCTCATTGGGAAAAATATTATAATTTTAAATCAATCATGAACTCTTTTTCTACAATACTCCTCCATTTATAACTCTATTTCACCCATTTATTATACGGAAAAATAGGATAATTATATTTACAAATAAAACAATAACATTCATTTTGATTAAATTTTATCAAAAATATGTTTTTAAACATACAATTTGATTTGCGAGTATTAGAATAAAGATTTACCTTTGGAGCAGTTATCCTGAATACAATCTTTTTACCTTAAAAAAGCTAATACCTATTGAAGAAGAATGTCTCACACTGTGAAGTGCGAGACATTTATTATATACTTACGGTGTGACTCATTAATTTTCCAATGCAATCTATCATCCTAAATGTCCAACCTCGCTTACATATGATCTGGGTTCAGTTCATAGAAATTTAGTGGGGATTTTTTCGTTGTTTTAAAGAAACTCCCGATTTTTGCTTTATGGAAACAAATCAATTAGAGGTTTTGGCGCACATCGTGCTTCCCTCAGAAATCCTCAACTACTTTTCAGTAGTCGGTATTAAGCAAACATCTACAGAAATACACATTCATCTGGATGAATTAATGAATCCGGACTTGTCTGGTAACGTTCACTTTGAATACAAAGGCTTCATGGATGCAGTAAGCGTCACCGACTTCCCAATCCGTGACCATAGGGTCATCTTGATGATACGCCGCCGTCGCTGGACTGACACGCGTACAGGCAAAAGTTTCAGTATCCCCATCGATCTGGATGTGGTTTGTAAAGGCACCCGTTACTCCAAGGAATTTGGAGCTTTTTTAAAAGAGACGTATGGAGACATCCCCGGCGACCTGCCATACGCTTGAGGAGTTCTATCATATAAATGGTCATACATTTGAGAAACAGTATAAGGAAACACTCAGTGGGTTCTGGGATTGGGAACAACTCGATCATGCGGACAGATGGATGTTGTTCCCTGACAACATAGGCCCACATTTGGCTATAGACGAGTCGTCTCTATCGAACGGTGAACTATATACCTTTATCACCAACCGTGACCGGCATGGTCGTGAGGGGTGTCTCGTGGCAGTCATGGCAGGGGCTAAGTCGGAGGATGTCATACAAAGCAAAATAGACGAGGATACACGAGAAGCGGTGGAGGAAGTGACTCTTGACCTGTCCGATTCCATGCGCAAGATTGTTTCCGTTGCTTTCCCGAAAGCTAAACGTGTCATAGACCGTTTTCATATACAGAAACTTGCCTGTGATGCCATACAGGGAATCCGTGTAGTTCACCGGTGGGACGCGTCGCAACAAAGCAATGGAGGAGTGCAAACAGACTGGAAAAGCGTACATGCCTTACCGTTTTCCAAACGGAGACACACGTCCGGAACTACTTATCAGAAGTAGGTATCTCCTGTTCAAGTCTGCAGACAAATGGACTGAACGACAGAAAGAAAGAGCTGGAATTCTATTTGAAGAATATCCAGACATTCAAATGGCGTATGGACTCTCGCATTCCTTAAGGATGATATTTTCTAAAAACACAATTAAGGACGCCGCGAGACTGGGCATGGCCCGGTGGTACAATAAAGTGGATGAGTCAAAGATAAAATCGTTCAATGTTATAGCAGCTACATTCTATGAACACTATGATGACATCCTGAATTTCTACAATAACAGGGCCTCAAATGCGGCAGCGGAGTCATTCAATGCAAAAATTAAACTCTTTAGGGCAAACTTACATGGAGTAGTGGATAAAAAGTTCTTCCTTTTTAGAATAGCAAAGATATATGCATATCCCCACTAAATTTCTACTGACCCATAATCTGGCTTACATTAACATAACTATACATAAACTCATACAGCCTTCATAAAATTTCCTCGCATCGTTATTAAAGAAATAAACGATGCGAGGAAAACCGAAATTGATTATCATCACGACAACCAACTTTTCATTAACCTTAATAATCTAATACCATGAAAAACACAGTGCAAAATTATAACATAAATTATACCTGCGCCATGATATAGTGATAATTAAGCATATTTTCTTGACCTATTTAAATATATTACCATCCCATTTTAATGTTTTAGGAATAAATAGGCTTCCTATCTCACCCTTATCTTCCTCTGTAAGAAGAGGTATTGACAATTTAAGAATTAAATCTGTTGTCTCTGGTGATAGATTGGCCGATACCATGAATGGACATAATTTGTCGGTCAAAATTCTAAGTCTTTCATCACTTACAGTATGATCTTCAATCATAAAATTGGATATTTCAAACTTAATTGGCACCAAAGACTTCATGGATTTCCAACCAGTGGTATAGAACTGAACAGAACTTTCTTTTATGTCACTGCCAACAGATGAGACCATACATATTATTAATGAATCTCTGAAACTGTTACCATGATATGGCAGTATCTTCAATTCAACAGATGACGACGGACTTAATCTCAAATACAAATAATCATGAGTAAGTTTGGTTAATGTCACACTGTCACCTAAATTATCATTTACCTGTGCTTCCATCCCTGATTCCGCAAAATCTATTAAATCAAGCTTATTACCGCTTGACATATATGGTAACAGCGTATCCGGCATATTGACGAATATGGTACGCATGGATACTTCCTGAGCAAACAGTTGAATACTCATAGGGAAAAGCAATAATGTTATTATAGTCTTTATATTCATTCTGATTTATGTTTCCAAATGTCGTTTGTCACTTTATTGCGGATTATAAGACTGTTTATCATTGTTATAAAAACAAACAAAACACCTCCAAATACCATCGAAGGCAATAACGTTCCCCCATTGAGATTGGGATATATACTCTCTATTGTATCCATATAATATCTGCGGACAAAATATATTATTACGCACGCTACCGCAACGATAGATAGGTTCAATAATGCCGTAAGCATTTGATATGGAAACGCCACTTGTCTTGGGCTATATCCTATAAGCAACAAATTCTCCAATTTTGACGAATTTTTCTGCACCAAAAGATAAATACTGAGCATGAGTATATAAAAACTCAGAACGCTTATAATGATACCGACCGACATGACAAGTGATACTACCATTCGAAGAAAGAACATATTCTTTTCTGCATTCAGTTTATTGTCTTCCACCTCATAACCGTTTTCGTCAATGAATCGCGATATACGATCATCTGTCGGATTACCTACTTCAATAACTATTCTTGTCGGTTCCTCTGGCTGCCTGTCGGAATATTTGGCATTACTCCAATCCATAAATGCTTGTGGTACAAGTATAGTGTTCAACCGGCTGGAAAATCCAATTACCTTTCCCTTGTATTCGTCTTTCATACCGTTACCAGAGATAAGTATGCGGAAATCAATCATGCCGACTAATCCTTCGCTGATCTTAGGTAGCGAACGTGATTGGGCGAATCCGAAATTATACATATTAATATATGTACGCGGCAAGATGATAGGTACCACACTACTACCTTTATCCCATGTCCAATCATCCTCAGAAGCATCCACAAAATCATCCGGAACGCTTTCAAAAAAAATCTCGGAGCTCAATATGGGAGAACCACCCACTCCCATATAGGCACTCACATTATATAATGTAGAAGTAAATTGCCCTGTTTTATTTACAAATCTCTGACTGGAAATATCGTTTATCTCCGCTCCAGTAAACGTATTGGATTGACCAGACAATGTATTTCCTATACTGATTTGTTTACTGATAATAAGATAATCTGCACTCATGAAAGAATCCGGTTGTGTAAACACTGGCTCTACATCACGATAGAACTGAAAACCGAGAATAACTATCAGCACTCCCATAAGATTAGCAAAAAAGAACCCTACGAACTGCGGCACACTGATATGATGCCGAAGTAATTTCCAAACAAGCTTCATAACCTTAATGTTTTTTCGTATTTCATATCTATATGCTTTCCAATACTTGTCATTATTATTCCTGCTCCCTGGCGTTGTGCCTCGGCAACAATCATTTTCCCCATTATAACAGCATTATTGTCATCAAGGTGACTTATCGGCTCATCGGCAATAATGAAATCAAACGGTTGCACCAATGCTCTCATAAGAGCGACACGCTGCTGTTGACCAAACGACATATACCTCACCGGAACATTCAATTTATCAGCTATTCCCAATACTTCAAACCAATCTTTTATTTCTTTTTCTTCTTTAAAACCGACAAGATTGTTTTTTATAATGACATTCTCCAACGCTGTCAATTCCGGAAACAACCTTAGTTCCTGAAACAAATGACTTATATGATTCTTTCTTATATCACACCAGTTACTTACCGTAAAGCTTTTAATATCTTCATGATCAAAACTTATTTTACCGGAATAATCATTCCGATATCCTAACATATAACTGCAAAACGTACTTTTACCTTTACCGCTTTCAGATTCCATCAAGTAGACATGCCCGCGTTCAAAAGTCACGTTACTATTCCATACATCCGAACACAGTCTGTCATTATCAGCAAAGACAGAAGGCAAAACGGAACATAATTCTAGTTTATCCATATTTATTTCATGCTATATACAACGACATTGACATTTCCGAATATAGACGAAAAAATGTCCATCGCTGTTTGTAATTGCGGCATCTGCTTGGTAAGAGCATCTAAGCTCACTATAACGCAAGCACGTTTCCCACGTATCCCATTTCTCACACACTCCGACAAACGCTCTCCTGACGGTAAACCGGCCGTTTGAGCCAAGTTCTCTGTTGTACTTATATATAATTGGTTCTGTTTATTTATACCGAAATACATATTCCACCCGGCACCGGAATAAAAGAACTCACGATCATTTTTGTTCCTTATTTCATAACCACTCGGGGTCGTCTTTTTCCAATAATCCACATCAGCCAACCAATCCGTATCACGAACGTTTGCCAACAACTGAAAATCAAAATTCTTTCCTTTCGCAGAAGGCATTGCCATCAATATATCTCCATCAATACTTTTCAATATCATATCTATATCCAATGCCGTATTCAATCCTATAAGCAGTGTACGGAATGGTATATTATTACGTAAAAGATTTAAATAATTCTCACCATTCACGCCGCTTAGAATTGTCAACACATTATTCAATGATATACAATCTATATATTTGCCTTCTATAGGATGATAGGTTGCCAACGACGATTTTATAGACAAGTCTATATCGTTATCAAAAGAAAATGTCTCACCAACAATATTGAGACATCCGTCACTGACAGTTGCTGATGCAGCCATTAAAATATCATTCGGCTTTGCTTTGGACAATGCACCCATAGAAAAAAGAGAGAGCATCTTTTCCGGCAGTGCTTGCCCTCTTATTATCATGGCTATCGGAGTTTCTATTGAATCCAGACGCTCATACATTGGAGTGTTAACTATACTGTTATCATTTTCTGTTCCAAGATACTTAGTAATCTTTGCCTGCAACTTTGATTGTCCAGATCCAATGGTAGGTCCCATCAATATTATCGCACTTTTAGAAAAACCTGCCACAAAACTATCATTGAATACGGAGAATTTATATCCTTTCCTCTCTTTTATTTTCGTACATTTATTCTTTTGTGATAATTCTTCAAACCATGACTCAACTTTCTTTTCATTATCAACACATGCCACAAGCCCCAACATTCCTTCTGCATCCTCAAACAGATATATGCGTTCATTTAAATCAATACCACTTTGACCGATATCTTCTATTTGCAAAATACTGTTGATAATACTTTTATCACCAGCATTATCTGCTTCAGAAATTCCTTTTACATCCAAAGAAAGTAACGCTATACTATTTGCAGGAATGGCATTTCTGTAATCAGATGAGCATGAACTCAATACTACGCCAATCGTTATTATATATATAATTATTCTTTTCATCATTTACCATTTAATTTGTCGGACAGTTGCATCATCATCAAAGCTGCTATCGCAGCTGTCTCTGTACGAAATCTGCTTTCTCCCAAATGCACTGGTACATATCCTTTATCTATTGCCAAACGCACTTCTTCAATAGAAAAATCCCCTTCAGGCCCAATTAAAACCGTCACATCATCCATCTGCCCTTGTGTTTTCAATTCATCAAAAAAGTATTTCCTTGGTATCTCTGTATAACAATGAGCTATAAATTTAAGCCCGGCACGTGGTGTTGAAATAAACTGCTTGAAAGCAATCATGTCATTAACTTGCGGTTTCCATGCCTTATGGCTCTGTTTAATTGCAGAAATAACTATTTTATCAATTCTCGGCAGTTTTATTATTCTACGTTCGGAAAATTTACAGTTAAGAAAGGAGAATTCATCTATTCCTATTTCCGTTGCCTTTTCTACCATCCACTCCATACGCTCCATCATCTTGGTTGGGGCTATCGCTATATGATAATGCCGTGCCCATTGACATTTCTGAGGATGTTCCTCTAAAATCTTATATACGCAACGTTTATTGGAAGCGAAAGTTACTTCTGCATTGTAATACTTACCGCATCCATCCATAAGGACTATTTCATCTCCTACATTTAATCGTAGAACCCTAAGCGCATGCAGGGCCTCTTCTTCGGGCAATTCTTCGGAAATGCTTGCATTCGGCACATAAAAAAATCTTGTTTCTTTCATAATACAATCATTTTCTGTTTTCCAATTCTTCTTTGATATATGATGCCAACCTGTAATTCTCCTGCTCTATCGCTTTCTTCAACTCCTCTTTTAATTGCTGTGTGGTAATGGAATTTATTGGTATAGACATTCTGCTTGAATTCAATTTGTACTGTTCACTTTGCTTTAACATCAGTTTAGTGTCTATGTAGAGGGGTATACTACATATTAGTGATAATAGAACCGCATCGCTAAGTCTAATAGGATATGAACTTAAAGCGTTTGCATCCAATAATGCTACTTTATATTCTCCTTCGTCAATGCCATGAATCATTATCTCAAACCTCTGAATATCAACCAAGTCTTTCAACAAATGAACAAGAACTTCTGGTACAAATGTTTTCGAAAGAGTTTTATCCGAAAGTCTGATACTTATCTGATACTTCATAATTTCATCACAGACAAAACTCAATGCTCTTTTCTTTTCCATATCAGTAAGTACAATAACACTCATCTTACTATTGCCTACCACTTCCGATATGCCATTAAAGTAAAGCTGTATTCTGCTCATTTATTTAACTTATCTTTATTCGGTCGGAATACTAAAGCAAAGAGAACACCAACAGCAAGTGCATAAGCCGCAAATATGTACCAGCAAGTCTTCCATTCTACACCTTCGGAAGACGTATGTAATGTTACTACCACTTGGGCGATCAATGCTCCAACAGTAGCACCGACTCCATTTGTCATCATCATAAACAGTCCCTGAGCACTTGAACGAATAGACGCATCGGTCGTTTTATCTACAAATAGCGAACCGGATATATTGAAAAAATCAAATGCGACTCCATATATTATCATAGAGGCAATAAACAGCCAGACACCATTGCCTGGATTTCCGGCTCCAAGCAATCCAAATCGGAATACCCATGCAAACATTGCTATCAGCATTACATTCTTTATTCCAAACCGTTTCATGAAAAATGGAATCAAAAGAATACAACATGTCTCACTAACTTGAGATAAGGAATAAAGTATATTAGCATGTTGAACCCCAAAAGTATCAACATATTCCGTCATTGACTTAAAACTTTCTATATATGGTGTCGCAAAACCATTCGTTATTTGCAGACATACACCGAGCAATGCTGAGAAAATAAAAAATATCGCCATGTCTTTATGACGGAACAAGGAAAAGGCCTTCAATCCAAATGCATCAACAAAACTTTGCTTATCCCCGTCTCTGGCAATCGGACATGCAGGTAAAGTAAAAGTATATAGGAACAATAAAAGACTCAACACTCCCGAAGTAACAAATTGATTCTGATTTGACATAAAGCCTGTAATATCGACAAACCACATCGCACATATAAAACCGATAGTACCGAAGACTCTTATCGGAGGAAAATCCTTAACGGTATCCATACCAGCTTTTACCAACGCACTATATGCCACCGAATTTGTCAATGCCAACGTAGGCATATAAAAAGCCATACTTATGGAATAAAGGGAAAACAAAACAGCAAACTCCGAGTTGTTCCCTTCCGTATACCCATACCATGCTGCCGCCAACATAAACAATCCGGCCATAAGATGACACAAACCGAGCAATCGTTGTGCAGGTACCCATCTGTCCGCAATAATACCCATTATTGCCGGCATGAAAATAGAGACTATACCCTGTATCATAAAGAAATAGCCAATCATGGATGCCATTCCTATTTTAGTAAGATATACTCCCACACATGTTAAATATGCTCCCCATACGGCGAACTCCAAATAGTTCAATAATGCCAAACGTACTTTTAGATTCATAATGTTAACTTTTTCTTTATTGTTATTAATTCATGTATCTGTATAAAACACTTATATAAATCTTGCCCCGTTTCTGTAAGCGATGATATTACCACATTCATCATATCGCAACTCCATGACACCACCGACCCACTCCACCATAGGCTCTTCCGCATTAAACTGATGATATCCGGTTATAATCCCATCATCAATATCCAATATACACATATTTAATGTCTGTCCATTAAAAATAACCTCATGGACCGCAATATGCCTTCTTCTACCCTTTTCCACTCTTACCCGGTTTTAAAAGCATCCGTTTCTCTTTACGCACATTCAATATTGTCGTATCAGAAATATTATTCTTCATTGCTGAATCAGGAACAGCTTTTAAAGCATCATGTTTTTCCGGACTAATACTATCCGATAACAGCTTGTGAAACCTGACAAACTGGATATTATCTATAAACATGACCTTTTGAGTCCGTGACTCATCATTACCTCTATTAAGATAAATAAATCCTCTAAGATCCTTTATGCCATTATCATCATTACCTTTTATACGCAACTGTGACAGACCAGACACTGTTACATGGGTTGAATGTGTCGAAATACTATCATTATCGTATCGAACAGCTATGTACGCCACTGCATCCTTGGTTCCACTTTGATAAAAGAACGTTGTCATGAAATTAAACAAAAATGAATCTCCTTTTTTGAATGTCGAATCACCCTCTATCGTAAAGACCAACTTATCATAAGGAGATACCGGCATCAATATGGCAGCCTGTTCTCCCTTCCATATATTTGCTGTATCTCCATCTGTTGTCAACATTGAATATTTCCCCATTTCACCGACAGAAGCACCTAATCCTAACGCCTCATTCTCCAAACGGTCGCCAACGCTCTTATATATTTTATAAAGTCGCTCCGAATGTGTATAATAATACACCATCGATGAATCAAATTGTGCTTCTGTCACCCCATGTTTCTTCAATACCGCATAGTAATAAAGACTTTTGTTGAATGACACCGAGTTTGACTCAGACGCACGTCCACCCACTGCTTGGGATATATAATAATCATATAATATATCTTCCATATCGTCAGGCTGAATAAACTCGCCAGGTACTGTCGGTTTACAAGCCACCAACAATAACGAAAACACTATTGCCTTTAATATATTAGTAATTGTACTGACTTCACACCTCATCTGCACCCAACAAACTAAATATATTTATTTTCTTAATGTTATTTCACTCAATTCTTTGCGATAGAAAAGAAGCAACAACACAACTCCGACACTTATACTTGCATCTGCGAAATTAAATATCGGGCTGAAAAATATAAACTCACTTCCTCCATATACCGGAATCCACTCGGGCCATGTGGTGACAATCAACGGGAAGTAAAACATATCAACGACCTTTCCCATTAGAAAAGGCGCGTAACCTGTACCGAAAGGAACGACAAAAGATGTATAGTACTCAGACGACGCATTAAATATCAGACCATAAAACATACAATCAATCACATTACCGACGGCACCGGCGATGACCAATGCCAAACAAGCTATATAACCGAACTTAGCTCTTCTTATCGTTTGAAGATATAAATAATAAACACCAACACTTATAGCGACAATACGAAATAAGGATAATAGTAATTTACTTCCGATTTCCATGCCATATGCCATGCCGTTATTCTCTATAAAACAAATCTTAAACCATGAAGTAACTGAAATCACCTCATGAAGAGTCATGTTGGTCTTTACCCAAATCTTTATTATCTGATCTATCAAAAGAATGGCTATAACGATAAGCATAGCCATTCTTCCTCTTGTAAATACGTCTTTTATACTCATTTCTTTCTGTTCTGTTTCGACTCCACGCTTAATGTCGCATGAGGCACCGCACGTAGGCGCTCTTTCGGAATTAACTTACCGGTTATTCTATCTATACCATAAGTCTTATTCTTTATACGCATCAATGCCGCCTCTAATCCGGCTATAAACTTCTGTTGTCGACTTGCAAGCTGGATGATCTCCTCTTTGCTTTGAGCAGCACTTCCCTCTTCAAGGATCTTATATGTCGGCGACGTATCATCAACATCATTACCATCCTGATTCATAAGCACTTTCATCATCTGCTCATAATCACGCTTGGCCAATGCCAATTTCTCATTTATGATATTGCGGAACTCTTCAAGTTCCTCATCACTATAATGTGTTTTTTCTGTCATAATAAAAAGGTTTTTAGATTAATACTATTTCTGTTTAAACTTTCTCTATCTTTATATTCACCTTTATCGTGTCAAACTCAAACTCCTGTCCGTCATTATCAACCACATCGATGGAATCGGCCAAAACCTGTGTCTTTATGTATTCGCAGTACTCATTGACAGCCTGACAGATACCATCACGAGGTGAAACAGAAATCCTGATACGGTCAGTGATTTCCAAACCAGATTCCTTACGTACATTCTGTATACGGTTTATCAATTCGCGGGCAACGCCTTCATTGAGCAACTCATCTGTCAGTTTTACTTCAAGAGCAACCGTAAGATTTCCCTCATTGCTTACCAACCATCCAGGAATATCCTCGCTGATTATTTCCACATCGGAGAGTTCCACTGTCACATCCTGTCCTTCCACAACCACACCGATAAGCCCATTATTCTCCAATATGCCGATCTCTTCCTGAGTGAGAGCGTCCATACATGCAGCCACGCCCTTCATCAACTTTCCGAACTTCTTGCCCATTGTCCTGAAGTTGCACTTCACTTTCTTAACCAGAATGCCAGAGCCTTCGGCAAATTTCAATTCTTTTACATTTACCTCATTCATTATCAGTTCTTTAACGGCATCAACGCAAGCTTTTTGTCGGTCGTCTATTGCAGGTACCATTATCATCTGTAACGGTTGACGCACCTTTATATTAACCTTGCGGCGAAGTGCAAGCACCATAGAGGTTATCTTTTGAGCAATACCCATCCGCTCTTCAAGACTTTCGTCTATCAGATTATCGTCAGCTTCTGGGAACGCGGCCAAATGCACAGAACAAACATTATCGCGTCCTGTCGCCTTGGTCAAGTCAAGATACAAGCGATCAGCATAGAAAGGAGAGAACGGAGCCAATAATTTGGCTACAGTTTCAAGACAAACGTACAAAGTCTGATAAGCAGACAATTTGTCGGCACTCATCTCCTTGCCCCAAAAGCGTTTACGGTTCAAGCGTACATACCAATTGGACAAATCGTCATTCACAAACGATTCTATCAGTCGACCTGCACGTGTCGGGTCATAACCACCCAATTCATGGTCCACACCCTTTATCAGAGAATGAAGCACCGAAAGAATCCAGCGGTCAATCTCCGGACGCTCGTTTACCGGTACTTCCGGTTGGGAATAGTCAAATCCGTCAACATTTGCATATAGGCTGAAGAAAGAATATGTATTATATAATGTGCCGAAGAATTTACGACGTACTTCATCTACTCCCTCCGGATCAAACTTCAAGTTATCCCAAGGCTCAGAGTTTGTCATCATGTAAAAACGTACCGGATCTGCCCCATACTTATCCATCATTTCAAACGGATCTGTAACATTGCCGACATGCTTGCTCATCTTATTGCCTTTGGCATCGAGCACGAGACCTGTCGATATCACATTCTTGAACGCCACACTGTCAAACACCATAGTTGCTATCGCATGCAATGTGAAGAACCAACCACGAGTCTGATCCACGCCTTCATTAATAAAATCAGCGGGGAACGCCAATCGTTTGTCTATCAGTTCTTTATTCTCGAATGGATAATGTATCTGCGCATATGGCATTGCACCGGAGTCAAACCAAACATCAATGAGGTCGGTCTCACGCTTCATCGGCTTTCCGCTCTCGCTCACCAAAACAATGTTATCTACATAAGGACGATGAAGGTCTATCTTGTCGTAGTTCCCGGCCGAGTAATCTCCGGGTATAAAACCATTCTCTTTAAGAGGATTGGACTTCATAAATCCGACTGATACGGATTTATCTATTTCATCGGACAATTCCCGCAAACTGCCGATACACTTCTCTCCACCATCCTCGTCGCGCCAAATGGGAAGTGGCGTACCCCAAAATCTTGAACGTGAAAGGTTCCAGTCGTTAAGATTTTCCAGCCAGTTGCCGAAACGTCCCGTTCCCGTAGACTCCGGTTGCCAGTTTATGGTCTTGTTCAACTCGGCCATACGCTCTTTCTTTGCCGTAGAACGGATGAACCAACTGTCGAGCGGATAATAAAGAACAGGCTTGTCCGTACGCCAGCAATGAGGATAGTTGTGCGTTTGCTTCTCTATCCTGAAAGCCGTTCCGGCCTGCTTCATCTCCATACATATTACAATATTGAGGTCTTCCGCCTTATTCGCCGCTTTCTCATCGTATTTCCCATTTACTGTAAATTCAGCCTTATATGCGTTTTTAACATAGTCACCGGCATGATGTCCGTATGCTACTCCGTCAACACATACACTTACAAAATTGTTGTCAAGTTCTTCCGCAATATAGTATTTTCCTTCAAGATCAACCATCGGACGTGTCTCGCCTTTCTTATTAATAAGGAACAACGCTGGTATTTCAGCATCGTTAGCCACCTTGGCGTCATCCGCTCCAAATGTTGGGGCTATATGTACGATACCCGTACCGTCTTCTGTCGTCACATAGTCTCCCGGAATTACACGGAACGCTTTTTCGCCCATTTCAACGAAAATATCCTTGCCGTTTTCACAGGTGAAAATCTTTTCTGGGTGCTGCTCGGCATAAGTATTCACGTAAGCGGGTGCATTCGTCCCTGTCTTTTGACACGGCTTAACCCAAGGCATCAACTGATTGTAGCCTATTCCTACGAGTTCCGAGCCAATATATGACCCAACTATTCTGTATGGAATTACTTTGTCACCATGCTTATAATCTTCCATCGGCACATCTTTGCCTTCCGGCTTGAAATATGCCGACACTCTTGCCTCAGCCATTACAATCGTCACAGGCTCATCATTATATGGATTGTATGTCTGTACTGCCACATAGTTGATCTTCGGGCCCACACATAGGGCTGTATTTGATGGAAGAGTCCATGGTGTGGTGGTCCATGCGGCGAAATATGGAGTTCCCCACCCTGTCCATTCGGCCTTGGGTTTTGTTATCTTGAATAAAGCCGTGACCGTGGTATCTTTCACGTCACGATAACATCCTGGCTGGTTCAACTCGTGCGAACTGAGTCCGGTTCCGGCAGCGGGAGAATAAGGCTGGATAGTATATCCTTTATAGAGCAAACCCTTCTGGTAAAGCTGTTTCAAAAGCCACCACAGTGTCTCGATGTATTTATTGTCATAAGTGATATAAGGATTGTCCAGATCTACGAAATAGCCCATTTCCTCTGTCAGCTTACGCCACTCGGCTGTAAATTTCATTACATTCTCACGGCACTTTTTATTATAATCTTCTACCGAGATGTACTTGGCCGACTCTTTGTTGTCTATATCGGCTTTTGTTATACCCAATTCTTTCTCTACCCCAAGTTCCACCGGCAATCCATGAGTATCCCACCCAGCCTTGCGGTGTACCTGATAACCTTTCATGGTCTTATATCTGTTGAAAGTATCTTTAATTGAACGTGCCAGGACATGGTGAATACCAGGATGTCCGTTAGCAGAGGGAGGCCCTTCGAAAAACACGAACTGCGGACATCCTTCACGTTCGTCTATAGACTTATGAAAAACATCATTATCGTTCCATGCCTTCAACACTTCATTATTAACCTGAGTAAGATTCAATCCGTTATACTCGGTGAATTTTTTAGCCATACTTATATCGTTATTTATTATACATTGTTATATAAGCCGCAAAGATAGTGCTTTTTTTTAAGCGAACAAAATAAATAAATATTTTTAATAAATAAGATAAAGGTATGGCATGTTATATCGGATTTACATGCACTTTGACTATTTCTGATTTATCATTTTCATTTTTTATGCCAAAAATAAGATTCTGCATTTTTTGAATTAAAGAAACATTGCGAATGACTTACATCATAATATTGTAAATAACAAATAACATGGTTACAGAGTCTATAAAAACCATTGAAAGCAAACAATGAAAATATCATACAAAACAGCTTCCACAATTCGAGTATTTAAAAATAAAAAACTTCTGGTCGAAAAAATTCAAGTATTTCATGTGCAAATGTAACAACCAGTAAATCACCAACATAAATCATAATAAATCTATTTTGTGCAAAAACATTTTGAGTTTTCAGAAATACAATTCCGCAATGAGGTACTTGTTACGTTGCATTTAGTATCCCATTGCGAGCTAACGAGCATCCCGTCATCTTGCAATAAGATGCCCAATGCGTCCTAACAAGCGGCTTAACGCAAACGAAAAAGAATATTTATTCAAATAACCATATAAAAACAGATAGCAAAGAGGCATTTAACAGACTATTATTTTTCTATTTCACAAAAAATAAAAGGTACTTTTTTATGATACTATTTTTACATATTTACATACAAATCATGGAATATCATCATACATACGCTGTATAATACGAATCAGTTCAAAGAAATATTGAAACAACTTCTTAAAGAGAATGTTCATAGAAGCTCATTTACCAACATCATAAAACTCAAAAACGCGCCACTCACCAATTATTTATATAATATTTTTCGTACTTTTGCATGCAAAACAATACCAGATATAAATGATAAAAAGAACGATATTCGCTATAATGACACTTTTTTTAGCTACACACGCAATGGCTGGCAACAAAAAAATAAATATCAGAATAATAGAGACAAGTGATGTACACGGATGCTTTTTTCCTTACGATTTCATTGAGAGAAAGCCCAAAATAGGCAGTCTCGCAAGAGTAAGCACATATGTGAATAAGTTGCGTAAGAGCTATGGAGACAATGTCATATTGCTTGACAATGGAGATATTTTGCAAGGACAGCCTGTGTGTTATTACTCAAATTACATTGCCGACAAAGAACCGAACATAGCCGCCGAGGTGGTAAACTACATGAAATATGACGCTCAGGCATTCGGAAATCATGATGTGGAAACCGGACATAACGTGTACGACAAATGGATAAATGAGACTAAATGCCCTGTAATTGCAGCCAATATTATCAACATCGAAACCGGCAAGCCGTATGTACAGCCATATACTATAATAAACAAGGAAGGCATAAAGATTGCCATATTGGGCATGCTTACCCCCGCAATACCTAATTGGCTAAGTCCCGACCTATGGAGCGGAATGACATTTGAGAGTATAAAGAAATCTGCCGCATTCTGGATTGACTATCTGAAAAAAAACGAAAACCCCGATGTAATAGTGGGGCTCTTCCACAGCGGATGGGATGGCGGAATAAAAACGGCCGACTATATGGAAGACGAGACAAGCGAAGTAGCAAGAACAATTCCCGGTTTTGACATCATATTTTTCGGACACGACCATACAGAAAAGAACGAGACTATAACAAACAATTACGGTGAAAAAGTATTGTGTCTCGATCCGTCGTGCAACGCCATGATGGTGGCTGACGCTGAATTGGAAATAGAGATGTGCGGAAGCGAAATCATAAGCAAAAAAATAACCGGCAAAATACAAGATATACGCAACGAGGGTATAGACGAAGATTTCATTTACAGATTTGAAGAAAGTATCAGCAAAATAAACAGTTATGTAAATCGCAAGATAGCAGATATAACTTCAACAATAAGTATGAGAGACTGTTTCTTCGGCAATGCTCCCTTCACGGATTTGGTACACAACATACAGTTAAAACAGACCGGTGCCGATATATCGTTCTGTGCCCCACTGTCTTTTGACATTCAGATACCTGAGGGGCCTGTGTTTGTAAGCGATATGTTCAAAATTTGCCGGTTTGAAAACCAAGTATACGTACTGAACATGACCGGCGAGGAGATACGTAAATATCTTGAAATGAGTTATGGGTTATGGGCAAATACGATGAAAGCTCCTGATGACCATATAATGCTGCTTGATGATGCAAATCAAGACGACATGCAACGAAGAGGATTCAAGAACTTCACTTTCAACTTTGACAGTGCTGCCGGCATAGACTATGAGGTTGATGTGACACGCCCCGAAGGAAATAGGATAAACATTATTAGGATGAGCAACGGAAAGCCATTCGACAAAAACGCATGGTATAAGGTCGTGATGAACAGTTACAGAGGAAGCGGAGGCGGAGAGCTACTGACAAAGGGTGCCGGAATACCCAAAGACTCATTGGCAGGAAGAACGGTATATCAGAGTGAAAAAGACCAGAGATATTATATAATGAAAGAAATAGAGGATACCGGCATTGTAACGCCGACAGCTAACAGAAACTGGAAATTTGTGCCTGAAAAATGGACTATACAGGCAATAAAAAGAGACAGACAAATTATTTTCGGG
>NZ_BEWV01000207.1 GCF_002933775.1 Prevotella sp. MGM1
ATATAATGTTAACCCAACATATTGCTAACCTTGAAAGTAGAATTATACAGTATCAAAAATCTCTTGATGATACTGTAAATGACACTGCAAGTGATACTGTAAATGATACTGCAAGTGATACTGTAAAAGCCAATGACACCACTTCACGGCTTGTCGCCGCAATAAAAGAACATCCGGAATACACTTACGATGAATATGCACAGATACTGGGTATCGGTCGCGCCACCGTTGCCCGACATATCAAGAAGTTGAATGGAACAATCATCAGGCGCATAGGTTCTGACAAAGATGGTTATTGGGAATTTATTAAATGACAGGGTTATGAAGAACTTTGATATTATAAAAGATATAAGCGGACTGAACACAGTCTATAAGTACTGCTCGACAGCGGAAGACTTCCAGATAGTGAATCCCATAATCTCCGCTCAGAATGCACGTCTTGCGTTGGAGACAATGGTTAAGACCGTTTACCGCCTGAAAGGGTGGCAAATAGGCGAACGGGCATCGTTACTTTCGCTAACCACCGATGAGCGTTTCACCGGTTTCATAGACAGCGAAGACTTGATGAAGCGTATTCACTATGTCCGCAAAATCGGCAATACCGCAGCTCACGCCGGTGACGGATTTGTGGGTCGCAGGGAGTCTTTCTTTGCCGTGCTTAATCTCTATTATATCATCGGTTCTATCCTGTTGGCGTGGCAAGTGATTGACAGTTTGCCTGATTTTGATAAAGAATTGATACCGCAAACGCCACAGCCAAGTCCTCTTGCCGTTGTTGCTCAAACAGACCAAGTAAACACAACCACCACACAAGCAGCCACCACTGCTGCACAAGCGATGGAAGAAAGTTCCGATGCACAGCCTGCAACGGTAGAAGCACAGCCGGTAGTAAACGACCTGTCGGAAGCGGAGACACGACGGCTGTATATCGATTTGCTACTGCATGAAGCCGGTTGGAAAATATCTGAGCGCAAAGGGGAAACCATAGCCCGGCAGGCTTGCATCGAGGTTGAAGTACAGGGTATGCCCAATGAAAGCGGAGTGGGTTATGCCGATTATGTATTATTCAATGCCAGCGGAATACCGTTGGCTGTCATCGAAGCCAAACGCACAAGCAAGAATTCCGCAGAAGGGCGTCATCAAGCGGAATTGTACGCTGACTGCTTGGCTGCACGCTATGCCTGCCCCAGACCGGTAATCTATTATACCAATGGCTTTGAAACCAATATAATAGACGGCATAGGGTATCCATCGCGTAAAGTAATGGGATTTCATACCATCGATGAACTGCAACGCATGATTTCGCAAAGAGGGCGCAATGACATTACAGACCTTACTATTTCCGACAAGATAACCAACCGTAATTATCAGAAACGGGTTATTGCATCTGTCTGCGACCATTACAACAAGAAGCACAGGCGAGCATTGTTAGTGATGGCTACAGGGACGGGAAAGACGCGTGTCAGTATCTCACTCGTAGATGTTTTGGTGCGGAACAACTGGGTAAAGAACGTACTGTTCCTTGCCGACCGAATTGAACTGGTTAATCAAGCAAAGAAGAACTATACAAAATTATTGCCGGACATAACGGTCAGTTCCTTGCGGGACAGCGATGTGGATATGTCGGCGCGTATCCTGTTCTCCACCTATCAAACGATGATAGGCCATTTGGACAAGGACACCAAGACATTTTCATTGGGCAGGTTCGACCTGATTATCATCGATGAAGCGCACCGCAGCGTGTTTGGTAAGTATGGAGCCATATTCGATTATTTCGACGGTCTCCTCTTAGGCTTGACGGCAACGCCACGCGATGAAGTCGATCGTTCCACATACGACCTTTTCGGCATGGAACAAGGCGAACCTACAGACAGCTACGAATACGATGAAGCAGTTGCCGATGGCTATCTGAATCCTTTCAGAGCGATAAAAGACAATTCCAAAATTCTCACAGATGGCATTGACCCCAAACAACTTACCCTAGAAGAACGGAAGCAACTGGAAGAAATTTTCGAATACGAGAAGATGAAAGCCGGATTGGAACCGGACGATCCCTATAGCCGCACCATCAACGCCACAGAAATTTTCAAATACATCTTCAACCAAGATACTGTTGACCATGTACTGAACAGGCTGATGAACGAAGGCATCAGTGTGAAAGATGACACGATGATAGGTAAAACCATTATTTTTGCCTATAACCACAAGCATGCCGTATTTATAGCAGAGCGATTTGCCGCACTTTATCCCGACCTGGGAGCGGATTTCTGTCGGGTGATAGACAATTACGAAAAGTATTCATCAGACCTGCTTGATAAGTTTGCAGATAAAGAAAAACAACCTCAAATTGCCGTATCGGTAGATATGCTCGATACAGGTATTGATGTGCCGGAAATCGTGAATCTTGTATTCTTCAAGCCAATCCATTCCAAAATCAAGTTTTGGCAAATGATAGGCAGAGGCACACGCCTGTGCAAAAACCTGTTTGGCAACGGCAGGGACAAGAAAGAGTTCCTGATATTCGACTTCTACCGCAATTTTGAATATTTCGAGATGAATCCAGAAGGAACCCGGCCGACACAGTCTCAGTCCATCGTAAGTTTGCTCTTCAATTTGCGCACGGACATCAAATTCGCCTTGCAGGACGGAGAACATCAAAGCAATGAAGATTCTAAGGCTTTTCACGACAATCTTGCCGACATCCTGCATAAGCAAATAGCCGACCTGAACAGAAACCGGATAGATGTGCGCCTGCAACTGAGAGCAGTAGAGACATATACCAGTCCGGAAGCCATGACCTGCCTGACACTTGGCGATGTGATGGCCATGAAAGGTAATATATCTCCACTGTTTAAGAACGCGACCACCGACACGGCCGCACTGAAATTTGATGCACTGGTATTGAAATCCCAACTTGCATTGGTAGACGACACGGTCAGTTCCGCTTCATCCGAAAGGAAGATAATGGATATAGCCGCCTATCTCAAAGAAAAGAAAGCCTCCATTCCGCAGGTAATGGCGAAGATGGACGTACTGAACGAGGTATTGTCCGCTCATTTCTGGGAATCGAAAAGTCTGGGTTCTCTTGAACGCATCAGGAAGGAACTCCGTGACCTTATTCAATACTTAGATGGCGGTGCGGCAGGACAAACATTTACCATCAATGTAACAGACACTTTTGTAGAGGACAATTCCGGAGTCAACATAACCCCTATCCGCACCTATCGCCGCCGGGTGGAAGATTACCTCAAGGAACACCTGTCAGACGATGATGCCTTGCAGAAGATTTATCACCTTGAACCACTTTCCGAACAGGACATCAGTCGACTGGAACAGATTTTCTGGGAAGAGCTGGGCTCAAAGGAAGAGTTTGAAGCACAGACCAGGACAAAACCATATCAGCACAATGTGGCCGCCTTTATCCGTTCAATCATTGGTGTGGAACAGAATGTTGCGCTGGAGAAATATCGCGCATTGATTCATGGCGCAGAACTGACCCGTATGCAGGAAGAATATCTGCGCACGCTTATTCGCTATGTATGCGAGAATGGGGATATTGCAACCGTTGTATTGCAACAACCGCCCTTCAATAAGTTTACAACCATCTTCCGCGATAGTCCCAAAGCGTTGATTGATTATGTGAAACTTATCAGTCAAGTGATTGCAGCATAAGCCATTAATATTATGAATAATATGAACCAGTACATAAAGAATGTAGTTAAACGAATGTATCAAATAGATGTTGATACAGCATCGAAAGAGCAACTTGAAGCCATTGAAGAAATCAATGTCAGTGATATTACTATGAATAGTGAGGTTACGACATGGAATTTCTCTGAATTCCCGAATCTAAAAAAGATTGATTGCAGTTATCTGTTCATCAAAGATTTGATAACAACGGGATGTACTGAACTAGAATATCTTCGGTGGGAAGGAGTTAGAGGTAATGACATACACTTAGACCTTTCAACGAATAAGAAGTTGAAGAAAGTTGTCGGTGGGCAGGATGGAATTGTCGAACTTGATTTTTCTTTCAACCCCTTACTTGAAGAAGTATCTATGTCTTTATCACAAAGTTTACGTTGGATAGAACTATCTCATTGTAACAACCTAAAGAGACTAACATTGTTCGGAGTTTTAATCCCATTTGTGGATTTGACAGCATTACATAATCTGGAGTATGTAAACATTAGCTATATGAATCAATATAGAAATATGGCAGATGAATATGGGGATGGTTATCCACGCCCAATTTTGTTTGTGAATGAAGATTTTAACGAATCTATCATAGAAGACCACACACGTCAATATTCATACTACACATACAAACTCATTAAAGTCTCAGAAGGTTCTAAAGAACAAAAATTCTTAAATGAGGTAAAAGCTATGAAGGAGAAAATCCTCTCTATCCCTGTTGACCGTAAAGGTAAATATGTGGCTATTTTACATTATGCTCTTATGGATAAATTAAACAATCTATGAAGGACTTAATTGATTAATATATGGAATCAATACGGATATTCCTATTAAAAGGAAAAGAGAACATGATAGACCATGTAAAGAGCATTCAAACACTTGGATGTGCCTACTGGAAAAAAGCTCGTAACAAAAATTTGAAAATTGGAGATATATGCTACCTCTATCTAAGCGGTAAAGGACATTACCAAGTTCGCTATCGTCTTGAAGTCGTTGACACCAGCTGTACTCGCGAAGATAGTTCATGCTGGGTTACTCCTTTTAGGGCTGACAATGATTGTTATAAACTCACTCCAACATCTGCTATGTATGAGGGAAAAGAGTTGTCATTAGATGCACTCGAAGGAATCGGTATCAATCGATATACTCAATTCAAGGAACTCAATGAATACCAAGAAGATTTTTTAAGCAAATACTTTATGTGATATGAGTATGCCAGACGATAGAAGACCAAGAATTATCAACGTAACTCGCAAGCCGACCAAATGCCCGGAATGCGGTGAAAGAGTCGTTGATATAGTGTATGGCACAGGAGATATGACAGAAATAGATTTCATGTTCAACTATCGAAAGGAAGCCATTATGGGAGGAAATAATATACCTCGTCGTCCTCCGATATGGTGTTGCTCGTGTGGATGCAAGCGGTTTCGGAAAGTGAATCCCGACGGAACAGATGTAGCTGTGAAAGTAAAAATGCTAAAAGACACCCGTAAAGCACCTGCATCCGTTATAAATTGGTCTTCTTCAATGGTTGATAGAGCATTGAAGAATAATCAGATAGACTCAATACATAAATACACTTTGGATATAACTACAGATTTTGATGAACAAGAGACTTTAGTCATCACTGCTGTAAGCCAAACAGATGCAGAACTTCTTGCAAGAGATTTGGTTAGGAATGGAGCAGTTGGACTTAAAGGTCGTAGGTGTATAAAAGTAGAAGTAATTTCTGAACATCCACAATATAAATGTTATCACGATAATGCTCAGTAAAAAAGACATTGAAGAACTAGCCACAGGTGCTGTCAAAAGATATTTCAACACATGTAACCTCATTTCTCCTCAAATTCAAGAAAATGACAAAACTCCAGATTGGGACGGCTATTTGAATATTTACAAAGAGAAGAAAGATGTTCGAAGGAATTTTATTGGTTGCATCAGGATACAAGTAAAAGGTATTCAAGTTAATGACTTTAAGAAAACAGAATCTTTTCCTATAGAGACTGTATTTCTTAACAATGCCCGTAGTGAAGGATTTGTGTTTTTTGTTGTGGAAGTAAAAGAAGACGGCACCTCCACAATATTTTATAGAATGATGGCACCAATAGAAATAAGAGCTGAATTATCTAAATTAAAGAATGATCAGAAGACTAAAAATTTTCATTTTGAGATATTAGATAGCGATAAGGATTTTATAACTAGACAATTAGCTGAATTTCTTATTGACTGTATTAAACAAAAGAGTTTTGCTATCAAAGATGAATTTAAGATAGAGGATATAAAAGATGCGACAGAATATCAATGGGGATTTACTATGTTAGGAAAGAAAGAAAACTTTGCTAAGGATATATTTGATGGATTTAAGTCTTTCTTGTATGCGAAAACAAAAGAAGGTGTAGAAATTCCCGTAGGAAATAGTCGTATGACTGTTTGTATTCCTGAGATTACAGGTATACAGCAAGAACCCGTAGTAACAGACAATATAATAGCCAACGAATATACTCTTAAATATTCGAAAGATTTTATCACCTATGAGATTCAAAATTTGCTATCATTCAAGATATTGAACAACGTGAATGTGAAAGAAAATAATGTAACTATTGATATACTTGCAAAAACGACAGAACAATACATAGAAGCATATAGTATTTTTTTATCATTATTAAGAGTTAGACAAATAAAGTTCGGAAGTCATTGCCATACTCTAAAAACAAAAAACACAGATAGAATAATATCGGATTTAGAAAATAGAATTTCTAATTTTAAAAAGCACGCGGAAGTTATTAAAGTATTGAACATTAAAACACCACTTGACTATGGCATCTTTTCAAAAGAAGATAACAAATCTATTCTTCAATTACATAAGGCATTAATTGAACATCAACCCATTGGATTAAACAAACCCAAAGCATTCTTTAAATTAGACATAGCGAACATCTGCATCCTTCTGACTTGCCAAAGTGATGGCAATGGAAAGTTTTATATTGATGATTTTTTCAAGAATTCAAATATAAAAGTAAGCCAGGATGGTAACAAAAAACCATTCCTGGTACCAATATTTTCATTTCTAGAAAAATTAGGCTATGTATTATTTGACAATATTCCTTATGACAAAATTTTGGATTCATATAAAGAATTTGTTGATATTGATTCTAGGGTATACACTCAAGCCAATTTAGACCTCTTGGAAATGCTTAAAGCCGCAGATGAATTACAAAATAAACAGATGCTCTCAAAAAGAAAAATTACATTAAATACTGCTTTAGAATTAGCTCAATGGCTAATTGAGAATGATAAGCAAACATCGTTAACAGATATACACCTCATAAATTACTTACAAACAACTAAAAGACTCCGAGACTTGACTGATGAAGAAAGGAAACCGTTGATAAAAATGACCCAAAGCTCAGAACCTATGGTAAGAGCAGCAGCGAATATACTTTTAGGGGATACAGATGTGGCAAAATATATAATTGAAAACATGAAAAATGACGATAAAATTATATTTGTAAATTTTCCAATTTATCACTTATTGTTGAAATAATAAGATGCTGCAAGATTTAAAACAATAATCTATCGTCACCTCGTAATACCCCTATAACTATTCTCTAACTCGTTTCACATAACTAATCAAGATAAAAGGGTCTATACTATTTCCATTATATTTACAGGTTATATGCAGATGTTCCCCAGTGCTGCGCCCGGTATTGCCTGTAATCCCGACAACATCACCCGACAGAACGTCCTGCCCCTGTGATACGGAGATTTGAGACAAGTGACAATAACTGACGGTAAAGCCACCGTGCTGGATAGTAACATATTTCCCGGACACCTTATCCTGTCCAACAGCAAAGACTCTCCCCTGCATCATGGCAAATACCTTGGAACTTCGGGCATGGAGGTCAATACCATTGTGAAACTTCCTCTTCCCCGTGAATGGGTCTTTCCGATAACCGTAAGGCGAATTTATCTTGATATGTGAGAGCGGATAGCATACGCTGAGATAGCGAGCTACCTGCTCTTTCTTTTTTGTGTCCGTACTTGACAATGAAACCTTGTCGGGTACGGACTTTTCATTTACAGAGGTGATGCTTTCGGGTGTCGCCTCTGCTTTGTTTGTCGTCCGGGTGGGATTTTCAACAGTGACTTTATTGCGATTGCCCGGAAAGGAAACCGTGTTGAACTGCGCTTTCACATGGTTCCCGGATAATAACAAAAGAAGGGCTATAACGATTCGTGTATTACTCATAGATGCAAATGTAGGAACAGTTCTCCGACCGTGCCAAAAGATGTCTTGATTTACCTCCAAAATATAACATTAAATAAGTTCAGAGTATGAATACTGCATTATAATCATACTTAAAGCATAAATAAACACAAATAATCAGGCTATTTAGAACTACACAAATTGAAGTATGAACAATAGTATATACCTTTGTCAAAGTATAATCAAAATATCATATTAAAATATGAAACATGTACGATTTGAATTTGAAGAACTGCCTTACGAAACTCTCTCGCAGTTCGGACTTACACGGGAAATGATTGAAGACCTTCCTATGCACATCTTGGAAGAACTCAGCCACGGCAGGCACTCGCCTGTACTTCCCATCAAGGTAAACGATGATAACGGAAACACAGTCACCGACCGTAGCCGATTCGCTTTCGTGCGCAAGGAGAACGGAGAAGCCGATGTCGTGTTCTACCCGGTGCTGAAGAAATCCTCCTTGGAGAAGTACAGCGAGGAACAACAGAAGCAGCTCCGTTCCGGCAAAGTCATTCTTGCCGACACGGTAACGGCTGACGGGCGAAAGACAAAAGCCTTCGTACAGATCGATACCGAAACCAATCAGGTCATGTCCGTCCCCACGCAGGTCATCGCCCGGAACCTCCAGGTGATGGCGGAAGAACTGAAACTCAGCAATGTCGAAATCAAGGTGATGCAACAGGGCGAACCGCTTACCTTTGTGATGCAAGACGAGCCTGTAACAGTCGGCATCAGCCTGCACGAGAAGGACGGCATCCGCTTCTGCCAGGGAGACGCCAAGAAATGGAGCGAGCAGACCAAAAGAGAATGGGACAAATACACCTTCGGCTGTTACGGTTGCTGGATGATGGACGATGACGGCAATCTCGACTATATCCCGGAAGAGCAATACACGGAAGAACTCTGGAACGAACAGAAAAAGAGTGCCCAACGCAATATGGGTGCAGGACTTCACAAGTAAAACCTTTCAAACACTGTAATTATGGCACAAAACACCTATTATCCCGAAGAAGTGCTCATCGAGAAGATGGAGCGCGGAGAATACGGCTGGCTGGATTACGTCAACCACTTTTCTGCCGAATGGCAGGAAGAACTGGTGGAATACTGCAAGGCGCACTCGCTCACGATTGACGATACGGCAGCCGAGCAATTCGTCCACTACAAGAGCGAACAATTAGAAGCCGCCATGGAAAGCGGTGAAGCATAAACACGGACTATGGCAATACGAAGCAACACAAACCCGATGAGACCGGACTTGCAACCCGAAATGCGTGCTCTTTTGATGCGCAACGGTATGCAAGCCCATGTCGTACCTGTGGGTGACAGCTACCAGTTAGTAGTACAGGGGCACGATTCCCCACTGTTACGATACCCCATCAGCAGGCAGCAGATGCAGGCCCTGACCGACTGGGGGACGAACCATGCCAACAAGAAAGCCTACGAGACCTTCACGTACATCGTAAAGGAGGATTTTGATATGCCCCGCAACTTCGTCCACGCACGCAATGCCAACGGTCGTGTGGCAATGGGACTTCACGGCTACCGTATCGGCATCGGTGAGTATGGCAGGGTCGGCAGGTACGGTATGCCGCCCCCTTTCCTCGGATGGACTCCCAGACAGCAGGAAGGCTATCACTTGCGCAGGGTCGGCGGCCGGCTTTTCTATGCAGGTACGCCTATGGTGGCAGAACGCCCGGACGGACGAATGAAACCCGGTGAAATGCAATCGGGCGGTTACGGATTCTACTACAAAGGGCATCGGCAACCACAAGAGCAGGTACAGCCAGTCCGACAGGATGTCTTGCAGGATTTGCAGGCAGTCATCACTCCGATGGTAAACAAGCCAAGAAGCGAAAAACCGGCAAAGCCTTACAAGGAGTTGATTACCTCCCCTGTCTATTTCTCTAATGAGAAGTGGCAGGAATGCCTGTCCTCACATGGCATCATTATAGACAACGAAGAAAAGACCCTGACCATACAATCGGAACAAATCCATGTCGATATGGTCTATGACATCACAGATGCGGAATTATCCGCACTGACCTCCAATTCCATTGAAGAGCATCCGGTTGAGAAACGCCTGGAGATTCTGAACAATGTTATTCAAAATGACTATTCCGATAAAGTCACATTGGAATCGCTGAACAGCAAGGAGCGCATCAGCATTGCCCTGCATCCCGAAGTGGAGCAGGATCTGGCTATGCGGAACCGACAGGAACAGGACTTGCTCCTGCCATTGGAATCCGATAACAGCCTTGCACCGCACTCTACCGAACAGACCGTACTGCAAGAAGACGAACATATCATCAGAGAGCCACAAGAAGGAGCCTTGATTGACGGACGGGACTTGTCATACATCAACGAAAACAAAGGCTGGTACCGGGAAGGAGAACACGGACGTGAGGTGGAAGTGGAAGCCATCGCCGTACAACCGGCAGAAACGGAGGGCAAATACAAGATGACCGCCATCATCAACGGAGAACCCATCACCCATGAAATCAGCCAGAAACAGTACGACAAGTTCCTGGCAGTCGATGACTACCACCGCATGAAGCTCTTTTCCAAGATATTCAACGAAGTGGATATGAAGACCCGTCCCGAAATGAGCAGCGGATTGGGTACGAAGATATTCGCCGCACTTGCCGCAGGTGCGGTAGTGCTGTCGGATGTCGCCCACGGGCTGCACCATCCCTGTCCGGAATTTTACGGAGAGCGTTTCAGTTCCGCACCCCGTCCTTATTTCAAGCCGGGAGTGGACTCACCGATGGATGTGGCAGCAAGGAACTTTGAAGCGCAGATGAACAAGGAGGTGGCAGAGATGCGCAGAGGATTTTAAGGAATAAAAGGAACACGGAAATGGCAAACGGAGAACTGACATACGATAACTTCCTGCAACGGCTGGACATTCAGGATATACTGATGGACGCAGGCTATCACCTGAACAAGCGTGACGGCTTGCGTTATCCGTCCTATATCCGCACGGACAGCAACGGCACACGCATCCGGGGTGACAAGTTCATCGTCACACCGAACGGCAAATGCTGTTTCCAGCCACCACAGCAAAAGCTCTATAATATCATATCCTTTATCAAGGCATTCCCGGAGAAGTTTGCGGAACACCGGAATGGAGTCTCTCCCGACAGGTTGGTCAACCTTATCTGCAACAGGCTGTTGAACCAGCCCATCAATGACAGACCTTTGCGTATCATCCAACCCAGACGGGAGAACACTCCGTTCAGGCTGGATGATTACGACATCCACCGTTTTGACGTGAAAGACAGGGAGACCCACAAACGTTTTTACCCCTACTTCAAGAACCGTGGCATCGACATCTTCACACAACGGGCTTTTGCCGACCATTTCTTTCTGGCTACCAGACACCGTTCAGACGGTTTGGCGTATGCCAACCTTGCCTTTCCACTGGTACTTCCCAAAGAGCCGGACAAGATTGCAGGACTGGAGGAACGAGGCCGTCCCAAGATGGACGGTAGCGGAAGTTACAAGGGCAAAGCCGAGGGCAGCAACAGCAGCGAGGGCTTATGGATAGCCAATTTCAGCGGTGAGCCTTTGCAAAAGGCAGGCGGCGTTGCGTGGTTTGAAAGTGCCTACGACGCAATGGCTTTCTACCAGATACACAGGAATGGCTTTCGGGACAACCCTGACCTTTCCAAGAAAAGCGTGTTCGTCTCCACGGGCGGCACTCCCACCGATATGCAGATTCGCGGTATGCTTTCCGTCACTCCGGATATAAACCACTACTTGTGTTTCGACAACGACAGTGCCGGGCGTGAGTTCGTGAAAAAGTTCCAAGCCATAGCGGAATCCATGCACATCAATTCCGACCGTATAAAAGTATTTCCCTTGATGCCCTGTTACAAGGACTGGAACGATGCCCTGCTTGGCAAGACAGGCGAGGAATACCTTGACAGCATCAAGGACGCGATTATCCCATTGGGAGCACCACTCGGTACAACGGGGTGTGCAACCGACAAGGAAGAAGAACACCGACAACCCAATATACACAGATAAGAGTCATGCAACAACCGATATACAGAGAGATTTCGCTACGACCGCAAACGGCACAGTTCTTCATTGACGAACTGCCCTTGCTGTTGCTTTGTCCCGTGGGACTGGTCTATGGAGGAATGGAGAACGCCCCTCTTGCATCTATCGCCACCCTCCTTGCCGTTCTCCTTTCCCTCATTTTGATTTACCGGCTTATATACCTGAAACGCATACGCTATCACATCGGTAGCGAACAGCTGACTGCCGAGCATGGCGTGTTCCAACGCAGTATCGGTTACATCGAATTGTACCGTGTGGTGGACTTCCACGAACAGCAGAGCTTGTTGCAGCAGATTTTCGGACTAAAGACTGTCACGGTGTTGTCTATGGACAGGACCACGCCCAAGCTGGAATTGACAGGTCTGCCCAAACGAATCAATATCGTGGATATTATCAGAGAGCGTGTAGAGTTTAACAAACAACGAAAAGGAATCTATGAGATCACCAATCATTAAAATAACGATGCTCCTATTCGGCATCATCTTGTCTGTCACGGCGAAAGCGCAGATTGTCACAACCAATCCGTTGGAATATGTGGCATTGGCAGAAGGCAACGAACTGATTCTCGGCAAAGTAAAAGACCAGATGGACGGGCAGAAGAAAACCGCCCTTTTACAGAATACCATTGCCGCAGAGTTCGAGCAGATGCGCCAGTGGGAGAAGAAATACAACAGCTACCTTAAAACGGCAAGCGGTTTCGCATCCTCGCTGAAAGCCTGTACCCACCTGTACAATGACGGTGTGAGGATTTTTATCTCGCTATGCAAGTTGAAAAAAGCCATCAACGACAATCCACAGGGCATTGTCGCCGCAATGAGCATGAACAACCTGTACATCGAGACCGCAACCGAACTGGTGACGGTATTCTCCCTACTCCGTGATGCCGTGGCAAAGGGAGGCAAGGAGAATATGCTTACGGGAGCGGAACGGAGCCAGACCCTATGGGCATTGAACGACCAACTGTCCGCATTCCAAAAGAAACTCAACCTGCTTTACCTGAGCATCAGGACTTACACGATGACGGACGTGTGGAACAACGTGACGGCAGGTATGCTGGACAGGAACAATGGTGAAGTGGCACGAATGGCAATGAACAGGTGGCGCAGGGCAGCAACGGTAAGATAAAAAGATGGAGGAAAGAGAAAATGAGACGGGCAATCTTTATCATAATCACACTGCTGTGCATAGGCGTGAAAGTCCACGCGCAGATAGACCCCACCCTTGCCGGAATGGTTCTCATCTATACCGAAAAGTCCAAGAAGACCTTGAAGAACCAAGAGAAAATCATGCTCCTGCAAACCACCGGCCACATTTGGACGAAAGAGGAGGTAGAAGCCGTCACCGACCTGCAACGGGAGTTCAATGATTATCTGGATTCATTCCGTTCGGTCATCAGTTACGCCGCACAGATATACGGCTTCTATCACGAGATAACGCATTTGACAGAGAATATGGGCGAGTTCACCGGGCAACTCAGGAAAAGTCCAGCCAATGCCGTAGCAGTAGCACTCTCCACGAACCGGAACAAGATATACCGGGAACTGATATACAACTCCGTGGAAATTGTCAATGACATACGCACGGTCTGCCTGTCAGACAACAAGATGACGGAGAAACAGCGGATGGAAATCGTTTTCGGAATCCGTCCCAAGCTGCAACTGATGAACAAAAAGCTGCGACGGCTGACCATGGCGGTGAAATACACCTCGATGGGTGACGTGTGGGCAGAAATCACGGAACGGGAACAACCCAAAGCCAACAAAGCAGAGATAGCCAGGTCTGCCATGAAACGGTGGAAACGAAGTGGAAAGGCCAGTGCTTTTTAACATAACGAGAATGTAAAAACTAAAAGATATGGGATTCTGGAGTTCATTATTAAAGACAGGCGGCAAAGCCGCAGGAGCGACAGGCAAAGCCGTTGGTGGAGCCGTATTGCACCCATCACAGACCTTGCGAGGGGCAGGAAGTGCATTGAAGACGGCAACCGTAGGAGCCGCGGCCGGATATGTCGGCTGGGAGAAACTGACCACCGACAAGAGCGTGGTGCGCATCGTGAGCGATGCCGTCATCGGAGAAGATACCACCAACGCCATCAGCGGCACGGCGAAAGCGGCTACCGAAACGGTAAACAAACTTACCGGCAAAGCCGAACAGACTTTTGACAGCGTGAGCCAGGCGTCAAGTTCGCTCTCTTCCACGCTCGATGGAGCGTCCAATTTTTTAAGCGGTGTTTCCAACGGGAATGCCGGGAATATGTTAGACAACTTCTTCAGCAACCTCGCGCATGGCAAAGTATCGGGATTAAGCATAGTCGGATTGATTGCCGGGGCATTCCTCGTGTTCGGACGTACAGGCTGGCTCGGCAAGATAGCCGGTATCTTCTTGACCATGATGATGATTGGCAACAACACCCAACGCCAGCAAGAAGCGTCCGTTACCGACAATCAGCGTCAAGCCCGTCCACAGCAGGAACAGGAGGAACAGACCCATAGCGGAGGAATGAGAAGATAAGACAGTCATAACACAATAATATTCTACAAATGAAATACACGGAAGAAATGATTCTACAGTCCCCAAGCGGCTATTGTATGCCCTTTGAGGAAGAAAAGAATAAAGAAGTAACCTTGTCAAAAGGTTATGGGGAACAGAAAGATGCCGTCACCGGAGAGACTTCCTATAATCATGGCATAGACTTCCATGCCAGTCACCGTCCTTTGGCGGCAGTGGGCAGCGGTGTCGTGTCAAGTATCGGTACGGACAAAGAGCATGGTGTATATATTGTCATACGCTATGGCAAATACGAAGTGACCTATGCGCATCTTGCTAATATATTCATCCGTTTCGGACAAAAGGTAAAAGCAGGTCAGACGGTAGCCATCAGTGGAAACGACCTTCACATGGAAGTGGCGTTTGACGGCGAGGAACTGAATCCGATAGAGTTCCTGACCATGCTTTACGGCAATATCCAGGCACTCGGCAAATCGGGACACGGTGCGGCACACGAGTTCACTTCGTTTGACGGTGAGATCAAAACCAGGTACGACCGTGACAAGGAGGAAATCGAGGAACTGATGCTCCGATTCCTTCCCGTCTATATGGAAGATCTGTTCCGTGGCGAGTACATCGTACCCGAATATACAGAACAGTCCCTGCGTAATGTGTTCACCGTGGGAGCGGCCAAAAACTACTTCTTTGAGTCGATGCCGAGCATGGCGAACCCTTTGGGCATAGGCAGCCGTGCCTTGCCTTTGGCGGGCAAGGTACAGAATCTCCTGATAGCGGATTTTCTGAATTATCTCGCTCTCAGGCACAATGTCTATCTCTCCACCATGAGCGAGGAAGTAAAAAAAAACTTCAATCCGAGGCAGTAGCCGGTAGTGGCATTATCGACCCTTTGTCGGAACTGGAGATAGATGTACAGAGCTTCGATATTCCGAGAATGGTGTCCGTCTATCCCGACCGTGCCGGAGTCCGATGGTGGACGAAAGCATGGTTCAATAACCGGGAGGAAGGCGAACATTCCGTAGAAATCGACCGGATGGCCGCCATCCGTTTCATTCAGGACCGGATAGAAAAGGACGAATGGCTGGAAGAGTTCTTCCCCAAGCAGATGGAGATATACCACAATGCCATAGAACAAACCAAGGAACAACTGTTGAACCAATTAAATTATTAGCAGATGGGTGAAATCAAGCATACAGCACGCTTTGCGGAGATAGAAAAGGTATTCGGTGACTACTTCAATAGTCACCTTGCCCCTGTCATGCGAGACACGCAGAACTATCTCAACCGAAGACAAGCGGAGGAAATGGCAGTATATTCCACCAGTGCAACCGGCATCCTCGGTTCTATGGCGGCAGCCGGTAATCCGATGATGGATCCGTACCAGACACTGAAAGTGACCGGGGAATGGAACTCCAAGACCACGGAGGACTACATTGAAATGTGCAAGGATAAGATTGCAAACAATAAGGAGATACAGGCAGACCTCACGATAATGGCAAACGAGTGGCGTTCCGCCGTGGTGGATGAAATCGGCAGGGAAAGATATGATGAACTGTCCGGACAATTAGGTGGCGACCTCGCTTACGCATATACGGAATACCGTATCGGAGAGTTGATGACGGGCAAGATGGTCAAAGACAATATGCCCAAGTCTTCCGCTGAATACATCATGCGCAAGGCGGCACAGAACACGCTTTTCGGGCTGTCATACACATTGAACCAGTCACCGCTTGCCGCAGAAATCGAGCGACGTGGGGAAGCAGCCTACAAACCGTCCAAACTGGAAAAAGGGACAGGCAAAGTCATCGGTGCAAGCATCGATGCCATATCACTCGGCGGTGCGGGAAGCTGGGCGAGCTTCGCCAAATTTGTCGGGGCTGACCTGGCATTTTCAGCACTGACTTCCTCCAAGGACAAAACAGGAAACACTGCATCCGTTGAAGACTGCATCAGCAAGGGCGTATTCGGAAGTGAGAGGAATGTCTTTGACAGATTCCGTAAAGAAGCCAATGAAATTCGAGTCAATGACAATCCTTATATCATCGCCACCAATGAACGGCTGACCAAGAAGATTCCCGTACAGAGTTTTGATTTCAGGGACTGGATGAGCCATAACGCCCAAGCGAAAATGCCGTTTGATTTTATTGCCGGCCAAAAGATAAAAGATGAGCGATATAAGGATATTCCGATGGTCATCGCTCCGGAATACATGGAAACTTATTTGCAGGATATGGAGAAGAAAGAAGAGGTTAAAGGTCAATCTGCGCTTGCAAACAATCCGGGACAATCGGGAAACACCCATACCGCACAATCCGTCCAACAAGCCAATGAAACGGAAACGGCAGAAGAATCAAGGGAAGATACAGCCATTGAATCAGGACAACAAACCGCCAATGCCAACGAAAACGGCTGGGGCAATTTTTTCTCAACTTTGGGGTTGAGTGGCATGGGAGACATAAGCAAAAATTTGGGTTATGTGCTTGCCATGTTGCCGGATATTCTGGTGGGTATGTTTACGGGCAGGACAAAATCATTGGATTTAGGAGACAATGTACTGCCTATCGCCAGCATCGTCGCCGGTATATTCATTAAGAATCCTATTCTCAAAATGATGATGATCGGACTGGGCGGTGCCAATTTGTTGAACAAGGCAGGACACGAGGCATTAGGATGGGAACGGAATGAGGATAACGGTTTGAATACGGGAAACCGTTCCGTCCGATACCGGGTCTATGCGGACGAACCGCTGAATCCACGGATTTCCGGTCCGATACTGCAAGGGAACAACCTTATCGCAACCATAGACCATGTACCCTGCACCATCCAGTTGCCTGAAAAAGTGGTGTCAGCTTACAATGCCGGGGCATTGCCGCTTAATACCCTTGCCAATGCCATCCTTGCCAAGAGCGACCGTACCCAGCAACTGATGTCGCAGAATTACGAAGAGAACGACAGGGAAACGATTGTGCGTACCAGAGGAATACAATAAAACAGCAACAGATATGAAAGAGAAATCACAGTTTGAGAAAAATGCCGCCGACAAACAAGTGGAACTGCTCTCCGGAGCGTTAAGCGGAGCGGTCAGCGCGGGCGGCCACTGGCTCAATGCCACAGGCAAGGGCTATCCCAAGTTTTATCCGGCAGGCGTGGCGGTCAGTCCGTTCAACGCCCTGTTCATGGCTCTGCACTCAGACAAGCACGGATGCAAGAGCAACCTCTTCACCTTATATAGCGAAGCAAAGGCAAGAGGCGAATCCGTCAAGGAACACGAAAAAGGAGTACCGTTCCTGTTCTATAATTGGAACAAGTACGTGAACAGGAACAATCCCAACGAGGTCATATCAAGGAATGACTACCAAAAACTTTCTTCCGAAGAGAAGAACCGATACAAAGGCGTACACAACAGGGAGATACGCACATTGTTCAATATCGACCAGACTTTGCTGCCCCACGTTGACAGGAAAGCATACGATGACGCATTGGCAAAATACGGCAACAGTGTCGAGCAAGGATTCGGAGAAAAGGAATTGCGTGAACTCAGGCCGAAATTCAATGCCTTTGTACAATCTATTTCGAGAAATCTGGCACCGGTTCGCACGGATGGCAGCGGTGTGGCGCATTATGACAGCCAGAAAGACGCGATATATATTCCACGGCAAAAGGATTTCGCACATTACACCGATTATGCGCAGGAGACCCTTCGGCAAATCATAGCAGCCACCGGACACCAGCAACGCCTTGCCCGTGAGGGAATGGTGATGAAAAACGGGATTCCCCCAACAGAGGATGCCGTCAAGCAGGAACGGCTGATTGCCGAAATCGCTTCGGGTATCAAGATGCTGGAAATGGGACTTCCGGCCCGGTTGTCGGACGAGAGTGTCAAACTGGTGGATTATTGGAACCGTGAACTGAAAGAGAACCCTTGTCTGATAGATGCCATCGAGAGCGATGTGAACAATGCGCTGGAAGTGATACGCAAGGCAGAACGGGGCGAGAAAATCGAGTATGCCACCTATCGTAACTACCGCCAGACAGAACAGATGCGGGAGCAAATGCCAAAGCATTTCTTCGTGGCTGAAGAAATCAAGAAGCATCCCGACAAGGAAAACAAGACCATTGTCCTGGTCATCGACAAACAAGGCAAGAGTGCCGATGTGATACTCCCTGCCGGTGCATCCTTGGAGGTGAACAACGAAATCAAGGGAATGAGCAAACAGCGCATACAAAGCGCATTGGAGAAAAGCGGCATTGAAAAAGTGCGTTTCTATAATCCGGACGGTGCGTTGGGCTACCGTCCCGATGACCGTTACTTCGCCGAAAAGCAGATAGAGGTGGCGCGTCTGAAAAACTGGGCATTGGAAACACTCTCCACCATCGATGCGCACCCTGCGGTGAAGCAAGCTGACAAACCCTGGTTTGAGAAGATACAGATGGTACAGGATGACAAAAACCGCTGGGCTTTATTCATCAAGCCGGAAGGAAAAGCCGGTTACAGCGTCTATCCCGAAAAGGATGACCTGAACCGTTTCTTCACCACGCTGAAACAGTCATTGGATAATATAGACAAGGTGCGTGGAGAATTGGCCAGAAAATACTATGCCCTTGCCGAGAGCAAGCCGGATCTAAAAGTGGACCTGTTCCACACGGCAGATGAAAGCATTGACTTGAACCGCATACAACGAGTGGCCGTGTTCAAGACAAAGAACGGGGCGATACTCTGCGCTCCCACCATTGACAACCAGAAACCGCAGCCCCGAAGCGTCACACCACAGCAATGGCAACGGATGTGGGTCGCCGAGGACAGGAACAGTTTCAAACAACATCTGGCGGCAACGCTTTTCGCGGACGTGCTGAACAAGAGCCAAGCACAGGAACAGACCTCTTCCGAAAAACAGGAGTCGGAAGTGGAAACGAAAATCAGCCGTGACGAGGAAATCAAGCACGACCAGCCTAAAGAGGAAGTTGAAGAAGAGGAAGAGGTATCAAAAGGAATGCACCGATAAACAGACAAAGCAATGAGCAAGAATAAAGAATATGCGGAAAAATACGCCGTTTTTGCGATGGAACAGATGCGCAAATACGGCATCCCGGCTTCCGTGACCTTGGCACAGGGCATACTGGAGAGCAGCAACGGGCAAAGCCGTCTGTCTCTGAACGAGAACAACCATTTTGGTATCAAAGCCACTCCGGGATGGATTGCGCAAGGTGGCAAATACGGTATTTACACCGATGACAAGCCCAACGAGAAGTTTTGCAGCTACGACAGCGTGGGCGATTCTTACGAGCATCACTCCAAATTCCTTGTAGAGAACAAACGGTACGCGGAATGTTTTGACCTGTCTCCTGACGATTACAAGGGTTGAACGGAAGGACTTGCCAAGGCCGGGTATGCAAGTGGCGGCAATTATGCCCAAAGTCTGCAAAAAATCATTGAAGCAAACGGGCTGCAGAAGTATGACCGGATGGTCATGACCGAAATGAAGGCAAAAGGACAGGAAACAGGAACCGGACAAGCGGTTACGACAAACGCCTATTCATTCCCGGTCGAGCGCGAAGAGTTCCTGTTTGTCACTTCACCGTTTGGAATGCGTACCGACCCCATGGATGCTGACAAACAGCAAATGCACAAGGGTATGGACATCCGCTGTAAGGGCGATGCGGTGTTGGCTACCGAGAATAACGGCAAAGTGGTGGCAGTAAACCAAAATGCCAAAACTGCCGGAGGCAAGTCCGTAACCATTGAATACGAGAGGGCTGACGGAAGCAAGATACAGAACACTTATATGCACCTGTCCTCTGTTGATGTCAAGGTGGGTGATAAGGTGCAAGCCGGACAGAGACTTGGTATGTCAGGCAACACCGGCACACGGGCTACCGGCGAACACCTGCATTTCGGAGTGGCACAGATTACCGCTGACGGACAAAAGCGAGACATTGATCCCGCAATCTATCTGGCAGACATCGCCCAAAAGGGAAACATCAAGTTGCAAGCCTTGCATAATGGCAACGACCTGTTGGCTAAATACAAAACGGAGGTTACTGCCACTCCCCAGGAAACAAAATCACAAAGTCCTGAAGAGTGGATGAAGAAACTGTTATCATCGGAAGACAGCGGTGTCGGACTTTCAGAAACGAATGACCCGATTATGGATATGGTGGTCAAAGCCTTTTCCTCGCTGATGATGCTGGCGGTAGTCATTGACAACAAGAACGAAGAGGAACAGAAAGAAGCCATTTCTGAAATGGCAGGTAGCCGGAAGGTGGAACTGACTTCATTGTTGCCCCACATGAAAAGCTGTGCCCTTGTCATCGGAGAGAACAACAAAGCCGTATTGCAGGCAGACAACGGTACCGTGCAAGTCTCACGGGAACTCTGTACCGTTGAGTTGAGTCGGATGTCCGCCACTTTGAATAATCCTGAACTCTCGGAGGAAAGCAAGCGTATGCGAGTGGCAGGAATGGTCAATGCCATTGTCCTTTCACAACAGGCTTCACAAAACTTCGAGCAGGGAATGTCGGAACAGCAGAGCCAGAACGAACAAATCAGAAGATAATGAAACGCGTGATGATGGAAATAGGATTGTTGTTTGTCGGACTGTTCCTTGCAGGACTGCATACCCTTGTATGCTACCGGCTGTTCGGTCTGGTGGTGACACTCGTGATTGTGGGTGTGCAGGTTGTCATTGCGTCAGGGATAGTCTGGATTAAAATCCGTGCGCCCGATTAAAGACGGAACGTATATGCAGGTAGTTCACATTTAATAGGATATTCCGGTCAAATGGTCTTGGTTAAAATAAAACTACAAGCAATATGATTAAGTGTAACGTAACAGTGTGCGGAACCATCAGCAAGGCGGTTGTAGTGCGCACCAACAATGAGAACAAGGCTTTCACGGCATTTGCCGTAAATTGCATGATTCCGGCAAGAAACGGTATCGACAAAACAGTGGAAATCTCTGTCGTTAAGGATGGAGAGGAGTACAATCAGGCTGACTATACCGTAGGCAAGAGAGTGGAAATTTCCGGTGTGTTGACTTTCAAGAAGCGTGGAGACAACCTCTATTTCAATCTGTCGGCTTCATCGGTCAATCTTACCGTGGCTTCAAACGAGGATTCCATCAAGGGCGAAATGCACTTCCGTGGAAAGACAGGCAAGAACATCGAGGAGAAGACAGACAAGAAAGGCAGGAATTTCTTGCAGTTCTCCGCATTTTCCGCGGAAAAGGTCAATGACTGCTTCGAGTACCTGTGGGTACGCTTCTTAGGCTTTGACCGTAAACGTGAGGAGTGGCTGCAACCGCAGACCGGCATCGAGGCCAAAGGTGAACTGGAACTGTCCGTCTATAACGACAAGCTGAACATTGCCTGCAAAGTATCGGAAATGTCGGAATATGTGAAACAGCCGTATAACCCTAACAACTGACAGTCATGGCCGGTTACAGGAAAAACAGCAATGACGGCCCGTCCGCGGAGGACAAGGCTCTTGACCTCTTTGCGGAAATGATGATCGAGCGTATCGAGACCATCAGCAAGGACTGGACGAAACCATGGATTACCGAAGGCAGCTTAGGGTGGCCGAAGAATCTGTCCGGACGTGAGTACAATGGGATGAACGCGCTGATGTTGCTTCTCCATTGCGAGAACGAGGGCTACAAGATACCGCGTTTCTGTACCTTTGACTGCGTGCAACGGATGAACAAACCGTCCGAAAAGCAGGCAAAGGAGGGTGTGGAACTGCCGAGGGTGTCAGTGAACAAGGGCGAAAAATCCTTCCCCGTGATGCTCACTACCATTACCTGCATCCACAAGGAAACCAAGGAGAAGATCAAGTATGACGACTTTAAGAAACTATCCGACGAAGAGAAGAAGATGTACAATGTATATCCGAAGATGCAGGTCTTCCGGGTATTCAATGTAGCCCAAACCAATCTTCAGGAAGCCCGTCCGGAACTTTGGAACAAGCTGGCGAATGGGGATGCCGTAAAGTTGGATGAAAGCGAGAAGATGTCTTTTGAGCCAATGGATGTGATGATTCGAGATAACCGCTGGATTTGCCCGATCAAGCCGATGCACCAGGACAAGGCATACTTTTCCATTTCCAAGAACGAGATTGTGGTTCCCGAAAAATCCCAGTTCAAGGACGGCGAATCCTATTATGGTACTCTTTGGCATGAGATGACCCACAGTACGGGCATCGAGGGGCAACTCGACCGTATCAAACCGTCCGGTTTCGGTTCGGACGAATACGCCCGTGAGGAACTGGTGGCAGAATTGGGCAGCGCATTGGTGGCACAGCGTTACGGCATGAGCAAGGCATTGAAAGAAGAGAGCTGCGCTTATCTGAAATCCTGGCTGGACCACTTGAAGGAATCGCCCCAGTTTATCAAGACCACACTTCTGGATGTAAAAAGGGCTACCTCGCTCGTTACGCAGAATGTGGATAAGATAGTGCAGGAATTGGAACAGAAAAGCAAGGTGCAGCAGGATAACGGGCAGCGGAATGAGGTCAAACAGTCCGTACCCGAAGGAAAAGTGTTCTACTCTTCCGTAGCCTACCTGCAATCCACCGATGACACCTCACGGCTGGATGCGCTTCGGGAAAAAGGCGATTATGAGGGATTACTCCGGCTTGCCAAGGAGTATTATGACGGCGATGGAATCAACGAGCAATATACCTTTGTCTCTCCTCGCCAGAACAAGGGTGATGATCTGCTGATAGAAGACAAGGATTTTGCCGTGGTCTATAACAACAGCGTGGGAGGAACTTACGAGGTGCTGCTGAAATACTCGGAGCAGGAAATCCGTGACCATATTACACGGTATGGTGTCCGGCTGGCAAGCAGTGACATAAAAGAGGTTGCCAAAGACATGGCGGCCGAGCAGTTCTCTGCGATGACAAAGCAGCGTACTCCTGTCCTTGAAATGCCAAACGGAGATATTCTCCATATCGGGTATAACAGGGATGACGACACCCTTGATGTCGGCACGGCGACCAATGCCGGACTTGCCGTCAGCCACAGTTTCCCATACGATCACGACAATTCGCTCGATTCCAATCTCCAATCCGTCAATGAAAAGCTGAATGAAATGGAGCAATATCAAAAAGAGGAGGTGGAATACAGTGGCGGGATGCACCGCTGAGTATAAAGTCTGCTATCTGTTCTGTTCAGCCGTAGAGAGTCGTCCTCTCTGCGGCTGAATTGGTTTAGTCCCACTGATAAGTCCTACTTACACAAAAAAAAGAGATTTTTCACCTTAATTAGTCGCAAAATATCGGCACTATTCTGAATTAGTGCCGAAAATTTGTTACCTTTGCAGTCGAAGAAAGGAATAATAATCACATGAGCAACGAGACGACAACATTCATACTTGACTATGCTGAAGTTCATCATGACTTTAGTTTAGGAGATTTGTTTGCTTATCTACAAGAGAAGACAGGCATCAAAAAGTCTTCTTTGTCCTGGTATCTGTTCAAGCTCGTGAATGAAAATGTACTGGTCAGAACCGGGCGGGGAACGTATGCCAAAGTGATGAAGCAGGTCTTTTCACCCCAACCGATAGAGGAAGTGAAGGAGGTTTACGGTTTGTTGCAATCGGATTTTCCGTTTGCGAAATTCTGTGTTTATCAAGGGGACATCATAGCCCCTTTGCAACATCACCTTTCATCCAACCGCATCATCTACGTGGAAACGGACAGGGACTCGGCAGAAACCGTTTTCAATTTTCTGAAAGACAAGAACCACGATGTTTACCTACGACCGGACAAAAATATGATATACCGGTATGTGGATATGGACAGCCGTGTCATTTTCGTAAAAAATCTTGTTTCGGAAGCTCCCTTGCAAGAAGTATCCGGCGTGCCTATGCCCACGTTGGAAAAACTGTTAGTGGATATATTGAGAGATACGGACTTTTTCTACCTGCAAGGCAGTGAGAGTGACCGTATCATAGAAAACGCTTTTAACCTGTACACAATCAACAGGAACAGGCTTTTCAGGTATGCCGACAGGCGTAAAGTGAAGAAAGAATTATCGTCAATTTTAGAAAACTTGAACATACAATGATAAAGAAAGAGTGTTTTACGGCAGAATGGATTGAACAGGTTGCATCCGAACTGCACTACAATGACAAGAACCTCATAGAGAAAGTAATCCGTGCCTTGTCTCTGCTTGAAATGTTGGTTAAAGCCGGATGTCCTCTCGTCTTCAAGGGTGGCACGGCACTTATGCTCATTCTTGGGAAATCTGCCCATCGTCTATCAATCGACATTGATGTCATCTGTCCTCCCGGAACCAATATAGAGGACTATCTGAAATCGTTTGCCGATTTTGGCTTTATCAATCTGGAACTCGTGGAGCGCAAGCAAAGGGACGACGCAGACATACCTAAAAGCCATTCCAAGTTTTTCTATCAGATAGCTTACCGGAACGACACGGACGCCCAATCCTATATCCTGCTGGACGTATTGTACGAGGACATTCATTATTTCCAAACCCGGCAAATAGCCATTGATTGCCCGTTCATACGGCTGGAGGGAGAACCGTTAATGGTGACTGTTCCGTCCGCAGAAGATATTTTAGGGGATAAACTGACAGCTTTCGCTCCCAACACTACCGGAATACCTTATTACAAGAACGGCAGGTCCTGTTCGATGGAGATAGCCAAGCAACTTTATGACGTGGGGCGGTTGTTTGAAAATGTTTCAGGATTGCAGATTACCGCAGAGGCTTTCCGCAAGATTGCGGTAGTCGAACTCTCGTACCGGTCTTTGGGAACGGATATCGGACAGGTCTTCAACGACATCCGTCAGACGGCACTCTGTATCTCCACACGAGGTAAATCCGGAGAAGGTGATTTCAACTTGATACAAGACGGAATCATCCGTGTAAAGTCATTTATGTACAAACAACGGTATCTGATAGACAATGCTATTATTGATGCGGCACGGGCGGCTTATTTAGCCACGCTGATTGAAAAGGGAGTCACAGAAGTGGAACGCTATTCAAACAATCCGGTTGACATCAAGGATTTGGTTATTCGACCTTCGCTGACCAACAAACTGAACAAGTTGAAAAGCAATCTACCGGAAGCCTTCTATTATTGGGCAAAGACGAGTGAACTGTTGGAAGTATGATTTTTTGTAAACAGCACGAAGGCTATTCCTCACATAATTCACGGTCAATATGAACGAAAGGCTGGTATTTGTAATCCTGCTCGGTGTTATCAGTATCCTATGGTATATCGTTGGATATTGGCGGCGGAAAGCCGGAGAAACGGCGTTTTTAGCTGCGCAAAAGACCGAGAAGAAGGATGAACGTGACCGTTTATGCCGTTTGGCGGTAAGAGCCGGTCATCTGGATGCTTGTCGTATGTTCTGTTGTTTACATCCGGATTTATTCAAAGAACAGCCACCACTCAAACCATTCAAATTGCACAATACAAAAGTAGTATTCTATGGGCAATATTATCCGTCCCGGTACAAACCGTTTCTCAACGATGATCAGCAGGCGTTCTGCCATTCAGTCTATGAGTTCAAGGAGGGAAAAATACACGGCATTGAGTTTTTCAAATCTTGCATGAACGCCTTACAAATGGATGACCACCATTTTCATATCATGTTCATGCCTTGTAGCGATGAGTTCAAATATATCCAGCGATTCAAGCGTTTGAACTGGTATGTCTGTACCCATTGTCCGGATCTGACATCAGGATTATACGATGTTGATGTGTTCGAGCCTCGTGAATGTTTGCATGAAGCCAAAGGTTATGAGAATCGAATACTTGAACGAAATTACCGAATCACAGGAGATATAAAAGGGAAAGATGTTATTATTGTTGACGATGTACTGACTACCGGGCAAAGTATGACCGACTACAAGGAGGAGATAGAACGGTGCGGTGGCAAGGTGGTAGCTGCCATTTTCTATGGCAAGACTATCACTTTGCCGCATCCGCTGATTGTCAAATTGGAGGTGTGTGGTGACTATATTACCCGCTTTTCCAAATCAAATTAGTCTCTTTCTTTGCGGTTGGATTGTTGTAGCTATATAGTCAGTCAATATCATAGCCTATCACGTATTCATCGTTGATAAGCAGATAGTAATAGCCGTTGCCACAATTCCGGTATTCTTTGCTGAAGCCTGCCGACATATCGCCATTGTCCCGTGGCTCACACCAAAGCGTTCCGTCATAACCGCAAAAATCAAAGCGACAAGTGAAAAAACTCTCTTTGTTCTTCATCGCCTCTCTGAAACGCTGCATAGATGCCGTCCCACAATATTTTTCGATAGTGGCAAGCCCAATACATTTGCCGTCAATGCGTGTTCCGGTCGTGATGTGGTTCTCGTAAAGGGATTTATCCAAATCCGCATTTGCGATGTCACGAAGCCAGGAATTTGTATGTGTGGCAAGCCGGGCAAGTTTCTGATATTTCAGAATGAGTTTCCTGTCCGTATTCGCCTCCTGCTCTTGCGAGGGATAGTATATCTGCTCGATGCTTGACCAATCTGTGAATACATAACCTTTTGTCCTTTTGCCGGGCGCGATAATGCCAATAATACCCCTGTCCCGATTGATGAACAAGCGTCTGCGTTTTCCTGCAATCCTCACATATAGAGACGAAGGATTGGTTTCGTTGCGAAGATAGCTCTCCGCAGGATGAATAGTTGTCGTTTCCATATCCGTATCTATTTTTCAATATTTATTTTACCCGTCCTTACCTGTACTCCGTTACGGTAGAGTGTGATTTCTCCGGGCTTGAAGCCCATTTCTCCGAAGGCTATGTATCTGATATAATCCCGATAATTCTCGCCTGAAAAATTTTTGCCGCACAAGTTGTTGAAAAACATAGGTATTGAAAACCCATCCTCTCCCGACAACACCACCTTGCCGTTTTGTCTGATTTCGTCTAACATACCAATTTCCAATTTTCATCATCAATGGTAAGTTTGTTCATTTCCCAATCATACTCCACTTCCGGTGCATTGGTATAGGGGAAATTGATGGTGTAGCCGATTTGTCCGTAGGAACAATGAAGCGGTGTAACACATATTTCCCTGCCAAAATAAAGGTTCGGTGTGCAGTATTTTCGCCAGTTAAAGCGGTCTGCAAGGATGTTCCTGCAAAGTCTTCTGTAATATGATTTGTCCGATAAAGTCATAGTTGTAGCCATTAGATAAATTCAACTTCAAGTGCTTGCAGCAACTCGTATATCTGTTCTTCGGTTTCTTCCATATCCGACACAATATCCTTGATATGATAAGGTGCGCCATTTCTGCCGTGTCCGTCATCGCCAATCCATAAATAGGCTTCATAATCCGGGTCAAAGTCCTCGTAATATCGCTTCATACCGGCAATAAGCGTGTCGATGTCTTCATCCTGCATATCGGCATTGAAATTGAAATCCTGCCCGTATTTGGTGTAGCGTTGAAACTCAAATTGTATGCTTGTCTTGTTTTCGTCTCCAACGTTTATGCTCCAGCCTTTTTCTTGGGCAATGTCCGTTACTTTCCGTATCTGTTCTTGGGTAGTCATACTCTTTGTTTTTGTGGGGAGACCTCTCCAATCTCCCCACTGGTTGATTTAATCCGTTATCTCAAAATAATATTCCTGTTCCTCGTCCGACCATTCAGCGGTCATTGCATCCGCTTCCCTCCACAGTTTGTCATAGAGAATGGCTCTTTGATTGTCTCTCTCGTGCCACTGCCATATCTTGTGATTGAGGACAAGGCAAAGTTCCGTCCAATACTTGTAGTTGTCTTTCCATTCAGACTTGGCTCGCCTGTATGTGTCGGCTATGGCATTGTTCCCGAACTTGTCGGCAATGGAGAAATCCTGCCAAAAGGTGGTTATCGGCTCGTAACCGTTCAACTCTGTTATGTTCCATCTTGGGATGGCGATTTGAAGTGCTTGCATACTCATTATTGTTTACGGTTTTCGTAATACTCTTCGGGCAAATGATAGAGGTCGTTCTCTGCCAAATGGTCTATGGATTCCGCTGCCAGACGGCACGCCCATTCGTTACGCTGGTCATATCTTCCCTTGTGTCAGTTCTCCGCCAACTGCTCCATAAAGTAGAACATCAGTTTGGCTTTCTCGTTTACCAAATAGCGGTGGTCGTCCGCCAATGCCTTGCCCATTTTTCGGGGTGAAGCCATTTTGCCGTTCACATAGTTTGAGAACTCGTCTGCAAATCGTTTGTCGTTCTCCGATAGTTGATTGTTGTACTCCATTTCTAATGAATTTTGATGTTGAATATTTTTTTTCTTTTCCCTTTGCTTGAAGCTGTCAAACTTCGCCACCGGGATATGTTTTATGTGCGTTAAAGACTATAGGGTAAGGGAGATAAGACAAGTAAACAAACAGGGAGTTAATGAAATACCACTAATGGCACATTCGTGGAAAGCTGTCGTTAAGTCCACTGAATTGTTAGCGCAAGTGGTACTTGGCATTCTACCGCCATAGTACCTTTGCACGATAAAACAATGCCGTGTGGCGTGATGGTCGGCTCTAAGAAGAATCCTCCGATGACTATAATGGGAGATTATCCTATAAAGGTTTTAGGATATAAATTCGGCCATAGTTTTTATTTGTTGCCGACATTATACAAAAGGATATATATGCAGTACATTATAAAAGCGCATTTAAGTCCTATATAACAGAAATCGCTACGGTAATCAGCAAGTTACCGTAGCCACGCATAAAGCCACCTGCTACAATGTGTGTCGTAACAAGTGGCTGACGAAAAGAAAGAACAGATTAAGCGGTCATTCGCTTACGGATTTGCCGGGCGTTCTTCTGAACAAGCCGGATAATTCGGTCGTGGTATTCCGTAGCCTTATTGCAAAGCCCTCTTGACTGCAATACCTTGAATGTTTCAAGGCTCAATTCAATGGTTTCAACACGCTGGTTGTCAATCCGTGCTGAAAATACCAACGACTGCGGTTTGAGATAATATTCGCATTGTCCGACACAATGATGCAGGGCGTTCCCTTCCTTGTAATAATCATCCACGCTCTCCAACACACTGACTACAATCAGTCCGTCCGTGAATGACAATCCGAAGAATTTGCTTTTTAATTCTCTGAAACGCTCCTCGCTCTCCTTTGCCTTTTTCCTTTGTTCCTCACGCTCCTCCCGTTCTTGAATAATCCTTGCCCGTTCCTGATAGCGGTCGTGTTCGGCTTTCAAGTCTAATGGACAGACATAGTGGGCATTGTGAATGTCCTTGCCACACCTTTCAAGTAAGCGGATGTAATCTATCCAAAGAGAAATATCTGCTATATGATAGCCATTGCGTAAGACTATCTTGTAAGTGTTCCAATACAAATCAAAGTACATTGAATGTTGCAGGAAGTAGTTCAAATCAGTTTTCCTGCCTGCCTTGAACATCGTTTCGGCTCTGCTGTCTGTCAACAAGGCTTCGATAAGCCGTGTCGGTTCGATGTCAGCCAATGAGCCTTGCAATCCGTTGCGTCTTAACTTTGGAGTGGCAGAATAATATGGATAGACCTTGCAATCGGCAATCCGTCTGTACACATAGTTGTCTCTCCGTAACTCCAGACAGCCGTCCAAAACAAAAGTATCTGCGTAATGTCCGAGTGTGCGTTTCAATGCCGTTATCTCCGTCTTGCCGTTATCATCCACCCAATAGCGTGCAATCTCCATAGAATAATACTCCGCTTTCTTGCCTTTACGGAAGTTTGCGTTCATAAGAAATACACGCTGTACCTGTAAACCGTCCTGTGTGGCAAGTGTGGAATAATACGCTTTGTCCTTGAATGTCCTGCACTTGGTGTCCAGTATCTCCAGTCTTGCACCGCAATGTGGGCAACGGCACACCTTTTCGTTGCTCTCGTTCCATTGATAACCGCAATCCATACAGGTCGTTCCTCCGTTTTTGGTGCGGTATGCGTAATGGCTGATACATTGACGGAATGCCCATAACTCCTGCTTCTTTGTCTGTGGCAGTAACCGTCCGTTGGCGGTTACTACCTTATGCTGTAATCTCGTTTTCGCTCTCATAGTCCTAAATCAAATAATGTTGGTTGTTCGGGTTCTTGTCTGACCGCTTTCGGGGTCGGCTTCGGTTTGCTGTTTCGCTGTTGGATTTTACGCAGTTCCTCGTTTTGGTAGGCTTTGAGTGCATTCTCCCTCGCTTCGGCTTGTTCTTCGGGAGATAGTTCTACTCTATGGTTGACTATCACTCCGCAGTTGACCGCCTTTCCCACTTCTATATCATCTTCATCATAGTAATGTACTCCAAGCGAATAAACCTCGTCATCGGTCATACCGCAACCGCCCTCTTTACAGATTGCCATTGCCTGGTTGAGTATGAATGTCACGCAATCGTCCAAATTCTTGTTCTCTTTGGCATACGATACAGCAAAGAGTTCATCGGTCTTGGCTCTTTCGTCCAGATATGCCTTAATTGCCTGCTTAAAATGTTCTGTTCCTTTCATAATGTCTGTTATTTTGCTTGATAATAGATACTTGGTTCACTTGAAACATTGTATATGTACGCTCCGCACCTTACCAAAAGTGCTTGGTTTCCGTAGTACATCCGTTTCATTCCTTTAATACTGCCTGTGTGGTGGAAATTGGGAAATCGGCTGATATTGCACCACTTTCCTTGTTCCTTTGTCATTCGTCTTGTCCTCATAGCGTTTAGAAATGATAGTCAATAACTCCACCGATGTAAAGTAGTTTTCCCGGCTCGAACTGGCTGACCATCTGTAAAAACGAGTACGATTGTTCGGCATAGCCATTAACGCCATGCTCGTCCATATAGAACTGATAACCGAGGTCAAGCGGATTTTTGAGAAATTTTTCAAGTTGGTACACCGCCCCAATCCACATCATGCAGTTTTCAACGGTAACGGCTTGTGCCTTTTCTTGGATGGCTGTAACAAATTCCTTTTTCCACTTGTCCGCACCGCCATTGTATCGGATTGTGTTTTCTCCCACAAGAGTGAACATCCCTTTTGGCAATGCCTTTTCTATCAGATTGGCAATATGGAATTTGCGTTCTTCCTCGTCTATCTCCGAACAATAGTCGTAATAGTGTCCGTCCCCTTGTTCAAGGGTGTCCTCGTTCAAGTAGTTGTCCCTGTCAACTCTTGTTTCCGTGATTTGAAAAATCTTGCTGTGCATAATCAGTCTGTTTTAATCGTTGAACTTTTGTCTTTTTCTTTTCCCTTATTTTGAAGCCTTTATCGGCTTTCTTGTCGGGATCTGAATTTTACGTGCTATCAAGAGACTGAGGAAACAGAGGGATAAGACAAGTAAATGGCAGAGGAGTTGATGAAATACCCAATTTACGCTTGACGGAAATTGCGGAAAGTTGTTGTCAAGTCCACCAAGCCATTAGCGAGCAGACCTGCATAGCGGTACTTGGCGTTCCCTCACCGCAGTACCTTTGCAAAGGAAAATAGAGCCGGCAAGATGAGCCGGAGGAGTTCATGATTTGTAAAGCACAGCCTTTGTATAAGGGGCGATAAATTTGTACTATATCAAAAACAAGAGAGCCGATCCATCACGGACAGGCTCTCCCTTCAAAAGAATTGACATTTAACTAATCAATTTGAACAAAAAGAATCTTACACTTTACTATTTCATATATAGCATGACTTTGGTATGTCTGTTAGCTTCAGTGGGTACATAATTGGAAATACCTCCTTGACTGACCTTTGTTATATTTTCAACGGCCACTCCGCGCCTGCGTAACTCCGTGGCAATATAATCGGCTCTCGATGCGCTCAACTTATTGTTTATATCGGCAGTTCCAGTGGCAGCGTCAGCCGCATCTGCAACAGTCACGGATAATCCGTATTTCTTTGTCACACGCGCCAGTTCATCCAGATTGATCAACTGGGATTTATCGGTCAGTTGAGCCGTGCCGAGTTCAAAGAAGAAATAGACAGGTGAACCGATGCATTCGTTACCGGAACCTATAAAGGAGAGATAATCCGAATGGCTATAAATGGAAATGCTGTCATTATTCATATCCGGAGACAGCAGGGAATCGGCACCTGTGACATAGAAGCCGTTTACAACGCTACCGTCATTATTGGGTATGGCATTGACAAATTCAGACTTACTGAACAAACTGTCATTGGACAATGGAGACTTGCCATCCCAATGCCTGTTTTTCAATCTTGCCCGGAGCGAGTTCAGTCCGCTGTAATCGTTTCTCGGATAGACATTGCCCAAACTCTCCCGGTCATCAAACATCTTGCTATATTTATCAAGCAAGCCCTCAATTTCCAGAATCTTCTTCAATTCGTTGATCGTTCTCATCGCCCTGTCATGTTGCCCGGTGTATCTGCGATTACTCTCCGATAGCTGTGAAGCGTAACCAATCAGCCACTCGTTCTGCCGGATGTAAGGACTCGCATCAACGGCACGTTTCCAGCCGGTCTTTCCAATCGTAAACGACAAGCCGGCTGACACGGAGAGCATATTATCTCCGAAACGATTGGATTTGCCATAGCCATCAAAGTCCTGGAATGTGGAAACATTGCCAATTTCCAACAATGCAGACAGCCGTTTACAGATACGGTATTGTCCCTGTATTCCGTATGAAACGGCAAACGGATTATGTCCGTTCTGCGGATTGTGCATCAGTCCAAATCCTATGTATGGAATGATTCCCCAACGAGGATTCTCAACCTTGCCATACCGATATCCAAGCACATTCCACATCAAGTCAGCATGAAAGTGATGGTAGTCATTTGTGACCAGTTCGCAATCTTTGAACTGCCAACCTCCATAACCGATTCTTGCTCCGATCTGCGGAGTGAACCACTTGCCAAGCGATGCGAAAATAGTAGGCTTTATCCTGTCAAATAAGTCGGCACAACCAACAGGTTTGCCAATGAACGCACTTGCACCACCTTGAAGACTGACAAGCCAGTTGCCGTTCCAAGGCGATGTCACGAATACACCCTTGTGGTAAGTCGGATCCAAAGGCCGAAGCATCTGTTCGATATCCGTGTACGACTCCAGCTGTACAGTGTCCTTTGTCACAGGTGGTACAGCCGCTTTCATGTGCAGTGAACAGCCCATACCTGCCACTGCCAGAATTAAAAATATTTTCTTTGTCATATTCAACGCATTATTTTGTTTTGTTATCCATTGCAGAAAAACATATTCTGCCGATTACCTCTTTTGCTTCTTGCCGGAAGTCGGTCGCATCATTCTGCTTGCCATCATCATGCAACGCCTTGCCCACGCACGGTTATCCTCGTCATCATCCTTTCCCCATTTAAGGTTGCTTTTACTTCCTCCACCGCCATGCGTTTCGGCAAATGTAGTGGCATCGTTGACCATACCAAGGAAGAGGAGCGTGGCGCAGTGCATCACTTCCGCCCCTTGCTCGGTCAGGCTCTGCAACAAAGAACCGTCAAAGACGGATTGTTCCGCAGCTCCCATTTCAGCCACTCTTGCCGAATGCTCTCCAACCAATGTTTCCAGCATTACATCTTTGAGCAGTACATCCACGTTGGAATGGATTTCACGACTGTACTTATAGGCTTCGCCTTTCAGTTCCTCCGTGCGCTCGCCAATGGCATCCATGTCCCTTTTAAGGGCTTCAAGCTGTTGGTCAGCCGTCCGTAGCTTATCCTGCTTGTCTTCCAGTTTTGTTTGGATAGAAGCCAGTTCTTTTTCCAACCGTTCCCTCTCGGCTATAATGGTAGCCGTATCTCCCTGATGGGATTGAAGGGTGCGTTCCAATGCCGATAGTTGGGATTCCTTTTCCGCTTTCGCCTTTCTGAGGTTGTCCAACATTGAGGTCAAGCCTTTCACCCTGCGCTCTGCCAGACTTATTTCCACTTTAAGGTCGGACAGTGCTTTTTTGTGTTGGACAACCTGTTCCTCTATATTGGTACATTCTTCCGATAGGTGTCGGCGGTATTCTTCAGTGGTGCGATGTTTTGCACCGGTCTCGGAAATATTCCTGCCCCTTTTCAGATTCCACTTTCTGTTCACTTCCGCAAGCTCGTCATGCAACTTCTTCGTCCTTGCCGAGAACTCCAGCTTGTCCTTTCCTGCAAACATCTTCTTGAACGCAAACTTACCGTCTTGGATTGGCAATAAGGTAAGGTGCATATGTGGAGAGAGTTCGTCAAGATGTACATAACAGCCGACGATATTCTCCTCACCGAAACGCTCACTCATAAACCGGTACATATCTTTTGCCCATTGTTCTATTTCGGGCATTCTTTTGAGCGTGGCATTTTCCAAATTATTGCCGGGTTCATATACCACGTCCTGATCCCCGAATGCCAGTTGCCGTATCGTATTCTGTGAACCGCTCAGAATAAAATCCACGACAGTCCGGTATTTCGGCTCGGCCAGACCCTCATTCGGATCTTTTATGCCACGTTGCAAAAGGCTTTCAGCCATCCGTTCCGGAATGGACTGCCTCTTGTCTATTGCTTGAATCTTGCCGCCCTTGACAACCTCAAAATTCAGGCGTTCCCTTTGACGGTCATACCTTCCTTTTTCCAGGGCGAAGTCCCAGCCCCGTTCGGTCCAGTTGCGCTGGTGTTCGTTGCTTTGGGCGGTGGTTATGCCTTTCATCACGTTCATGTGCATCACCTGCCATGATTTTTCAGCCATATTATCCGTTTTTATCGGACAACCGATTTGCCACAGCTTGCTGCTTGTCCGGCAACCGCTTCCACCGACCGTAGTCGTGTGGGGTATTGAGTTACCCATACTTCCCTCTGTTTGGTCAGCGTGCAAGCACCGCTGCACGTTTATAATGGCAAGCCTACAAATGTAGGGCATCACGGCTCGTCCGTGGTTATACAATAATTTTTGACTTACAACACCGGTTGTGGAGTCTATAAAAGGGTGAAATCACGCTCCTGGTACTTTGCCCATAACGCCCTGAACGGCTGTCGGAGCGTGGCAAGCATATCCGTTTCGCTCGAACTATTGGCCGCACCATCGTTTCCAGCGTCCAGAATCATCTTGGCAGTTATCTTGGATGCCTCCAAAAGCGAAGTCCAGTCACCTTCCAGTTCCTTGTGGAAGAACTCCAGGAAATCGGTCGGGTCATCGAAGCGCGAATTTCGTATGGCGCGTTTCAGTCCGGCTACGGCTACACGTTCGACAATCTCTTGGGCTAACTCCGTTTCTGCACCTGCCTTTATTGCCGGCTTGTCGCCCGAATGATCTTTGCCGGATTCATCGGCAAGCCGTTTCCGTCCGGCTTCATGATACTGTCCACAAATCTCTCCCATATCTTCGTCAGACAGATTGCCATTTATCCATTCGGACAAAGCCTTGTCCAAATCATCGGCAAGTCCGGCCCCTGTATGACCAATATAAGAGGCAGGAGTTTCGCCACTGGAGAATGGCGCAAAAGTCACGGTAATGACCACACTCTTTGCGAACCTTGTCCGACGAACATATCCCATCTCCTCCAGTTTGTCAAGGAACGCCCTAACGGTAGCCCTGTGCCAGTGCCATTCCACCGCAAGGTCTGAAATGGTCACATGACACTGGTCAGCCTGCAACACATACTCGTGGTTCTTCAAAAAGGGAGCGATAAAACCTGCCGTTGCTTTCTCCAACAGGTCGTAGTAGGCACCGGTCTTTGTCTTCCGTTCACCGACTTTCTCTTTGAGGTAGTCGAAAAACATCATATCTGCCAATACATGATTGGCGGCTCTATTCTTGTCTTTCATCATTTCATTTGATTTTTGTTTGACTATATGTGGATTCTATCAACCTGCCACTATCCACTTATTCGTGGCAGTCTCGCGTGATGATGTCAGTAGTAATGTTCGGACATTGTTTTTGGATTTTCTTTCAAATGCTTGCGAGTATCTTCATCCTGCCATTCGGCTAACACACGGCAAGAGGGATAGAACATGGCGGCCAAAAGAAGAAAGGCAAGCGTGAACGCCGTGGTGTGCAGATGTGGTACAGCGCAGATGACTAATGTAATCAAGGCTGCCATAACGATCCTTTTCTTATCCTCGTGGAGTCTGTGCATCCACCTGTCGGCACGTCTGAACGAGAACAGAACGGCACAGGGTATGGTGGATATCAGAACTCCCCACTCTCCGAAGTGTCCGCCTGCATAGACATAGTGATATAGCAGGAGGAAGATAAGCATACACTGCACATAGAGTTTCCTCGCACTCTCGCTACCCGCCATTCTGAGGTAAAACTTTGCCATAAAAAACAGGTTGCTCCTGCACAATGACATGGGCAGTATAATGAGCAATGCCGGAAATAACATTTCGATGACAATCCAAATCATAATCGTAATCCTTTGTGTAATCAGTATTGTTTGAATAATGGCAGTTCGGTCAGTTCCAGTTTGACCAGCCCATAGGTGGCAATCTCTATAATGGCTTCCACATCCTTGGCTTCGAGATATGACGCTCCTTTTTTAAGCCGTGCCTTTAGCTCGTGATTCTTTTGACGATACCTTGCCAATGCCTTGTCCAACTCGTATTCGGATATGCTCCATTTCGTGCCACGCTCATAGCCATTGTGCTTATAAGTGGAACGGAGTCGGAGCATACGACACACGCAGGAAACCGGCCTTCCCCGTCTGAACACGACACTTTGCCTGTATCCATATCCGTCATCCACGACTATCCAACTCCTGTACATATTGATAATGTATAGCATTTGCAGGTAAATCGTCCGTCTCATATAAATTCGGCAAGCAACTCCTCCTTGGTCTTGCGGTACTTGAAATGACCGGTCTTTTCGTGAAGTTTCAAGTCAAGACAGATGTCAGAACACATGAACTCCAGGGATTCATAGATGGTCACATCAATGCGGTCAACCTTGCCGGTATCAGAAACTCTCGCGTTCATCTTGAACATCTGTCCGAAAGCCGGATTGGAATAGGCACAGGTGCTGCTTCCGAATGTCGTTGCGCTTGAAGGAATATGATGATAAAGGGTTATCAGCTCCATGTCGTCCTCGAAGATGTCCATCACTTCTTCCAGATCGTATGGGTCGGCAAGCGGAAACGAAAGGAGGACGTAATCGTCGTAGAACCGCGGCTGTTCCATTGTGGTTACATCCAGCAACTGCGGAAGCTGGAGCGGCACAAAGGAGAGAAAGTCATCGTAAAAAAGTTGTAGCATAACTGTTGTGTTTATTTGTTTCTGGTTCGTCAAATGGATGTGAGCATTATCTTGATCAGTACTCCGGGCAATACCCGCCATTGGTCATTGTTCGTCCCGGCAGTCTTGTTGAGTTTGGCTATCATCTGAGGTGTCCGGTCAGCGACTGCATGAAGTGTTGTCCTTTCCATATCGGACAGGATAGCCACGCTGAAACCATCCAAGGCAACATACGGCTGCAACAACATCCAAACGTAAGCCCTTGCCTGCGCTTCGGTCTTTACATTGCCTTGGTTGATGTCATCACGGCAAGCCAAAGCGTTAAGTATGATTCTCCGGTTGGTTCGCCTGGCTGTATATACCAAGGCATCCCGGTAAGAGAGCCTGCCATTCTCCGCAGACTGGAATATCGACAGGCAGCATTTCTCCGTGTCGCGCGTAATGGCAGACAGGTCGGCATCGGCAAGCTCCGGAAGATGACTCAGGAAAGAACGGAACAGCCTGTCCTCTTCCTTTATGAAAGCAAGCATTTCACTCTTGCCGCTTATTCCGGATTTCAAGGTCTTGGAAAGGAACATCCGGTATTTTTCAACGACAGCATTGGCACTGCCTTTATATGTCAGGACGGAATCCAATGGTTTGAAAAACGGCTCCGCTTCCGCTGTCGACTGCATCAGCTCCGTGTCTTGCCAGTATTGGGAAGTCTGTTCTCTGATGAGCAACACATCCGCAAAAGTTCTCGGCTTCTCCAGAGCCAGACGGGTAAATTCAATGCGCAACGAATCGTGCAATCCACGAATTTCGCTTTCGTAATTGGCGTGAATACGGTTTGCCGTGTCTTTGGCGACACAGGCAGATACCGAATCCCGAAGCGACTGCCAGTCGTTGACTTTTTCAATCAGACGGTCTGTTGGCAGGTTTGCTTCCTTTCGCACCTCGGACAGGTATGACCTGTAAGCATCGGCAGCATTTTTAACGGTCTGAAACATACTGTTGCCGGTCTTTTCTCCACATGATGCCAATGTGACAATGGCAAAACATACGGCAAAAGATTTGGCATACGAAGCACGTTTCTTTGAGTATGATTTCAAGTTTCCTCTCTTCGATTTTTGCATTGATTCTACTTTAAACAAGCCTTTATACATGATATTTTATTGGTTTATGGTGGCAAAGTTAAGTATAAAAGTTTGTATAATAATACTCTAAAATAAAACTTTAATATATTTTCTCTTTCATACTTACGAGTATAATCCGCGAAATAAACAAGAGCGTAACAAGTGAAAATACAAAGTATAATAATTGAAAAATATTTTATTGAGTATGATTTTAACCGAATTAAACTTTGTATCTTTGCACTTGGTATCATTTAGCATTGAACAGCACTATGGCAAAAGTGGGTTACATATTCAAGGCAGCCGGCTATGACGGCTTCGACACTGATGTGGAGTGGATGAAGCAATACGGTTGTGTACAAGTGATTGAGGAGGAAAACGGACACGAGAAACTGCGTCCCCAATGGAAACAGCTTATGGCAAGTATGGAACGGGGAGACGAAATCGTACTCGCTAAATTCAGCAACGCCCTGCGTGGTTCTCGTGAACTGGCGGCATTCATCGAGTTCTGCCGTGTAAAGGTGGTGCGGATTATCTCCATTCACGACAAGGTGGACAGTCGTGGCGACCTGTTTCCTGAAACCAAGGCTGCGGATGTGTTGGAGATATTCGGTGCGCTTCCGGAGGAGTGTGCCGCATTGCGAAAGGCTTCAGCGCATATCATCCAACTAAAGCAGAACATAAACCAGCCGTCCAAAGAGAATAACATCAGCAAGGCGGAAAGGGAGAAAACCATCGTGGCGATGTACAACAACGGGCATTCAATAGATGACATCTGGAAAGTAAGCGGATTCAGCAGCCGCAGCTCCGTATTCCGCATACTAAATAAATACGGAGTTTCGCTCAATCGGGGCAAGTTCAGTGGGCCGCTGGGAAAACGTAAGCCGAAAGAGTAATAAAACAAATTAACCCCAAAATAAGAAAATATGGCTGAGATATCTAATATAACAATCAAGAATATAAAAGGCTTCATGGATCAGAACAACTCATTTGATGTCCATATCCTCCCCAATAAAGTAAATCTATTAGTAGCACCTAATGGATTTGGCAAGTCGTCTATCGCAAAAGGATTTGAGTCCCTAAATAGCAATCGTTTGGATTTACCGGATGATTTGTATCATGACAAAAACTCTCCCATATTGCCAGAGATAAGCATCACATACGATAATAATGTTTTGTCGGCAAATAAAGACCAAAACACTATAAGTTCTATATTTGATGTAACAGTTATAAATAGCGGTTTAAAAGCAACAGCAAAAGTCCGTAATATTCCCCATAGAGTCATACAACAAGGTGTTATGGAAGTAGAAGATATTGTGTTAAGAACATCAATACCAAGAACTGCACATATTGACTATAACTTTTCACAGATAAAGGCATCATTCGGCAAAAACAAAAAAGTTTTAACTAATCTATCAGAAAAAATCGCGCAAAATGGAATTGCCGAAACAATTTTGAGAGATTTAGATGAACATACATTTGATGATCTTGAAAATATTGGTGAGTACCAAGAATTACAAAATAAAGTGAGTGGATTACGAATATCTAACACAAAATTTTCAAGATTTGAAGTATTCTTTCAAATTATTTGGCTGTATAATAACAAACGCGCAAATCTCCAGGAAGCCAAAAGGCATGAGGATTATGTAAATCTCAAAAATAGTTACAATGCAATTATTAGATCAATTGACACAACTGGAAGAAATATAGCTGCTCACGAGCAAGACGGCAAACTGATCGTTTCATTTCCGAAGGCTGACACAATATCAAATGGGCAAAGGGATATAATTACCTTTATCACAAGTCTCGTTAAATTTCGAATGAATTACAATAATGAAAAAAAACAAATTCTAATCATTGACGAGGTGTTCGATTATTTAGATGATGCGAATGTTGTGGCCGCTCAATATTTTTTATCTGACTTTTTGTCGGAAAACAGGGAAGATTTCTATCTAATCATTCTTTCTCATATTACAGAAGAACATTTTAGAGGTTGGGTACTAAAGAAGAAACTTAATACACAATATATCAAACCTACGCAAGCAAAAGCCAGTATTAACACAAAAGCTTTTATCGCATTTAGAGACTCACTCAAAAAAACAAATGAAGCAAATTATAGTGCATTATCAAATTATTACTTTCACTATAATCCCAAAATAAATGAACAAGATTTGTCGGCTATTTATCAAGCAAAGGATGGTTTAAAAAAGAATTGGTTTGAGGGTACTAATTTGCATTCTGATATCTTACCGGAACTAAACAAATATCTTAAAGGTCAAGAATCGTATGATCCTTATGCTGTTTGTTTTGCTCTTAGATATGCTTGCGAAAAAAATATATATGCTCAACTAAGGAATGACGAAGAAAGGACAATTTTTTTAAGCAAAAAGAAAACAAAGGATAAATTAGAATGGGCAGAAGACGCAGGATATGATGTTCCTGTAATATACTATATGTTAGGTATTATTTTCAATGAAGCTGAGCATATTACTGGAATTGAAATAGCACAAAACAAAGAGCGTTCTTGTGTATACAGGTTAGATAATGGTGCAATACGACAAATGATTATCGAACTATTTAATTATACAGAGGAAGACATTGCGATTGATGCTATAATATAAATTCATTATGAGCAAGAAAGAATACATACAAGCCAACAAGGATTGGCTGGAAGCGAAAGCCAAAGAAGAAGGAGTGAAATCTTTACAAAACGGTATCTACTACAAGGTCATCAGTAAGGGAAAGAACGATGGCAGACATCCCTCGCCACGCAGTATCGTCACCGCACACTACACGGGGTGGACAATAAACGGAAAGAAGTTCGACAGCAGTCGTGGCGGAACACCAATAGCGTTCCGTTTGAACGAACTGATAGAGGGCTGGATTATCGCAATGCAACAGATGTGTATCGGGGACAAATGGGAGATCTACATTCCTGCCGAAATGGGATATGGTAAGTTCTCGCAACCCGGCATACCCGGTGGTTCAACTTTGATATTTGAGATTGAATTGTTTGGTATTAAATAGCAAAACTGAAAAATAATACAATACACAATAGTTATGAAACATGATATAGACCAATTTAAATCCCAACTTATTCCTATATATAACTCTCTACGAGATGATTGTAATAGAGATGATAATCTTTGTCCTTTCTTAATGCAGTGGGGTAATAGATTTCCAATCACTCCAAATAGTGGTATTATTTTTTACGGAAGAGCAACCAATGGTTGGTTTGGCACTTGGGATTATGACATTTTCTTCAGTAATAATGATGAAGATAGAGGATGGAATAGGGATAACCAAATGGCATGGGTAGAGGAACAATGGTGTAATTCTGAAGACGGTTATGACACAAGTAAATCTCAATTTTGGAGCATTATAAAAGGCATCTCAACAAGATTTTACGGAGATGAATGGTTTAAGTATGTGGCATGGAGTAACATTTGTAAGGTCGCTCCATATTCGCAAGGGAATCCAAGTGATAAAGTGTTTTATTCCACTTTAGAAAATAACTTAAAGGTATTCCATACTGAATTAGATTTTTGGTCGCCAAAATATATCGTTCTTTTCACTGATGGAATAAAGAGAGATAACAAAACTACAATTGATTGGACAAGTAATTATATATCATCTTTAAATAACGGAATTGTTCCATCTACTATATACGATATATCATGGGATAGTGAAAACCCACACATTAAAATTAAGGTTTACAAATTGGATAACAGATTTATTATTTTATCACTACATCCACAAGGACGTAAAGTTGAACTACACAGAGATGCGATAATTAATATTATTGAAAACATTGAGCGAAAAAGACTATAAAAATATATTATCTAACTAATTTTCAATACTATACATTTGTCATATCGTGATTTTTTAGTACCTTTACAAGTAGTAATCAGAAATAAATCAGTGATATGGGAGACGTAATCATTACAGTATTGGGATTGTGGGTGTTCATCAAAATCGTGAAAGTGATATTCGGAGGCTGGAGCAAAAGCGACTACCAGCGGGACAGGTAAGATTCAACCAACAGAATGCAGCCTATGACAGTCGTTCATGTCTGGCATAGCGAGGGACTTAAAAATCAGTATTTAATTCTCCCTCCTGTCGAAAATATCAACCCAAGCAAAGGGCGGGCAGTAAACGAGTTTCTTCTGCAAGCCCGATAAATAACAAAATGTTTTGCCTACCGGAAGAAAACGAAGTCTTGGAGCGGTTGGCAAATCTTTTTGTATCGGGCGATTTCGGCAGAGTGTCTTGCGAAAGAGGAGCAACGTGCAACATTGCGCAGCCGAGCAAGTCTCTCGAAGAAAAATAGAAGAAGCCATTTACGGGATGGGTGAAAACTTATAATGGGCAACCCATAGATGTATAACAGGTAAACATACGAGCAAAAACAAAAGCGACTGAAGCCGCTTTGTTTGTCGGAACGAGGCAGGAGTTATTTCTTACCTTTTTTCGTTTTCTTTTCCGGCTCCGCAGGAGTTTCCTCCTTGTCGGGTGTCTGGTAGAACTTGTTAGCGACCATGACGATGCGGTTGTGTTTCACGCCGTCCTTGTCAATCCATTCTTCAGGTTTGAAGTAGCCCTCCACTGTGAGCAGGGTACCCTTGGTGATTTGGGCAAGCGAATCGGTGTTGGCGTTGTTGCGCCAGGCTTCCACGTTGATGAAAGCGGACACACGTTTTGTTTCCTCGCCACTCTTCTCCTGACGGCTTACTGCCAATGAGAAGCGTGCCACGCTTGCGTTTGCGAACTGACGGATTTCTGCGTCCTTACCTACGAATCCTGATACTGCGAAATTGTTCTCAATCTGTTTCATGTTACAATGCTTTAAGTTGTTAATTAAATTATTTTTACGCTGCCAATATAAGTGAGTGCAGTTACAGGGTTGCGACAAGGTTAGCAATCAAATACTCTTTATTTTTGTCAGCGTAAGCCGTCAAAACCTCCGGCCCGATAAAGGAAGATTTGTGAAGCTACACCATTGACCAAGGCTTTCAGCCGTACCCGGCTGCATACTAACTTTGCAACGGAAAAATGAGGAATAACACGACCAAAAGCTGTAACGATATGGATTGGTGAATAAACAAGTGAGCGAGGTTCGCAGACAAAGGACAGCATCCGTCCGCAGACACAAAGTTTCAGGTACGCTTCGGCTGTAAATCCAAAAGAAGCAGAGCGATGAAGCGAGGAATCCAGTATGTCCTCTCAATGTGGATGCCGTAATACTGAATCCGTTATGACGCTGCACAGCCAAAGGTATTTTGCTATGGAAGGGATAGCCGAAGAACAGAATGGCACGACGATCGCGGAAACCAGCATCAGAATAGCCGCGTTCTACCTTACCGACAGAACCGGAGAAATCAAGGCAAAGAAAACAAAGGCAAGAAGTCCGGTGCTCGTTGAACAAAGCAGCCCGGTCGCCATTGCGAAATATGAAATGCCATATATACAAAAGGAGACTTGACAGTCAAAGATGAATATATAAGAGGAAGAACGGCTTGCCTTGCAAGCTCCAATTATAAAGTTGATGCCATTGGATATGTATTTCCAAATGGCATGGACACAGCAATGTGGAGCATTGCCCCACATTGCCGTTCTGCCAGATGTCGGTCAGTTCAGGTATGACCATTCTGCTATCTCCAGTTCCTCGCCACAAGGGAAATCAATGATAGGGTCACAAATGAATGTACCACAGAAATTGACTACTACACAGCCGTTTTTCAGAGAGGCTGGTTCACTCCAATCATCGTCCGTATGTCGGATATGATACCACAGTTTACCCTTGGGCAAGGTTTCGGTGGCAATCCGCAAATCAATAAATTCGCCCTCAATGGTCTTGCCATTCGCCAAAGTCAGAAGCATAGGCGATTTACTTTCTTTTCTGTAATCGTACAGCATAATCTTTCTTTTAATCTGTTATCTCAATTATTTCATCAATCCGACCGCAAAGGAATGTCCGTAAAGCGGTCTTGTCCACAGCATAGTATTCGGCTATATGTCCGTATTGCTTGACAAAGTAGCGTTTCAGTATGTCAGAGAAGTCAAAGCGGTAGCCCATTAGCGGAATAGCCCTTTTGAAATAGGTGTTGCTGTTCACGCTGTTCGTAAGCCAATTTTTCTGTTGTCGGCTCATTGGCGTACCCTCATTGAGTTGCACTCTCAATTGATAGACCTTGCTATCTTGCAAGGAAGAAAGACGGGATATATACCTTTGCGACACAATTTTTATCTGCCAACCCGAAAGACGATGTGAAGACGAGAAAGGATAGTAAGTGTACAACAGGAGCACTATAAACGGAAAAACGCATTTCAAAACAATAGCGAATAAAAAGAAGGATTTGCTGACGAAAAGAAAAAGCAATCAAGAGTTTAGAAATTGAGAAAATCAAGTAGTTTAGTTTAGAACTTGATTAGATATACAAAAACCAAACTAAACCTATTCCATCATTACTTTACTCACGTTATTGGAAACGGCATCAAACCTAACTTTCGTCCGAGGGACAGGCGAGGGACAAGCAACAATACAACGAGGGACAAATTATATCCCTTGCATTTCAGCATGGTTTTTCAGGAATGTTTTTATAGCTTTTTTCTTTTGGTGTGCAAGATTACGGCTTTTAACATTTCTGAAATAAAACAGAATCTAACTATAGATCCGAGGGACAAGGAGGGATAAAGAAAAAATAATCGTGAGGGACAAACCGTGTCCCTTACATTTCAGTAGGGCTTTTAGGAAGTGGTTTTATTGTTTTTCTTTCTTTTTATATGCGAAATTTTGTCCCCCGTTTGTCCCCCGAAAATATCATTCAAAAAATTCTCCATTGATACACAGCGATTTACACAATATAAATATCGTTTGCGTGGGGAAATAAACATTCTGCATCGGAAAATAAGGTGAAAAATGGCGTTTTTCAGGAGTTGTCAGACATTTGTTGCTATTCTGTTGCTGAAAGTTCCCAAATATCAACCTAAGAAAGTAAGTATCAAACAGTTAAGAAAACAAACTGAGTTTCTGCATCGGAATATGACCGATATTTCGTTCAGCACACTATATCGACTTTTGAAAGTTATAGGATTGGCAACAAGTTGGGAATCTTTAATGCCGGAACTCCCGGAATCACCATATACATACGATGATAAAGGTAAAAAGATGCAAAGAGTAAGACATCGTAAGTCATAGATAACAGAGCCTATCGGCTCAAATCAAGTGCTAACATGGCAAAAATCAGCTCAAATTGAGCCGATAATCCAATAAATTTTAGTAATTTTGAGCCGATAAAAACTTTGAGATATGACTCAAGAGATTGAAATCCTTCAGTTCCTTCACTACAATCCGGAGGTATCACGTGCTGAAATAGGCTCAGCATTGACTAATGCCCCAAGTCCGGCAACACTTAAACGATTGATTGCCGATGGCGTCGCTAAAGGACACATAGAGGTTGTCGGTCGTGGTCCGGCTACTCGTTATAGACTTACTCCGCAGGCTCATGCGACTATGGAGTTGAATCTTGACACATACTTTGACAAGGATGTCGACGAACGTCAGGTGCAGGAATCGTTCAATTTTGAGCTCATAAATGAAATTCTTCCAAAGGTGGATTTATTCACCAATGAGGAATTGCAACGTCTTGATGACGCACAGAAACTCTTCCGTCTGCATCTCTCGGAGATGTCCGAGTTGGAATATCGCAAAGAGATGGAACGTCTCGGAATTGACTTGTCTTGGAAATCTTCGCAGATTGAGGGCAATACTTATTCGTTGCTGGAAACGGAGAGACTGCTGAAAGAAAAACAGACGGCAAGCGGTAAAACGAAAGAGGAAGCCGTGATGCTCCTCAATCACAAGGATGCTCTTGACTTTATTCTTGATGTGCCGGACTATCTTATGGATTTGACTGTCGCCCGTATCGAGGAGATTCATGCGCTACTTACAAAAGAATTAGGCGTTGAGAGAAATATCCGTCATCGCCGTGTCGGTATAACCGGAACCAACTATACTCCCCTCGACAATGAGTTTCAGATTCGCGAGACACTTGAAGATACAGTGCGACTAATCAACGGCAAGAGCAATATCTTCGAGAAGGCTCTGCTTGCGCTCGTTTTACTAAGCTATATTCAGGCGTTCACCGACGGCAACAAGCGTACAGCCCGAATAGTAAGCAACGGTATTCTCATCGCCAACGGCTATTGCCCGATTTCATTCCGCACGGTAAATTCAATCGACTACAAAAAGGCAATGCTGATGTTCTACGAGCAAAATAATATCGCAGCCTTCAAACGTATTTTTATTGACCAGTTCCTCTTCGCCGTCAAGACTTACTTTTAGGCAATTTGTACGCTCATCTGTATGTCGCGAAAAGTTAAAGTCACTATATTCCTTTGATAATCGGAAGATTATCGCTACTTTTACATTGAGTCACTGTTGTCGGTTTGGCTAGTGCGGCTTGTAACAATTTAAGTAGCAGACGGTTAACAACTTGCAACCATAGAAAATTCACGTCACTTGTACGGATTAGAGTCACACTTATCTGTATATCAACAAATTAACCGCTTCTGCGTCGGAAGATAATTCGTATATTTTTTCACCGCAGCATTGAAAACTTTGAAAGTGAAAAGCCCATTGTACTTCACACTATACGTAGACACTTTTCTACCTTTTTATCATTGGTTATGACTATATACTACGTAATTTAGAATCTACCCTAAAATGTACTCTGAATGCTTTTAACTTATACATCGTTCTAATAACAATGCCTTACCTGCATGTACATATTATTCTCATCAACGATGAACAAGTATACTATTCCATTAAATAGGTCTAAGCTGTCCAAATGCTCCAATTAAAATATTTCTCATGTAATAAACCCACATCATCATTAATTTCAATTTCAAGAAAAACAGATCAGCTCATTAATAGTCATTATCTTCTTTTACCACAAACTAAACAAATTAAGAAACCCTCCTTTCAATACTTGAAACTCAAATTCGCAATCTATCTATGGACGCAAGATAATGGCAGATATAACTTTAATTCTCACTTTCTATCTTCTAGCAAAGATGATGTTCTGACACGACTTAAAGTCTCTGGAGTCATCTGTAAATAGCTTGCAATATAAACCAATGGAGCGCGTAAAACAAGTTGAGGATGCCGTTTAACCAATTTTGAATATCTATCCTGTGCTGTCTCAAAACGAAGCAAGTCTGCATGGATTTGACTTTCTATCAACGATTCTTCTAATATCTTACGATACAATATTTGTATGTTCACACTTTTCATTGCTACCTGTTCCAAAATAGGCCTTGGCATCGCATATATAACCGTCGGTTCAAGAGCTATTATTTCAAGAGCTGTAGGTTCTTCTTTGAAAAGACTTTCTATACTCATCACAATGTGGTTTTCTACCGCCATGTGCTCAGTCACCTCTTTACCATTTTTATGATAAAACAGCCTGACTAATCCTTTTACTATCCAATATATATGTGTACACGTCTCACCCTTAACAAGAATCTTCTCACCTTTCTGAAATTTCATCGGAACCAAAACATTCTCCAATACATCCAATTCGTCATGAGACATTGTACTGTAACGTCTGGCTAATTCTCTTGCCACATCGCGCTTTGTCAGTCCTATATTTGGCATACAACTCCTCCTTAATTATTTTATTAATCCAATTTCAATACAGCAAGGAATGCCTTTTGCGGCACTTCCACATTGCCGATCTGCTTCATACGCTTCTTGCCTTTTTTCTGTTTCTCTAACAATTTTCGTTTTCGACTCACGTCTCCACCATAGCATTTGGCTGTAACATCTTTGCGGACACACTTTATTGTCTCGCGAGCAACAATCTTTGCTCCAATTGCCGCCTGAATAGCTATGTCAAACTGCTGTCTCGGTATCAGTTCTTTCAATTTCTCACACATCCTTCGACCGAATGCCACCGCATTATCCTGATGTGTCAAAGTAGATAAAGCATCTACTGGTTCCCCATTCAACAATATATCCAACTTAGCCAACTTCGACGGCCTGAAACAATCCACATGATAATCAAATGAAGCATACCCCTTAGATATACTCTTTAATTTATCATAGAAATCAATGACTATTTCACCAAGAGGTAACATAAAATGCAACTCCACACGATTGCCGCTCACATACTGCTGATCTATAAGCTCGCCTCGTTTATCAAGACACAATGTCATTATCGGACCGATATAATCAGCCGCTGTTATAATAGAAGCCCTGATATATGGCTCCTCTATATGATCTATCAACGTTTGCTCGGGAAGTCCTGACGGATTGTGAACCTCTTTTACTTCGCCATGCTTGTCATAACACATGTACGATACGTTCGGCACTGTTGTTATTACATCCATATTAAATTCGCGGTCAAGACGCTCCTGGATTATTTCCATATGCAACAGGCCGAGAAAACCGCATCTGAATCCAAATCCGAGAGCGATTGAAGACTCCGGTGAGAAAGTCAACGAAGCGTCGTTCAACTTTAATTTTTCAAGAGACGCACGCAAGTTCTCATAGTCAGACGGATCAATAGGATATACACCAGCAAAGACCATGGGCTTTACCTCCTGAAACCCCTCTATTGCCTTATCGCAAGGACAGGATACGTGAGTTATCGTATCACCTACCTTTACCTCCTTACTATCCTTTATTCCACTTATTATATATCCCACATCACCCGTACTCAACTGTTTACGAGGATGCATATCCATTTTCAACACTCCGATCTCATCGGCTGTATATTCCATGCCGGTATTGAAAAACTTTACCTTGTCACCTTGTCTTATCGTACCATTTTCAATCTTGAAATAAGCGATTATTCCACGAAAAGAATTGAATACCGAGTCGAAAATCAAAGCTTGTAGTGGTGATTCTATTTCTCCGACTGGATGTGGGACGCGCTCAACAACAGCATTCAATATCTCTTCCACTCCATGTCCTGTCTTACCGCTTGCTCTAATAATATCAGAGCGGTCACACCCTATAAGGTCTATAATTTCGTCCTCTACCTCATCAGGCATAGCACTCGGCATATCTATCTTATTTATCACCGGTATTATTTCCAAATCATGGTCTATCGCCATATACAGATTGGAGATTGTCTGAGCCTGCACACCCTGTGTGGCATCTACAACAAGAAGCGCACCCTCACATGCCGCTATACTACGCGAAACCTCATAAGAAAAATCGACATGTCCCGGAGTGTCTATCAAATTGAGTATGAACTTCTCGTTTTTATAAGTATACTCCATCTGGATAGCATGACTTTTTATCGTTATACCACGCTCACGCTCCAAATCCATATTGTCAAGCATCTGCCCCTCTGTTACTTGTATTGTTTTGGTATATTCAAGCATACGATCGGCAAGGGTTGATTTTCCATGATCAATATGTGCTATTATGCAGAAATTTCGTATATGGTTCATTTATTATCATGTTTATTAAAACGCAAAGTTACTGCAAATCATGCAAACATCAAAATAAATCTAGAGTTATTTTTAACAAATTTTGAATAGTATACAGCACTAAAACAAGGAACACACCGTTATTTAGTTAGTAAATTAAAGATATTACACATAGTAAACATAATACTAACCACAAGTATGACAAATGCTGATAATATTATCAAGGAATTAAGCCTTCTGGCAACAGAAGAAAAACAACGTTTTCTTCCACGCTTTTTCAAAACCGGCAAAGGACAATATGGAGAAGGAGACATATTTCTTGGAGTTATCGTACCACACACAAGAATAATAGCACGAAAGTACGCTGACATTGATAAATCAGACATTTTAAAACTTTTGAATTCCGAATATCACGAAGTGAGGTTGTGCGCCCTACTGATAATGGTGAGAAAATGCCAGAAAGGAAACGATAATGTCATGAGGGAAATGTTTAACATGTATCTGAAACACACTGATAGAATTAACAATTGGGATCTCGTCGACCTATCTGCCCCAATGATTGTAGGCAACTATTTGGTTGACAAGTCACACGACATTCTTTACCGTTTGGCAGAGAGTAAACTGCTGTGGGACAATAGAATTGCCATTGTATCCACAATCTCATTCATACGCCGAAATGAATTTGACGACACATATAACCTTGCCTTAAAAATGATGAACCATCCGCACGATTTAATCCACAAAGCCATCGGATGGATGCTACGGGAAGCAGGTAAGCGGAATCCAAGACGACTATATGAATTTGTTGATACCTATAGAACGGAGATGCCTCGCACAATGCTGAGATATGCAATAGAAAAATTCTCAAAGGAAGAGAAAAAGTGGCTGATGAGAAAATAAATTAAGCGTATCCTGAGCTCTTCTTCCTTTATCATTCTATCCATAACAATTTTTATTTCTTCACAAAATTAAATTTGTGACATATTCACAAGTCACTTGACAAATTATGCAAGTTAATGCATGAAGTTTTCAGTGTAATTACGGACTCATCAGCCTTATACTATCAACTAGCATTGTTCTGTCATGCGATCCGATTGACCGCCCGTTGCAAAAGGATACCCAATATACCAATCGCTTATCTTTACCATTCCCACAAGATGGCCATACAACCAAATAATGATACACGATATACATTATGAAAAATACTCCTGCAATACATGAGTGTTTCGAATTTTATAGGTAATTTTGCAACCATACAATATAAATACATATATGGAAAATCAAAGATCGGTATTCGTAAAGCTGATATCCACTGAACTTAACCTGCCTGAACACGGAGTAGCAAATACACTCTCTATGCTTGATGAAGGATTCACTGTACCTTTTATAAGCAGATATCGCAAGGAACGCACCGGAGAACTCGATGAGGTGCAGATTACCGCTATCCACGACATGAGCGGACGGTTAAAAGAAATCGCCAAACGAAAAGAGACAATAATCAATACAATCACGGAACAGAATAAAATGACTGATGAGTTGAGAATACGCATCAACAATATCTGGAATGCCACCGAACTGGAAGATATATATATGCCATACAAGCCGAAGCGTCGCACCAGAGCTCAGATCGCACTTGAAATGGGGCTCGAACCATTGGCAAAAATCATTATGTCACAACGTGAAAGAGAGCCTGAACAAATAGCCAAAAGATTTGTAAAAGATGAAGTTAAAGACATCACAACAGCCATAAAAGGTGCACAGGACATAATAGCCGAGCATATAAGCGAAGATGAATGGACAAGACAACAAGTACGCGGCAGTTTCCGCAGAGATGCATTCATTACGTCAAAATTAATAAAAGCCAAAGGGGAAAATGAGAATGCCGCCAAATACAGTGATTACTTCAATTTCTCCGAACCTCTCCGAAAATGTTCTTCTCACAGACTTCTTGCTATACGCCGAGGGGAAAATGAAGGCATATTACGCGTAAATATATCGGTAGACGATGATAATTGCATTGAAAAACTGTATCAAAGATATATACATGGACATGGCAAGTGTTGCGATCTGGTGGCCTATGCCATAAAAGACGGATATAAACGCTTACTCAAACCAAGTATCGAGACTGAATTTGCAGCTCTGAGTAAAGAAAAAGCCGATAAAGAAGCCATCAATGTATTTGCCGAAAACTTACGGCAACTATTACTCAGCGCACCACTCGGGCAAAAGCGTGTTATGGGGGTCGACCCAGGATTTAGAACTGGATGCAAGATTGCTTGCCTTGATACACAAGGTAACCTGCTACATCATGAGGCTATATTCCCCCACCCGCCTGTATCAAAAATTTCCATCGCCACAACCCGCATGCAGGCCATGATAAAAGAATATGCCATCGAAGCCATAGGCATCGGAAATGGGACAGCGAGTAGAGAGACAAAAATATTTGTAGACGACGCAGTAAAAGGCACCCAGATAAAAGTCTTTATGGTTAGTGAAGCCGGCGCATCAGTATATTCAGCCTCCAAAACCGCACGTGAGGAATTTCCAAATGAGGATGTAACTGTTCGTGGAGCGGTATCTATCGGAAGGCGACTGATAGATCCGCTCGCAGAACTGGTCAAGATAGATCCGAAGAGTATCGGCATTGGGCAATATCAACATGATGTGGATCAGATAAAACTAAAAAAGAGCCTCGATCATACAGTTGAAAGTTGCGTCAATTTAGTAGGTGTCAACCTGAACACAGCGAGTAAGCATCTATTATCATATGTGAGTGGACTCAGTTTATCATTGGCTCAAAGCATCGTGGAATACCGACGTGAAAACGGGGCATTCACAAGTCGTACACAACTAAAAAAAGTTCCACGACTCGGTCCTGTAGCATATCAACAATGCGCTGGGTTTCTTAGAATACCTGACAGCCATAATCCTCTTGACAACAGCGCTGTACATCCTGAAAGTTACAATATAGTGGAACATATGGCAAATGATTGTGGATGCACTGTTGAAGAACTTATCAGAAATAAGAATAAACGTAGACAAATAAACATAAAACGCTATATTACATCTATGACCGGACAACCAACACTTACTGACATTATGCAAGAATTAGATAAACCTGGACGAGATCCGAGAGAACAAATAGAAGAATTTGAATTTGATCCTAACACCACTTCTATTGATAATCTTGTCGAGGGTATTATTCTTCCCGGTATAGTTACAAATATAACAAACTTCGGGGCATTCGTTGACATTGGCGTTCATCAGGACGGACTTGTGCATATATCTCAAATAGCAGATAGGTTTATTACTGACCCGACACAAATAGTAAGACTACATCAGCATGTTAAAGTCAAGATTATTGAAATAGACAGAAAACGCAAACGGATTTCTCTCTCCATGAAAGGAATTGAAGATTTAAGATTTGCAAGCATGAAAAAGGAATTATAATACTTAGCCAAAAGGAAAAATAAAAGGTGATGAAAATATGTTTTCATCACCTTTTATTTTATTGATTATAATATCACGAATGAAATAAATACTTTTACTTAACCTTGGCTACAATAGCCTTGAAAGCCTCGGGATTGTTTACTGCAAGGTCAGCAAGAACCTTACGGTTAATCTCTATTCCGGCCTTATTCAAAGCACCCATCAATACTGAATAACTCATACCTTCAAGGCGTGCGGCAGCATTGATACGCTGAATCCACAAAGAACGGAAATTACGTTTCTTATTGCGACGATCACGATAAGCATAGGTAAGACCTTTTTCCCATGTGTTCTTCGCAACCGTCCAAACATTCTTGCGGGCTCCGAAGTAACCACGTGTCAGCTTTAAAATTCTTTTTCTCTTTGCTCTTGAAGCAACATGATTTACTGATCTTGGCATAATTTCTTTACTTTAAATGTTTGACAATTAGGTTTAACGGAGACATAACAAATCACGAACTTGCTTCAAATCGCTCTTGTCTACCAATGTCTGGTGTACAAGATTACGTTTTTGCTTAGTTGATTTCTTCGTCAAGATATGACGATGGTAAGCGTGATGTCTCTTAATCTTACCTGTACCGGTGAAACGAAATCTCTTCTTTGCGCCGGAATTTGTCTTTACTTTTGGCATTTTTTTACGTTTTAATTATTTGGTTATTTATTATACAGTGGCAACGCATATACCGGGCGTTACGCACTCTGTTTCTCTCATTATCAATAGTAAAACCTATTACATCAGTTTTCGTCAGCCGTCAACTTTTTAAGTGCGTCCTCACTTATCTTTGCATTGGCAAGCAATCCGCCATTTGTCGGCTCATCATCCTCAGATACAGACATCGAAGTTGTTGTATCTTTAATCTCTGAAGCCTTTCTCTCACGATCCATGGCCTGCTGACTTTTCTTTACCACACCAGCTTTCTTCGGTGCCAAATAAATAAACATCTTCTTTCCTTCAAGTGACGGCATAGACTCAACCTTACCCCATTCTTCAAGGTCATTGGCAAAACGAAGAAGTAAAACTTCTCCTTGTTCCTTAAATAGTATCGAACGACCACGGAAAAACACGTATGCACGCACTTTATTTCCATCTTCAAGAAATTCTTTCGCATGCTTTAACTTAAACTGATAATCATGCTCATCTGTCTGCGGACCAAACCTAATTTCCTTCACTTCGACTTTCACCTGTTTGGCTTTCATTTCCTTAGCACGCTTTTTCTGCTGATAAAGGAACTTTGAATAGTCGATGAGACGACATACGGGAGGATTAGCATTAGGAGATATTTCAACAAGATCTACTCCTTGCTCACGAGCCATGTCAAGTGCCTGACGTGTAGGGACTACTGTCGATCCGCCGTCACCTACAATGCGGACTTCACGTACACGTATCTGTTCGTTGACACGGTACTGGTTCTTTATTTTGTCATTCTTCATTCAACTATTTTATGAAAATCGGCTGCAAATATACGATAATTCAGCGAATTATCAAAATATTTTATTCTTTTTCTACCTAATTAATTATAAAAATAATGCCATAAAACATTAAGCGCAGTCTTATGGCATTACTTTTAAAATAATCATACTTATTATTAGAAGTCCTTTGTCATTTCTGCCACTTCATCATTTATCTTCTTAGCAAAATCTTCCATTGACATTACGCACTGCTCCCCACCACCTTGCGGACGAACGGCAACTGTTCCATCTGTCTGTTCTTTTTCGCCAACAATAAGCATATAAGGAATACGTTTCAACTCGTTATCACGAACCTTACGGCCTATTTTCTCATTACGCGCATCAATGGTAGCACGAACTCCGACTGAATCAAAATATTTGGCAACCTTTGCCGCATAATCATTATATTTCTCTGATATAGGCAGTATAGCAACCTGATCTGGAGTAAGCCACAACGGAAAATGTCCGGCTGTATGCTCGATAAGTACTGCACAGAAACGTTCCATCGATCCAAACGGAGCCCGATGAATCATAACCGGAGTTTTCTTGGTATTATCTTCATCCGTATATTCAAGCTGAAAACGTTTCGGCAAGTTGTAATCGACTTGAATGGTACCCAACTGCCAACGACGACCAATAGCGTCTTTTATCATGAAATCGAGTTTGGGTCCATAGAATGCAGCCTCACCATATTCAACCTTGGCCGATAATCCTTTTTCTTTGCAAGCTTCAACAATGGCAGCCTCCGAACGTGCCCAATCGTCATCAGAACCCACATACTTCTCATGATCATTAGGATCACGAAGAGAAATTTGAGCCTCAAAGTTAAAGCCGAATGCCGTCAATACAATATTTATTATATCCATGACGTTAAGAAACTCCTGCTTAACCTGATCAGGACGACAGAATATATGAGCGTCATCTTGCGTAAACGAGCGAACACGTGTCAACCCGTGCAACTCCCCGCTCTGCTCATAACGATATACTGTACCGAATTCTGCAAGACGAAGAGGCAAATCCTTATATGAACGTGGTTTCCATGCAAACACTTCACAGTGATGAGGACAGTTCATCGGTTTTAACATGTACTCTTCTCCCTCCTCCGGTGTATGTATAGGTTGAAAAGAATCCTTGCCATAATGGGCATAGTGACCGCTGGTTACATACAAATTCTTGCTTCCTATATGCGGAGTTATAACTTCCTTATAGCCAAAACGGGTCTGAACCTTACGCAAATGATCCTGCAAACGAAGACGAAGTTCCGTTCCTTTAGGCAACCATATCGGTAAACCTTTACCCACTTTCTCCGAGAACATAAAGAGTTCCATCTCTTTTCCAATCTTTCGGTGATCTCGTTTCTTGGCCTCTTCAAGCATAACGAGATACTCATCCAACATCTTTTTCTTTGGGAACGACACTCCGTAAAGACGCTGCATCTGCTCTCGCGTAGCATCACCACGCCAAAATGCTCCCGCAACACTCGTAAGTTTAATGGCCTTTATGGAACCTGTATTCAACAAGTGAGGTCCTTTACACAAATCAGTAAAAGTACCTTGTGTATATGTCGTAATTGTTCCGTCTTCCAAATCCTGATCTATATGTTCACATTTATAAGTCTGACCTGCCGCTCCGAATTCAGTGAGTGCATCGGCTTTGGCAATCTCTTTGCGAACAACCGGCTCTTTCTTGGATGCCAATTCTTTCATCTTAGCCTCAATCTTACCAAAATCAGCCTCTCTAATTGATTCGCCATCCTTTAATAATACATCATAAAAAAATCCGTTTTCGACAGCCGGTCCGAAACCGAACTGTATCCCAGGATAAAGTTCTTGTAATGCTTCTGCCAACAAGTGAGCCGATGTATGCCAAAAAGCATGCCTTCCTTCCTCATCTTCCCACTTGTACAATTGAACTTTCGCATCCTCATTTATCGGGCGGTTAAGTTCTACCGTCTCACCATTCACACCGCAAGCTAATACATCGCGTGCCAAAGCAGGCGAGATGCTTTCCGCTATTTGCAATCCAGTGACACCCTGCTCATACGAGCGAACAGAACCGTCAGGAAAAGTAATGTTAATCATATCTACAATATATGTTTTAAGTTTATTGAGCGCAAAATTAATTATTTTATTCGTAATAAAATAATTTTAACTTCAAAATATTCACTACCACTCTATCGGTTTTTCTTCATTATACTATATGCTTTATAAAGTCCCAATTCCCCTGCTTTACTCAAATCACGATTACTGCTTTCTTTATTATTAACAAATAAATAAGACAACCCGCGGTTGTAATAAGCCTCAGCCATATTTTCATCTATCTCTATAGCCTTACCATAATCTTCAATGGCATTGCCATAATCCTTAAGCAAGGCATATACATTTCCACGATTATAATAAAGATAAGCGCATTGAGGGTTATTCTCCAACGCCTTGGATATATCAGACAATACATTCGTTGTCTTCATTGCCATGCCCTTGCCCTGCGAAGTTTTCACTTCATTCGCCTTAAACAGACAAATGGCACGCTGCCAATATGCCAAAGAAGAAATGGAGTCTATCTCAATATAAGTATTGAAATCTTCAATTGCACTGTCAAAATTTTGAATTTCAGAATAAGCCAAAGCTCTTCTGAGCAAAAGTGGCATAAGCGAATCCGTATCTTTGGAACTTGTTAGTTTTGCCGTTAATCCATCTATATACTTAAAATATTCTGAAACACGTTTCTCATCAAGATTGTGCAGACCATTACTTATATATATTTTTTTTGTGAGCGATCCATCATCCATCAGTTTTTCAGATACGGTATTGAAGGCGTCAACCTGACGGTCAAAGGGTATATAACGACTTATTTCACTTCCCACATATTCGTATGACAATTCATACATTGGCATATAATCCATGTCGGAAGCACGATTTTGAACCAAACCACGATATTCGCTCTTATACTTTTGCTCTACCTCGGCATCATCAGCAACCACAATCTGGTTGTATTTTTCAGGATTCACGTCACTTTGCCTACGGATTTGGTCTTTACTCATTCTCGGTTGCACTCCATAAAGAGACTTATACAACCGCGCCTTATACACCTTAAACTCATCTGCTTCCGCTTGTTTAACCATACCGAGACGGCGATAACACTCGGCACGATGTAATAACCCAGTCCAAAAGTTAGGGAATTTCTTTATCACTTTCGAATAATCCCTGATCGCTCCGCGCAAATCACCTGTTTTGTCAAGCAAGATAGCCCTGTTAAATAAAGCCATGATATTATCTGGTTCAAGTTTTAGAACAAAGTCGAAATCAAGTATTGCCATATTGTCATCACCCACATGCGCCCTCAGCAATCCTCGATTATAATGCCCGAGAAAATTATCCGGTTCTAAATCAAGAGCAGTGTCATAATCGTCCATAGCTCCACGGAGATTATTCCTTTTCAATCTGGCCAAGGCCCTGTTTATATAATATCCGGCATTATCCGATTGCAAATGTATAGCCCTACTCAGATATTCCTCAGCCTTATCCCACGCTTCTCTCTTTAAACTGATACCGGAACGAACAGCCCATGTGCTTGCGTCATACGGATTTATCTCTATACTTTTCTCCAATGCTTCCATGGCCTTTACCGTATCCTTACGTAACAAATAGATTTCCGATTGCATAGAATATACACGTGAATTTCTGCTCCATTTGGTCAACATAGTGTCCACATCGGCAAGAGCACCATCATAGTCTTTCCCATGTATTCGGCACAAAACCCTGTTATTCCAAAGCCCGTCATTCTCTGGGTCATATTTTAATGCCAACACATAGTCAGAAATTGCCTCTTCGTATTTCTCCTGCTGTATCCTCACCAATCCGCGCAATTCATAGTTTTTTACTACAAAAGGATTAAGATTTATGGCCTGTGAACAATCACGCTCCGAACCGATATAATCTCCTAAATAATACTTTGCTACCGCCCTATAAAACCAAGGTTCATAAAGATAAGGTTTGGAACTTATCGCCTGATTAAAATATTGTATAGAAAGAACATAATCTTCATAGTAGAGCGCACTCCGCCCTACTGCCACCAACTTGTCGGTATTAAACTGTGCCTTACCGGCAAACGGTATAAATAAAAATATGAAGAATACAACCTTTCTATACATTCCAAGTTTTACTTCCTCTGTGCGGCTTTTGTTTTATAACCGCAACGATACCGGCCTTGCAACAACGCACGCATTTTGCTCTTTATAAGCTGTTTACGCATTGGAGAAATACGATCTACAAAAACTTTGCCGTCAAGATGATCAAACTCATGCTGCATTACCCTTGCCAAATATCCGTCAACCCATTCATCGTGTGGTTCAAATTTTTCATCTAGATACTGCACATGTATTCGAGTGGGACGTGTGACTTTTTCATGAATAGCCGGCAAACTGAGACACCCCTCCTCCATAGACTCAACAATAGTTTCGTCGTATTCAATTATATGAGGATTGATATATGCTTTTTTAAAACCCTTATATTCAGGCAGATCGTCCGACAAAACATCAAGGTCTATCACAACCACACGAATAGCCTTGCCAATCTGAGGAGCGGCCAGTCCAACACCTTCAGACTCCGTCAATGTCTCAAACATATCACTGATGAGTGTCTCAAGTTCAGGATAGTCTGTCGGTATATCTTCGGAAACCTTTCTCAACACAGGTTGTCCGTATATGTATATAGGTAAAATCATTTGTTGTATTTTATTTATAAATAAACATGATACTGGATCAGAAACGTGACGACATATAATCCTGTAATATTATAGTCGCACTTATCTCGTCCACAAGCGCCTTGTCACGTCTGGCTTTTTTCCGTAATCCACTGTCGATAATTGCCTTGTGTGCAAGTACAGAAGTGAAACGCTCATCATAAAATTCAATCGGAACACTCGGTACCGCCCTACGCCACCTATTGACAAACTCCTGCACACGAGCCATATTCTCACTCGGTTGACCATTAGGTTGTTTCGGTTCACCGATTATAATACGCTCCACACTCTCATGAGCCACATAAGCCTTGAGATAATCAAACAAGTCTGACGTAAGAACAGTTGCCAACCCACCCGGAATTATTTGGAGTGGGTCGGTAACTGCCAATCCCGTACGTTTCTTTCCGTAATCAATAGAAAGTATACGTGCCACGTTTTAGATACGTTATTTATTATCTGCCGTTATACAGCAACCAAGCGTCCGGGAACTTGGCGCGAAGGTCATTACGACTCGAAGCTGCATCACCCTTGCTGTCGAATGTGGTGGCAATCACGCGATACATATTACGATCAGTGTTTTTAACCACCTGCGCATCATATCCCTCGCCTTTAAGACGCTGTTGAAGCCCCTCGGCATTTGCCATAACAGAGAAAGAGCCAACAACAACACTGTAATTCTTCAATCCGGAACCATTGACAAGAGACACGCTTTCTGTCTTTACCTCTACATTATCGGAATTATCTACGATTCTGACTTCTGTCACCGGAGCCTCAACCACTGGAGCCACAACATTGGTATTCGTCTCCGTTGTTTCCGGTTGTACTTGCGCCGTCTCCTGTGCCTTGGCTTTCTCATACGCTTTCTTATAAGCACTTTCACTTGATTTACATCCGGTAAAAGCCATCGCCGCACACAAACCGGCACATAAAACCATGTACTTCTTCATTTCAAATCTTTTTATTAATTACACCTTAAAAATCATTCTCTCATATAAAAATATGTTTGCGAAGTTACTAAATACTGAGTGAAAAGCCCAATTCAAGTCACATAAAGTTTGTTAAATAAAGGAAATAGGATAATTTTAACAAAAAATGGCCACGCATTTAATTTACAATCAGAAAAGTTTTCATATATTTGCCTCACGAATTGATTGTTTAACTAATAAAATTATAGCATTATGAAAAGTTTAGGTTACCTCGGCGCATTCCTCGGAGGGGCTATTGCCGGCACTGTTTTAGGTCTTTTGGTGGCTCCCGAGAAAGGTCGTGACACCCGTGAGAAAATCACTGACGCAGTGGATGACTTCATGAAAAAGCACAACATAAAGTTGAGCCGTAAAGACATTAACGATTTGGTGGACGACATCAAAGATGTTGCTCCTGCTGAATAAATACACATTTACACTTCTATAAAACATATCCTAGATATGCTATCAAGCGATAAAAACGTTGAATCAATAGCACAATTAATAGAAGTATTGAAAAAACACATCGGACTTCAAAAAGAATATTTGAAGTTCGATGTGATAGACAAAACCGTCCGTCTTCTCACGGCTTTCACGCTATTCACTATCTTTTTTGTGCTCCTGATAGCCATGATGTTCTATCTGTCGTTCGCAATAGTATACTGGATGGCTCCCGCCACAGGATTAGGGGGTGCCTTCGCTATAGTTTCGGGAGCATTCACGATTATGCTCATTGCCATTTTTGCATTCCGCAAATCACTGATAGAACGTCCGTTGGTAAGATTTCTCGCTAACCTGCTATTAAACTGAACAAACAAAAAGGCATGATGAAGACATTCAATACAATAGAAGAAATACAGTTGCGAAAAGAAGAGTTGCGTGATGAACTGCATGCCAGCAGCGAGCTTATAGGAAACATCTGGATGGAAATAACAAACGACAACAAGCCATCGACAAAAGGCGAAATGATGACAAGCATAATAAGCAAGAGCATCACGGCCTTCGACGCATTTATGCTGGCAAGAAAACTTGTGACCCAATACGGGAGAATATTCAAGCGAAAACGCAGGTAAAATATAGTAAGTACATCATGATGAATGTTTGGTTAGAAATCCTTTTATTTGTAAATTTATAGAAAAAGGGATAACCCGACATTGAAATCATGATTAATATTTATAAAACATACTTATCATCGTCTTATCGCAACTTACCATAACAAATAATTCTGTATATCTGCAAAACTTCAATATTTGATTTATCTTAATCAAAAAGCATGCACTCCGTTCCCTGAATATGTATTGTACACCATATTACGCAGTAACAAGAAATATTATTATAATGACAGTATTTCATTCACAAAATGCCTGGAAGCGTTTATAAAACAAGCCTGAAGAAACTTCAAACAACCTACCACGATACTAACGGCAAGACATAAAAAAAAGGAGTACCGCTGTACTCCAATCTTTGTTAACCTTAAATCTAATACTATGAAAAACACGATGCAAATATAGTGAATTTGTTTTATTTGTGCAAATTTCACATAAATAAAACATATTCATACTAACAAACATTAACGGTTTGTATTATACCACGATTTCCTGTCCGTCATAAGCCAATTCAAATCCCTCTGGGAAACACCGGTTTGCATCCTTATGCCTACCCAAATGATGGCATGAATGTATAAAAAAAGTACGTCGGGCAGATACAGTTCTCGAGAACTCTATTGCGTCGTCTACAAGTTGATGTGAATGATGTGGCTTATCAAATCGCAAAGCATTGACAATAAGCGTATCAATCCTTCCTCTAAGCACATTTATCTCTTCTTTACCTATGGTTTTCATATCCGTGATATAAGCAAAATCACCGATAAGAAATCCTAATATTGGCATTTTGCCATGCATCACCCGAAACGGTCTTACTGTAATATCACCAATATCAAAAGGAATGTCAGGTTCTATGACATTCAATCTTATGCCGGGCACTCCGGGATATTTATTCTCAGTGAAGCAGTAAGGAATAGTTTGCCTCAAGCTGTCGGCCGCTCCAGAATCGGCATAGACATCTATCTCTCCGAAAGCGCAATAAGGCCGTAAATCGTCCATTCCTCCAACGTGATCATAATGCGTATGAGTAATAAGCACTCCATCAATGCGACGAAAAGGACGGAACATCATTTGCTGGCGAAAATCCGGACCGCAGTCTATGAGTATTCTTGTCTTCTCTGTCTCAATCAGCACCGAACTGCGAAGCCGCTTGTCATGAGGATCCTCACTCATACACACATCGCAACTGCAACCGAGAACCGGACTGCCGCAACTCGTGCCTGTGCCAAGAAAAGTTATCTTCATTTGATGTTAACCTCTGGATATATTTCTATTCCGAACTTGTTTCTTACATCATTACGTATCATATCACAAAGCCTCATGATCTCTTTACCATCGGCTCCGCCACGGTTTACAAGCACAAGAGCCTGACGAGAATGTACTCCTGCCCTGCCGAGTGATTTTCCTCTCCACCCGCAACTCTCTATAAGCCATCCGGCAGGAATTTTCTCATATTCGGCATCCACTCTGTAATGAGGCATCTCCGGATATAAACTAGAAAGTTCATCATATTTGGCTCGCGGCACCACAGGGTTCATAAAGAAACTCCCTGCATTACCTTCTACATCCGGATCTGGCAGTTTCTCTTTCCTTATGCCAATTATAACATCTCGCAACTGTGCAGCTGTAGGTTTATAAAAGCCCCTCTTTTCAAGCTCTAAACGAATGTTTCCGTAATCTATTTGTGGACAAAATGTTCTTTTAAGCCTATACGTAACGTATGTTATAACATACTTGTCGCGCCATTCACCCTTGAAGCGGCTTTGCCTGTATGAGTATGCACAGTCTTCATTTGTGAAAGAGACCTCCTGTCCTGTACCGATTTCCACCGCTTCCACCTTATATATAATATCTTTGGCTTCCACACCATAGGCACCTATATTCTGTACCGCACTCGCACCCACTTCACCAGGAATAAACGAAAGGTTTTCCGCACCGTACCATCCGTTGTCGACACAAAGCCTCACAACATCATCCCAAGTCTCGCCACTGCCGACACGAAGCAGAACACTTTCCTGCATGCTATCTACCGATATTCCTTTTATGGCAGAATGAAGCACCGTTCCCGAATAGTCATCTGTCAGCAATAAATTGCTTCCTCCGCCCAATATCAGTAGCGGAGCATCTCCAGCGGTCAGAGTCGTAAGTATCAGACGCAACTCCTCTAACGAGTCAAACTCTACAAATCTTCTGCAAAATGCTTTTATCCCAAAGGTATTATATGACGTAAGATCGTAGTTATTAATATCTTTCATGGTTCAAGTTATCAGTTTGGTCAACAACCATTTACCATTGCGACGAGTAAATGTAAGTTCTATTTCAAGGCCATTTGATATACCCCGCATTACAAAAATCTTGTCATTGCTGTTCCGGTTGGCCTGGCCATAGTTGATATTATACAATATCTTGGAAGGCAAATCCGGAGCAAAAGCAGGCCATGTCTCAGGTGTCAGTACTCCCTCCATTTGGGCAAAATCATCGTCAGGGTCAGGACCGACAAATGTTACGGGATCGCTCAAACTTGAAACTTGGAACAACGAATCTGACACAAATGACTGGTAAAATTTAAGAAACGATGCATTCTTGTCTTTATACATAGGTATTATATTTATACCGCGCATCATCCACAACCCATTTACCCTGTCAAAAAGATACTGTTTGACAGTCTTTATGTTCAGATAGATCTTCTCCACTACCACATGATTGATTGTAGTGTCTTTTCCAGCCTCCATCTGTCTTGCATTATCGAATATCAATGTGTAATATCCTTGTCGCATAAAGAAATGCTCTGTCTTCCACTCCGATTTCCCAATAGAGTCTGTCCGTTCTGCATTGATAACTGGAAGCGGGAAAACAATACGCTCCATTTGCAACTTCCGGTTGGCGGCGAAATTAAAGAAGAAATCATCAAAAAGCTCATCAGCCGCCTTTGGCATCGGAGTTTCCGTTATCAACAGTTCCATTGTGTCGGCAACAACCGAGTCTACAAAATCTGACGAGTCTGCCGGAGCCTCGTCATGAGAACCAGCCATCTTACTCCCATTGCAGGAAAACATAAGCATGGCAAAAGCGAAAATCGCGATTAAAAACCTTTTCATCTTTCAAATCGAAATGCTATCCATCTCCCAAATTTGCGCAAAAGTACAACTTTATTTTGATATTTTGCGCTATTTAAGTACAAAAATATTACCTTTGCAAGAAATTTAGATAAATTAAAGCAACAATGATACTTGACAAAATAAAGCAACTTCTGGAAGAGGTTGGCAATATGAGCGCAAACAATGCGGAAGAGATTGAGAACCTGAGACTTAAATATCTCGGCAAAAAAGGTGAGATAACAGCACTTATGGCTGATTTCCGCAATGTTCCGGCTGATCAAAAAAAGAGCGTCGGAATAAAAATAAACGAACTGAAACAAACAGCCCAAGAACGCATAAACGCTCTTAAAGAGATTTTGGATACAACAGACAGCGACATAGAGGGGCTCGACCTTACACGTTCACCATACCCTATCAGACTTGGTACTCGCCACCCTCTGACAATTGTCAAAAACGAAATAATCGACATTTTCTCACGGATGGGATTTGTACTGGCTGATGGCCCGGAGGTTGAAAACGACATGCACGTATTCACCAAAATGAATTTCGCCCCGGATCATCCTGCACGCGACATGCAAGACACTTTCTTTGTGGAGCAAAACAAGAATGATGTAACCAAAAACATGGTTCTTCGCAGCCACACAAGTTCTGTTCAAGCACGTGTAATGGAAACTTCACAACCGCCGATAAGGGTCATATGCCCCGGCCGCGTATATCGTAATGAGGCCATAACTGCACGCGCTCATTGCTTCTTCCACCAAGTAGAGGGACTATATATCGATAAAAATGTATCGTTCACAGATCTCAAACAGGTTCTGTTGTCATTTGCACACGAAATGTTCGGCAACGACACCAAGATACGCCTGCGCCCAAGCTATTTCCCGTTCACCGAGCCAAGTGCGGAAATGGATATCTCATGCCACATTTGCGGTGGCAAGGGATGTGGCTTCTGTAAACACACCGGATGGGTGGAGATTTTAGGATGCGGAATGGTCGACCCGAATGTTTTGGAGCAATGTGGCATCGACAGTAAAATATACACCGGATATGCTTTCGGTATGGGAGTCGAACGCATCACTAATCTGAAATATCAAGTAAGCGATCTGCGCATGTTCTCTGAAAACGACTTGCGCTTCCTTAAAGAATTTGAAGCGGCCAACTGATACCACTTTCGCAAAACATACAAAGGGCATTGATTACTCAAATATATGTAATCAATGCCCTTTGTGTATTTGGCATATAAAAATATAGATCCACCAATACGTTTGTGGTTGCCCCCTCTGACAAACTCAAACCGCAGGCTATGTTTAAATATCGTCCAGCAATAATATTATCAAGCTCTGTCTCCGACAACCACTTTCACTTTCGAGATACGATGCTGTTCCATTTCCAATACCTCAAACTTGAATTTATCAAACGGTATTTTCTCATGTAACCGCGGAAACTCACCTTTTATGTAAAGTAAAAGCCCGGCAATAGTATCAGCTTCTCCTTCCACATCGGCAAAGATATTACTATCCTCTTTCATTATTTTAGTAAAATCGCTCAACAAAGTCTTGCCCTCAAAAATAAAAGTGCTACTATTTATACGTATATAACTCTTCTCATCATCATCATATTCATCATTAATCTCACCGACAATTTCTTCCAATACATCTTCAAGGGTCACTATTCCGCTCGTTCCCCCAAACTCATCCACAACAATGGCTATATGCACTTTATTATCCTGAAAATCACGAAGCAAATCATCTATCTTCTTGGTTTCAGGAACAAAATATGGCGGACGAATCAAAGTCTGCCACCGGAAATTTGCTGATTTCCCTAAATGTGGCAATAAGTCCTTAATATAAAGTACCCCACGTATATTATCTATATTGTCCTGATACACAGGCATCCGCGAATAATTATTCTCCACAATACATCTAAGTACTTCCGGAAATGTTGATTTAAAGTCCAAATCCACGACATCCTGGCGGCTCGTCATTATCTCCTTTGCCGTCTCGTCACCAAATCTCACGATTCCCTCAAGCAGTTTTTTCTCTTCCTTTATAGCATCGGTATCCGTCAATTCAAGCGCTTGCTCCAAGTCATTTATACTCAAAACATGGTTCTCTTTCTGCACCACTTTTTCCGCCAACACACCGGAACGAAGCAATACACTGCCAAGAGGATAGAATATTTTACGTAAGAAAAGAATACCGGGTGCAGAGAAACGGCAGAACCGCAAAGGCTGTTGGCTGCAATATACTTTAGGCATAATCTCTCCGAAAAGGAGCAATATAAACGTAAGAATAACAGTGATACATACGAATTGCAGCCAATAGGCATTGCCAAAATCTATCAAACGGCCGAAAAAATAGTTGCAAAGCATGATTATCGTTACGTTAACCAAATTATTGGTTATCAGTATTGTTGCCAATGTACGTTCCGAATCATTAAGAAGTTGCATTATATTACTATCCGATACAGATTTTTTTTCGGCTATTATGCTAAGATCGTTCGGAGTAAGTGAAAAAAAAGCAATCTCCGAACCGGAAGCGAAACCGGAAGCTACCAACAAAAGACAGGCCAATACACCAGATATGATAACCCCGGCATCAGGTGCCATAAAATGCACCTCACTAAACATTTGTTCTATTGTTAAAAGTAACACTTTAATTTAAATTTAGAATGGCAAGTCATTTTCCGGCTCCATCGACTTGCCTGTCGCAGACTGAACGGCTGTATTTTCGGAACTTTCAACATCCTGAGACATCTGCAAAGTCTTTGGTGTCAACATCTCCATATTGTCTGCCCACACTTCCGTAATACTATGCCTCTTCCCATGTTTGTCGTCATAAACCGAATAACGGAGTCGCCCTTCTATATAAAGCTTATCACCTTTGTGCACATACTTTTCCACTATTTCAGCCAATCTCCGCCACAGCACGACATTATGCCAATCAGTACGATCGGGCACCTTGGTACCGTTCGGCAATGTATAACCGCGTTCGGTTGTCGCAAGCGACAACCGCGCCACCGCAACACCTTGATCTACATAGCGAACCTCCGGTTCCCTGCCCACATTTCCGATAAGCATAACCTTGTTCATGACTTATTATTCTATCAAGTTTCGATACTATTTGCACATTCCAAGATAATGGAACTTAAAGTTCTTTCCCTTTACCGATGGGAACTGGCTGCGGCTATCCACACGCTGACGCAGATAATCGACAATACGGTTATAACACTCCAACCCTGAATTTGCCTTGCAACGGGCTACAAAACGAGTATCACGATATTGGAATTTTCCTGTTCCCGGAACTTGAAGCACACGCTTAAAATCAATCTCTCCCTCATACCATCCGAACAGATTATCATTAAGACGTGACATGACAGGGGGCAAAACCTTTTCTCTGCTATCGGCAGTACCGCCATGCACAGCACGCTTTTCCTTAAAATCGAGCATTGTAGCTGCTTCAGTCTTTATAATAATAAAATATACACGGGGACGTATTTTATAACGCTTCGGATAGTAAACATCACTCTCAACATATTCACGGACATCGGCTTCAAGTACGGGGTTCATTCCGATTTCACTTATACTACCCAAAAAAGTAATGGCATCATTAACATTAGTGACTAATGTCTCTTTATCAAAATATCTTAGATATAAGTTCATTTAAAAATTGTTGTTTTCCTTGTAGAATAATAAAAACGAGCGGAAAACGGGACTCGAACCCGCGACCCCAACCTTGGCAAGGTTGTGCTCTACCAACTGAGCTATTTCCGCAACTTTTCCTTTTGTCAGGAGCATTGCTCTCAATGCGGTTGCAAAGGTAGTACTTTTTTTTGTTCCGACAAATTTTTTCGAGCTTTTTTTACTAAAAACGGCATTAATCCATACGATTTTTATAATCTTCATAGCAAAATTGGCGCAAAACAGTCAGTTCCCCGTCATTTTTAAGCATTCCTATTGCCGGATGCTCTACTCCATTAAACATGGTGGTCTTTACCGTCGTATAATGAATCATATCTTCAAAAATGACCCTGTCTCCAACTTTCAACGGCTTTTCAAAACGCCATGCTCCAAGAAAATCTCCCGACAAACAACTATTTCCCCCAAGCCTGTATGTGTTTTCTTCCACTGCCTTTTCCATTGGAAGAGATTTCGCTCCACGGACGACAGGCTGATAAGGCATTTCAAGACAATCCGGCATGTGGCATGTGAAACTAACATTCAATATTGCGGTTTTTATCCCGTTATCTTCGACTATATCCACTACTTGCGACACCAATACTCCGGTCTGCCACGCAAACGCACTTCCCGGTTCAAGTATAATTCTAAGATTAGGATAACGGCAACGGAAACTCCGTAATATCTCCACCATCAAATCGATATCATAGTCATCACGGGTCATCAAGTGACCACCACCGAAATTTATCCATTTCAGCTGCGAAAACCAACGTGAGAATTTCTCCTCTATATGCACAAGGGTTCTCCGGAACACATCAGCCCCGCTTTCACAATGGCAATGACAGTGAAAACCATCTATTCCTTCCGGCAATATCTCAGGAAGTTTACATGCCGAAACACCGAATCGCGTACCGGGAGCACATGGGTTGTATAGCATCGTGCCGACCTCCGAATACTCCGGATTAACACGTATGCCGCACGACACAGAAGCATCCAACGCCTTAACCCTCTCAAAATATGTCTCAAACTGTGACAACGAATTAAACGTGACATGACTTGAACAACGCACGATATCATCTATACTATCATCGGTATATGCGGGAGAATATGTATGTGCAGGAGTTCCGAACTCTTCAAACGCGAGTTTTGCCTCAAAAGAAGAGCTTGCCGTCGTTGCATTAATATATTCGCGAAAGATGGGGAATGTCTTCCATAAGGCAAATGCCTTAAAAGCAAGAATTATCTCCACGCCAGCCCTTGACGCCACATCAGAAATCACGGAAAGATTGCGCCGAAGCAGTTTCTCCTCTACAATATAAATAGGTGTAGATATGTTCTCAAATGTATCCATAGTTCATCATTATTTGTTTACGTACGCAAAATTAACAAAAAACATCGTAAAGCACCAACACGACATGATGAAAAAGACGATTTATTTACCTTGTCATCCTTTTTTGAGAAATTAACTAAAAAACAATCTTCAAAAACTTGTGGATAATGAATAAAGTATATACATTTGCACACAAATTAAAAATATTCAGAATAATGACACAACCAATGGCACAAAAAGCGCTCACGCTCAAGACATTGACCAAAAACACAGTCTGGGACGTACAAGAGAATGACATTTTCCGAATGTTGGAAAGTGTGGAGAAGGATGCAGACATAAGGGATAACATCCGTCGATACACAGACATTATCAGGGTTGCATTTATGATTGAAGAACTTCAAGAGCCATCATCTGCAATGAAAGGTAAATTTGAGAAGACCGGATATAAAATCGGACAAATACAGATTGACGACAATACCAAAATGACATTGGCTCTCAAAAAACGCCCGATATCACGTGTTACCGATCTCACGTATGAGAATATACACCATATCACTGCCGCAAAACTAATAGAAGTACTCGACAGAAATTTCGGAGGCGGTTGGGAATCGTTATCCCAAAGTGTCAAGGATATTATCGAAAGCGGTTTCGACATATCCACAACCACACTCCCCAAAGACAGGCTTCACAAATCTGGCGGTATGTACGAAAAGAAAGTCGCCGACGGATATGATGTGCTTGAAGTAGTAAAAGGAACATGGGTGGAAGCCATTTTCGCAAAGTTGAAACCCGAGACAGAGAAGCCACGCCTGAAACTAATGTCGAAAAACGAGGAAGACGAAATTCCGGAAGACGACTACAACAAGCCTGACGAAGATGATATCATCGATGAGGAACCGACCATATTGGGCGACGATGATATTACCGAAGACAACTACCGCACTACATTTGAAATAGAAGGTGAACCCGACGAGGAAGCGGAAAGCATGTCGGATTTCGGTGACGAATAGTATATACAAAACTACTAATGCAATATACATAGTATAAAGAGTTGAAGGAGCCATCGTGCACTGCGTTAAAGCAGAGCGATCGCTCCTCTTTTTTTAACAATAAAACTCCAGAGCTTTTGCTCACATTTTCATTTTAATCAAATAACATAACCTAAAACAACAATGAACATTCCAGAAGTTTTTTGGCTCATTCCGGCAGCATCTGTAACGGCGCTGGGAATGGCATGGTTCTTCTTCCGTCAGATGATGAAAGAAGACGAGGGAACACCGCGCATGCGGGAAATAGCGGAACATGTGCGCCGAGGTGCGATGGCCTATCTGAAACAACAGTACAAAGTCGTCGGTATCGTATTCGTAGTGCTTGCGCTTATATTCGCTTTCATGTCCTATGCGCTTAATGTACAGAATCCTTGGGTTCCGTTCGCATTCATCACAGGCGGTCTTTTCTCCGGACTTGCAGGTTTTTTCGGCATGAAAACCGCCACATACGCTTCCGCACGCACGGCCAACGCTGCACGGAAAGGACTTAACAACGGCCTTAGAATAGCTTTCCGTAGCGGAGCTGTCATGGGGCTTGTAGTAGTGGGACTCGGCCTGCTCGATATCGCAATCTGGTTCCTCGTGCTCAGTTATTTCTATAACGGAGACAGCATGGCACTCATAACCATTACCACCACCATGCTTACTTTCGGCATGGGAGCATCTACCCAAGCACTGTTCGCACGTGTAGGAGGCGGAATATATACCAAAGCGGCCGACGTTGGTGCCGATTTGGTTGGAAAAGTTGAGGCCAACATTCCCGAAGACGACCCTCGAAATCCGGCAACCATCGCTGACAACGTGGGAGATAACGTGGGCGATGTAGCCGGCATGGGCGCCGACCTGTACGAAAGCTACTGCGGAAGCATCCTCAGCACGGCGGCCCTCGGAGCAACAGCCTTCGCTTTCAATATGGATATGCAACTCAAAGCCGTCATTGCCCCCATGATAATCGCTTCCGTAGGAATATTCCTTTCGCTGATCGGAATATTCCTTGTGCGAACCAATGAAGGAGCAACAATGAAAGACCTGCTCAAATCTCTCGGACTGGGAACAAATGTTTCGGCCATACTTATTGCCGCCGCGTCTTTCGTCATCTTGTATCTTTTGGAACTTGACAACTGGATAGGAGTGTCATTCTCCGTAGTGACGGGTCTTATGGCCGGCGTAATCATCGGTCAAGGCACGGAATATTACACGAGCCAGAGCTACAAACCTACACGACAGATATCTGAATCATCACAGACCGGCCCGGCCACCGTTATCATAAAGGGTATCGGAACGGGAATGATCTCAACCATGATTCCGGTCGTGACAATATCTGTCGCAATCATGCTGAGTTATCTCTGCGCCAACCATTTTGATCTGTCCATGAGCGCAGAAAGTATTTCAAGGGGGCTCTACGGCATCGGTATCGCCGCTGTAGGCATGTTGTCAACACTCGGCATCACTCTCGCCACGGACGCTTACGGCCCTATCGCCGACAACGCCGGCGGAAACGCCGAGATGAGCGAACTGGGCGAGAACGTGCGTCACCGTACAGACGCACTTGACGCACTGGGCAATACCACTGCGGCCACAGGCAAAGGATTTGCCATAGGCAGCGCTGCCCTAACAGCCCTTGCACTCCTTGCATCTTACGTTGAGGAGATAAAGATTGCCATGGTACGCGCAGTAGACAACGGACAGATATTTTTCAACAGCGTTGGCGAAGTGTTCAATCCCGCCACTGCCAACATGGTAGACTACATGGAGTTCTTCCAAGTAAACCTGATGAACCCCAAAGTTCTTGTCGGTGCTTTTATAGGCGGAATGGCAGCATTCCTGTTCTGCGGCCTCACCATGGGAGCTGTAGGTCGCGCCGCACAGACAATGGTTGAAGAAGTGCGCCGTCAATTCCGTGAAATAGCCGGAATACTTGACGGCAAAGCCACTCCCGATTACGGCCGTTGTGTAGAAATCAGCACACGTTCGGCACAGCGCGAGATGATTTTCCCCAGCCTTTTAGCCATTATCATCCCTATCGTTGTGGGTGTCCTGCTCGGAGTGGCTGGTGTGATGGGACTGCTCGTAGGCGGACTTACCGCCGGTTTCACCCTTGCCGTGTTCATGGCAAACGCAGGCGGAGCATGGGATAATGCCAAGAAAATGGTAGAGGAAGGTCATTTCGGCGGCAAAGGCTCAGAATGCCATAAGGCAACTATCGTGGGCGACACCGTGGGCGATCCGTTTAAAGACACGTCAGGCCCATCACTCAATATTCTTATCAAACTCATGTCCATGGTAAGTATAGTAATGGCCGGACTCACTGTAGCGTTCCTATAATTGACAGATAAAGACCGGACACTACACATAAAACAATGTATACAGAAAGCCCGGCCTGAAAAAAAACAACTGCAGGGACACGGAGATTATGAAGAAAATATCGTTTAATACGGTAACTCTCCATATCTCCGTGTCTCTATGTCTATAATATATTTTTATTCAACTTATCACATCTTTTTTAAATACGATACATTCATTAATTGCGGTTATGAAATAATAAGACAAAAAGACTTTCAAAACTCGTTTATTTTTAATAAGAAAAAACAGGAGTCGTAAATACGCAAGTTTTAAGCAATTTACATAATCGCTTGGCTATCAACTAAATAGCAAAATTCCACTTCACGACTATTAATGATAAAGACCTTATTGCATTGCGTTTAGCATCCCGTTGGCCTACATTCAGCAATCCGTTGCATTACAACGAGACGCTAAACGCATCGCAATTACCTGCCAAACGCACTCTAACGAGCGTCCCGTTGCAAGACAAAGCCCAAACCACCTTTCCGTGATGAATAACTTATAGTATTGTATATCGAAATCAATATCGCCTTAATCAATCTGGAATGAGAAAAAAACGAAATGTTAATTCCATGACTTTATTATTACAACATAAAGTTGTATGCAACCGCAAAACAGATAGACATAATACTATCAGAATTGAAAAATAGTAAAAATCAATTCACAGTCATGTGAAAACATCCTTGCTTCAGCTCATATTTTATATAACACCTGTCTTGTTCCCTGAAATCTCGCAGCACCTCGCTCAATACCCATTTTAACGTATCGTTGCGTACACGGCGACGCTCCGGCCCGTCAGGGTCTTCCACCGTCTTATATCTGTTATAACATATATCGAATGTTGTACCATAAAGATGACAACTGTTTTCCGTGGCGTTTCCGTTGCGGTTGCGCAGTCTTTGCACATCGTCACGAGTGCGGAGAACACTCGTCACAATAATTTTATGAAGCGGTATGCCTTTTATTTGCAGACTGTCGAAAAAAGCACGGCCTATATCCTGAAGCAGCACGGCCGCACGAGGTACAAGATACGGAATACTGCTGTTGAGTCTGTCCACATGATAATAAGGATTACTACCCACATATACAAGATCTTTCTTCCTATGCTCAGCCTCGTCACGATCTTTCACCGGCGACACACCGTGAGAGTTTGCCGCTTCCAGCTGTACGTCATTATTATCCGGAAACGCCTTCTGAAATGAACTTACACTGTATATGCGATGCTTTACCGGAGTGCCGTCGGCATTGAAAAAGCGAGCGCCGACTCTTTCTGACACCTGTATTCCGGCTTTTCCCTCGTCCAAAACCGCCCCGGAAACTATTTCCGTCCCGTTACCGTCCAACGGCTTCGCCACTCCCGGAAAAACACAGCGTATAACAGCCAAAAGAATAACGATGGCAAAAAAGCCTTGCAAATATCTCTGTTTGGTTATCTTCGTATTGAATATTTTCCTCATGTTCGAAAAACAAATTTCAATGCAAAGATACACTTTTTATCCCAATAATGCCTTACCGGACAACCATTAAGTTTACGAACATAAATGAAAATAACATCGTAAAGAGTCATTTTCATGATGCCGCATATCACTTACCTTTCAAGATAATTACCATGTCAAGGCTTTTCTTACGGACATCCGCAATACTATACGGATATATCCCGTTCGGATTAACTGACCGATGGCCGCCCCGGCATTCGAAACCCAACAAAACCGAAAGAACATATAAACAATATTTTAATACAGAAAAGACATGTAGTATAAACAATGTTTTTTGCAGATTTTATTCGTATATTACAACGTTTTTCGCTAATTTTGCAACAAAATTCAAAATCATAAGAAATTGATAGAGAAGCATATCGTACTTGAAGACATAGACCCCGTAACGTTCTACGGAGTCAACAACGCTCATCTGCAAATGATAAAAGCGTTATATCCCAAACTGAGAATAGTGGCGCGCGACAATGTCATGCGCGTGCTCGGAGACGAGGAACAAATGTGCGCATTCGAGGAAAGCACCGAGAAAATGCGCAGACACGTGCTTAAATTCAACACTCTGAATGAAGAAGACATTATAAAAATCGTCAACGGTGAACGCCCCAATGATGAGTTTCCCGAAGGAGTCATCGTATACAACATATCCGGCAAACCGATAAAGGCCCGTGGCGAAAACCAACAAAAACTAATAGAAGCATACCACGCCAATGATATGGTATTCGCCGTAGGCCCGGCAGGAACAGGAAAAACCTACCTCAGTATAGCACTTGCGGTAAAAGCACTTAAAGAAAAAACAATAAAAAAGATAATCTTGAGTCGCCCTGCGGTGGAAGCCGGCGAGAAACTGGGTTTCCTGCCAGGCGACATGAAAGATAAAATAGACCCGTACCTGCAACCGCTCTACGATGCTCTCGAAGATATGATACCGGCAGCGAAACTGCAAGACATGATGGAAAAACACATCATACAGATTGCTCCACTGGCATTCATGCGCGGACGCACACTGAGCGATGCAGTGGTGATTTTGGACGAGGCTCAAAACACCACTCCCGCACAGATAAGAATGTTTATCACGCGAATGGGATGGAACACAAAAATGATCGTCACGGGAGACATGACCCAAGTTGACCTTCCGAGAGAACAGAAGAGCGGACTTGTGGAAGCTTTGAGAATACTGAACGGCATTGAAGGAATAAGCATTATAAATCTCAATCAAAAAGATATAGTGCGCCACAAGCTCGTGACACGGATTGTAAACGCATACGAGGCATTCGACAAAACAAAAATATCAAAACAACAGAATAACGATGAAAGCATTAACAAGAACTGATTTCAATTTTCAGGGACAGACAAGCGTGTATCACGGAAAAGTACGCGACGTGTATGACATTAACAACGACCTGATGGTCATGGTTGCCACAGACAGAATTTCAGCATTCGACGTCATTCTTCCCAAAGGCATTCCGTTCAAAGGTCAGGTGCTGAACCAGATTGCCGCAAAATTCCTCGATGCCACCAGCGACATTTGTCCAAACTGGAAACTCGCCACCCCCGACCCAATGGTAACAGTGGGTCTGAAATGCGAAGGTTTCAGAGTTGAAATGATTATCCGTTCTATCCTTACCGGGTCGGCATGGCGCGACTATCAAAAGGGATGCAGAGAGATTTGCGGCGTGAAACTGCCTGATGGCATGAGAGAGAACCAACGCTTCCCAGAGCCGATCATCACCCCGACGACAAAAGCCGACGAAGGACATGACATGAACATATCGAAAGACGAGATAATAAAGCAAGGCATAGTAAGCGCGGAAGACTATGCCGTAATGGAAGACTACACAAGAAAACTCTTTAAGAGAGGCCAAGATATAGCTGACAAACAAGGGCTTATACTCGTAGACACAAAGTATGAGTTTGGCAAACGAGACGGAAAAGTCTATCTCATAGATGAAATACACACTCCGGATTCGAGCCGCTATTTCTATGCAGACGGATATGAGGAGAAATTTGACAAAGGCGAGCCACAGAAGCAACTGTCAAAGGAATTTGTACGCCAATGGCTCATAGAGCATAACTTCATGAACGAACCGGGACAGACAATGCCGGAAATAACGGACGAGTACGCCGAAAGCGTGAGCGACCGCTATATCGAACTGTTTGAACATATCACTGGAGAGAAATTCGCAAAGGCTGCGGACAGCGATGACATTGCGGCACGAATAGAAAAGAACGTAAACGAATATCTTGCCGGCAGATAAATGTACAAGCAGGAAGAGATAAAACCATACGGACAATCGGCCGACAAAGGGGAACAGGTAGAGTTGATGTTTGACAACATCGCCTCTACCTATGACACTCTAAACCACCGCCTGTCGTGGAACATCGACAGGTATTGGCGACGAAAAGCCATAAGCCAACTTGCACGATATGCCCCCAAATCAATACTCGACATAGCCACAGGGACCGGTGATTTTGCAATAATGCAAGCAGAAAGCCTTCCCCAATGCAAGATAACGGGAGTCGACATAAGCAACGGCATGATGGAAATCGGACGCAGGAAAGCAGCTCGTAAAAACCTGTCGGATATTATCTCTTTCTCGAAAGAAGACTGCATGAGCCTTTCATTCGGTGACAATTCATTCGATGCGGTGACAGCGGCTTTCGGCATCCGGAACTTTGAAAACCTTGACCTTGGATTAAAAGAGATGCACAGAGTAATGAAAAAGGGCGGTCATCTGTCCATCATAGAACTGACATCACCTGTCAGATTCCCGATGAAACAGTTGTTCAGAATTTATTCTCACACATTTCTACCGGCATACGGACACATGATTTCAAAAGATCCGGCCGCTTACAACTATCTGATAAAAACGATAGAGGCTTTCCCGCAAGGGGAGAAAATGATTGAAATATTGAAGAATGCCGGCTTCAGAGCCCCAGGTTTCAAACGTCTCACATTCGGCATCTGCACCTTATATTTCGCAACAAAATAAAACAAACACACCCCTATGGACATATACGGTTTAATCGGCTACCCGCTTCTACATTCGTTCTCGATAAGCTACTTCAACCAAAAATTTGAAGACGAGGGAATAAACGCCCGATACGAGAACTTTGAAATTCAGTCAATAGAATCGCTGATGGAAATTATCGATTCAACCCCAAACCTGCGGGGACTTAATGTCACTATTCCATATAAGGAAAAAGTAATATCGTATCTTGACGCACTGAGTCCCGAAGCAAGAGCCATCGGAGCCGTAAATGTGATTAGGGTGATACATGAAAACAATAAGGTAACGCTGAAAGGATATAATTCCGATGTGATAGGATTTACACAAAGCATTGAGCCTATGTTAGAAAAATATCACAAGAAAGCATTGATTCTCGGCACAGGAGGCGCATCGAAAGCCATCGATTACGGCCTCAAATCTTTAGGTCTCGAAACTGTCTTCGTCAGCAGATACAAACGTCCCGGAACTATACAGTATACAGATGTGACACCGGAAGTGATAAAAGAATACAACGTGATTGTGAACTGCACGCCGTGCGGGATGTATCCACACTCCGACGAGTGTCCGCAACTGCCATACGAGGCAATGGATAATCACACGATTCTCTACGATCTTATATACAATCCGGACGAGACGCTATTCATGAAAAATGGCATAGAATATGGCGCCAATGTTAAAAACGGACTTGAGATGCTGTTGTTACAAGCATTCGCAAGTTGGGAGTTTTGGAACAACAAAGATTGAAAGCACCGAAATAAACACTATTAATATCAAAAATATTTATGGACAAGAATAACCGATATATGATGCGCGGTGTAAGCGCAGCCAAAGAAGATGTGCATAATGCCATTAAGAATATTGACAAAGGAATCTTTCCGCAGGCATTCTGCAAGATAATCCCCGACATTTTGGGCGGAGACCCCGAGTATTGTAATATCATGCACGCAGACGGGGCAGGCACCAAATCGGCTCTGGCATACATGTATTGGAAAGAGACAGGTGATTTAAGCGTATGGAAAGGAATAGCGCAAGACGCATTGATAATGAACACAGATGATTTGCTTTGCGTAGGAGCGGTGGACAATATCCTTGTTTCAAGCACGATCGGACGTAATAAAATGCTTGTTCCGGGCGAAGTAATATCGGCTATAATAAACGGTACCGACGAACTTCTTGCGCAAATGCGTGAAATGGGAATAGGCATATACGCCACCGGCGGCGAGACAGCCGATGTGGGAGACCTTGTGCGTACGATTATCGTTGACTCTACCGTGACATGCCGAATGAAAAGAAGTGATGTTATCGACAATGCCAACATCAAACCGGGAGACATCATCGTTGGTCTTTCTTCGTCAGGCAAGGCGTCTTATGAGCAGCAATACAACGGAGGAATGGGAAGCAACGGGCTTACAAGCGCACGTCACGATGTGTTCTCCAAATACCTTGCCGAGAAATATCCGGAAAGCTATGACCATGCAGTCCCTGATGAACTTGTATATAGCGGAAACTACAGTTTGGAGCAGGCTGTGGATGGTACGGATGTCAATGCCGGTAAACTTGTACTCTCCCCCACCCGTACTTATGCTCCTGTGATAAAGAAAATCCTGGATGCTCACCGAAAAGACATACACGGAATGGTGCATTGTACCGGCGGCGCACAGACCAAAGTGCTACATTTCGTCGGAGACAACTGCAAGGTGATAAAAGACAATATGTTCCCTGTCCCCCCACTTTTCAAAATCATCAGCGAAGAGAGCGGTACCGACTGGAAAGAAATGTACAAGGTGTTCAACATGGGGCACCGCATGGAAATATACGTAAACCCGGAACTTGCCGACTCTATAATTGAAATAAGCAAAAGTTTCAATATTGACGCTCAGATAGTCGGACGTGTAGAAGAAGGAAAGAAAAGCCTGACAATAAAATCTGAATACGGAGTGTTTGAGTATTAAAAGAAATACGAAACCCAGGAATTTGAGAAAACAATAAAGTTTTTTCGAGAAAATCCGGCATTGCTTGAAAAAAAGAAACAACAGACAATTAATGATAGACAACAACAATATACTCGAAAAACTTGACGGTCTTGTGAGCCGTTATGAGGAAGTAGGGACGTTGATTACAGACCCAAGCGTAATCGCAGATCAGGAACGTTACGTAAAACTAACCCGCGAATACAAGGACCTCGGCGACATTATGGATGCCCGCAAACGTTATATTAACTGCATCAACGGTATTACGGAAGCAAAAGATATTCTTTCGAATGAAAATGATCCTGAAATGAAAGAGATGGCCCGCGAGGAACTGGCCATTAACGAAAAACTGATGCCTAAGATTGAAGAAGAGATTAAGTTTGCACTCATCCCCAAAGACCCGGAAGACGCAAAGAATGTACAAATGGAAATAAGAGCCGGAACCGGCGGAGACGAAGCCGCCCTGTTTGCCGGCGACCTGTTCCAAATGTATAAAAAGTATTGCGACTCCAAAGGCTGGAGCCTATCGATAACCAGTGCAAGCGAAGGAGCTGTAGGAGGATTTAAGGAAATTGATTTTGCCGTAAGCGGAGATTGCGTGTATGGAGTATTGAAATATGAATCGGGAGTACACCGCGTGCAACGTGTACCGGCAACCGAGACACAAGGACGCATGCACACAAGTGCGGCAACAGTGGCCGTACTTCCTGAAGCCGACAAATTCGAGGTAAACATAAATGAAGGAGACATCAAATGGGATACGTTCAGAAGTTCGGGAGCCGGAGGACAGAACGTAAACAAAGTAGAATCAGGCGTGCGCCTGCGTTATCCCTGGAAAAACCCCAATACCGGAGAGACGGAAGAGATACTTATTGAATGTACAGAAACACGAGACCAACCAAAGAATAAAGAAAGAGCTTTGTCACGTTTGCGCACATTCATATACGACAGGGAACATCAGAAATATGTCGATGACATTGCCAACAGACGCAAAACACTTGTATCTACGGGAGACCGCAGCGCAAAAATTCGAACATATAATTTCCCGCAAGGACGTGTTACGGATCATCGCATAGGATTTACCACCCACGACTTGCAAGGCTTCATGGGTGGAGACATACAAGCTATGATTGACGCCCTTACCGTAGCAGAAAATGCAGAACGTATGAAAGAAGCCGAGCTGTAATAATAAATCGGCAAGTGTTACGATAATCTTTCCATTATTAAATAAAGACAAATAATAATGAACAGACAAGAATTAATAGAACAAATCAGATTAAAGAAAAGTTTTCTGTGTGTCGGATTAGATACCGATACAAAAAAAATCCCGCCGCATCTGCTAAAAGATGAAGATCCTATATTCGCATTCAATAAAGCAATAATAGACGCGACATCACCATATTGTGTGTCGTATAAACCCAACTTGGCTTTTTATGAAGCGTTCGGCGTTAAAGGTATGGTTTCATTTGAGAAAACAATAAAATATCTCAAAGAGAACTATCCCAAACATTTTATCATCGCAGATGCCAAGCGCGGAGACATCGGAAACACATCGGATATGTATGCCCGCACATTTTTTGAAGAATATGACATTGACGCTTTGACCGTCGCCCCTTATATGGGAGAAGACTGTGTCACCCCTTTCTTAAAATATGAAAACAAGTGGGTAATACTTTTAGCACTTACAAGCAACAAAGGCAGTCACGATTTCCAGCTTATGGAAGATAAAAACGGACAGAGACTGTTTGAAAAAGTACTTCAAAAAAGCCAAAATTGGGGAAATGACGAGAATATGATGTTCGTAGTAGGAGCCACCCAAGGCGAGATGTTCAGAGACATAAGAAAAATTGCCCCCAATCATTTCCTTCTTGTCCCAGGTGTAGGAGCTCAAGGAGGAAGTTTGCAAGAAGTTTGCAAATACGGTATGAATAAAGATTGCGGGCTTCTTGTAAACAGCAGCCGCGGAATAATATATGCTTCCACAGGAGAGGATTTTGCAGAAATTGCCGCCCAAAAAGCAAAGGAACTGCAAAAAGAAATGGAAGCCGAATTAGCATGTAATGAATGAAGCTAAAATTATAAACGATCCGGTTTTCGGATTTATAAAAATCCCAACCGGTTTATTGCTTGACATCGTCAAACATCCGCTTATGCAACGATTGACACGCATAAACCAGTTGGGATTGGCTTCTGTTGTATATCCAGGCGCACAACATACACGATTTCTGCATTCATTGGGAGCTTTTCACCTCATGAGTGAAGCTATACTTTCACTACAACAAAAAGGTAACTTTATTTTTGATAGTGAGGCAGAGGCAGTCGAAGCGGCCATACTTATGCATGATATAGGGCACGGACCGTTCAGTCATGTACTTGAACACACACTCATAAAAGACATTTCCCATGAAGAAATATCGCTGCTTATGATGGAGCAGATAAACAAGGAACTCGGCGGTCATCTTAATCTTGCCATGAAAATTTTTAAAGATGAATACCCCAAGAAGTTCCTTCATCAGCTCATAAGCAGTCAACTTGACATGGATAGACTTGATTATTTACGCAGAGATTCTTTCTATACAGGAGTTACAGAGGGTAATATCGGAAGCGCGCGAATAATAAAGATGCTCAATGTCCACGACGACCAATTGGTTGCCGACTCAAAAGGAATATATTCCATAGAGAATTATCTCACATCACGACGGTTGATGTACTGGCAAGTATATCTACATAAGACAGCCGTAGCTTATGAAAAAGTTCTGATCAACGCACTAACACGAGCTAAACATCTGGTAAATGAAGGCCACAAACTATTCGCGACTCCTGCATTATCCTATTTTCTGAATAATGATGTAAACCGTGCTTGGTTCTATGAGCACGATGAAGCCTTAAAGATGTACGAATGTCTTGACGACAATGATATTTGGAGTTCTCTGAAAGTATGGGCAAATCATGACGACAAGATATTATCGACTTTATCATGTGACATGATTAACAGAAACATTTTCAAGGTTGAGGTTTACGACGAACCAATATCTGAAAACCGAATTTCAGAAATAAGACACGGTATTGCAAAAAAGTTTGCCATCGAAGAAAAAGACACGAGCTACATGATAAGCGTCAACACCATTCAAAAAGACATGTATGACACAAACGATGACAAGATAACCATTCTATATAAAGATGGAACAACAAAGGATATTTCAAAGGCTTCTGAAATACTTAATATGCAACTGCTTTCTAAAAAAATAAGAAAATATTATCTCTGTTATCAACGCATATAAATAAAATTTGTTATATTTGCATATTAATAGAAAATAAATTAACTGCAAATGGAATTTACAGCAAAACAAATTGCCGATTTTATCGGTGGTAAAGTTGAAGGAGATGCAAATGCCACAGTTCACACCTTTGCGAAAATAGAAGAAGGAAAAGCAGGAGCAATATCTTTTCTTTCGAATCCCAAATATACACAATATATTTATGACAGCGAGTCGAGCATAATTCTCATCAACGAGGATGTTGAATTAAACAAGCCGGTAGCGGCAACTCTCATCAGAGTAAAAAATGCTTATGAATGCGTTGCTAAATTATTACAACTTTACGAATCAAGCAAACCAAGAAAAAAGGGGATAAATCCCCTCGCTTCAATCGCCCCTACCGCAATAATCGGAAAAGATGCCTATATCGGAGCATTTGCCGTGATAGGAGATAACGCAGTGATTGGAGATAACAGCATGATTTATCCCAACACAGTGATTGGAGAGAATGTAAAGATTGGAAACAACACAAAAATATATCCGAACGTAACAATCTATGAGAATTGTAAATTGGGAAACAACGTTACCGTTCATTCCGGAACAGTAATAGGAGCAGACGGTTTTGGATTTGCCCCCAACACTGACGGATATAACAAAATACCGCAAATCGGTATTGTAACAATTGAAGACGATGTTGAAATTGGAGCCAATACATGTATCGATCGCTCCACTATGGGAAGTACCGTAATACATAAAGGTGTGAAATTGGATAATCTTATCCAAGTAGCCCATAATGTTGAGATTGGCGAAAATACCGTAATGTCCGCTCAAGTCGGCATTGCCGGAAGTACAAAAGTAGGCTCGTGGTGCATGTTTGGCGGACAAGTGGGATTGGCCGGACATATCAATATCGGAGACAAGACTTTCCTTGGTGCACAATCCGGAGTTCCTGGAAATATCAAAGGTAATCAAACACTTATAGGCACTCCACCGATGGAGCCTAAAGCTTATTTTAAATCACAAGCTATATTCCGCAAGTTACCTGAACTTTACAAACAGATTAACGAACTACAAAAACAAATTGAAGAATTAAAGAATAAATAATTTTATTTTATGATGAAGCAAAAAACACTAAAAGGAAGTTTTTCACTTTGTGGAAAAGGATTACATACAGGATTAAGTCTTACCATCACATTTAACCCTGCACCGGAAAACACCGGCTATAAGATACAACGAATCGACCTGGAAGGAATGCCGATAATAGATGCCATTGCAGAAAATGTAATTGATACACAGCGTGGAACCGTTATCGGAAAAGGAGATGCCAAAGTCTCAACCATAGAACATGGACTGGCGGCTTTATATGCATTAGGCATTGACAACTGTCTAATTCAAGTAAACGGCCCTGAATTTCCAATCTTAGATGGAAGTGCAAGCAAATATATAGAAAAAATAAATGAAATCGGGACAGAAGAGCAAAATGCTCCCAAAGATTGGTATATAATACGCAAAAAGATTGAGGTAAAAGATGAAGAAACCGGTTCATGTATAACAATTTTGCCTGATGATGAGTTTAGTCTTACGACAATGTGCTCGTTTAACTCTAAATTCATTAACAGCCAATTCGCCTCTCTTGACAAGATAGAGAACTTCACAACAGAAATTGCACCTGCACGCACTTTTGTTTTTGTACGTGATATTGAACCTTTACTCAAAGCCAACCTAATAAAGGGAGGGGATTTGGATAACGCCATTGTAATATACGAAAAACAAATATCGCAAGAGCAATTGGACAAATTGGCCGATATGATTCAAGCAAGACACCATGATGCCGAAGAGCTCGGATATATCCAAAACAAGCCTTTGGTTTGGGAAAATGAATGCACTCGGCACAAACTACTCGACATTGTCGGTGATTTGGCTCTTATTGGTAAACCTATAAAAGGACGCATTATTGCCACACGCCCTGGACATACCATAAACAATAAGTTTGCCCGCCAAATGAGAAAGGAGATACGCAAGCATGAAGTTCAGGCACCTATATACGATCCAAACGAAGAGCCTGTAATGGATGTTAACAGGATACGCGAACTTCTTCCCCACCGCTACCCGATGCAATTGGTAGATAAAGTTATTTCCCTGGGTGCGACAAATATTGTCGGTGTAAAAAACATTACAAGCAATGAACCGTTCTTCCAAGGACATTTCCCGCAAGAGCCGGTAATGCCAGGGGTATTGCAAGTGGAAGCGATGGCACAATGTGGCGGTCTGCTCGTACTTAACACTGTTGAGGAGCCGGAGCGATGGTCTACTTATTTCATGAAAATAGATAGTGTCAAGTTCCGTCAGAAAGTCGTACCCGGCGATACTTTGTTATTTAAAGTTGAATTGCTGGCACCGGTTCGTCATGGAATATCCTCAATGAAAGGTTATGTATTCGTTGGAGACCATATTGTTTCTGAAGCGACATTCACTGCCCAAATAGTAAAAAACAAATAATACGATAAGGTATGAACCAAATAAGTCCATTAGCTTTTATCAGTCCGGAAGCAAAAATTGGAGACAACAATATAATCGGTCCTTTCTGCTATATAGATAAAAACACTGTCATCGGAAACAATAATAAGTTCTATAACAGTGTAACGGTACACACCGGAGCACGCATAGGGAATGACAATGAGTTTTTTCCCGGTGCGAGCATAAGTACAAAACCCCAAGATCTTAAATTCAAGGGAGAAGAGACTCTATGTGAGATTGGAGATAACAACAGTGTAAGAGAAAATGTCACAATAAGTCGCGGTACGGCAAGTAAAGGCAAAACTGTCGTAGGTTCCGGCAATTTACTTATGGAGAATATGCACATCGCACATGATTGCATCATTGGCAACGGCCTGATCATAGGCAATTCAACGAAGTTCGCCGGAGAAGTTTGTGTGGATGACAATGCCATAATTAGTGCCTCGGTACTTTGTCATCAATTCTGTCATATCGGCGGTTATGTAATGATTCAAGGCGGATGTCGTTTCAGCCAAGACATTCCTCCATATATTATTGCGGGAAAAGAACCTACAAAGTACTGTGGTATAAATATTGTCGGATTGCGTCGTCGCGGTTTTAGCAATGAAACAATAGACATAATACACGACACGTACCGCATAATATATGCCAATGGCCTTATAAAAGACGGTATCCAAGAAGCAAGAGCCAAGTATCCCAATGTTAAGGAGGTTGAATATATATGCTCTTTCATTGAGAACTCCAAGCGAGGTATAATTCGCTAATGAAAGATACACTTATTGTCATCACCGGGCCTACTGCGGTAGGAAAAACCGCATTATGTATGGATATTGCTAAAAAATATGGCATACCTATCATTAATGCTGATTCGAGACAGATATATAAAGGCCTGAAAATAGGAACAGCAGCACCCACAAAAGAACAACTCAAAGACGTTCACCATTATTTTGTGGGTGCTCTTAATTTGAACGACTACTATAATGCGTCTATGTTTGAACAAGACGTAATGAAAGTCCTTAGTAAATTGTTCAATGACAATAACCATATAGCTTTAATGACCGGTGGGTCAATGATGTACATTGACAGTGTATGCAATGGCATTGACGATATTCCCACGATCGAGCCTGAAATTCGCGAAATGTTGAAAAAACGCTTTGAGCATGAAGGTCTGGACAGAATGCTTGAGGAACTGAGAGTCGTAGATCCTGAATATTATAATCTGGTTGACAAGAAAAACCACCGAAGGGTAATACATGGACTTGAAATCTGCTATCAAACAGGTAAACCATATACTTATTTCCGGAAAAAGAACAAACAAAAACGTCCTTTTAATATCATAAAGATTGCTCTTAACAGGAGTCGTGAAGAACTTTATGATAGAATTAACAACAGAGTGGATAAAATGATGGAGGAAGGACTACTTGATGAAGTCAGGCAGCTTTACAAGTATAGAAATTTAAATGCGTTAAACTCTGTCGGTTACAAAGAGATATTTAATTTTTTAGATGGCATATATACATTGGAAGAAGCCATTGAACACATAAAAAGCAATACAAGACGATATGCCCGCAAGCAATTGACGTGGTATAAAAAAGACAAAGACATATATTGGGTGCACCCAGATGACAAAGAAGAAATAATGAATTACATATCTCAAAAATATGAAAATGGACTCTGAAAACAAACAAAACGCATTTGTTTACTATTGTAAACTCGGCATTAACAAAATTTCCCTGATCGGCAACTGGTATAAGAGCCTGTATAAGGGAAAACCTTGGTATATCAAAACCATATCGGGAATTATCTCACTATTTATAGTTTTCATACTTTATCTCGTTGCCGTAGACATTAATTTCTTATGGTTATTCGGCAAATCTCCGAGTATGAACATGATTAAAAATCCAGTTACAAGCCAGGCATCAGAACTATATAGTGCAGACGGAGTGCTCATAGGCAAGTATTTCAGCGAGAACAGAACCCCAGTAAAATATGAAGAAGTAAATCCTGTCTTTTGGAAAACTCTCATCGCCACGGAAGATGAAAGGTACTATAAACACTTCGGGATAGATTTCCAAGGCGTGGCCGCTGCGGCAAAAGATTATGTCATACACCACGATGCCCGTGGTGCATCCACCATCACTCAGCAACTTGTCAAAAACATGTTCAGAGTACGCACCCAATACTCTACCGGACTATTAGGAAACATTCCTGGCTTGAAAATGCTTATAATGAAGAGCAAGGAATGGATTACGGCAGTTAAGATAGAGATGCTTTTCGATAAGAAAGAAATTCTGACAATGTACGCAAACACGGTTGATTTCGGTTCAAACGCTTTTGGCATAAAAACCGCATGCAAGACATACTTCGGCAATACACCGACAGAGTTAACCACCGAACAGGCAGCTGTTCTTGTGGGCATGCTGAAAGCCACAACATACTATAACCCCAAAATAAACCCGAATAACAGTCTGAAACGACGTAATACAGTCTTGCAAAACCTCGTCACCCACGGACATCTTAGTAAAGAAGAATACGACTCTTTGAAAGATATTCCCATAAAACTTGATTATAGTGTAGAAAGCAACTATGACGGACAAGCGACTTATTTTCGCGAGGCTGTAGCCAATCACCTGAAAGAATGGTGCAAAGAAAACGGTTATGACCTTTATAACAGTGGTTTGAAAATATATACCACAGTAGATACACGCATGCAGAAGTATGCCGAAGAGGCTGCACGCAAACAGATGAAGGTCGTGCAACGCAACTTCAACAATCATTGGGGAAGAACCAATCCGTGGCAGGATGAACATCACATTGAAATTCCCAACTTTATTGAAGGCATAGTACAAAAATTACCCGTATACAAACAACTCGTCCAAAAATATCCCAATAACCCCGATTCTGTAAACTATTGGCTGAACAAACCACATAAAGTCAAGCTATTTGACTATGAGAACGGAACAATTGAAAAAGAAATAAGCACGATGGACTCTATCCGCTATATGACCCGCTTCATGCACTGTGGTTTTGTGGCTATGGAACCAACCACAGGATATGTTAAGGCGTGGGTTGGCGATATAGATTTCGATGCATGGAAATATGATAAAGTAACAGCTATGAGACAACCCGGATCGACTTTCAAACTATTTGTATATACAGAGGCAATGAACCAAGGTCTTACCCCATGCGACAAACGACGTGATTCTTATTTCAGCATGAAAGTATATGATAAGTTCAAGAAAAAGGAAGTCACATGGGCACCGACAAACGCAAACGGATATTTCACGAATGATTCGATGCCTTTAAAAGCTGCATTTGCACAGAGTATAAACTCAATAGCCGTGAAACTCGGACAGGAAGTCGGAATAGACAATATAGTGAATACAGCCCATGCAATGGGTATAGTAAGTCCGCTCGACAATACTCCGGCATTGTCTCTCGGATCCAGCGATGTTAATCTGCTTGAACTTGTGAATGCATACTCCACAGTAATAAATGATGGAAAAATGCACGAGCCCGTGCTCGTGACAAAAATTCTCGACCGCAACGGAAAAGAAGTATACACCGCCCCCACCGAACAGCATCAGGCCATACCATACAAAAGTGCATTCCTCATGCAGCAACTCCTGCAAAGCGGACTGCGGGAGCCGGGAGCAACCAGCATGAGCCTTTGGAGATATGTAGGTAAGCATAACGACACTGAATTCGGCGGAAAGACCGGAACATCAAACAACCACTCCGACGCATGGTTTGTCGGCGTCAGTCCAAAACTTGTTGCCGGTGCATGGGTAGGCGGAGAATACCGTTCTATACACTTCCGTACCGGTGCTCTTGGACAAGGAAGCCGCACAGCCTTACCTATCTGCGGATATTTCTTCGAGTCAGTACTTAATGACCCTGCTTTCAAAGAATATCACGGTAAATTTTCCAAACCAAAAGATGAAGCGGTGAAGTATGACATGTATACATGCAGCAGTTACTATCACAAAAAAGAAGAGGATAGTACAGATATTGACAGTGTTCAAGTTGCAGAAGAAGAAATACTCATTGATGAAAACGGAAATCCGATACAAAAGAAATCCGAAACTACCAATGATAACATTTCAGGTTCTCCCGATGCTCAGCCTAATGGCGAAGCGACTGAAAAAAAGAAAAACAACACAGTCACTTATGACGATGTATATTTCTGATTGCATGCAATAGAGATGACATTAACACCCGATCAAGACAACAAGGAATGGCATGATGCCATGCAAATAATCAATTATACCCGTCGCTCGCTTTTCCTGACTGGAAAAGCGGGGACGGGTAAATCAACTTTTCTTCGCTATGTCGCCGAAAACACAAAGAAAAAGCACGTAGTTCTCGCACCTACAGGCATAGCGGCCATCAACGCCGGAGGGAGTACCCTGCACAGTTTCTTCCGTCTTCCGTTTCATCCCCTACTCCCAAACGACAGCCGTTACAGTCCACGCAACATCCGCCAGACGTTGAAATACAGCGGTGCCCACTGCAAATTACTTCGTGAGGTGGAACTCATCATCATCGATGAAATAAGCATGGTGCGAGCGGATATCATCGACTTCATGGATAAAGTGCTAAGGATATACAGTAGAAACATGCGTGAGCCGTTTGGTGGAAAACAGATGCTATTCGTCGGCGATATATATCAACTCGAACCCGTATTACGTGAAGACGACCGCCGACTGCTACAACCATTCTACCCGTCATCATATTTCTTCGCAGCAAAAATTTTCCATGAGATGCCTCTCATAAGTATCGAACTGCGTAAAGTTTACAGACAGACTGATGCCGACTTCATCGGTATTCTAGACCGTATCAGAAATAACTCAACAACAGTACACGACCTTAAGACGCTCAACTCACGGCTTGGGTCCAAACTTAACGGAAAAGACTCTGACCTTATCATAACCCTTGCCTCACGCCGCACTACAGTAGATTATATTAACGACCGCCAACTGGCTAGCATTAAAGGTCGTCCATCTGTTTTCCATGGCAATATAAAAGGTGACTTTCCCGAGACATCCCTCCCTACCCCGATGGAACTACAAGTGAAACCTGGTGCACAGGTTATATTCATCAAGAACGACAAAGACAAGCGGTGGGTAAACGGCTCGCTGGGTGTAATAAGCGGTATAGATGAGGAAAATGAAATTATCTGCGTGGTTATGGAAGACGGCAACGAGTATGACGTGGAACGTGAGATATGGGAAAACACAAGGTACGTGTTCAACGAGAAAGAGAAAAAAATAGAAGAAGAACAACTTGGCATATATACCCAATTCCCTATACGCCTTGCTTGGGCAATAACTGTGCATAAAAGTCAAGGACTCACATTCCGTAAGGTAAACATAGACTTCACTGGTGGCGTATTTGCCGGAGGACAGACATACGTAGCTCTCAGCCGCTGCACGTCACTCAACGGAATCAGCCTGCGCGAACCGATAAAGATGTCGGATATATTCGTAAGAACAGAAGTCGTGCAATTCGCCCGCCAATACAATAACCGTGGATATATAGACCGGGCGTTGAGCGAAAGCAAGGCCGACCGAGAATATCACGATGCCGTCACAGCATTCGACAATAGAGACTTCGACTCTTTCCTCGACAACTTCTTCAAAGCAATTCACAGTCGCTACGACATCGAGAAACCTGCCGCAAAACGTCTAATCCGCAAAAAACTCGGAATTATACACACTCTCGCAGAAGAAAACAAAAAACTTAAGGAAGAGCAAATCTGGAAAAATGAATTCCTCAAAAAACTTGCCGCTGAATATACCTTGCTTGGCAAAGAGTGTGAAAGAGAACACATGACAGAAGCGGCTATAAAGAACTACGAGAAAGCCATTGAATTATATCCGGAAGCATTTGACGCTATACGGAGGCTGAAAAAACTGAAAACATAACACATAATCTTCAATGCGTGGAAACCCGCTCTAAATAATAAACGAACAAACAAATAGTCCAATGAATAATAATAAACCTATAAAAACAAGAAAACTCATTTTTAACAGCATTAGCACTTTTATTGTCTTTGGCAACATCCGCACTCAACAAAGATAGTATCAAGGCATTTGCCATAGTACCATATAAACAGAACTATATACATTATCATAAAACATGTAGACAGAACTTCACTGATTGATGAAGTCCCCGTCCATACAATTAATCGGAACATAATAATAACACCCGACAAATTATAATATAAACACTAATTTATCATTTTTTACACTTTACCCGAATTATATAAATCTCATTTTCATTAGTTGAAAAATACTCTTATATTAACTTTACCCGTTAATTTTTTAGCGGAACAACTGATAATCAGCGGCATGGTGCTTTTTATGAGTTTGCCATAATTGTCAAAGGAGTGCTTCTTTGGCACAAGCCGAAATTCCGGTGCATGGATTTTAGGAAAAGTGTTAAATTTGCGTC
>NZ_BEWV01000208.1 GCF_002933775.1 Prevotella sp. MGM1
ATGCTGAACGGAATGATTCAAGGCGAGGCCGTGGCGACAAAGGAAATAATGATTCAGCCAAACGTGCCGCGCTTCGTACGCATGGGCGACAAATCGCAGATAACCGCACGCATCTTCAACACGGGTACGGAAACGGTGAAAGGCACCGCAAGGATGGAGCTGATAGACCCGGAGACGGATAAGACGGTATATAAAGAGGCAAAGCAGGTGACGATAGATGCCGGCGGCACGTCAGGCGTGACGTTCGGTTACAGTCCGTCGGTAGGACACACCCTGTTGATATGCCGTATTTCCGTGTCGGGTAAGGATTTCAGCGACGGCGAGCAGCACTATCTGCCGGTACTTCCCGATCGTGAGCGGGTGACGGTCACTGTTCCATTCACCCAGAACGGGCCGGGAGTGAAGACGATAGACATATCGAAACTGATACCGGTAAAAGACGGACAGACCAAGCTCACGGTCGAATACACTGATAATCCGGCATGGATGATGGTGCAGGCGCTGCCAGTGATAGCCTCGCCGAATGCCGAAAACGCCATAGATCGCATGGCGGCGGTATATGCCAATACCGTGGCCGCAAGCATAATGGGCGGCAGTCCTAAGATAAAGGCCGCTATCGCACGGTGGAATATGGAGAGCGGCAGTGAGACATCGATGATGAGTGCCATGAAGAAAAACGGTGAATTGAGGGATATTGTACTCGCTGAGACACCGTGGGTGGCCGATGCCGACAATGAGGATGAGCAGAAACGGCAAATCGCCGACTTGTTGGACGGGGCGCAGATAGAAAGCCGCACTGTTTCCACGGTAAGGAAACTTATCGATACACAAAATTCCGACGGGTCGTGGGGCTGGTGTCCGGGAATGAGAGGAAACCCGTATGTCACAGTGACCACGGTACAAATGTATGCCCGGATGAAGGCTATGACCGGCAATGAGGCCGGTTGCGGGGCAATGATGGACAAGGCGTTCAAATATATGGACGGTGAGATTGTGAGGTTGGTAAGTGACATGAAGAAAGCGGAGAGCAATGGAGTGGAACAATCTTTCCCCGGAATGATGCCGTTGCAATATCTCTATTCGATGGCGATAAGCGATCGCAAGCCGTCGAACGCCGCACGCTCGGCATGCGATTATCTGATAGCGTTGTTGAAAAAGGACATTGCAAGCCAGTCAATATATGCCAAGGCGCTCACGGCAATAATACTCGCCAGACATGGAGAGACGGCCAAGAGCCGCGAGTATGTGCGGAGTTTGAAAGAATATACTGTATATAACGAGGAGACGGGGCGCTATTACGACACACGGAGGGCAAGCTATTCATGGTGCGACTATAAGATACCGGCACAGGTGGCGGCAATAGAAGCCATAAAGGCGGTGACCCCGGCCGATGGCAAGACGATAGGTGAGATGCGCCGCTGGTTGTTGCAGCAGAAGCGCACGCAGGCATGGGACACTCCTATAAACAGCGTCAATGCTGTATATGCTTTCCTTTTCGACAACACTAACGCACTGTCGGCAGGAACAGAAACGGTGCTTGCCATAGACGGGAAAAGGCTCGAAACACCGGGAGCGACGGCTGGATTGGGATATGTGAAGACTGCCGTCACAAATCCGAGAGGCACGGAACTGACGGCAACGAAGACATCGGAAGGCACGTCATGGGGTGCTGTATATGTACAGTACATGCAGAAGACACCGGAGGTGAGCGCCACCGGAAGCGGGATAAAGGTGAAAAGGGAAATAATACCATCGGGAACTGACGGCAAGAAAACCGTGAAGGAACTTTCCGTGGGCGACCGTGTGACGGTGAGAATAACGGTAGAGGCAAGCCGCGACTTTGACTTCGTGCAGATAACGGACCGCCGCGCGGCCTGCATGGAGCCGGTGAATAGGCTCAGCGGATACAGGAACGGTGCGTATATATCGCCAAAGGACAACTCGACAAACTATTATATCGACATGCTTCCGAAAGGAACATGGGTGATAGAGGATGTATACTACATAGACCGTGCGGGTACATACGAGACCGGAACATGTGCCGCAGCTTGCGTATATGCGCCGGAGTATCGTGCAACGGAGAAATCGCAGACGGTAAACGTGAAGTAAGTAATATTTGGATATGGAAATGAAAACGATAATAACACAACTGTTGCTGTTGGCTGCCATGCCTGTGGCGGCGCAGAGACTGACGGTAGCGAAGAAGACGGTGGACTGTGGAAAGGTGGCATACGAGAAGCCTGTGACCGCAACGTTCGAACTTCGCAACAAAGGGATTAGAAAACTGAAAATAACGGAAGTGAAAGCCGGCTGCGGATGCACGAAAGTGGAATATCCGACAGAGGACATTCCGGCGGGAGACAAGTTCACGCTCAGACTGACATACGATTCCCGCCAACTCGGACACTTCGACAAGAGTGTTCGAATAGTCAGTAACGGAAGCAAGCAACCGGTATATCTCAACATGAAAGGAGTGGTGGTGGAAGATCTGAAAGATTACTCCGCGTCTTATCCTTTCGCGATAGGCGAACTGCTCACCGACCGTAATGAAATAGAGTTTGACGATGTGAACAAGGGCGATAACCCGGTGCAGGAGATATATATCATGAATGCGGGGACAAAGGTGTTTACGCCGAATATGATGCACCTGCCGCCCTATCTCTCGGCAGTGGTGACCCCGGAACGGTTGGCACCGGGACGCTCAGGGAAGATAGAGGTGATGCTGAACTCGGCAAAACTGCATGATTTCGGTCTTACCCAGACATCTGTTTACTTGGCTCGTAACATAGGCGAGAAGATCAGTAATGACAATGAGATAACAGTGTCGGCAGTGCTTTTGCCCGATTTCACAGGTATGACGGGCGCACAGCGGCAGTATGCACCGAAGATGAAGCTGTCGGCCGAGACTCTCGATATAGCCTTTGACGGCAAGTCGAAGAAGACGGAAGAGATAGTGATAACAAATAACGGGCGCACTGCTTTGAAGATAACATCGCTGCAAATGTTTACATCGGGATTGAAAGTCACGCTCGGAAAGCGTGAGATAGCAGCGGGAGAGACAACCAAACTGAAAATAACGGCCCAGCGCGACGAACTGAAAAAGTTGCGCTCGAAGCCCCGTGTGCTGATGATTACCAATGACCCGGACAAACCGAAGGTGGCAATAGAGGTGAGGATAAAGAACGATTAGCGGTCCGTATTTCTGTTGTGACAGATAGATATTATATTTATTTACCGATTATGAATGATTGATTGTGAACTATGGAGCATCCGGAGAATAACGAAGAATACAAAGGACTGACGGTCAATGGAGGCGTGGAGCAGCCGTCGATAGTAAATCCGTACTTGAAGCGCAACCGTTTCCGACGCCGCGAACTTTCAGTAGCCGAGATGGTTGACGGAATAATACGCGGCGATGTGACGGTGCTCAGTCAGGCGGTGACACTTGTTGAAAGCGTAAACCCCGACCATGTGGCAAAGGCCCAGGAAGTGATAGAGAAATGTCTGCCGCATAGCGGCAATTCGATACGTGTGGGAATAAGCGGTGTGCCGGGCGCGGGTAAGTCTACAAGTATAGACGAGTTTGGCGTCCATGTGCTCGACACGTATGGCGGAAAGCTTGCCGTGCTGGCCATAGACCCCAGTTCGGAACGCTCGAAAGGAAGCATACTTGGCGACAAGACGCGAATGGAAAAACTCGCCCAGCACCCCAAATCGTTTATCCGTCCCAGCCCGTCGGCAGGCTCGCTTGGCGGTGTGGCACGTAAGACCCGTGAGACAATAATACTCTGTGAGGCTGCCGGATTTGATAAAATATTCGTAGAGACTGTGGGAGTGGGGCAGAGCGAGACAGCCTGTCACTCAATGGTGGACTTCTTTTTGCTTATCCAACTTGCCGGAACGGGCGATGAGTTACAAGGCATAAAGAGGGGAATAATGGAGATAAGCGACGGGATTGTGATAAACAAATGCGACGGAGAGAACGTGGATAAGTGCAAACTTGCGGCCACGAGTTTCCGCAATGCGTTGCATTTCTTCCCCATGCCGGAAAGCGGGTGGACACCGAAGGTGTTGTGTTACAGTGGTTTTTATGGTATCGGCATCAAGGAAATATGGGATATGGTGTATGAATATATTGATTTTGTCAAGGCAAATGGATATTTCGACTATCGCCGTAACGAACAAAGCAAATACTGGATGTATGAGAGCATAAATGAGCATCTGCGTAACAATTTCTACAACAATCCGCTTGTTCGGTCGCGTTTGAAAGAGTCTGAGCGTATAGTGCTTGACGGAGAGAAAACGAGTTTTACCGCCGCGAAAGACTTGCTTGACATGTATTTCGATGTGTTGAGAAAATGACTTTCAGGCAGATATCTGTTCTGTGGTGTGCCATGAGACGGTGAAAGAGGAATGGTGGCCATGGTATATGAATGATTGATTAACCGTGGTAAGGAATCTTTGATTAGCAATAATTGTTCAACGCTTATTTTGATTATGCTTCAGATAGAGATAGACAACGGCAGCGGGTTCTGCTTCGGAGTGACAACGGCCATCAGCAAAGCCGAAGAGGAGTTGGCCGAGGGAAAGACGTTATATTGCCTTGGTGATATCGTGCATAACGGCATGGAATGTGAGCGCCTGAGAAAGATGGGGCTGATAACCATCAATCATGATGAGATGCGCAATCTGCACGATGTGAAAGTACTGCTCAGGGCACATGGAGAACCGCCGGAGACGTATGAGTTGGCTCGAAGAAACAATATAGAAATCATTGACGCTACTTGTCCTGTGGTGCTGCAATTGCAACGCAGGATAAAGAAACAGTATGAAAAGGCAGGAGAGGCAAAGGCTTTTGTGGAAACCGGTGAAGAGGAAACCGGCGGTGTGATGGAGCGGAGTAGGAGTGAAGCGCGTCATGAGGCCTCGTCCGGACGGCAGGTTGCGGCCGCCCCGCAGATTGTTATATTCGGAAAAAACGGACATGCGGAAGTGCTCGGGTTGGTAGGACAGACGGAGAGTCACGCCATTGTGATAGAGCAGTTTGATGATGTGAAGCGTCTTGATTTCATGCGTGATATATACCTTTATTCGCAAACGACAAAGTCACTCGATGAGTTTCATAAGATAACAGAGTATATACAGAGCCATATATCGCCCGTTGCGGAGTTTCGCAGTTTTGATACTATCTGCCGGCAAGTGGCCAACAGAATGCCTAATATAAGTACTTTTGCCACACGCCATGACCTTATTCTTTTTGTTTGCGGCAGGAAAAGCAGTAACGGGAAGGTGCTTTTCAACGAATGTCTGAGGGTAAACGGAAACAGTCATCTTATAGAGGGGCCGGAAGAGATAAGGCCTGAGTGGCTTGAAGGAATAAGTACTGTTGGTATATGTGGGGCCACGAGCACACCGAAATGGCTTATGGAGCAATGTCGTGACGCTTTGTTGAAGTTGTGATTTCAAAGTAAGGCAAGTATTTAAAATGAATTGAGCAAGTAGGTTTGCTCAATGATGATATAATAAATGTGCGTTTAGGAGAAATGCTTCTCCTAAACGCACATTTATTATCATTGTGGATAAAGCTTGGTGATAAACTTTATTTGGTCGCGAACTTGCTGAAATAGTCCAGACAGGTGTCGCGCCATTCCTTGGCATCTTTAAGCTGTATACTTAGTTTTTCGTTTACTTCCTGCCATCTTTGCGGGTCTATTAGTTTTTTTGACTCTTGCCATATAGAGGCAAAGTCCTCTACTTCTTTCACTCCGCGATTATATCTGTACTGCATTTCGTCCCATAGTGTTCGTCCGCTCAGTGTGCGGTAGGTCCATGGTACATGGTGGAACCATAGCAGATAACGTTCCGGACATGTCGTCATACTGTCATATATGGTGCAGTACGGTGTCGGGTACTGCGCTGTAGCTCCCGTACCTTTGGTGCTTCTGTCGAATCCTACGCCTGCCGAGTCTGCCTGATGGTAGTACACAGGGCACCATTCTAACGGATAATCGGCCTTAAAACCGTCAGGTTCTGGTCCGTAGTGATGGTCGAACTTAAAGATGTGGTGCAGTCCGAGGGGCATCATGTAGTCAACACATGCTTCACGTGAGCGGAGCATCATCGACAGAATGGCTTCGTCGCGGACGAATGTTTGTTCGAGCCATTCTTCTGCGATATTGCGTGACGACAAGTCGGGATTCCATGCCAAGCGTCCGAACGCATACCAGTTTGCCTGCGCAAAATGATGGCCGCACCAATTCGCATCGTCTCCAATGTTGGCGACTCCGGCTATGCCAATGAGTTTTTTAGGGTTGACGAAAGAGAAAAACTCTTTCCACATGGGTGCGAGATATACCAGGTGATTGGATTGTCCGAGATATTCCTGTGTGATTTGGAGTTCAGCTATCTGCGGGGTCTTCTGCATTCTGTCGAATATCGGTGCGTACGGTTCACGCGGCTGGAAGTCGAGTGGGCCGTTCTTTGACTGCAAAATAACATTTTTTCTGAACTTACCGTCACAAGATTCGAACTCCGATACGGCTTGTTTTACCCTGTCTTCACCTTTATGGTTGGCACCGTATACGAAACTGCGCCAGATGATAGTGCCTCCGAATGGGGCAACGGCATCGGCGAGCATGTTTGCTCCGTCGCTGTGACTGCGGCCGTAATCTCCGGGGCCGGGTTGACCTTCGGAATTGGCTTTAACAAGAAAACCGCCGAAATCAGGTACCTCACGATATATCTCTTTAGCCTTTTTCTTCCACCATTGACGTACTCCGGTATTCAAAGGGTCAGCTGTTCTCAATCCGCCGAGTCTCATAGGTGATGCGAAGTTGACCGATAGATATACGCGTATGCCGTAAGGGCGCAGAATGTCAGCGATTTGTTTTACCTTCAATAGATAAGGGCGTGAAAGCATTTTTGGAGATGCGTTCACGTTGTTCAGAACCGTTCCGTTTATTCCAATGGAAGCATTTGCCCTTGCATATTCGTGTATACGTGCTGTATCAAGGCGCATTTCTTTGTTCCAAAAAATGCTTGGTCCCGCATATCCGCGTTCTATCGAACTGTCGAGATTGTCCCAATGATTGAGTATACGTAACCCGAATGCTGGTTGATTTACTCCTTGTGTCATATCGTTCCGAAGCAATGCGTAAGCTCCATAGAGTAGTCCGATGTCGCTTCCGGCGCTGATTTTTTTATCATTCTGCGTTCCGGAAATGACATAACTTCCGTTTGTCGGCAGCGATTTGTCAATATTCAGTGCAACTGATTTACCGTCATAGTATTGTTCCAGTTCTTTTTTTGCTATCTCGGCGGTAGCCGATTTCGAGTGAATTGTTACTTTGGCGGTATTGTACGGTTTGTGTCGCATCCATAGTTTACTGCCGTCCTCTGCCATGACAGTAAGGTTGAACAGTAGTAATGATATGGTGCACAACAGACTTTTTTTCTGCATTTGAATTGAATTTGTTAAAAGGATATTCTTTTGTTATTGGGCAAATACCTTTTGTTTTAGTTTCAGGACATTGTTATTTGAATTCCCACCAGTCGAGATTAAACAGGTTCTTGCTTTGTTTGGTAGAGCCTTTGAACACGAAGTAAAGATCATGCAGGCCGGTGGCACTCTTTATATCCGTCTCAAATACCTTCAGTTCCGACTTGGTGTTTGCTATATTAACGCTGCCTATCATTTTCCCGTCTGTGGCGTCAAGGCGTATCTCTATTGTGCCGCCGTATAGGTGGCAGGATGCGCTTATCTTGAATACAGAGGCTCCTTTGGCGAAATCCACTCCTTTCACCATGATGTATTCCCCGTCGTCTATTCCGGTTACGAGTTGATTCCACCGATCTTTGCCCCATGGGTTTTTCGTTACCGTTTCCAAACCGTATCCCCATGCCATTGTTTCGGCCTCTACTTTCCTGAAAGGATTGAACGGCTCTATCTGCTCCAATTTACAGTCGAGGAAGTAAGGGAGCTCCTGAATGGTTCCATCGGCATTGTACGTCATCTCTGCGGCAGAGACCGATCTGCGTTCCGCATGACGGCCTGTTTCGAGACGGAACACATCGTAATTCAGTCCAAAACAATATGATTTGCCTTTGTAGTCGATGATACCAGGGTGGTTTCCGCGTGTGCGGCTTGTGTGGTTCATGATGTGGCCTTTATATTCCCATGGGCCGGTCGGTGACTTGCTCATGGCATAACCGATTCCTTCCGGACAGCAGGTGGATGCAAATGCCATATAGTAATGTCCGTTACGCTTGTAGCACCACGGCCCTTCCTGATAGTCTTTGATGTGCGGTATCCGGACAATCTCACCTGAATATGAAATCATGTCTTTGTTGAGTTTCACGTAGTATGTGTTTGGATTGCCCCAGTACATATATGCCTGGCCGTCATCATCAATGAATACAGTAGGGTCAATGTCGTCCCAATGTTCTTTCTGCCATACCAAAGGTTTGCCTATCGGGTCTTTGAACGGTCCGTAAGGAGAATCGGCCACGAGAACACCTATGCCATGTCCGTGTATCGGGCAGTACATATACCATTTCCCGTCACGTTCTATTACCTGCTCGGCCCATGCTCCGTTGTTGCCTTTATACCACTCGAAATCTTTCAAAGAGGCGACGGCTCCGCGGTCTTGCCAGTTCACCATGTCTGTGGAAGTATAAAGCAGCCAATCTTTCATGTGAAATCCTTCCGCGTCGTTTTCGTCATGAGTAGTGTACAGATATATCGTGTCATTGTGCACCATTGGGGCGGGATCAGCGGTATATTTGGTCTGTATGATTGGCATATTAAGCTCTTGTGCCGCCGAATTCATGAAAGAGAAAAAAACTGTCGCAACAGTCGTGAGAATATGATATTTGTTCATAGATATCTTCTTTTAATATACGTCAATTGTTGATCACCGGTTTAATGGTGCCATCTTCATTGTAGTATAGTTTCTGTACTTTTAGAGAACGCAGCCATGTAATATCTCCCGATGGAACGCAGTCATGATAGAACAGATACCATTCTCCTTTGTATTTCACGATGCTGTGGTGTGTGGTCCAGCCGACAACGGGTTCAAGGATTACTCCTTGGAACGTGAACGGTCCGTAAGGATTGTCACCTATGGCATAGCACAACAGATGAGAATCTCCTGTTGAGTATGAGAAATAGTATTTACCGTTGTACTTGTGCATCCATGATGCCTCAAAGAAACGGTGCGGGTCATTTGCTTTCAGCGGATTACCGTCTTTGTCTATGATAATTATCGGTTTCGGCTCTTCGGCAAATTGGAGCATATCCTTGCTCATTCGTGCTACACGTGATGGCAGGGCAGTCTCGTCTCCTTCCGGCAGGTGTGCGCTTTCAAGTGCCTTGTTGTCGCGGTAACGCTGGAGCTGTCCGCCCCACAGACCGCCGAAATATACATATATCTCACCGTCATCATCCTTAAATGCGCACGGGTCGATAGAATATGACCCCCTGATCGGATCCTGTTGAGCAACGAACGGGCCGTGTGGGGCATCTGATACTGCCACTCCGAGGTGGAATATATCATTCTTGTCTTTTGCGGAATAAATCAGGTAGTACTTTCCGTCACGTTCCGCCACGTCGTTGTCCCACATCTGACGGCCTACCCATTCCACATCGTCTACGCATAGTATTTGGCCGTGGTCCGTGACTTCTCCTTTTTCAACGTCATCAAGTGACAGTACATGATAATCTTTCATTTCGAAATGCCCTCCATCGTCATCTTCTGCCGCGCCGCTGTCCCAGTCATGGCTGGGGTATATATATAAGCGGTCGTTGAACACATTGGCTGATGGGTCGGCCATATAGTCACTCGGAAATAAATATCTTGGCTGTTTCATTTGCTATATAGTTTTATGATATCTTCTACTACAGGTTTTGCTTTATAATCACGGTCGAAGAGCAGGGGATAGTTGGTGCGGCCGGGCACGGGCCAGCCGTTGAGCCACGAATTTGCATCGCTGATACCCCAAAGGTTTATTCTTGATATCTTATCACGGTGGCGATAATAAATCTTGAAAAATTCAAATATCCTTTCGTTCAGTTCCTTTGCCTTGTCTTTCGGAAGTCCGTTGGTGTATGGGTTGTATTTCTTCTGATAGTCGAAGTTCTGTTCCACAGCCGCACCGCCAAAGCCCTTCGGATTTGGTAGCACATTGAAGTCCAACTCCGTAATCATTACTTTCACTCCGCAGTCGGCAAAAGCTAAAAGCGATTTCTCGTATTCGTCCACGTTTGGATAGTCAAGTCCGTTGTGGCTTTGCATGCCTACACCGTCTATTCTCAGTCCTTTTTCCTTGAGATGCTTTACCAGTTTGCATGTCGTTTCGCGCTTTCCTTTCTGCGACATCGAATAGTCATTGTAGTAAAGTTCAGCGTCGGGGTCAGCTTCATGTGCCGCCTGGAAAGCGATGTCGATAAATTCTTCGCCTATTATGTTGTAGAATGGAGATTTACGGAACGTTCCATTATCTTCGATGGCTTCGTTTACAACATCCCATCCGTGAATTCTTCCTTTGTATCGTCCCACAACCGTATGTATATGCGCTTTTATTCTCTTGATGAGTTCTTCACGAGTCACTTGCTGTCCGTCTTTGTCTTTAAAGAACCAACCTGGAGCCTGTGAGTGCCATACGAGGCAGTGGCCAATCGCTTTCAGGCCGTTCTGTTCGCAATAATCCACAAAATTATCCGCCGCGCGGAAGTCGAAACGTCCTTCCTCTGGCTGAAGCGGCCCGCTTTTCATGCAGTTTTCCGCCACTGCCGTATTGAAATGCGTGCGGACAATGGCTGATGCCGCTGCATCAAGCCCGTCCGACTGCCTTTGATTGAGGGAGGAACCGATGAGGCAGTACTGCCCCACGGTCTCCTTCATTCCTTGTTGCGCATACGCTGCGAACGAGGATACTACAACTACTAAACTACTGATAAAAATTCTTGCTGTTTTCATAATTAATACCTATTGATTTGTTCATTCTAATGTAAGATTATTTCTTATTGGTTTTTACGCCTCACGGAAAGTTCGGCTTGCATATTCTCATTGAATTCCTTGGTTATCGGGTAGAAGAATAACGCCACTACACCGATACCGAATAATACGGCAGGTACGATAGAAGAGACAAGGCGTATGCCTTCCATTGCCGTCTCTGATTGTGAAGCGGCGTTACCCGACACATATCCGAAAGCGGAAAGTATCAATCCTGCAAAAGCTCCTCCGATGCCTAATCCTGCTTTAAGCGCGAATACCACTCCGGAGAAACAGAAGCCTGTCGCACGTCTGTGGTTCACATATTCCACATGGTCGGCCACGTCGCCAATCATCGCCCAGAGCAATGGCACTGTCGGGGCGTATGCCAATGACTTCAATATGCACAGTACAAACATAAACCCTACGTCTGACGGTTGAGGTAGATAGAACATCGCCGTGAACAGGGCGGTCAGCGAGAGACATACTATAAATGTCTTCTTCTTGCCGTATTTGTTTGCCAGATAGCCCGACAGGCAAATCACTCCGATGAACTGTACCAATGCTCCCACCATGTTGAAAAGCGAGAAGCCTATCGCGAAAGCGTCTCCTTCTTCATGTGCTATCAGGTTGAATGCGCCCAATACGGTTGCCATTACGCCCGTTTTTTCATATCCGGGGTCGGTCAGTCCGAAGTCTGCAAGGAATTCATATAACGAAAGCTGGTTTACGTTGTATTGGAAATAGAAGCTCATCGCCGAGCCCCACATGGCCAGTGTTATGAACACGAAAAGCGTCAGTACGAACATCGCACGCCATGGAATGTTGGAAACCGTGCCTTTTATGTCATCTTTTATACTTACTTTTTGTGTCTTGGGCGGCTGTATTCGCTCTCTGGATGAGAGGAATGCGATGATAAGGAAGACAAACGCGATTATGGCAAACAGGCTGATCGTGCACAGCCATCCGTGCTGAAGGTCTCCTTTGCCGAACTTGTTGACAAGAGGCAGTGTCAGTCCTTGCACAACGAACTGTGCTATTGTGGCCGCCACAAATCTTATTGACGTTATGCTGGTACGTTCCTTGATGTCTCCGGTCATCACTCCTCCTAAAGAAGAGTACGGAGTGTTGTTGAAAGAGTACATCGCCATTAATAATATGTATGATATGGTGGCATAGGTAGCCACGAGTCCTTTATCTTCTATTCCGGGATTATAGAACGCCAATACGTAGAACACCGCGAACGGCAGGGCGGTCCATAACACCCAAGGCCTGTATTTTCCCCATCTTGTCTGTGTGCGGTCGCTGAGTATTCCCACTGCGGGATCAACAAATGCGTCCACTACGCGTGCGATGAGCAATACGCTTCCTGCTATTGCCCCGTCCAGCCCGAAAACGTCCGTATAGAATTTCAGCTGGAAAATCATCATCATCTGGAAGACAAGGTTTGCTGATGCATCACCAAGTGAGTAGCCTATTTTTTCTCCCAATGATACTTTTTGTGAGATTTGTTTTTCCATTGTAAGTTATGTCTTTTAAATTTTCCGCTTACAAAGATAGTGTCTTTTTTTACTTAATCCGATTGCATACGTCACATAAGTTTTCTTATTTGTTTCACGGGCTGATCTTCTTGTGTTTAAAAGGGCTTTTTATTAAAGTAAAACATATAATTTTGTGGAGAAGAAAATATATCCGAGCGTATGAAAATAAAGTTTATTTTATCAGTTGTTACGGCACTCTGCTTTTCTTTCTGCGTGAGTGCCAAGGTTGTCATGCCGCAGTTGTTCCAGTCAGGCATGGTGGTCCAGCGAGGCAAACCTGTGATAATATGGGGCAAGGCCGACAAGGGAGAGAAAGTCACGGTTACATTCCGAAAAAAAGTTTATGAGACTTCGGCTGACGGAGATGGTAACTGGCGTGTCAGGTTGCCCAAGCAGAAAGCAGGCGGTCCTTATGTAATCCGGGTCAATGACCTTGAGATAAAAGATGTGCTTGTAGGCGATGTGTGGCTCTGTTCGGGGCAGTCTAATATGGATTTGCAGGTAGAGCGCGTCTATCCACAGTATACGACAGACATTGATTCTTATTCCAATAATGACATACGTCTGTTCCATGTGCATAACGAGACGGCGATACACGGACCCAAGAGAGATGTGCGGCCTACGTCATGGAAACCCGTCACAAAGGAAAACGCATGGAATTTTTCTGCGATAGGCTATTTCCTTGCCCGCGAGATGTATGAGAAGACGAAGGTGCCGCAGGGTATCATAGCCGACAGTTGGGGCGGTACGCCTATCCAGTCATGGATATCCGCCGACACGATGAAGAACAATTTCCCTATGGAATACCGCCGTTCGCTGCTTTATCAGAACGATGAGATGATAAGGTCGCAGATGCGTGCCAATCAGTTGGCCAATCAGCGTTGGTTCGAGGTCATGAACGAGACTGACCCTGGAATGAGCGAAGACTTCACGGCTCTCGGTTATGACGACAGCAAGTGGATCAAGAAAAACCAGTACGACAATCTTACCGGCGAGCGCAGTTATATGGGCTCGTTCTGGGTTCGCCAGCACATAAAGGTTGACGCCGCTCATGCCGGAAAACCGGCGCGTCTTCTGGTTGGAACGTTGTACGACCAGGACTATACGTATGTCAACGGGCAAAAGGTCGGAGAGACCGGCTACCAGTATCCCCCGCGCCGCTATAATGTGCCGGCGGGACTGTTGCGTGAGGGCGACAACGCTTTGACGGTGCGTTTCATTACCAAGGGCGGAAATCCGCATTTCATAAAGGATAAGCCGTATAAGCTCATTTTTGAAGACGGTGTCGAGATACCTTTGTCCGAGCAGTGGAGTGTCCGTGAGGGTGCCCGTATGCCCAGATGCCACAATAGTGAGATAAATGTCCATTATCTGCCGATTACGCTTTATAATGCGATGATTTACCCTCTTGCCCCTTATCCAGTTTCTGGCGTTGTGTGGTATCAGGGCGAGTCGAATACGGGTGACGGCCAGATATACGAGAGTATGCTGACCAAGCTTATTGAAAACTGGCGCCAGTTGTGGAACGATTCCGATATGCCGTTCGTTGTGGTGCAGCTTGCCAACTTCATGGAGCCGAGCGATAAGCCGCAAGACAGCGGATGGTCGTGGGTCCGTGAGGCTCAGCGTCTCACCGCGAAGCATGTTCCTAACACTGAGCTTGCCGTGGCTATAGATCTCGGCGAGGCGGTGGATATACATCCGCTCCGCAAGCGCGAGGTCGCTCAGCGTGCCGCGCTGGGTTTCGAGAAGATGCTCTTCAATCCGAAGGTAAAGCTGTCTCCCGAAGTGATATCTTCGGAAGTAAAGGAAGGCAATGTCGTTCTCACACTCGATCAGCAACTTAAGCCGGGAACTCTTTATGAATTTGAGCTTGCCGGTGCCGACGGCAGGTATCATAATGCCGAGGCAGTGGCCGACGGAAGCACTATAACAATAAAGTCTTCCTTAAAGTCCCCGAAGTCTGTCCGTTACGCATGGAAGAACAATCCCATACGCGCGAACGCTTATGGAAAGAACGAATTGCCGTTGTCTCCATTCCAGTTGGTAATAGGCGAATAGTGTTTTTTCATTATTTTGATATGTCGATATAATTAGAATTGTATTTCGGTTCCCTGTCTTGCGGCTTGAATACCGGTCTCGGTTTGGTATCCTTCCTTTGGCAGTGATTTCGTAAATCGAGGGCGCTTCTTTTCCGTTTACATCCTTGTCGGTGTATACGGGATAGGGAGCGCCCTTGTTTTTTTGTCCTCGACTTTATTTCTTTTTTTTGCCGCTTACGTATCCTTGCGGTTGTCTTGCCTGTTATTCATTTATTGATGGTGATGGGCTTTATGTCCCGTCTTTTGCGGATTGTATGTCCCGTACTTTCCGCTGTGTTGTTGTCGGGGCTGTGGATATTGGTTGATGATAGGGCCCTATGGGAAGGTTTGTTTCATTTCAGTTGATTACCTAATGATTTTTGGGGCATTCAAATATGGCGTATTTGTCTTTTTGTGTTTTTATTTTTGTTTCATATATTTATTCCGTGGTTTCATTGGTTAAGTTTTATTGAGTATGATTGACAAATGTCTTTTTAAATGTCTACTTTTGCAGTATAACTATAAATACTGTTAATCTATGAGGATTGGTGAAAAGTTGTTTTTTATAGCGATGATGTTTTGTGGTTCGGCTGTGTACGCGCAGACATATCAGCTTACAGATGGCGGGATTAAATCCGTTGTCGGTTCTACCGATGTGGAATTGAAGTTCTACGACGCTTCCACGGTAAGGGTGTTGAAGTCGCCGCAAGGAAAGGTTCTCGAGAAAAAGAGCCTTGCGGTTGTTGAAGAACCCGAGAAAGTCAGGTTGTCGATAAAAGAGAACGGGAGCGATGTGCGTTTGAGAACCTCGGCCATGGAAGTGGCTTTCAATACCGAGACAGGCATCGTGACCTTTTATGCTCCGGACGGCAGCCGTCTGCTCGCCGAGCAGGGACAGCCGTCGTTCAAGGAGTTCGACGATGCGGGAAACAATACTTTCACGGTGAAACAGGCGTTCGGGCTTGACAAGGACGAACCGCTGTACGGACTGGGTATTCTGCAGAACGGCAAGATGTCGCAGCGCGGCCAGACCAAGCGTATGGTGCAGGGGAATGTTGAAGATTTCATACCGTTTGTACAGTCGGTCAAGGGTTATGGCATATATTGGGACAACTATTCTCCCACCGATTTCATCGACACGGACAAAGAGACTGCTTTCCGTTCGGAGGTCGGCGACTGCATAGATTATTATTTCATGTATGGAGGAGATGCCGATGGCGTGGTGGCAAAGATGCGCCGCCTGACGGGCGACGTGCCTATGATACCTCTGTGGGCATACGGATACATGCAGAGCAAGGAGCGGTATAAGAGTCAGGATGAGATAGTGGGGGTATTGAAAAAATACCGGGAGTTGAACGTGCCGATAGACTGTGTCATCCAGGATTGGCAGTACTGGGGGCACAATTATCTGTGGAATGCCATGGATTTCCAGAATCCCCTGTTCCGCAACCCGCAGAAAATGATGGATGACATCCATGCGATGAACGGCCGTGTGATGATATCCATCTGGTCTTCGTTCGGTCCGGCCACACGGCCTTACCGTGAACTTGACGGCAAGAACATGCTTTTCAATTTCGGAACGTGGCCCCAGTCGGGAGTCGACTCATGGCCCCCGGACAGGAATTACCCTTCCGGCGTGAGGGTGTACGACGCTTATAATCCGGAGGCCAGAGACATATATTGGAAATATCTGAACGACGGTATTTTCAAATACGGTATGGACGGATGGTGGATGGACTCCACGGAGCCGGACCATCTCGACTTCAAACCGTCAGACTTCGACACCAAGACCTATATGGGCTCGTTCCGCAAGGTGCGCAACGCATATCCGCTGATGACTGTCGGAGGCGTGTACGACCACCAGCGCGCCGTCACTTCAGACAAGCGTGTGATGATACTCACCCGCAGCGGCTTTGCCGGACAGCAGCGCTACGGTGCCAATGTATGGTCGGGCGATGTAAGTTCGTCGTGGGAGACATTGCGCAAGCAGGTTCCAGCCGGCCTTAACTTCACGCTCGCCGGCAATCCTAACTACAACAGTGATATTGGCGGTTTCTTCTGCAGCCATTACAACAAGAGCTATGCCGACGGCAAGGCGACGAGCAATCCCATGTTCCGGGAACTGTATGTGCGTTGGCTGCAGTTTGGCGCTTTCAATCCGATGATGCGTTCCCACGGCGCCGATGCTCCGCGGGAGATATACCAGTTCGGCAAGAAAGGAGAGCCGGTGTATGACGCTATCGAGAAGACCATACGTCTGCGCTACTCGCTTCTGCCTTATATATATTCCACTTCGTGGGACGTATGCCACCGCCGAGGCAGCTTCATGCGCGCTTTGGTGATGGATTTTGCCGGTGACCGCAATGTGTGGGACATGAACGACGAGTATATGTTCGGCCGCTCCATCCTCGTGGCACCGGTGTTGGAGGCTCACTATACTCCTGAGGTGGCGGTGAATGTCAATGAGACCGACGGGTGGAACCGTGACGGGAAGAAAGTGGAGAGCAACGTGCAGGCCGATTTCACCAAGCCGCATAATTCCAAGGTATATCTTCCTGCCGGCACCGTCTGGTATGATTTCTGGACAAACGAGCGTCATGAGGGTGGCAAGGAAATATCCAAGACGACAACCATCGACATCATTCCGCTTTACGTCAGGGCCGGAGGCATAGTGCCGATAGGTCCCGATGTGCAGTATTCCGGAGAGAAAGCGTGGGACAACCTCGAACTCCGTGTATATACGGGAGCCGACGGTGAGTTCACGATATATGAGGATGAGTTTGATAATTACAATTATGAAAAGGGTGCGTATACCGAAATTCCCGTGACATGGAACAATGCGTCTCGAAGGCTTACCATAGGCAAGCGCAAGGGAGCGTATGCCGGCATGCTGCAAAAGCGCAAGTTCACGGTGGTCACTCAGGACGGTGTCCGTAAGACTGTGAGCTATGACGGCAGGAAAACAAGTGTCAGACTGTGATGCCGGAACATGGTTTTGCGGGTATGATACGGATGTGAAAGCAATGTAGGCCGTATGTGAATGCAGACAGTCGGGATATTTTAAATTTGCGAACGATTTCAATAACAACAATAAACATTTATATTATGTCAAAAGAGTATTTCCCTTCGATCGGTAAGATTCCTTTCGAAGGTCCCGAGAGTAAGAACGTGATGGCTTTCCATTACTATGATCCCGAGAGGTTGGTAATGGGTAAGAAGATGAAAGACTGGCTTCGTTTCTCGATGGCCTGGTGGCACACCCTTTGCGGCGCGTCCGGTGACCAGTTCGGCGGTCAGACCCGCAGCTACGAGTGGGACAATTCCGACGATGCCTTGCAGCGTGCCAAGGACAAGCTTGACGCCGGCTTCGAGATAATGGGCAAGCTCGGTATCGAGTATTTCTGCTTCCACGACGTAGACCTTGTCGACGAGGGCTCTACGATCTCCGAGTACGAGTCTCGTATGTCTGCGATCACCGACTACGCTCTTGAGCGTATGGGTCAGACCGGCATCAAGCTTCTTTGGGGCACCGCCAACGTTTTCGGCAACAAGCGCTACATGAACGGCGCCGCTACGAACCCCGACTTCGACGTCGTGGCGCGTGCGGGTGTCCAGATCAAGACCGCCATCGACGCCACGATCAAGCTTGGCGGCCGCAACTACGTTTTCTGGGGCGGCCGCGAGGGCTACATGAGCCTGTTGAACACCCAGATGCAGCGTGAGAAGAACCACCTTGCCTGTATGCTGAGAGCCGCCCGTGACTACGCCCGCTCCAAGGGCTTCACCGGCACGTTCCTTATCGAGCCTAAGCCCATGGAGCCCACCAAGCACCAGTATGACGTTGACACAGAGACCGTTATCGGCTTCCTTAGGGCTAACGGTCTTGACAAGGACTTCAAGGTCAACATCGAGGTTAATCACGCGACCCTTGCCGGCCACACATTCGAGCATGAGCTTGCCGTCGCGGTGGACAACGGCATGCTCGGTTCCTTGGACGCCAACCGCGGTGACGCCCAGAACGGCTGGGACACGGACCAGTTCCCCATCGACAACTACGAGCTGACCCAGGCCATGATGCAGGTAATCCGCAACGGCGGCCTTGGTGATGGCGGCTCCAACTTCGACGCCAAGCTTCGCCGTAACTCAACTGATCCCGAGGACATCTTCATCGCCCACATCAGCGGCATGGACGCCATGGCCCGCGCGTTGTTGAACGCGGCCGCAATCCTTGAGGAGAGCGAGCTTCCCTCAATGTTGGAGGAGCGCTACTCCAGCTTCGACAGCGGCATCGGCAAGGACTTCGAGGACGGCCGTCTTACTCTTGAGCAGATCTACGAGTATGGCAGGCAGGTCGAGGAGCCTAAGCAGACGAGCGGCAAGCAGGAGAAGTATGAGACGATAGTTGCTCTTTACACGAAGTGATGGCGCTTTACGTTAAAATAAGTTTGTAAAATGTTTGACGGCCGGCGGTTAATAAATGATCGTCGGCCTTTTTTTATGTGTTTGTAATAATAAAGTCACGGATTTAACACTTTGGTTTTTCGTGAAATAGAAAAACAACTCTATACTCTTTGCGATACACATCGCGATAGTCGTTTTGCGGGAAAGAGATATTCTTGCCTTTTTCTTGCGACGGGATGCCCGTTGGGGCGTGGTTGGTATCTTGTTGCGTTGCGTTCGGATACTCGTTGCATCGCAACGGGACGCTAAATGAAAGGCAATTAGGTACTCGTTGGCGAAAAACGGGAAAGCGATGAGATACGGTTTTACCATAAAACAAGGTGTGGCTGGTGTATGCGTCTGATTGACAGGTGGTTATGTTAGACAACGAAATACGGCGGTATTTTTGGCCATGGGACTTTAATTTTAAAATAATTGAAGTACGAGAGCCTTTTTGTAATATTATTTCATGTCTTTCTCCTTGTGCGGTATGGTGTTTTCGAGTCGTAAAAATAAACTCCCCGGCAGTCTTTCATGTTGTTCCCGTGTAATGCCCTGATGTTGTTTGGCATGGTGGTGTGCAGGACGTTTTTTTTGATGTCTGTGGGATTTTGGCGAATGTAATACGGCTAATACAATATTGCATCATTTAACGTTCTTTATTCCTTTAAAACAGTGTATTATGGGGTTTTGAGACGTTTTGCAAAACAAATGAAACAAAATGATAAATCCGTGGGCATTTAGAAAACCCTTGTAGACATACGGCTAATATATAATAGCGCGTTTTTGTTAACTTTGTTCGTGAAAATTTAAAAAGGCATAATTGGAATACCATGTAGTTAACTAACTTTAATAAAAATATTCAAAATCAAATAATCAAACCAAAAAATTATGAAAACCGAAAAACAATTCGTTAGAAGAAGCCGTCATTGGCTGTTAGCCGGGGTTGTGCTTATGGCAGGAGCTCTTGGTCCGACGTCTTGTTCGGAGTACGACTTGGACAAGGAAACGCCCGCAGGGTGGGGTTCCTCGATTTACAGTTGGCTCGATGAGCAAGGCAATTATACCAATACGGTTCGGATTATCGACGACTTGTCCTATCGCAATGTGCTGGGCAAGACGGGTTCGAAGACCCTGTTTGTAGCGGACGACGCGGCATTCGAGCGTTTCTATGCCAACAACACTTGGGGAGTGAAGAGTTACAAAGACTTGTCGGAGTCGCAGAAAAAACTGCTGCTTTTCGGCAACATGATCGACAACTCGATGCAGCTGAACAGCCTGTCGAGCGTTGAGGGACCTATCGAAGGCGAGTGCATGCGCAGATTTGCGTCGAACACACCCTACGACTCTGTAATGGTGCTCAATGCGGAGCAGATGCCTGACAATCCCTATTGGAAGAGATACAAGGAAGCGAACAAGATAGTGTGTATGGGTGATAACTCCACAGTGCCGTTGATTCACTTTGTAGAGAAGATGCTCGAAATGAAGCGGATCACCAATGAAGACTATAACTTCCTGTACAACTACACCACCAACCGCAAGGCCGGAGATGCCAGCGTGAACGGTGTGCAGGTGGAAAATCCGAATATAAAGTGTTCCAACGGATTCATACATAAGATGGAAGAGGTGGTGACACCGTTGTCCAACATGGCAGAGATAATAGCCCGTAAGCCCAATGTGAGCAAGTTTAACTCGCTCTTGGAGCGTTTCTGCGCTCCGTATTGGGTAGGCGAGGAGATGAATGTGCGCTATAATGATATGTATGGCACGACCGACTCTCTGTTCCAGAAGCGGTTCTTCTCGGAGAAGTCACAGAATGGAGTTGCTTTGAACATGTCTCCTGACAATACTCCGGTGAACGGACTGTTGCAGTTTGACCCGGAGTGGAACGCTTATTATACGGGAAATAACGACCTCGGCGGCAATGTGGCCATGGAGAGAGACATGGCCGTGATGATGGTGCCGAGCGACGAGGCGATGGAAGAGTATTGGAACAATGGTGCCGGCCGTGTGCTGAAAGACTATTACGGATCGTGGGAGAATGTGCCCGACAACGTGGTTTCAAAACTTATCAACAACAACATGCTCACATCTTTCATATCATCTGTGCCGTCTAAGTTTGAGGATATCCTCAACGACGCAAACGACCCGATGGGCGTGAAGACCGAGGCGGTAGACTCTGTATGGCTCGGATGCAACGGTGCCATATATCTGACAAACCGCGTCTATTCTCCGACGGCATATGTGAGCGTAAGTTTTCCGGCCCTTATCAACGAGACGATGAATATTCTCAACTGGGGTATCGACCAGTTGCAGTATAACGTATATCTCAACTCGCTTAATTCTTATTACAGCTTCTTCCTGCCTACAAACAAGGCCATGCTGGAATACATAGATCCTTGTTCTTACGGAAAGAGCAGGACGCAGCTCTACCGTTTCCATTACGATCCTACCAAGCCGGAGACGGACAGGGTGTGGGCCGGAATATTCAACTATGACGTGACAACGGGTGAGGTGCTCGACTCTATCGGCCGTGCCTCTACCGACCAGGTGAAGAACAGGCTGAACGACATTCTGAACACACATATTGTAATAGGTAATGTGGAAGACGGAAAGACCTACTACCGTACCAAGGGAGGCACTGAAATCCGTGTGAATAATGTCAATAACGGAGCCGGAAGCATGACCGTAGAGGGCAGTTACCAGATAAATGAAGGCAGTCCGCTCGTGGTGACCGACATATACGATCAGACCAAAGACGGTAACGGAAAGACATATATACTTGACGGAGGTCCCATCTTGGGTACGCGCCACACCGTGCGCGATGTACTGGCAAGCGACGAGAGATATTCTGCGTTCCTGGATTTGCTCGACGGTACAGGCCTGTTGGAGCAGATACACCTCAACCGCAATGCTTGCGGCGGTGACAACATTTCCACATTCAATACATATCATTACACCGTATACGTGCCTACCAACGAGAGCATAAAGGCTATGCAGCAGGCAGGTAAGCTGCCCACATGGGAACAGGTGGAAGTATTGGAAAATGCCGGACTGTTGGCCGAGAAGACACGCGACTCGCTCGCCATTGTCAATTTCGTGAAATATCATTTGCAGGACAATTCGCTGTTCATAGGTGCCGCCGATGAGAGCGGAGACTATGAGACGGCGTTGATAAACCCGGAGACAGGACGTTTCCATCGTCTGACATCACAACTGGACGAAAACGGCATCACCATCCGCGACGAGGGTGGAAATACACGCAAGGTGCTGACCGACGATGAGCGTATTTACAATCGCATGGCACGCGAGTATCAGTATGATCACATAGACAAGACGCAGGCCGGCCGAATAGAGACAACGTCATCAGCCGTGGTACATTTGATAAATAGACCGCTGTTATTAATAAAAGACCCAATTGAAAATTAATTATGGATACCAAGATAAAAAAAGCACTGTTGTACTCCTGTATGGGGCTATGCTTCTGTCAGGGAGCCATGGCACAAAAGGCAGGCGACATAGTCAGCGGAACCGTGACCGATGCTTTTGGCCCGGTGATGATGGCTAATGTGGTAGAGGTAGACGCGGCGAACCGTATCGTGGCTTCTACCGTCACAGACATGAGCGGTAACTTCTCGTTCAAGCTGAAAAGTCCTAAAAACCGTCTGCGTGTATCTTTCGTAGGATACAAGACAGTCACAATGCCGATAAACAAGACACGCTTCGTGGTAAAGATGACAGATGCCACGCAGATAAAGGAAGTGACCGTGACTTCACGCCGCAGGGCGCAAGGCTCGGGCTTGTCCATTCCTATGGACGAGGTGTCGTCATCACGCCAGACCATAAACATGTCCGAGTTTGACGGATTGTCGATGACAACTGTCGATGAGGCGCTTCAAGGACGTATTGCCGGTCTTGACATCGTGGCGAATTCGGGTAACCTCGGATCCGGCTCATCGATGCGCCTCCGCGGTGTGTCGACCATCAACAGTTCGGCCGAGCCTCTGATAGTTGTCGACGGCAATGTCTGGGAGACAAACACTAACGACTTTGACTTCCAGTCGGCCAATGACGAGAAGTTCGCTGAACTTCTCAACGTCAATCCCGACGATATAGAGAGCATCTCGGTGCTCAAAGACGCGGCCGCGACCGCAATATGGGGATCGCAGGGCGCCAACGGCGTAATCGAGATAAAGACGAAGCGCGGTATACGAGGTCGCACGAGAGTGTCTTACTCTTTCCGCCTCACGGGCACTTACCAGCCCAACGGATATGAGATGCTCAACGGTGACGAGTACACCATGTTGCTGAAAGAAGAGTATTTCAATCCGAAATTGAGCGACGCCACGAGCGATATTCCGGAATTGAATTACAATCCGTCATTCTCGGAATATGAAATGTATAACAACAATACCGACTGGCTGAAAGCGGTGAAGCAGACCGGATGGCGGCAGAACCACTCGCTTGCGCTGACGGGAGGAGGAGAGAAAGCGAGATTCCGTATCGCGGCCGGATATGACCATGAGACCGGTTCTATCATCAAGCAGCAGCTTGACCGTTTCACGTCGCGTGTCAATCTTGATTATAATGTGAGCGACCGAATAGCGATTGAGACCAATATCGCCCTCACTTACACCAAGAACAAGAAGAACGCGGCCGACCTTTTGGCTACCGCTTATATACGTATGCCGAACGTGTCGATATACGAGCAAGACAGATACGGGAATGATCTCGGTGAGTTCTACAACATGCTACCCACCATTTCGCCGGCATTGCGCGACCAGTTGGATCACATGAATCCGGTGGCGGTAGCCCATCTGGCAGAGAACGACGAGACGAGCTACAACATCGTGCCTGAGTTTAAGTTGAAGTACAACCTGCTCGGACTGAGCGACGACAAGACGAGACTCACATACGAAGGTAAGGTGGTATTCAACATATTCAATAAATATGAGGATATGTTCATGCCGTCGTCATTGAACACACGCGGATGGAACGACACGGACAAGAAGCAGAGCAACCGCACGACGGCCAACTCTTCAAAGAGCCTCGGAGTGACCACGACACATACTCTTACTTTCACTCCTCATTTCCGCAACGAGGACCACTCGATGATGATGTTGCTTCGCGGACAGTTGACGGATGGTAACTCGACATCCCAGCATACTGTGACATGGGGATTGCCGTCGGGCAGTATCACAAGCCCGGGCGCTCCGGCGTTGATAGCCGAGATGAACACGGGTAGCGGACAGTGGCGCAGCATATATCTGACGTATTCTCTGCACTATGCATACAAGAAACGCTATGCTTTCGACTTCTCGGTGCGCCGTGACGGAAGCACGAAGTTCGGTCCGGACCAGAGATGGGGTAATTTCCCTGCCGTGTCCTTACGCTGGAATATCAGCAAGGAGCCTTGGTTCGAAAAGACATTCCCGTGGATATCCATGCTCTCTGTTCGTCCGGGATGGGGTATCGTGGGTAAACAGCCAAATGCCGAGTACTTATATTTCAGTAAGTACGCCAACGGTGCCGGATATATGAACGAGGGTAGTATACATCCGCAGAACATACAGTTGAAGAACCTGAAATGGGAGCAGACGGAGACATACAACCTCGGTATAGACTTCGGTTTCTTCAATGAGAAACTTACCGGTAACGTGGAGATCTACGCTCAATATGTGACAGACCTGTTGATGCAGAATAGAGGTATACCGACTTCTTCCGGTTTCCCGACCCTTGCCTATCAGAACGTAGGTAAGATGAAGAACGTGGGATGGGAGTTCAACATCAACGGTAACCGTATCGTAAAGGCCGGAAAATTCGGACTGGATTTCAACATCACCTTTGCGAACAACAAGAACCAGATAACCGAAATGGACGAGACTTGTCTCGCTTCGCTCAACAATGAGTTTAACCGCAGTAACGGCTCGTATCTTTCACGAGTGGAGCTCAACCGCGCTTTGGGAAGCATCTACGGATTTAAATACAAGGGTGTATACCAATATTCGGAGTATTCGGAGAAGGAAGTGCCCGGTGTGAGCGGCCCCAACGCTCCCGTGGTGCGTGACGCTAACGGAAAAGTGTTTATTGACGAGAGCAACAGGACAAAGCCGATGACTTTCTGCTACGGTACATCCGCAGAGTATGAGTTTAAGGGTGGCGACGCCATATATGAAGACATAAACCATGACGGACAGATCAACGAGCTTGACATCGTTTATCTCGGCTCGTCACTGCCCAAGGTTACCGGAGGTTTCGGATTTAAGTTGTCATGGGGACGCCTTTCATGGAACAACCAGTTTAACTTCCGTTTCGGCAACAAGATTATAAACGCGGCACGTATGAATGCCGAGAACATGTATACAAACAACAACCAGAGCCGTGCGGTGAACTGGCGCTGGCGTGTTGAGGGCGATATGACGGAAGTTCCCCGTGCGCTCCGTCAGGCGGGTTACAACTGGCTTGGCTCGGATCGTTTCGTGGAGGACGGTTCTTTCGTGCGTCTGAACTATACTCAGCTGTCTTACTCATTCGAACCTAAGTTCGTGAAGAAGATAGGATTGAGCATGCTTAATGTATACCTGTCGGCAAACAATCTGTTGTGCCTGACAAAATATTCCGGCGCCGATCCGGAAGTGGGATATGGCAATCTCGGCATTGTGACAGACAATGCCAAGACACCGCGTGCCAAATCATTCACATTCGGTCTTACTGTACAATTTTAAATGATAGGATATGAAGAAGACAATAAATAACATTATAATAGCATTGGGTGCGTCATTCGGACTGACAAGCTGTTCGGACTTCCTTGATATTCTGCCTCTGAACGATGTGGTGCTCGAAAACTACTGGACAGAGAAAAGCGATGTCACGAGTAACGTGAACGGATGTTATGAAGCGCTGGAAATAAATGAATGCATCAACCGTCTGGGACTGTGGGGTGAGATACGTTCGGAGAATATGCGTCTCGGTACAAACGTTCCAAACGAGGTGAATGAGATACTGAAGGAAAATATCCTTCCTTCGAACCCTTATTGCAGTTGGGCGGCGATATATGACGTGATAAACCGTTGCAACACCGTGTGCCATTACGCCCCGGGCGTACAGGCGATAGACCCGAACTACACGGAGGATGAGATGAAATCCGACATGGCTCAGGCTTCGGCGATAAGGGCTTTGTGCTATTTCTATCTTATACGTACGTTCCGTGATGTTCCATACTCGAAAGAGCCGAGTATAGATGACGCACAGAGGTACATAATACCTGCGTCTTCGTTTGAGACGGTGCTTGACACATGTATTGCCGATCTTGAAAAGGTGAAAGACGATGCCGTCCGCCGTTACTATGCGGACGACAGCAATAACGCATACCGTAATTCAAGCCGCATCACGCGTCAGGCTATATATGCGCTGCTGGCCGACATGTATCTTTGGAAGGGAGATTATGATAAGTGTATTCATTATTGTGATCTTGTGCTCGATTTCAAGCGCAATCAGTATGATGAGATGGTTATCCGTAATGGAGCTCCGACAGATATAGCTCTTTTCGGCGACATCCCTATGATACTTGACAAGCCGGTGGGAACGACACAATGCGGAAACTCGTATAATAGCATATTCGGTAGCGGAAACTCGTTTGAGAGTATTTTCGAAATTTATTTCCGTACTAATACCACCAGGTTGAATACATGGGTCGGAAGATTTTATGTAGATGGAGCGAATAGCAATAATGGGTATCTGAGTGCTCCCGATTTCCTTCGCAAGGATGTGGCTGTAGGCAATCATACTATATTCAAGAAGACGGACTGCCGGGCCTATTCAAGCGTAGGAGTCGACGGATCTCGTTACTTTATAAGTAAGTATGTGTACCAGAATGTTTCTTTCAAGAACCAGAACATAACTTCTGAGAAAGATTTGGGTTTGATGACTTCGAAAGGTACTCCGACTGTGTCCAATTGGATATTCTATCGCTTGTCTGATGTAATCCTGATGAAGGCGGAGGCGGAAATAGAACGTGGCGCGGAAGACGGCTACAAGAAAGCGTTCGCTCTCATCAACACTGTGAACAAGCGTGCAAACGACGTGACAAATACTTCACGCTCGGATACATTGAAGATGGAAGACTATGTTTCCTCAAAGGAGTCGATGGAAGAGTTGTTGCTCGCGGAGCGTCACCGTGAGTTCCTCTATGAGGGAAAGCGCTGGTTCGACCTTGTGCGTTTCGCACGCCGTGACGGCAACAACGACCGTCTGATAACCCTTGCCACGCGTAAGTATATCGAGAACGTGAATGCCATCAAGATAAAGCTGGCAAATCCGAACATCATATATTTCCCGTATTCCAAGAGTGAACTTAAAGCCAATCCGTTGCTGAAGCAGAATCCCGCCTATATGGCCGGAGAAGATTCGGAGTTGACCAAGTAAACAAGATATTCAGAAATATTACAGTTATGACTATGAAGTTAAATAAAATAATTCTTTGCTCATGTCTTTGCTTCATCGCCGCTCTTATGAGTTGCAACGATGATGACATACCCGTGAATTATTATTCATCCACGAAGTTGACAGCGGCGAGTTTCCTTGAAGAGAACAACGATCAGTTCAGTGAGTTCAACAAAATACTGAAGCGTACTCCTTACTTCGCGATGCTCGGAACTTACGGTGAGTTTACCGTTTTCGCCCCGAACAACGATGGTATACAGAGGTTCCTTGCCCGCTCGGGCTATGGCTCGGTGGACAATATACCGACAGAGACTTGCGACACGATAGTACGTACGCACATAATAAAGAAAGGCGCGTTCTTCACAACCGATATCGGTGAGGGAACTTTGCCCCAGTTGAATATGGACGATGCTTATATTGTATTGTCTTCCGATTCTGACGTGATGAACGACAATGCCTTGGTTTACTATGTGAACAAGACATCGCGCATGGTTACCCGTGACGATTCTGTGACCAATGGTGTGGTGCACAGTATTGATAATGTGATATCGGCAAGTAACCTGTTGCTCGCGGACAAGATAGCGGAAGACTCCACTCTTACCATCTTCTCCCAGGCGTTGCAGCTTACGGGAATGGCGGACTCCCTGACAAAGTATATCGATGAGACGTATTTCTGTGGCGAAGACTCTGTGCATGAGGGTGTGATGGTTCGCTGTACCAGCGGTTCGGCGTTGATGACCCGTTCTTTCTGGCCGGAGAAGCGTTATTTCAAATATACGGCGTTCGTGGAGACGGATGAGGTATACGAGAAAGCCGGGATAAATGATATAAACGGACTTATACGTTATGCGAAATCGGTTTATGATCAGACATATCCGGAAGACGCGGGTCTGTATGATGATGATTACACGCACCGCAAGAACCCGCTCAACCGTTTTGTAAGCTATCATCTTCTGCCTCGTGTGGGACAGTATAACAGTTGGGTTTGCTCGGGTGAGATGCGTGAGCACTGCTGGCTTACGTCGGTAAGTGATCCGGAAGAGTTCTATGAGACGATGTGCCCGGGAACGATAATGCGTTTCTGCGGTCCTTCCGCCGGTCTGTTCATCAACAGAAAGGGACTGCAGAACAATGTGACGGTGCGCGGCGTGAAGGTGCTTTCTCCTTCCGAGTCCGGCTCGATAGACCAGAATGCGCTTAACGGTGTATACCATTATGTTGACAGAATACTTGCTTATACCCCCGAGGTTCGTGACAAGGTGCTCAACTGCCGCATCCGTATAGACGCTACCGCTCTCAGCCCCGACTTTATGAACTGCAATGGCCGTGGCCGTTATGGCGAGGATATTCTTACCGGTTTCAAGAACGGTTATATCACCGATTGGGTGGCACGTGAAGGTACTTATGTAGGTGTTCACAGTGATGTCGGCTATTGGAACTCATACGAAGGTAACGCTGTCTGTGTGAGCGGAGTGTTTGACCTGACTATAAAGTTGCCGCCGGTTCCGGACGGAACTTATGAGATAAGGCTCGGATATACTGCAAATGCAGAGCGTGGTGTGGTACAGGTGTATCTCAATGAAGATCCTTGCGGCATTCCGGTCGACCTGCGTGTATACGGTCCCGATCCTACTATCGGCTGGATTGCCGATACGGATGACGATGAAGAGAATGTGGCCAATGATAAGGCTATGCACAACCGCGGTTACATGAAATCGCCCGACTGTTATCGCCCGTGGGATGCGGACCAGACATTGCGTGAGTTGAGCTGGACGTTGCGTCGTGTTTTGGCTACGAGATATCTTCAGGCAGACAAGCCGAATTATCTGCGTTTCCGTCAGGTGCTTAAAGACCCCAATGCTTACTGGTCGTTTGACTATATCGAGCTTTGTCCGAAAAGCATTTACGGAAGTCCGGAAGGTGAGGACACTCATTAATGACAATTTATAATAAGCATCATTTAAGAATATGACTTTTATGAAAATAAAGAATATAGTATATCAACTGGCAGGACTCGCATTTGCGACTTGTCCGCTGGCTATCGTGGGATGTACCGACTGGGACGACCATTATGAAGGTACGGATGACGCGGCCGGAGCCGGAAATGTGACTTTGTGGCAACAGATGAAGGCTGACAGCAGACTTACGGATTTCTGCGAGGTACTTGAAAACACCAAGGTTTTCAGACAGCATAAGAAGACTCCCGTGAGCTATGCCGAGCTGCTTGACGGCGGACAGGCTTTCACTGTCGTGGCTCCAGTAAATGGAACGTTTGATAAAGACGAGTTGATAAGGCTCACGCAGACGAACAGCGGTGACTCGGTGGTGGAGAAATCATTTGTTATGAATCATGTGTCACGCTCGCTTTGCAGCGTGACCGCCGCCCAGTCCAAGATGCTGTTGCTCAATTCAAAGCATGTGGAAATGGAGGGTAATGGTATTTCAGGTGTAGATTTGCTTGACAAGAATGTGCACGCCAAGAACGGAATACTCCATGTAAGTGAGCAGCCGTTGCCTTTCGTACGTAATATTTATGAGAACGTGTGTGACTTGGATGAGTTCAGCGACATAGGTGATTTCCTTCGTGTTTACGATGAAGACTATTTCGATGCGGATGCATCCGTGTCGAGCGGAATTGTAGAAGGTGTACCCGTATATGTTGACTCGGTTATTATAGAGCGCAACAAGATGCTCTCGGTGATAGGGCTTATCAATGACGAGGACTCTACATACTGGATGGTCGCACCTACCAGAGATGGATGGAACAAAGCGTGGGAAATGGCCAAGCAGTATTACCGCTATGACAGCAAGGTGCTGAAGAGCGACTCGATACAGCATTATTGGACAAACCGTGCGTTGCTTGATGATGCCATTTTCACCATGACTACCCAGGAATCGGTTACGGATTCTCTTAAATCTGTTCAGTACAATAAATTAGAGCCGAAGTATCATGTGTTCTATAAACCTTTTGAACAGGGTGGAATATTGAGTAATGCAACTGAGGTGGAATGCAGCAACGGTATTCTTTACAAGACAGCGGAATGGCCTTTTACTCCTGAAACGACATTCTTTACCGAACTTAGGAGTGAAGGCGAGGACCAGGCTTTGATAACAGTAAGTAAGGATTGTAACTATACGACCCGTAGAGTGTCGGCAGACAGTATATCGGAAGGCGCGTATCTTGATATCGTGGCATTGAAAGCGACTTCAAACTGGACTATGACTTACCGTGTGAACAATACGTTGAGTGCCAAGTACGATGTATGTGCGGTAATCCTGCCGAAATCGGTGGCAGACAAGGTAAATCCGGATTTGCGTCCGTGCAAGTTCAAGGCTACTATAAACTATGTCGACGAACTTGGCAACAAGAAGACTTTCAACTGCGGTAATACACAGTTTAAAACCGACCCGTTAAAGGTTGATACAGTGGTTCTTGCCGAAAACTTTGAGTTCCCGGCTTGTAACTTTGACCAGCAGGATATAAAGATAAGCGTACAGCTTACATGTTCAATCCTCCCTCGTGAGAACTCGGAATACAACCGCGAGATGTATCTTGACTGTATCTATCTCAGACCACGAACCTCTAAATCTGAAGAATGATGAAAAAATATATTATGTCAGCAATGCTGTTTGCCGGCATCACGGCGACAGCGCAGGAGAACATGAAGACAGTGAGCGGTCATGTGACCGACGCTGCTTCCGGAAAACCAATAGCCGGTGTTATCGTCGAGGCCTATGGCGATGCCCGTTATACGGCTATGACAGACGATAAAGGACAGTATGAGCTGAAAGTTCCTGTATATACATCGTCTGTGGGAATGAAAGTGGACGGTTACAATTATCATCAGACCGCGATATCCGATGGTAAGGCGAACGGCCGTCTTTATGTTTCGGCTTTTACTCCCGGTTACTCTCAGAATACGACTGCTACAGTCTCTGTCACGGCCTCAGGCTTCGACAACACGGCAGAAGTAAGTCTTGACCCGCTGATCCAGCAGAGACTTGGAGCGCATGTACGTTCCGTGTCGCGCGGCGGAAATGTAGGTCTCGGCAATATAATGACTATCGCCGGTCTTAACTCTTTGCAGATAAACGCCCAGCCGCTCGTTATTATCGATGATGTGATAATGGACATGCAGTATGACAACACCATGCTTCATGACGGTTATTTTAACAACATTCTTGCCAATATCAATGTTAACGACATAGAAAGCGTGAACGTGATAAAGAACGGTACGGCACTTTACGGAGCGAAAGGCGCCAATGGAGTTATCAACATCAAGACAAAACGCAGCAAGAGCATGGCAACGAAAATCGATGTCACCATCAATGGAAGCTATGAGCTTACTCCGCGTTTGCCTAAGATGCTTGATGCCGACGGCTATCGTCTTTATACGACCCAACTGTTGGCCAATCAGGTAAGTGATGTCGGTAGTATGAAGTTCCTTAACAGCGATCCAAATTATTATTACTACAAGCAATACCACAACCAAACCGACTGGGCGGATCTTGTTTATGAGAATGCCTTCTCGCAGAACTACGGTATAAACGTGCAGGGTGGTGATAATGTGGCGAGCTACAACCTGTCTGTCGGCTATTCGATAGGCAACAGCACCTTGAAGAACAACGATTATAAGCGTTTCAACATGCGTCTGAACAGCGATATAGAAGTGTTCCGCAACTTTGATGTACGTTTTGATGCGTTTTATAGCGATGTGGACCGTAATCTCCGTGATGACGGAGCCATTGTGGATCCGCTTAATAATGTTGTCACGGCTCCCGGATTTCTCGGATTGGCCAAGGCTCCTTTCCTGTCACCCTATGCTTATGACAAAAAAGGTAACCTGAGTCATTATTTGTCGGAGGCGGATGATTATATCGGTGGTGACAATTCATTGGCAAATCCGCTCAGCATTCTTGAACACGGAGATGGCAAGAACAGAAATACTTTCGGTAATCGTCTTATAATGTTTTCCATCATGCCTAAGTTCCAGATAAACAAGCATCTTTCCTTGATGGAGCATTTCACGTTGTCTCTGGCCAATGTTAATGAGAATTATTACCTGCCTATGCAGGGTGTGCCTCCTTTTACAAAGGATGAATATAATGATGAAACGGAGCTTCGTAATATAGCTCAAAGTATGGCTGCGCGCCAGACTGGAATACAAAGTGATACACGTATTAACTGGAACAACCGTTACGGAGCGCACGTAATATCTGTTTGCGGAGGTGTAAGGTACCTTTCCTCGGATTATAAACTTACGAAGCAGAGCGGTTTCAACACCGGTAACGACAAGACTCCTCAGATGAGCAATTCGTTGCTGTTCAAGCGTACCGGCGGAGCCAATAACAATGTACGTGAGATAACATGGTACGGACTTGCCGACTATAATTTTGCGGGTAAGTATTATCTTAGCGCCGGTCTGTCCGCTCAGACATCTTCACGTTTCGGCGAGGATGCCGGTGGATTGAACCTGTTTAATGTTCCATGGGGATTGTTCCCGAGTGTAGAGGCGTCATGGGTGATGACGAATGAAAAGTGGTTGGCCGGAATAAAAGGTCTTGACTATCTCAAACTGAATGCCGGTTTCGATGTGACAGGTAATGACAACATTGATTATACAGCCTCAAAGACATATTTCATTGCCAATTCCATGCTTGGCTCATCTGCAGACGGTATTTCTATCGGAAATATCGGAAACACGGAGTTGCAGTGGGAGACAACAAGACGGCTTACGGCCGGTCTGGAAGGAAGTTTCCTCGACAACCGTGTGAATGTGCGTTTCAATGTGTTCAAGAGCTGGACATCCAACCTCCTTACCCTTCACAGCCTTGCCTGGACAAGCGGACTGGCTGAGAGTTGGAGCAACGACGGTAAGTTGGAGAACACCGGGTTTGATGCGTCATTGAGTGTAAAGGCTCTCAACTTGAAAGATTTCAAGTGGGAAGTGGGTGCGTCGGTCGGTCACTATAAGAATGAGGTTACGGCACTGCCTGACGGCAACAAGCCTTTTGAGACCGATATTTATGGCGCAACCGTGCTTACACAGGTCGGTGGCCCGGTCGGACTATTCTACGGTTGGAAGACAAACGGGGTTTATTCTACTACGGAAGAAGCCGCATCTGCCGGAAAATATATATTGAAGAAGAACGGAGAGCGTGCGTATTTCGAGGCCGGTGACATGCGTTTTGTTGATTTTGATAATAATGGACTTATCGACGACAACGACCGTTGTGTCATAGGTGACCCCAATCCGGATATCTATGGAAATATCTTCACCACCTTTACATGGAAGAACCTGACGCTTAATGCGGTGTTTAACTATTCGGTGGGCAATGATATTTTCAACTACCAGCGCTCGTTGTTGGAGGGTGGAAGCCTGTACCTCAACCAGACCACGGCTACGGCCAATCGTTGGACAACCGAGGGACAGGTTACCGACATACCTCGTGTCAATTATAAAGACCCGATGGGCAACAGCCGTTTCAGCGACCGTTGGATAGAAGACGGCAGTTATCTGAAACTGGCTTCTGTCACGCTCAGCTATTACCTGCCCGTGCAGAGTGAATATCTGCAAGGCATTACGATATGGGGAAATGCGTCTAACCTGTTCACTATCACACGTTACCTCGGTGGCGACCCCGATTGCGGCATAGCCGGAGGTGTTCTCACCCAGGGCATCGACCGTGGTCTGCTGTCTGCCGGACGTACGTTCTCGTTAGGTGTAAATATCAATCTGTAATCATTTGACACTATGAAATATTTATCAAAAATACTTTGCGCTCTGTGCGTGATATTCGGCTCTGTATCTTGTGCCGACATGATGGACATAGACTCGGAGCTTGTAGAGTTTGACAAAGACCACGATATTAACGCTCCTTCCGATACCGTTTACAGTGTATTGGGAATTATTCACAAGATGCAGGTCATAGCCGACCGTACTTCGCTTCTCGGCGAGGTACGTGCCGATCTGGTGAGTCCCACCAATGCGGCGTCTGCCGACTTGAAGCGTCTGTCGTCGTTCGGTTTCGATGAGGAAAACACGTATAATGTTCCGGCGGATTACTATGCCGTAATCAACAACTGCAACTATTTCATTGCCAATGCGGATACCTTGCTTGCCCGTCGTGGCAAGAAGGTTTTTGAGAAAGAGTTTGCCGCTGTCAAGACATTCCGTGCCTGGACATATATGCAACTTGCAATGGCATACGGCAATGTACCTTTGGTTCTTCAGCCTATTATGACAGAGGCAGAGGCACGTAAGGCGATGGAGCAGCCTCGTGTTTCCATTACCGATATATGTAATTTCTTCATATCGGATATAGCTCCTCATGTGGATGTTGATTTTCCCGATTACGGTTCGATAGGCGGTCGCGTATCAAAGTCGTTCTTCATTCCGGTTCGTCTCTTGCTTGGTGACATGTGCCTTTGGACCGGTCGTTATGCCGATGCCGCCAAGTGGTATCATGATTATCTTGGTCATAAGGATGATCCGCATGTACCTCAATTCTCTTCTGTATCATGGACTGATACTGAATTTAAAAATATAGTTAACAGCTATGGTGAGGAACCGCTTTCTTATATTCCCATGGAACTTGACAGATATTCGGGAGTTGTCAGCGATTTGCCGAATATATATAATTCAACCAAAAAGAATTATAACTATTTCCAGTTGATGCCGTCGAAAGGCATACGTAAACTGTCGGCAGATCAGACTTATTGCGTTTTGCAAAAGACAGACACGAAGTCCGATACCATATATGCTCCCAAGGAAGGATTGCTCTCGTCGTTGGCGGTTGGCGATCTACGCCTTTACGGCAATTATTCGATAAGGCAGCTAAATCAGGACAAGTATTCGGAATTTGGTTCGGAAAGTCAGCAGATTTCTAAAATAGTACCCAATTATGTTCCCACATATAGTTTGGCTATGGTTTATCTGCGCTATGCCGAGGCTCTCAATCGTGCCGGTTATCCTCAGTCGGCCTTTGCCGTATTGAAGTATGGCCTTAATTCCGATAACATTGGAGAGTATGTGGACAGCGTTGAGATAAAGGCGGCCGGAAACCTCATAGCTTTCGACCCTCTTGTGTTTACGGAAGCAGCAACAAAGGGAATTCATTCCATCGGTTGCGGCAATAGCGAGGCCAATGCTTATTACACATTGCCGATGCCGTCTCAGCAATTGGCTACTTATGCAGATACCGTGGCATATCAGATTCCTCTTGTCGAGGATTTGATAATCGACGAGATGGCTCTCGAAGGCTGCTTCGGCGGCTCCCGTTTCTATGACCTCATGCGTGTCGCGCTGCGTCGGAACGACATGAGCTACCTTGCCCGTCCTATATCGGAGCGTGAAGGCGTGAGAGACGATGCTCTTTATACATTATTGTTGGATAAGAATAATTGGTACTTACCGTTAAGATGAGACGAATAATCTTTTCATTAGTATTGGCGTCGGTCGCGTTTTTGTCGGCCGACGCCGCTACCATTACCGTTGTCGTAGACAGTGTCCGCCACCAGCGTGTGACCGGTTTTGGTGCGGCTGCGTGCTGGGGGCTTATGGCTCCGATTGAGGATGTGAATATCATAAAGTTGCTCTATGGTGAAGACTCTCCTGTGGGACTCAACATCATGCGTATGGAAATATCGCCGAATCTTATTGGCAATGTCACCGTACCTTGGGACACTCCATACGACTGGCACGGTTATCTGCCTGTGGTGAAAGAGGCGAAAGCCCGTGGAGCGATAATATTCGGCACTCCGTGGTCTCCTCCTGGGGAGTACAAGACCAACGGAACCCCTCAGGGCGGTAACAGCGAGGCGCAGGGATATCAGCGCGGCGAATTGAAAGCGTCGAGCTATTCCAGTTTCTTTCCTTGGCTGAATACTTTCCTTGCGTATATGAAAAAGAACGATGCGGCAGTGGATATCGTTTCTTTGCAGAATGAGCCTGATTGGTGGGTAGACTATTCCGGATGTCTGTATACACCGCAGCAGCTTCATGACCTTGTCAAGAAATACGCTTCACGTCTTGATCGCAAAACATATAATGTGCGATTGATGAATGCGGAACCTCTCGGTTTCAATCCCGAATATTCGGATATCATGCTCGATGATCCCGAGACGGCCAAGCATATAGACATTATCGCCGGCCATATCTACGGGCATGAGCCGCTTGGCAATATGGCTAAGGCGGCCAAGAAAGCGTTGGCTCAGGGCAAGGAAGTATGGATGACCGAGCACAGCGTCAACCCCCGCGGCGATGCCGACGGCACGGTAGACTTGCCCACATGGCACGAGGAAATACTCTTTGCCGAGGAGGTCAACGAGTGTCTGCTTGCCGGCGGAAGCGCGTATGTGTATTGGTATATGCTCGCCCATTGGTCATTTGTCGGCAGCGGCGACAAGACCATACAGCCTGGCAATGACTACGGAAAGCTGTTGCGTAGGGGATATGTTATGTCTCACTTTTCCAAGAACCTGCCCGGTTCAACCCGTCTTGACACAAAGGCCAGTGTAATAGTAGGCACCAACAGTGCATTCCAGACCTCGGCCTATATCAAGGGCGACTCTCTCATCGTGATGGCTATAGACACTACAGCCAATGCCCATAAATTGCGGGTGCACCTTCCTTATGAGGTTACGTCGGGAGAGTGGATCCTATCTACGGAAGAGGCCGTTTGCCGGCGCTCTGATATAGAAATGACCGAGCCGGCCAAGGTTGTCATGTTGGATTTGCCCGCCCGCAGCATAAACACCTACATCTTCAAGATAAACAGGGTGGAAAGCGGTGTTGACGAGATAAAGTCCGATTGCGAGATGAAGCCGGTAGACGATGCCTTGTATGACATGCAAGGCCGGCGCATGAATTCCGGTGCTTCGTTGCGCCAAGGCATATATATTAAGAACGGAAAGAAGATATATATAAAGTAACGGCGGTTTTGCATGCGATATGGTCGCTTTTGCTTATCGCATGAGTTTTGATAGATTAAGGATGTGGGTGCTCTTTTGCACTCACATCCTTTTTTTGTCTGGTTTCATGTTTTTTGTTTGGTATCGTGTTTTTCTTTCATCTTAAGCCCGATGCTTTCATATCATGGGCTTATGCGATCTTCTTTTTTCGTTTATATATACAAATAATAAAGTTTCGGAAACTTGTGCGATAGCCTGTATATGTTATAATGTGTATTTTTGTTTGCGAAACAGTTAAACATGTTTTATAAAAACAACATTCTATTAATCGGTTAAAATTTCCACTCAATGAGAGACTTTAAGAATTTATTATTAATGATGCTTGTTTGCATGGCATCGCTCGGCGCGTATGCCGACAATATAGAGGTTGGCGGAAAAACACGCAACTATCTTAAATACGTTCCGTCGAACCTGCCTGCCAATAGGCCGTTGCTTATTTCCTGTCATGGAATGAATCAGGACGCCAACTACCAGAAAGGGCAGATGGCTATAGAAGCTCTTGCCGATAAGGAGAAGTTCGTTACGGTTTTCCCTGATGGTATCAATAAGGCCTGGGATATATCCGGCAGGACCGACATCGATTTCATTCTGAAGCTTATAGACAAGATGGCTGAACTGCACGATATCGACCGCGACCGTGTATATCTGTCGGGTTTTTCCATGGGTGGCATGTTTACTTACCACTGCATGAACAACATCGCCGATAAGATTGCGGCTTTTGCCCCTATCAGCGGTTATCCTATGTGGGGAGCCACTGCCGCCGCTTCGCGTCCTGTTCCCATCATCCATACTCATGGTACGGGCGATGATGTGTGCACGTTCGATAAGGTTCAGGGTGTTCTTGACGTATGGATAAAGTTCAACAAGTGCAATACCACTCCGTCGGTCATTTCGAGCTATAAGGGAGCCGGGCATGCCACATACCGCAAATGGAGCGGCGGCACCAACGGAGTGGAGGTCGTTCTGCTTGAATTTGCCGGCAAGGGACATTGGGTTTCCAACGACGTGGTGAAGACAGGCGAGGAGATATGGAATTTCTGCAGCCGTTATTCTTTGGTAGACCGCAGTCCGAAAGTGACCATAACCGAGCCTGCCAACGGCTCTACCGTATATTTCCCCGAGAGCGACACCGGGTTGCGTGAACTCCGTATCGCCGCCGATGTGACGAGCGAGTATGGCGATATAGCCAAGGTCGGTTTTTACGGTGGCAGTACTTTGCTTGCCGAGCTTGCCGCTCCTCCGTATGAGTATGTCTGGAAGAACGTGACGAAAGGCCAGCGGGTCATCCGCGTGGTGGCTACCGACGACCAGGGACGTACCGGTACAGGCACGTCTGTGATTACTGTCAAGAAAGAAGTCGGTTCCGGTATATCTGATGTCGCGGGAGGCGGTAATTCCGGTGAGCGTCCCTCTGTCTACGACCTTTCCGGCCGTCGTGTGAGCGGCAGCTCGGCGGAAGGCGTTAGAATTATTGGCGCCGGTCATTCAAATGGTAGCAAAAAGTTTAGAAAAGTGCTCATCCGTTAATGTTTTCCGTGTTGTATACAAATAAAAAACATTCGGAAGCCTGTGTTATATAGGTTTTGCGGCATTATCGCTATTTTTGCTGTTGAAAAGTTAATAGATTAGTATTTCTTTTAAGATTAAGTTTTTGTTAGTTTAATAGGTTAGTATTTTATTGTTAAGACTAATAGAGCGGTTACCGGTATGTGAATATAGGTAGCCGTTTAGTGTTTTTTGTGTCATTGGTCTTTGTGTCTGCCGTCGCTAATCCGGTAAAGATGAAAGTACGTGAGTCGCAAAAGCAGGTAAAAAAGGGAAATTTTTCATTACGTCTCAAATATATTGCATATTATTGCAAAAAATGAGTATATTTGCCAAACGATATAAGAGACATAAATATAAATAGCATATCTTAACAGTAAAATATATTGACTGACCATGAGACGAATAATAACATTTCTCTTGTTGTATGTTTCATTCACAGCTGTGTCCGGACAGACAGGATGGTTCATCCCTTCCAACCGTTTTTCAAGCAGCCAGATTACGGATATCTGCCAGGACCGGTATGGTTATATATGGATAGCCACGGAATATGGACTGAACAGGTTCGACGGCTATCGTTTCACCACATATCTGAACCAGCCCGGCGACACCACTTCCCTATGTTGCAATGCGGTTTCCAGGTTGTTCTGTGACGATGAGGGCAGTCTGTGGGTCGGCACGGCAAAAGGGCTCGACCGCTATGATTACGGCCGTAATATGTTTCGCCACTATCGCTTCGCCAACGGGGTGAAGCCCCGTGTGAATGTCATAAGCAGTCTTCGTGACGGGAGGCTGTTCGTAGGCACGGCCGGCTATGGAGCCCATTTGGTGGAGAGTGGAGACAGCCTGGCCGATGTGTCGAAGCGTTATACCGTACCTGAGGAAGACGCTTTTTTCAGTCGTGTGTATGAGGACAGCCGCGGCCGTGTGTGGAAAGGCGGTTTCGGAAATGTCTTTACCTTGCGTGAGACCAACGGTAAAATACGCAAGTTTGTCTCCCCTTTCGGTTCTCCCATAGGCTTCACCGAGTACGAAGGCGAGGTGCTTATTGTCTGTATGCGCGGAATATTGTCATTTTCAATAGGGGGGGGTAAAAGTGTCCGTGTGTCTGATATAGACATGTCCGTGATGTCGGATAAGAGAATACCCATCCTTACGGTATATAAAGACAAATCGGGGAACATCTATATAGGCACTCGCGGAAACGGGCTTTTCCGCCTCTCGAACGGAAGTCGCAGGTTTGAGCGGATAGAGAGTGTCACCGAGGGTATCGACCTCAACACAGCCAAGATATGGGCTGTCACCCAGGATCGTGACGGCAATATATGGGTCGGTTGCCAGTCTAAGGGACTCTTCGTGCTCCCTTGTCGCCAGCCGAGGTTCCGCAATTGGAGCTTTTCTGCCCAGAAAGTCAGTATCGGCTCCACGATTACTTCTATCTGCGAGGGCGATAACGGTATCATGTGGTGCACGGTGCAGGGCAACGGCGTGTTCGGTTTCGACGGCAACGGCCGTATAGTGGCCCGTCCCCAGTCTCCGTCTTCCACCGAGTTTATTTTCCGTGACAGCAGGCGCCGGTATTGGCTTGGCACCGATAACGGCTTCTATGTATATGATCCGGTGACGGGCAAGTCTGATCTGAGGGTTACTTTCGAGTGCAACAAGTTCAACGATATGACCGATGACGGGAAAAACATATATATATCCACTTTCTCGCGCGGGTTCTGTGTATACAATCCCACAACGCGCAAACTGAAAAACTATGTCCAGAGTTCGGTGAACGGCCCGAAAGGCAGTCTGTGCAACAATTGGGTCATGTGTATGATGCCCGACCGCAATGGGCATATATGGCTCGGTACGGCCTCGGGAGTGTCGTGTTTCGACCCGGCCACAGGCAGTTTCCGTGTTCAGGGCTGGTCGTCATTGCTTGAAGGCGTGGCCTGCTATTCACTTTGTGAGACTCGCGACGGACGTATCCTTATGGGCACCGAGCAGGGTATTTACGTGTACCGGCCTGGTGCTGGCAAAGTGACAGACATGCCCGGAGGCGAGGTGCTGAGAGACAAGACAGTGGGATATATCGTAGAGTCTAACAACGGTGACATCTGGTGTTCCACGTCGATGGGAATATGGCAGTATAATGCCCGGAAGAAGAAGTTCATCGGCCATGTGAACGGTAACGGTCTTACAATGAAGGAGTATGTCAATTCGGTAGGTCTGCATACGGACGATGACATGGTATATTTCGGAAACAATGACGGTCTCACGGTATTCAGGCCGGAAGACATACATGAGAGCCACGGCAAGATAAACGACGTGTGCCTTACCGACTTCCTCATAGCGGGCAAGTCTGTCAGCATGAATACGGAGTCGGGCGGCCGCCGGGTGACTGACGAGCCGCTTGCCGAGTCGGACCATTTCACCGTGTCTTACCTTGACAATACGTTCTCCCTCGAATTCTCGCTGTTCGACTATGTCGCTCCCGGTAACATAATATATGAATACAGGGTGAACAACGATGATTGGAAAAACAACGGTGAGGGGCACAACACCATCACTCTGAGCCACTTGCAGCCCGGAAAGTATGATGTGGAGGTACGTGCGATGATAGACGGGATCTATTCGGGCACGAAGACCATAACGGTGCTTGTCAGTCCGCCTTGGTATAAGACGCCCGTGGCCAATTTCATATATATCGTCCTGTTGATCGCTTTCGTCGCCTACATCATTTATTTCTACAATCGCAGAAAGCGCGAGCAGCTGTATGAAGAGAAGATGAAGTTTCTCATCAACGCCACCCACGACATACGTTCGCCGCTGACGCTGATAATGAGTCCGTTGGCAAACTTGAAGCGCAGGGTGGGAGAGTCGTTCCCCGACTCTATGCGCGACATAACCACGATAGAGCATAACGCCAAGCGAATACTCGACCTCGTGAGCCAGATACTCGATGTGCGCAAGATAGACAAGCAGCAGATGCATCTGCACTGCCGGCAGACGGACTTGGTGCCGTTTATCAACGGCATATACAAGATGTTCGAGTACAGTGCGCAGGAGCGCAACATCAAGTTCGTGTTCACCCATTTCGACGAGACACTTGACGTGTGGATAGACAGAAACCAGTTTGACAAGGTGATAACCAATCTGCTTTCCAACGCTTTCAAGTATACATATGATGACGGAACGATAGAGATCAGACTGACCTCCGACAAGACACATGCCATGATACAGGTAGCCGATACAGGCGTGGGACTGAAAAGTGAGAGCATGAAGCATATCTTCGACCGTTTCTACCAGGGAAGCAACTCGCGCCGGCTGCACATAAGCGGCACGGGAATCGGTCTGAACCTGTGCAAGATGATAGTCGACATGCACCACGGCACCATATCAGCCGAGAACAGGACAGACGTCAAGGGCAGCATATTCACTGTGCGGATACCTCTCGGAAACTCTCATTTCTCTTCTGAGGAGGTACAGCAGGATACAAGCCGCGAGCGCATCCGTCAGGCGCGTCCGCAGACTAAGTACAGGGTGCTTGTGGTCGATGATGATTTTGAGATAGGCCGGTATATCAGCACCGAGCTTGGTTGTTACTATAAGTTCGGTGTATGTACCAACGGAAAGGAAGGACTCAAGGAACTCCTTACCAATGCCTACGATGTGGTGATTAGTGATGTCATGATGCCCGAGATGGACGGTTTCACCATGCTTCGTATGATAAAGACCAACATCAACATCAGCCACATCCCTGTTATAATGCTTACCTCCAAGTCTGACGTGGGCAACAGGCTGGAGGGTCTCGAACGCGGTGCCGATGCCTTCCTTGCCAAACCGTTTGACATGGAAGAGCTGCACATGAGCATAGAGAATGTGATCAACAACGTGTTGAGGCTCAAAGGCAAGTTCTCAGGCTTGCAGTTGCAGACAGACAAGGTGGAGACCAAGGAAGTGAAGGGCAACGACGAGTTGCTGATGGAGCGAATAATGAAAGTTGTCAACGAGCATATCGGCGACAGCGATTTCAACGTAGACATGCTTACGCGTGAGGTGGGCATAAGCCGTGCCCAGTTGCACCGCAAGATGAAAGAGATGACCGGCATTCCCACGAGCGAGTTCATCCGCAACATAAGGCTCGAGCAGGCTGCCCGCATGCTCCGCGAGCAGAAACTGAACATCACCCAGGTCGCTTATGCCACCGGCTTCTCCAACCTTGCCCACTTCTCAACAGTGTTCTGCAAGTATTTCGGTGTGTCCCCGTCCAAGTATGTGGACCGGGAAAACAATTAGCCGTTGTAATAATAAAATCACGGATTTAACGTTTCGTTTTTCATTGAAATAGAAAACGAAAACGATATACACCTCTATATTCGATGCTATATGCCGCTTTTCGCCATCCGGCGGAAAGCGGCTTTTTTCGCGACGGGATGCCTGTTGGAGTGCGTTCGGTTGCCGGTT